>NZ_FOWM01000018.1:0-34162 GCF_900115455.1 Cupriavidus sp. OV096
CTGCTCAATGACAGCCTCAAGCAACTGCGCGCCGCCGGACTGCTCGCCAGCGCGCCCGCTGGTATCGCCCTGGTGTCCGGGGCGGACCTGCAAACCAGCGCGGCGAACCATCTCATCGCCACAGCGGGCGGGAATGCGGACATCAGCGCGGTCAAGCGCTTCACCGTTGCCGCCGGCGACGCCGTGTCCCTGTTCGCGCAGAAACTCGGCATGAAACTGTTCGCGGCGGGCGGGAAGGTCGAGATTCAGGCGCAGGGCGATGAGTTGCAGTTGGCGGCGCTTAAGGACGTCACCATTAGCAGTACGGACGGGAAGCTGGTGCTGTCGGCCGCCAAGGAGGTGTGGATTGGGTCGGGCGGGTCTTACATTCGGATTACGCAGTGCGGGATCGAAAATGCAACGCCGGGAGACATCTTCGAAAAGTGCGCGGTGTGGGTTAAGCGCCCGCCCGCCTCGATGCAGATCCACGCCGAAATGGCAAACATTCTGCCCGCACACCCGCTGACGCTGAACACCGGCGCCTCGCCGGCATCGAGAACCCGGCTGCCTGTCGGCATGCCGTACAAGCTGTTTGCCGAAGGCGTGCTGTTCCGGCAGGGCGTGATCGACGAAACAGGCGACATTCCGATCGACCATCAGATGGCCACCAAGCAGTACGAACTGCAATTGGCTAGCGGCGCGGTCCACGCCATTCCTACTACTGAGGAATATCGCGGCAACGCCGAAAACGGCGAACTTGCCGCGCGCGGCTTTCAATTCTTCGAGTCCGCACCCGGAACGCCCGAGGCGCCCGATCGCGCCGTCCATCGCCAGGTTTATGACCAACTGCTCGGCTCAACACCCGAGGATCAGGTATGAGACAACAACCCATTACCACGCCCATCGCTCTGTCGCGTACCAATCGGGCGCTCATCACGCTGCCGTGGTTCGTCCAGCGTGCCGAATATGCGCCTCAGCCCTGCACCTTTCATCCCCTCGTCAATGGCGAAGAGGCGTTCGGCGACCTCCACGACACCATTTCCGCCGCGCAGAAGACCGTCGACATTATCTGTTGGGGCTTCCAGCCATCAATGTTCTTCAAACGCGGCGCCAGGGAGCGCGGCACGCCTTGTATTGGCGACCTGCTCGAGGCAGCGGGAAAGCGCGGGGTAAAGGTCCGTCTGCTTAGCTGGGGCGGCGAAGCATTGGGCATTCCCGGCATGTCAGATATGGGCGACGAGCCGAACCTGCCTGACCGCATGCATCAGCATCCCTGGTTCTCGCGTCCACCCAATCCCCGCGTCAATCCCAAGGAATTCAACCGGTACTGGCATTGGCGTGCAGCACGCACCTCCCCTACCGCCAAGATATTCAAAGGGCCTGTTCCATCGCAGGTCATGGAAAAGCTGCCGGGATTGCTGGGGCTGCCGAAGCTGGTCAACGTCGAATTTGTCGTGCGGGATTTTGGCCTGTCTAACCGGCTGGAAATCGCATTTCGCACGGCCTTGTGGGGGACCGACGACACGCGCTCTGCCGGTAGTAAGGCCCAAGGCGGCGCCATCATGGGCGCGATCGTGCCGACGCACCACCAGAAAATGGTGCTGGTCGATTATGAATTGCCTGACCGGGCAGTTGGCTATGTCATGGGCCACAACATGCTCGACCCGTACTGGGACAAGGACGACCATAGCGCGGTCCGGCTCTTGGGCGATCAGGGCCGGAATGGCGCGACGCCACGACAGGACATTTCAAGCCGCGTCACCGGCCCGGTTCTCCGGTATCTGAACCAGAATTTCTGTGAGGCATGGGACCGCGCTACCGGCGAAGCACTGCAAACCACCCGAAAACCTGCCGCGACAGCACTCAAAATGCTGCACGACACCGGCGTCAAGGTCATGGCCCAGGTGCTGCGGACTCAGCCGGAACACGGCAAGTTCGATATCGAGAAAATGTATTTGCAGGTGGTCAACAACGCCTGCAGCTTTGTCTATATCGAGAATCAGTATTTCCGCTTTCCGCCATTGGCCGAGCAAATCAAGGCGGCCGCCGCAAAGCAGATAGCCTGGGGCCGCGACCCGGGCGAGCATGGCCCCATCCACCTGTTTGTCGTCACCAATGCGAGCGACGAGGGCATCGGCCCCGGCACGGTGAACACCTACCGGATGCTGGAGGCCCTGGGCCGCGCCGACACCATCCCCGGTGTGGCGAAACTCGAACGGCAGGACAAGCGGCGCGAGGCCTTGCAAAAGGAATATGACGAGGCGGTCGCGGCGGAGAAGCAGGCCCGTGGAGCCATGCAGGGCGCCGAGGAAATGCGCCGATACGTGGACAGCGAAGTCACCGCGAAGAAGCTGGCCGAGGCCATCGAGAACCTGAGGCGGGCACGAGAGCGACAGGCAGAACTGGTCGATCAGATGAAAGCCCCCCAGGAGGCCATCGTCCCGTCAGAAATCCCCGGCCTGAAAGTCCACATCTGCACGCTGGTCGCGCCGGATTCCCCACCCGGAAAATGGGAGCACGTGTATGTGCACTCAAAGCTGATGATTATTGACGATGTGTTCATGACGCTGGGCTCGGCGAATATCAATACCCGCAGCATGGCGGCGGATAGTGAATTGAATATCTGCCATGAGCATACGGGGGTGACGGGGCCGCTACGGAAGCGGTTGTGGGGGATACATACGGGAGGAAAGGGGGCGCAGGAGGATATTAGGGAGGCGTTTAGACGGTGGGCCCGGATCATTACGAAGAACAAGGACCATCAGAAGAATGGAAGGGCGCCGGTTGCCTCATTGATCGAATTTTATCGAGACGATCCTAAACGTACTCACCTGGACTGAACAATGCGACTCCCCTTCGCCCTCGTCGCGATCGCACTTGCAACGAACGCCTGCTCAAAGGAAACCCCTATGCGAACCGTCCCGGATTTGGCCAGTGTCCGCGCGAATCTTGCTTTCGAATGTACGTATGAAGCAGCAAGTCTTCCTCCGCTCTATCCGGAGGCCGATGTATTGTTTCGGTATGCTCGGCATCTGGAAAGGCTTAGCGGCCCAAAGGATTTCGATGAGGTGGCTCTCTACTATCGAGTAGCAGCTGCCCATGGACACTACAAGGCAAACAATAACCTGCAGCAACTGATTTCACACGGTTTGGCTTCCTCGCCGCTCGCGCAAAAGGAAAGCGTCGACCTGGCTGCGCAGTTAATCGAGGAGGGGGTGCCGTCCGGGTATTACGACATTGGGTATTACTTGAACCTCGGCTATGGCCTCAAGCAAGATAAGGAAATGGCGCTACGGTACATCCGCAAGGCAGCCGACCTTGGCAACGCCAACGCACAAGTCTACGTTGCGGAGTTGCTTGCAGGCTGGGACAAGGCTCCTGCAATAGCGAGAAGCATGCGCCAGTGCGCCACCGATCAGGGACATGGCGAGGCGGCAAACGCGCTGGGAACCAACTTGCAGGGCGACCAACTGTATGCGGAAGCGGTAAAAGCATTTCAGAAGGGCGTAGCCGCCGGAAATTCGATAGCCGCCCTGGTGCTGGAGTACGGCTTCAAGCCGGTTCTCCCAGAGGATATGGACTATCTTGCCTTACCTCCCGACCCCGAACGCTCCCGCCGTTATGAGCAAATCGGCAAATTCCTAGACCGCTACGACGGCCAAAACCCCAAGCTCCCCGACATCGACAAAATCGTCCCCCTGCCCCCGGCCAAGCTTCCGCCCTGGGACGGCACCTTCCAGTGGCAGAAGGAACAGGAAGCCGCCGAACCACCGCCAAAGCCGTCGGATGAACTCATCCTCCGCCTGTGCAAGGCCAAGAACCTCGACCCCGCCACGGGCCTGGCCATTCCGCCCCCGCCCAAGGCGGCATTGGGCACGCAGGCGAACACCGGCACACCGTGCCCCGAATCCGGAACATGGCGCGCCACCCGGTTCAGCTTTCTACAGGACGCCACCGGGCATTTCCGTAAAGGCGAGACGATGCCCGCGCTCTACGTCCCCAACCGGCGCATCTTCGACTGGCTCGACGATTTTCTGGGCTTGCGCTATCAGGACGTGGCCGTCACCTGGAAACTGGTGGCCCACGACAAGGAAACCTGACCGCCCGGCGCCCCTTGATGACCCAAAGCCGTATTGGCACAAACAAAGACCATCGAAACAAATGGAAGTCACCGGTGGCCTCATTGATCGAATCTTATCGAGACGATCCAAAGCGCTCCGATCCGGACTGAAATGCGAACCTTTCCCTTGTTTTTTGCCATGGCGTTTACGACGATCGCATGTTCAAAGGAGACCCCTATGCGAACCGTCCCGGATCTGGCCAGTGTCCGCGCCAATCTTGCATTCGAATGTGTCCATGAAGCTGCACGCCTGCCTCACCTCGACCCTGAGACCGATGCAGTCTTTCGGTATGCACGCCATCTGGAAAAGCGGCGCGGCCCGAAGGATTTCGACGAAGTCGCGCGCTACTATCGGATCGCCGCGGCCCACGGTCACTACAAAGCCAATAACAACTTGCAGCAGTTGGTGTCACACGGATTGGCGTCTTCACCTCTCGCACAAAAGGAGAGTGTCGACCTGGCCGCGCAGTTGGTCGAAGCGGGCGTGCCGTCAGGGTACTACGACATCGGCTATTACTTGAACCTGGGCTACGGTCTCAAGCGGGACAAAGAAATGGCGCTGCGGTACTTTCGCAAAGCGGCCGACCTTGGTAATGCGAATGCTCAGACGTATGTGGCAGAGCTTCTCGCGCCGTTAGATAAAGCTCCAGATATCGCGCGGAAAATGCAGCGGTGCGCAGCCGAGCAGGGTCACGGTGAGGCGGCGGGAAGTCTGGGAATTCATCTGCAGAATAAGGGAGTCTACGCCGACGCAATTCAAACGTACCAGATGGGCGTTCGCGCGGGCAATGCGCTTTCAGCATCCTTTCTTGAGGAAGGATTTCGGGGGCCGCCAGAATCGGATATGTACTATTTAGGCGCCGCACCGGATATCGAGCGGTCTGAGCGCTATAAATTGATCGGCAAATTCCTAGATCGTTACGACGGCCAAAACCCCAAGCTCCCCGACATCGACACAATCGTCCCCCTGCCCCCGGCCAAGCTTCCGCCCTGGGACGGCACCTTCCAGTGGCAGAAGGAACAGGAAGCCGCCGAACCACCGCCAAAACCGTCGGACGACCTGATCCTCCGCGCGTGCAAGGCCAAGAACCTCGACCCCGCCACGGGCCTGGCCATTCCGCGCCCGCCCAAGGCCGCATTGGGCACGCAGGCGAAACCACCCTATATAACCCAAAGTCGTCCAATTCCTACACCGATATCAGCCCTAGCCCGCCTTGGTTGTGCCGCCTGCTGTTCTACCCTGAATCTACAAGGCAACGCTGAGGCAAGGCTTGGGCTTCGCCTCCGGAACAACAATAGGGAAACAAGGAGCACGCCATGGGTATCGGCACCATTCTTCTCATTATTCTGATTCTGCTGCTCGTCGGCGCGCTTCCGGCGTGGCCGTATAGCACGGGCTGGGGTTATTGGCCCAGCGGCGGGCTGGGTCTTATCGTTCTCATCGTGGTCCTGCTGGTGGTATTGGGCCGAATATAAGGAGTGATTGTCATGCCAGCGAAATCGAAGGCACAGCAAATGGCCGCCGGTGCGGCGCTCTCCGCCAAGCGTGGAGACACCAAGGCTGGCGCGCTGAAAGGCGCGTCCAAGTCGATGTACAAGTCCATGAGCGAAAAGGAACTGGACAAGATGGCCAGCACCAAGCAAAAGGGCAAGCCGACGCACAAGGCCAAGAGCTGATCGCTGCCGCATCTCGCAGCCGCATCTCGCGGAACCTCGTGCCCCTGCCGGATCCTATCCGCAGGGGCACGAGGCATTTCAGGGGGGTTACTTCTTGCGCGGCACGCAGGGGCCAATCCATCCCGGGAGCCTGCGTGCCTTGCTGCTGCGCGCCAGCGGAATGGCGAGCGTCATCGCGCGGGCGAAGCCGGCGATGCTATGCATGTCTTCCTCCACATGGCGCCGGAAGAAGCCTGCCCAGCTGAAATCGCCGTAGGCATTGCCCGGTTTCTGGTAGGCGCCGGCGTTGCGCGTGAAGGCGGCCAGGCTGCGGTACGGGTCGTCGCGCATCCCCATCACCGTGGCGGGCAGCGCATCGACGTCCAGATGCTTGCCGTGCTCATCCACCGGATGAACATGCCCGAGCGCGCGCATCTTCTTCCAGAACGCGCTGGGCGACAGGTCGCTGAGATCGGCGTCGATGCAGACCGGTGCCGTGCGCCAGCCCAGTTCCAGCCACGCGCGCGCCCAATGGTGATGATCGGCGATATACAGCGCCCCACCCGGCCCGGCGATGGTCCGGATGCAGTGTTCGCGGAGGAACTTGCGCATCGCGGCCGGCTCGCGCGGCTGGGCGCTGACGTCCATCTTCTCGTGGACCTGATAGAAGCCCAGCGTCAGCTGCGTGGGGCGCAGGGTGTCCAGGTCCGCCGTGTCGGTCTTGGCCATGGCGGGCGCCTCAGCTATGGCTCGATACCTGCCGATCGACGTAATGCTCCAGTTCGCTGCCCGGATCTTCGTTGCCCGTGCTATCCACGGCGACGGCCTCCTCGGCCACCGGCCCGGCGTGCGCGGGCCGGGCCTCGCCATTGGACTGTCCGGACTGTCCGGACTGGCCGGACTGGCCGGACTGCCGGGAGGCGGCCGGCGCGGGCCAGCACTCGCCTTCCTGCGTGTCCACCAGCTTGGGCTGTCGCTTCGGATCGAAGTCGGCCCACTGGCCGCCTTCCCAGGTGCCGCTCGCCCGCTCGATGTCGCAGGCGCCGCCTTCGCGCAGCACATCGGCCACTTCCTCGCGGCGGTCGCCCTTGGCGCGGGTGGCCAGCAGCACGCCCGGCGGGCGGGCGCCGCCCGGGTTGACGGACATGATCGACACATCCCAGACCGAGAACCCGCGCGCGTACAGCTTCTGGGCGATCTCCTCGGCGTCCGGGATGGACGCGAACCGGCCGGCTACGATGGATGACATGATGGGCTCCCTTGCGATACGTCGCGATTTATCGATCGATGCGGGCGCGGTCAACCGTTGACCACTTCCCCGCCATTGATATGCAGAATCTGGCCGGTGATGTAGCTCGCGGCGTCAGACGCCAGGAACACATAGCCGGCCGCCACCTCGAAAGGCTGGCCGGGCCGCCCCATTGGCGTCTTCTTGCCGAACTTGGCCACTTCTTCCTCAGTGAACGTGGACGGAATCAGCGGCGTCCAGATCGGCCCCGGCGCCACGCCGTTGACGCGGATGCCACGCTTGACGATCTGTAGCGCCAGCGAGCGCGTGAACGACACGATGGCCCCCTTCGTCGCCGAATAATCGAGCAGATGGCCGCTACCGCGATAGGCCGTCACCGAGGTCGTATTCAGGATCGACGCGCCCTTCTGCAGGTGCGGCAGCGCGGCGCGCGTGACGTGGAACATGGCGAAGACATTGGTGCGAAAGGTGGCTTCGAGCTGGCTGGTGTCGATGTCTTCGAGCGAATCCTGCGGATGCTGCTCGGCGGCGTTGTTGACCAGGATGTCGAGCCGGCCGAACTGCTTGATGGTCTGGGCCACCACGGCGTCGGCATGGCTGACCTCGGCCAGATCCCCGGCGATGACCAGCGCCCGGCGGCCAGCCTGCTCGATCAGGCTGGCGGTTTCCTTCGCGTCGCCGTGCTCGTCCAGATAGGCGATGGCCACGTCGGCGCCCTCGCGCGCGTAGGCCACGGCGATGGCGCGGCCGATGCCACTGTCGCCGCCGGTCACCAGCGCCACTTTGCCTTCCAGGCGCCCGCTGCCCACGTAGTCGTCGGCGCCGCTATCCGGGCGCGGTTCCATCTCGCTTTCCAGGCCTGGCTGATGTTCCTGGTGCTGGGGCGGTACCTGCTTGGGTGTAGCCATGGCAATACCTGTGAGAAGGGGATCGGAATTGGATATAGGCAAGGTCTGCGCAAATTCCATGCCGCGCGCCGTGGCCCGCCCGCAAGGGAAGATTAGGCGGCTGGCGCCCTCGCCGCGCGTAACGGTTACAACGTGTGGCAAGGATTGCACCCGGCGCCGCGCGCGGCTCGCATCGCGCACATCGCGCGGGTATGGCCCCGACCAGCCTCCGCGCGGCATGGAACTTGCGGCTTGGCGAACACCGAACCGCAAGGAGCGCGACATGTTCAATTTCCGAGGAGACCGCGGTGCCAGCCGCACGGGCCGCGCCAAGCCCGAGCCGGCCAGCCCGACGCATGAGGACTGGGGACAGGAATGGGGCGAAGACTGGCGCGGCGATACGACCTACGGCGGCGCTGGCTACTACGGCGACAGCCGCAGCGGCGGACAGTCGTTCAACAGTGCACAACGCGTGTATCCGGGCGATCCCGGCTATCGCGAACATCCCACGCGGCCGCAAACGCTCTCCGGCACCGGTGTCGGCAGCCGCCGCCCGGTGGGGCCAAAGAACTACGAACGGCCCGACGAGCGGGTGCTGGGCGATGTGTGCGACCGCCTCGCCCACCATCCCGACGTGGACGTCTCCGATGTGACCGTCGATGTCGACAAGGGGCTGGTCAAGCTCGGCGGCACGGTCGGAGACCGGCGCCAGAAATACATCGTCGAGGAGATCGCCGATGCCGTGTACGGCGTGAAGGACGTGGAAAACCAGATCCGCGTGCGCCGGCCGGGCGAGGGAGCCGACTCCGCCCAACGCGACAGCATCGGTAGCTGGGCATCCGGCTCGGAAACCGGCGAAGCCACCACCTCCCCCGAACGCACGCTGAACAAGAGCTGAGGCCGCCCCCATGGCAAAACCGCTGCGCGCAGGCGCAAAGCTGATGGTGCCGATGGATCATCTGCGGCCCACGCAGATCACCATCGGCGGCTACCACGTCGCGCAGAAGATTCATGTCACGCGGCGCCTGTCGCACGCCGATCTGCCCGGCTTTCTCGACAAACACCGCGTTCACGTGGTGCTCGGCCCGGAGCACACGCTCTACGTGGTGGATCACCACCACTGGGTGCGTGCCTGGCATGAGATGGGCATGGAGATGGTGCCGGCGCACGTGCGGGAAGACCTGAGCCACCTGTCCCAGCGCAAGTTCTGGGCGTACATGGTCGAGAACCACATGGTCCACCCGTACGACGAGCAGGGCCGGCGCCAGCCCATCAAGGCGCTGCCGCCGGACATCCATGCCATGCGGGACGATCCGTATCGGAGCCTGGAGGCGTTCGTGCAGCTGGCCGGCGGCTATCGCAAGGTCAAGGCCGCCTATCCGGATTTCCGCTGGGCCGACTTCTTCCGCCAGCACATCGAAGGGCCGTTCGACACCCATCACGGCTTTGCCACCGCGCTGGCGCGCGCGGTGCAACTGGCGCTGAGCACCAAGGCGCGCGGGCTGCCCGGCTATATCGGGCCATGCCGCAAGCGCGCTGCGTCGAAGAAGAAAAAGACCTAGTCAGGCGCCGCGATCGAGCGGCGCATCAGGACGCGGCGTCTTGGCGGGCTGCGGGGCATCGCGGCGATCGGGGCCATCGCCCCGGCGTGCCATGTCGCGCGCCTGCGTCAGCACGCAGCACAGCAGGTAGTAGGCCCGCTTGAACTCGTTGGCCGCTTCGCGCGGGCAGCCGTTACCGGCCTGCCGGAAGCCCGCGTCGAGCCGGGCCTCGATGCCGCTTTCCCATTCCGCTTCCGGGAACAGATGGCGTGCACGGTTGCGCCAGAGCGCCATCGTCGACATCTGCCGACTAGCCAGCGTGGAGGGCTCCCAGCGCCCCTCGCCATTGCCGAGGTCCAGGCGCATCTCGCACAACGCCTGCATCAGCACGCGCGCCTGCCGGAGATCCCGCCCGCGTAGCGGCCGGACCGTGCCACCGCGCCCCTTGCAGGGAACCGTGGCCAGCCGTGGCATCGGCACTTCTTGATGGTTGTGGTTGTTGAGGGCTGCAACGATGGACTCCGTTTGCGGGAAGTCCTGATGCACCGTTTCCTGCTGGCTGCCGTCGATACTCAGGCAACTGAAGACTGCGTTTTCCACCTTGGCCTCTTGCTAGACTCGCTACGCTGTTGTTATTCATTGGTAGGCGTAGCGATGCAATTGCCGTGCCGGACAACGCGGGCTCACCTCATGCTGCTTTGCGAGGCGTCGCCACCGGCGCACAAGTGCTCTCCAGCAGCGCCAGCAGGCGCGCTTCGTCGGCACGCAGGCGCACGCCGGCACGCGGGGCCGGCAAGGCTTGCAAGGTGTCATCCATGAAGGCCGCGAGCACATCCGGGTGTACGTAGCATTTTCGACAGACGGCCATGGTGTTGCGCAGCCGCTGCGCCACTTCGCGGATGACCTCGGTCACGGCCTTCTTGCGCGCGGTCTCGCTGTCGGCCGTGGTCTTGCGCAGCAGCGCCAGCGCGTGGACGCTGCCGGCCCAGGTGCGGAAGTCCTTGGCCGTGAAATCGCCGCCGGTCACCTCCTGCAGATAAGCGTTGACATCGACCGAGCCGATCTCGCGGATCTCGCCCTCCGGGTCCTTGTACTTGAACAGCCGCTGCCCCGGCAGCTCCGTGCAGTTGCGGACGATGCGGGCCAGGCGGGCATCGTTGACGGACACGTCGTGGGTCACGCCGCTCTTGCCGGTGAACTGGAAGCGCAGGCGGCTTCCGCGCACGGCCACATGGCGCCGGTGCAGCGTAGTCAGCCCATAGGTGCGATTCTGGCGCGCGTAACGCGGGGTGCCGACGCGCACGAGGGTGGCATCCAGCAACGTCACCACGGCGGCAAGGATCTTCTCGCGCGGCATGCCGTTGCGCGCCAGATCTCGGGCCAGCCGCCCGCGCAGACGCGGCAGCGCATGCCCGAAGGCCATCAGGCGGGTGAACTTGTCGGTGTCGCGCAGCGCGGCCCAGTCCGGGTGATAGAGGTATTGCTTCCGGCCCCGCGCATCGCGGCCCGTGGCCTGGAGATGGCCGGTGGGGTCGGCGCAGATCCAGACCGACTCGTAGGCTGGCGGAATCGCCAGCGCCTGGATGCGCGCGAGCGTGGCCTTGTCCTCGATGCGCTTGCCCTTGGCATCGGCATAGTAGAAGCCCGTGCCCGCGCGGCGCCGGGCGATGCCGGCTTCGCCGTCGTCGGCGTGCCGCAGCCCCACGGCACGCAACGCGGCGTCGGCGGCTTGCTCGGCGGTCGCTGCGGGCGAAGGGGTGACGGACGCGGGGCTCATGTGGCTCCGCCAACGCACAAACAATGCCAGCCAGTGGCGACCGCACTTTATGCGGGTTTTGCAAGAATTTCCGGTGCGACTGGCAGAAACAACACGGCCTGCAATCGCTACAAAGCGACTCGCACGCGCTGCCCCGCGCTACTTGCGTGCCTTCGGCGCCGACGCCGCGATCACCTGCGGGTCGTTCTCGTCGTCGGCATCGCCAGCCGCCACGGCGGTCTCGTTGTCGTCCTCATCGGGCGCCAGGCCGGCATCGGCACGCGGCGGGGGCGGCTTTTGGCGCGACACCGTGTATTCGGGGGATTCGGTTGCCGTTGCCTTCTTCACGGTGGACGGTGTGCTTGGCCGGGGCGGCACCACCGCCGGGCCGGTACGCGCCTCGGTCACCATCTCGCGCAGCCATCCCACCAGCAACTTGCCATAGGCGCGCTGGCAGTCCTCTGTCGACAGACCGTGGTCGGCGCCCTTCAGTACCCGGTACGTGATCGACCAGGCCTCGCAGCAGGCGTCCACGTAGCTGAGCACCGCCGCGTGGGGCACGATGCTGTCATGCTGCGATTCCACGACCAGCACATCGCCCTTGAAATTGGTACAGGCGCGCAGGGCCCGGTTGGTATCGGGGGCTACCACCTTGCGCCGGTACGCCACGAGATCCTGGTCGTGGTGGAGCTGCCGCTTGGGCGACTCCCATCCGCTATCCATGTAGAGCGCCGGCGCGCGCAGGGCCAGCCAGCGCACCGGGCGCAGCTCGCACAGCACGGCGGCCAGGTAGCCGCCGTAACTGCTGCCCACCACGGCGATGGCGTTGCGGTCCACCTCGGGGTGCCGCACCAGCACGTCATAGGCAGCCAGGACATCGGCCAGGTTGCGCATGCGGCTGACGGTTTCGTATTGCGCGGCGGTACCGGCATGACCGGTCAGGTCGAAGGTCATGCAGACGCAGCCCAGGCCGGCCACCTCGCGCGCACGCGCCAGGTACTGCTGCTGGCTGCCGCCCCAGCCGTGCACGAACAGCACGCCGGGGAGCTTGGTGGCCGGCGTGATCAGCGTGCCGGCGATGGTACCGCCATCGGTATGGACCTGTAACGATTCCTCATGTGTGGCCATCAGAACTGGACTCCAGAATTGCGTACTTCGTCAACGGGCCGACGTTGCGGTCTTCTCCCTGGTAATAGACGTCCGCGCCGGGCGGCACGGGTACGTCGCTGCCATAGATCTCGCGCGTGCTGGCGGTGGCCCGCACGCATTGGGGATCGGCCTGGAAGGCCGCCAGCGCGGCCAGTTCGGCCCCGGTGGCGCCGCCCACGCGCCATGACTGTTCGAGCACGCCGAGCCGCTGCCGGCCGTTGTCGGTGCCCATCGCCACATCGTAGTTGCAGCGGGACACCATCGTGCCCGGAAAACACTCCACCGCCGCGGCGTGATAGGCCAGCGCGGCCTGCACGGCCTCGCGCAGGTGCGCCTCGATCGGATGCGCGCACAGGTCTTCCAGCGAGCCCCGCACCACGCGCAGCGTGGACCCGCCGTAGACCAGCTTGCCGGCGTGATTGTGGGTGAGGCCCTGGGTGCCGCAGTAGCTCGCGCGCAGGTTGCCCACCTCCAGCTGACCGACGCTGAACGTCGTCACGTCCTCGAGGTTGCGTTCGAGCACCAAGCCTTCGCACTCGATCCGCCGGGCGTCCAGCGCTTCCAGCGCGGCGTCCAGTTCGGCCGCGTTCGCCACCACCTGCTGGCCGAGTCCGCCGATGCCGCACGGCTCCTTCACACGGACCTTGCCCTCGCCCAGCATGGCCTGCCCGGCGCGCCGGGCATCCTCCACCGAGAACGCGGTGTAGCCGGGCAGGACGTAGGGCTCGATGCGCGCGCCGAAGTCATGGCTCCAGCCCTCCGGCGCCCTTGCATCGGGAGAAATCAGCCCGTGGGAGATCGCCTTGGTGCCGACGAAATCGTGCGGCACCACGCCGCCGAGCAGGTCATGCAGGCTGTCGATGCCGAGCTGGCGGGCGCTGTCGATGCCAGTCAGTGTGTCGGCCGGCACGAAGTAGAGACGGTCCGCCGCAGCGCCGTGGGTCACGGCGTCGTAGCTGCCCGCGTAGCGGAAGCCCGCAAGGGCCGCCACGCGCTCGGCAATGTTCCGCAGCGTGACGCCCGGATGACTCGCCGGGTCGTCGCAATCGGCGCGCCCGTAGACAACCACGCGCACCTCGCGCGGCTGGGCCAGCGGCGCCGGCTCGTTGGATGCCGTCGTAACTGCGGGATTCGGAGTTGCCGGGGTGGCCAAAATGGTCTCCTCAGGGAACAGACGTGCCCGGAACGCACCGGGCATGCGCCGCCAAGCCGAGCCAGATCCATGCCAGCTAGGTGGCGGGCTCGGCATCGGCCGGGGCGGCATCCGCTTGACGCCGCGCGTGGCGCGCGCGCCGTTTCGCGGCATGGTTCTCGTTGGCATCGTCCAGGGAGTGGCTGCACTTCACCCCGCCCTCCTTGTCCGCCAGTTCCGCCAGATGGCGATAGAACAGCACAAGCTGGCGCAACTCGTCCTCGTCGAGTTCCTCGATCGAGATCAGATGGTTGCTCGCCGGCTTGCTCGATGCCAGCAGCTCATTCAGCTTCAGGTGCACGGCCATCGAGTCCTTGTTCTGACTCTGCTGGATCAGGAACACCATCAGGAAGGTGACGATGGTGGTGCCGGTGTTGATAATCAGCTGCCACGTCTCCGAGTAACCGAAGATCGGGCCGGTCATGGCCCAGACCACCACCACCAGCACGGCCAGCACGAAGGCTGCCGGGGAACCCGCGTGGCGCGTGGCAGCGCCGGCGAAGTGATCGAACAGATGCATCATCCGGCGCTGTTTCATGAAAGGCTCCTGCGGAACGCACGACTGTCTACATTGTAGAGAGCGGACCGCCGCCTGATCAGCCGGCGGTGTCCTACAAGGCTGTCGGCGCGTTGTGACGCGTCGTTTTTACAAGACGGCGCCGCCTTGGGCGGCGCCTGCGCTGTGGCGCCGCAGGCATGCCGATTGCGTCGCACGGTCATGCAGGACTCTTGTTACCAGCGAAAGGAAGCGCCATGCAGACGGAAACCCAGGACACCGCCCGGACCAGTCCAGACGAAGACGACGAATTGCTGCGCGAACGCGTGGGCACATGCATCGCCGAAGCGTGCGGCGGTGACATGCCCGATGGCGTGGCCGTGCACGTGGTGGACCGGCGCGTCACGCTGACGGGCCGCGTGGAGGACATCGACCTGTCGCAACGGCTGGAAAAGGCCGCCGCCACGCCGCCGGGGATTCTCGGTGTGTCGAACCAGCTCACCACGCGGGTGCCGCCGCCCCCGGAGCCGGCCGGCCAGCCGCAGGCCAGTGGCATGCGCGCGGACCCGTCGAGCAAACCCTCGGGGCAGGTGAACCACAAGGTCTGAACCCTTCCCTCCCTCAAACGAAAAAACCGGCGCCCCAGGGCGCCGGTTTTCATCGGTACGGGCCTCAAGCCCACGGATCGTAGCGATCCTTCTCCCAGTACGGTGAAATGCCGTAGTACTCGTGGATCGTGGTAGCCCACTGCGAGTTCGCCATGGTCGGCCAGTGCTCCTTGTCGAAGCCCGGCGCGGCCTTGATGCGCTCGCGCTCCACACCCAGCACGAAACACTTGCGCCGCGTGTCCAGCGTCAGCGCAGACCACGGCAGCGCGTGCAGCTTCTCGCCGATGCCGAGGAAGCCGCCCATCGCCAGCACCGCATAGGCGATGCGGCCGCCGAGCACGTCGAGCATGATGTGGTCGATGGTGCCGATCTCCTCGCCCGAAGGGTCCACTACCTTGTTGCCTTCGAGGGTGTCGGACGCCATCACGAACGGTCCCGGCCCGGCGCTGTGCTGTTCCGCCCCGCCGATGATGGCCGCGCCCTTCGTTCCGGGGCCGCCGGGCGGGATGCCGGGCGGCTCTGGCGTGTTGTCGATGCGTTGCATGGCTGCTCCTTTTTGTGAAAGGGTGAAAGGCATGGTGATGGAAAAAACCGCGCGGCGCTTACTGCCGCTGCCGCGCGCGCGCTGAATCTTCCCCGGTCAACTGTCCTGCCGGCACGGGCGGTGCCAGCGGATCGAAATCTTCCCAGCGGCCATCGCGCCACTGGCCTTCGGCGCGCTCGACGTCTTCCGCGCCGCCCTGCCGCAACTCGTTGGCCACCAGCGCGGTGTTGTCGGGCGACACATGCGCGGCCAGCAGCACGCCGGCATGCCGCATGCGGACCTCGCCGGTGCGCGGATCGCGCTGGCCGGTGCGGGTCATCGACAACGCGCCCATCAACGACCCGCCATAGGCGCCCACGCCCGTGGCAATCGCCAGGATCAACACGAACACCCACGGCTGCGGCGGCGTGGCGAACCACGCGCGCACGGCGGCGGCCAGGCAGATCCCCACGGCCGCACCCAGCGCCGCGCCAATCATCAGGCCCCGCCCGGCGCCCTTGCCGGTCTGCCGGGCGGCCGGATCCACCGCCTGGTCGCCCCCGATCGGGAACGTGGCGTGCTGGCCGGCCGGGTTCACATAGAACAGGCTGAGATCCTGCTCGCTCAGCCCCTTGGCCCGCAAACGGGCCGCGGCGGTCTCTGCGTGGTCAAACGTATCGAATCGTCCTGCGATGATCGTAGACATAGGGATGCTCCGTTCAAAGCGTTGATGCGGTACAGGCGTGCCGGGGCGCACGAAGAATCACAAGCGGCCATCCAAAGGGAGGGCCGCCTGGCGTCCGAATCACTTCTTGCCCGACTTGGCCGTGCTCTTGTCCTTGTGGGCGGATTTGCCAGACTTGCCCGCCTTATCGGCCGCCTTGTCGCTGGCTCCCTTCCTTTCGGCAGCGGCCTTGCCGCTGGCGGCCTGATGCTCGCTGCCCTTCTTCAGGGTCCAATCCACATCGTCGCGCTTGGTGGTGGTCTTCTTCTCGGCATGCATCGCCGCGCTCGGCGAAATCGGGTCGCTGGCCGGGAAGGTCATGTCGAGCGAGTCGTCCACGGCGGCCTGATAGGTCTTCTTTTTCGGCTTGTCCTTCTCGTGCTTGCCATCCGCCTTCTCGGCGCCAGTGATTGCAGGCGCAGCGGGATGATTGGCAGAGGTCGGGAAGGGGCTTTGCGATCCCTTGGAAGCGTGGGCTTTGTGCATGGCATCTCTCCTGTTGGGTATCGAGTTCGGGTCCCCTCATGGCGGGGCTCCACGGATAACCATGCAAACGGTGGGCCAGCGGCCCATGGGCCATCCACGCCGCTTTGACGGGCGGCGGACGGTGCAGATTGTGCTGGATGCGGTAAAAAATGCCGGAAGGCGGGGCGGGCGCGGAGATCAGGCGGCCGGTTGGCGGGGGATGCGCACGGCGATGCAGACGCTGACATTGTCGGCGTCGCAGTTGTCATTCTCGGCGGTCAGCTGGGCGCCCTGCAGTTCCACCATGCGCCGCGTGAGCAGCAGCGCGGTGCTCTGCCGGGGCGAGTGGGCGCCGGCCTCGGCCACGCTGCGCCCGAAGAAGTCGGTCAGCACGGCCAGCCGGGAGGCCCCGCGCGAGCGGTCCAGCGGCGGGCTTTCGGAGATGCGGAATTTCACGTACTCGGCCTCGGCCACCAGGTGCACGCGCACCGATCCGCCGGTCGGCGCGCGCCAGATGCAATGGATCAGCAGATGGCGCAGCAGCGGCGCCAGCCGCAGCGCATCGCCCTGCACGCAGAAGTCCTGTCCGCCGGGACTCTGGCATTCGATCGAGCCCAGCGTCACGCCGCGCGCTTCGGCCGCCGCCCGCTTGTCGCCCATGGCTTCCTCGGCGGCGTCGCGCAGGTCGGTGGTTTCCCACTCCGGCTTGCGCTCGTCGGCCAGCAGGCGCACGGCCTCCTCCATTTCCTCGATCAGTGCCAGCTGTTGCTGCATGCCGGAGCGGATGCCGTCGAGCGCGCGCTGCGCCGGGGGGGCGGGGGTATCGATCGAACGGTCCAGCACGTAGCCCCAGCTCTGGATCGCGTTGAGTGACGAGCGCAGGTCATGGGACGCCTGCTCGATCAGCGCGGCCACCTCGCCAATGCTGCGCACGGCCGGGAACGCGAGGTCCCCGGCGGCGGCGCCGTCGTGCGCGGGTTTTGGGGTGGGGCTGGGTGCGTCGGCCATGGCCATTTTCAGGTCTGCTCAGTCAGCGTGTGAATCGAAAGGGAGCCGCCAATCACGGTCCTCATGCAAGAACCATGCGCCGACAAGTCCGGCGCCGTGGATTCCCTGTCACGCAGCCTGCACTCGCCCGCCCTCACGAGGCGGCGGGCGGGCTGGAGTCGCCATTGCGCGACGCGCGCAGCCATTCGGGCAGCTCGCCCTTGGCCGCATAGTCTTCCAGCCGGTTGTATAAAGTCTTCAAACTGATGCCCAGAATCTCCGCCGCGTGCTTCTTCACGCCCGAGCACTGCTCCAGCGTGGCGAAGATCAGTTGGCGGTCCGCCTCGGCCAGGGACATGCCCACCGGCACCGAGACAACGGCCGTACCCGTCGAGGGCGCCGCCGCCACTTGGAGCGGAATCTGTACCTCGGTAATCACATCCTGGTCGGCCATGATGTAGGCGCGCTGCACGAAGTTGCGCAGCTCGCGCACGTTGCCAGGCCAGGCGTGCATGCGCAGGCTCTCCAGCACGCTGGCGGCAAAGCGCCGTTGCGTGCCCTGCTCGCCGTTCAGCTGTTCCAACATGGTGTTGGCGATCTGCACCACGTCGTCGCCGCGCGCGCGCAGCGGCGGCAGTTCGATCGGGAACACGTTCAGCCGGTGGTACAGGTCGGCGCGCAGCTTGCCCTCCGCCACGGCTTCCTCGGGGTTGCGGTTGGTGGCGGCCAGCACGCGCACATCGGCATGCTGTTCGCGGTTGGTGCCCACGCGCATGAAGGTGCCGGTCTCGAGCACGCGCAGCAGCTTGACCTGCAGCTCCAGCGGCATCTCGGTGATTTCGTCGAGGAACAGCGTGCCGCCGTCGGCGCGTTCGAAATAGCCCTTGTGCTGGCGGTCGGCGCCGGTGAAGCTGCCGCGCTCGTGGCCGAACATCTCGGTTTCGATCAGCGTGGGCGAGATCGCCCCGCAGTTCACGGCCAGGAAGGGCTGGCGCCGGCGCGGGGATAGTTCGTGCACGGTCTGCGCGGCCAGCTCCTTGCCGGTGCCGCTTTCGCCAATCAGCAGCACGGTGGCCTCGGTCGGGCCGACCTTGCTGAGCTGGTCATAGACCGCCTGCATGGCTTCGGAACTGCCCAGCAGCCGGCCGAAGCGGCCATAGCGGCGCAACTCGCCGCGCAGCGAATGGATCTCCGCTTTCAGCTCGCCGGTGGTGGCAATACGCTTGAGGACGGTCTGGAGCCGCGTGACGTTGATCGGCTTGACGAGGTAGTCGGTGGCGCCCAGGCGCAGCGCCTCCACGGCGCTCTCCACGCTGGCGTAGCCGGTGGTCAGGATGACTTCCACGCCGGACGAGCCGACTTCCTCGAACAGCTCCATGCCGCTGCCATCGGGCAGGCGCAGGTCGGCCAGCACCGCGTCGGGCATGCGCCAGCCTATCTGGAGGCGCGCCTCGCGCAGGTTGCCGGCGGTGGCGGAGGAAAACCCCTCGATCGCGACAATTTCTGCCAGCGCCGCGCAGGCGTTTTCGTCGTCGTCTACGATCAGGATGTGTGGCATAGGCTGCGCTGGCGTCCGTTGGCGCGGGATTCCTGTCGGAAATCGGTCCGGAGTCTGATTCTCATGAGCCCGTTGGCCTTTCGGTTCGGTGGATGCAGGGTGCTGCGGCGCTTCAGATACTACTGAGATTACGCGGCGGCAAACCGCCTGGCAAAAGTCTCGCCGTGCAACGGGCGGCACAGGGGCAACACAGGCGGCAAGATACGCTGAAGTCTAGCTACAGGCGCTTGGCCGATATGCCAGTGTCCGTCTGACACAGGTGTCGGACCTTTCCGCGACGGCGGCATGGGATGTAGCCACCCGCAGCGCGACCGGATAGCATTAAAACATCATTGACCAATCCGACGCCGTCGGCACCCTTCCCCCACTTTCCTGGGATGGCGGGCGCAGGCGGCCACACTGCCACCCGTGTCCACCACCGCGACGCTTCCATCCGCACGTTCCTCGGCGCCCCCGCCGCGCGCGCCGGGCCGCCGTGCCGCGCCCGGGCAGGTCTCCCTGCTCTGGGAGAGTACCGCGCCAGCCATGCAGCGGCTGATCGCCCAGCTCAACCGGGTGGCGGGGACGGACGTGACGATGCTGGCGGTGGGCGAGAGCGGCAGCGGCAAGGAAGTGGTGGCGCGCGCCGTGCACGAGCGCAGCAGCCGCGCCGGCGGCCCGTTCGTGGCGGTCAACTGCGGCGCCATCGCCCCCACGCTGATTGAATCCGAGCTGTTCGGCCACGAGAAAGGCGGCTTCACGGGCGCGCTGGAGCAGAAGGCCGGCTACTTCGAGCAGGCCCAGGGCGGCACGCTGTTCCTGGACGAAGTCACCGAAATGCCGGTGGAGATGCAGATCAAGCTGCTGCGCGTGCTGGAAAGCCGTAACTTCCACCGCGTGGGCGGCGACACCCTGCTGGTGAGCGACGTCCGCATCCTGGCCGCCACCAACCGCGACCCCATGGAGGCCGTCCGGGACGGCCAGTTGCGCGAAGACCTGCTGTACCGGCTGGCCGTCTTCCCGCTCCATATTCCGCCGCTGCGCGAACGCACCGAGGACATCGTCCCGCTGGCGCGCCATTTCCTGGCCGAATTCAACGCCATGGAGCAGACCGAGAAAGCATTTTCGGCCAGCACGCTCGAACGGCTGGTGCGCTATGACTGGCCCGGCAATGTGCGCGAACTGAAGAATTCCGTATATCGCGCCTATATTCTGGCCGATAAACTCGTGGAAATTGGCAATCCCAATCTCGCCAGCCAGCCGATGCGGCCGACGACCGTCGATGGCGTGGTCAGCGTACGGGTGGGGACGACACTGGCCGATACGCAGCGGGAGATTATCCTGGCCACGCTGTCGCGCTTCGACGGCGACAAGCGGCAGGCCGCCAAGGCGCTTGGCATCAGCCTGAAGACGCTCTACAACCGGCTGGATGTCTATCGCGCCGGATAATGGCGCGCCGCCTCCGCTGAAAATCGTCCCCGCCCCTTGGCGGGGTTTTTTTTGCCGATTTATTCCGCACCGGCGTGCCGATTATCGCCCCCATTTATCGATAGCCTTCCGCCTCGTCGGATTTCACGAAAGCCGTATTCCTTACTTTACATCCGCCGGGCACCGTGTATTTCTTACATATGCGACCCGGACGCGCGGCCGGACCGCATCGGCCCCTGCCCTTGCTGCACCGCAGTTCCCGGCCCGCGCGCTCCCGGACCCCGCCGCGTTGGCACAGCCTTCGCGTGCCCGGTCAGAATCGGCGCGCAGCGGCGCCACGGCCAAGGACCTGTGACGTGCGAATCTGCCAACTGAACCTGACCGATTCCCGAGCGGTGGACCCGGAAGCGCTCGCGCGCACCGCCACACTCGGTTTCGACCATGTATTGCTGGCCGGCTGGGCCATTCCCCATATCCGCCCCGACATCCTGGCAGCGACCTTTGCGGCGTGCCGGTCACATGGGCTGCTTCCCCTGCTCGATCTCGCCCTCGACCGCTTTCCGGCCGAGGCGGCAGGCATGCACGATGGCTGGGTCGACCATGCCCGCCCCGGCGGCAGCCCGGATGCCACGGACAGCCACCTGCCCGGCGTGCGGCTGCGCTGGTACGACGAGGGGCTCGCCCCCGCGCTGGTGGCCTGGTGGAGCGCCCAGATCCGCGAAGCGATCGATGCCGGCGCCGCCGGCTTCTGTTGCCGCGCCCCGTCGCGCGTGCCGGGCCGGCACTGGGCGGAGATCATCGAGACCGCCGGGCGGAGCAGTACTGACAGTACTGAGAACGGCGGCGAAGATCCCGTGTTCCTGGCCTTCACCCCCGGTACCAACCCGCAACAACTGGCCGACCTTGCCACCGCGCCGTTCGACGGCGCGTTCTGCTCGCTCCCGTGGTGGGACTACCGCAGCGCGTGGCTGACCGAGGAGATGGCGCGCCTGCGCGACTTCGGCCGCGTGCTGGCCGCGCCCTCGCTGGCGCCCGACGGCACCGACGTGCTGGCCGCCCGCCGCGCGCTGTGGACCGCCGCCGCCATCGGCGACGGGCTGATGGTGCCGGCCGGCTTCGAGACCGGCGCCCATGGCAGCGCGCCCCTTGATACCGCCCCCGAGGCGCAGTCCGATGGCCATCCCGATGACATCGTCGATGCCCCCTACGACCTCACCCACGAGCTGATCCAGTGCAACGCCTGGCTGGCCGCGCGTGACCCGGCGCCGGCCGTCGCGGTCCGGCAGGTGAGCGGCCCGGACGCGCCGCTCACCGTGCTGGCCCGCCTGCCGCGCCACCTCGCCAATGGTTCGAACGGCGCCACCGGCCCCGCTGCGCTGATCGTGGTGCTGAACCCCTGCCCGATCGAGCCCGCCTCGTTCGGCGCGGACCGCGTGCTGAGCGCGCTGCCGCAGGCCGCCGCCACGTTGCAATCGGCCGATGGCGGCCCCGGCGGCACGCTGGACGCCGCCCACCAGCTCGACCCCAGCGCGACGATCACGCTGGCACCGGCCGATATCCGCCTGTATGAAGCGCTGCCGGTCAGCGCGCAGCCCCGCGCGCGCCGCAATGGCAGCGGCAATGGCAATGGCAATCACCGCAAAGCCATCGACCGCGATCTGGCCACCGCCATGCAGGCGCCGCGCGTGGCCATCGAGAACCTGGCGCCCTCCGCCGACCACGGCCGCTTCGCCGTGCGCCGCACGGTGGGCGAGCGCGTGGAGGTCACCGCCGATATCTGGATGGACGGCCACGACAAGCTCGCCGCCGCCGTGCTGTGGCGCGCGCCGGGCGAGCAGGTCTGGCGTGCCTCGCCGATGACCCCCGTCATCAACGACCGCTGGCGCGGCAGCTTCCCGATCGTGGCGCTGGGCCGCCACGAGTTCACGGTGGAAGCATGGCGCGATACCTTCGCGAGCTGGCTCGACGAGATCGGCAAGAAACGCAAGGCCGGCGTGGACGTGACGCTGGAGATCGAGGAAGGCGCCCGGCTGGTGGCCGCCACGCTGGACACCCCCGAGGGCAGCGCCATCCCCGATGCCGGCGCCCTGCTGGCCGAACTGAAGGCCGCCGCCGGCGACGACGCCCTGCGGCTCGAAATCCTGCTCTCCCCGCGCACCGAAACCGCCATGCACGCCGCCATGGACACCCCCGCCGGGCGCCCGTTCGTCAGCCGCTACCCCACGGCGATGCCGGTAGAGGCAGACCGCCTCGCCGCCCGCTTCGCGAGCTGGTACGAGTTGTTCCCGCGCTCGGAAAGCGGCGATGAAAATCGCCACGGCAACTTCGACGATGTGATCCGCCGGCTGCCGGCCATCCGTGCGATGGGCTTCGACGTGCTCTACTTTCCGCCGATCCACCCCATCGGCCAGGCGCACCGCAAGGGCCGCAACAACAGCCTTAAGGCCGAGCCGGGCGATGTGGGCAGCCCGTACGCCATCGGCAGTACCGAAGGCGGCCACGATGCGCTCCACCCGCAGCTCGGCACGTTCGAGGACTTCCAGCGCCTGCGCCGCGCCGCCGCCGACCACGGCCTGGAACTGGCGCTCGACTTCGCCATCCAGTGCTCGCCGGACCACCCGTGGCTGCGCGAGCACCCCGAGTGGTTCTCGCACCGTCCGGACGGCTCGCTGCGCTACGCCGAGAATCCGCCCAAGAAGTACGAGGACATCGTCAACGTCGATTTCTACGCGGCCCCGCCCGGCGGCGAGCATCTCTGGCAGGCGCTGCGCGACGTGGTGATGTTCTGGGCCGACCAGGGCGTGCGCATCTTCCGGGTGGATAACCCGCACACCAAGCCGCTGCCGTTCTGGGAGTGGATGATTGCCGACGTGCGCGCCAAGCACCCGGACACGCTGTTCCTGGCCGAAGCCTTCACGCGGCCCAAGATGATGGCGCGGCTGGCCAAGCTCGGGTTCTCGCAGTCGTACACCTACTTCACCTGGCGCAACACCAAGGCCGAGCTGACCGAGTACATGACCGAGCTGACGCAGAGCCCGCTGCGCGAGTTCTACCGTCCGCACTTCTTCGTCAATACGCCGGACATCAACCCGTTCTACCTGCACGACGGCGGACGCCCGGCGTTCCTGATCCGCGCGGCGCTGGCGGCGCTGCTCTCCGGGCTCTGGGGCATGTACAACGGCTTCGAGGTCTGCGAGGGCGCGCCGCTGGTGCTGAACGGCGTGGAACGCGAGGAATACCTCGACTCCGAGAAGTACCAGATCCGCGTGCGCGACTGGAACCAGCCCGGCAACATCGTGGCCGAGATCTCGCGGCTGAACCAGATCCGCGCCAGCCATCCGGCCCTGCAGGATCATCTGGGCGTGCGCTTCTACCACGCCAGCGACGACGCGGTGCTGTACTTCGCCCGCTACGTCCCGGCCGAGCCCGGGGGCCCTGCAGGAGGAACCAGCAGCGGCCCCACCTTCGGCAGCGACGTGCTGCTGGCCGCCATCAGCCTGGACCCGCGCGCGCCGCGCGAATCCACGATCGAACTGCCGCTGTGGGAGTGGGGCCTGCCTGACCACGGCGCCCTGCAGGCCGAAGAGCTGATGTCCGGCCGCCGCTTCACCTGGACCGGCAAGGCCCAGCGCATCCGCCTCAATCCGCATGAACTGCCGTTCGCCCTCTGGCACGTCCGGCCCCAACAACAAACCGGAGATACGGCATGAAGCGCGCATCCGACCGCGTCAGCGCCGCCCTGCTCAACGCCGACCCGCTCTGGTACAAGGACGCGGTCATCTATCAACTGCACATCAAGTCGTTCTATGACGCCAATGGCGATGGCGTCGGCGACTTCGCGGGCCTGCTGGCCAAGCTCGACTATCTGGTCAACCTCGGCGTGGACACCATCTGGCTGCTGCCGTTCTACCCCTCGCCGCGCCGTGACGATGGCTACGACATTGCCGACTACCGCAGCGTGCACCCCGACTACGGCACGCTGACCGAGGCCCGCCGTTTCGTGGCGGCAGCCCACGCGCGCGGGCTGCGCGTGATCACCGAACTGGTGATCAACCACACGTCCGACCAGCACCCGTGGTTCCAGCGCGCGCGCAAGGCCAAGCCCGGCTCGGCCGCCCGCAACTACTACGTGTGGTCCGATAACGACCAGTCCTACGCCGGCACGCGCATCATCTTCTGCGACACCGAGAAGTCGAACTGGAGCTGGGACGCCGAGGCCGGCGCCTACTTCTGGCACCGCTTCTACTCGCACCAGCCGGACCTGAACTTCGACAACCCGCAGGTGCTCAACGAGGTGCTGAGCGTGATGCGGTTCTGGCTCGACATCGGCATCGACGGCCTGCGGCTGGACGCCGTGCCCTATCTGGTGGAGCGCGAAGGCACGACCAACGAGAACCTGCCCGAGACGCACGAGGTCATCCGCAAGATCCGCAGCCACCTGGACGAGCGCTACGCCGGCCGCCTGCTGCTGGCCGAGGCCAATATGTGGCCGGAAGACGCCCAGCAGTACTTTGGCGGCGCCAGCGGCGGCGGCACGGCCGACACCACCGGCGCGGCCAGCCCGGACGGCGGCGTGGTCGGCGACGAATGCCACATGGCCTTCCACTTCCCGCTGATGCCGCGCATGTACATGGCCATCGCCCGGGAAGACCGCTTCCCGATCACCGACATCATGCGGCAGACCCCCGAGGTGCCGCCGAACTGCCAGTGGGCGATCTTCCTGCGCAACCACGACGAACTGACGCTGGAGATGGTCACCAGCAGCGAGCGGGACTACCTGTGGGAGGTCTACGCCTCCGACCGCCGCGCGCGCATCAACCTCGGCATCCGCCGCCGGCTGGCGCCGCTGATGGAGCGCGACCGCCGCCGCATCGAGCTGATGAACAGCCTGCTGTTCTCGATGCCCGGCACGCCGGTGATCTACTACGGCGACGAGATCGGCATGGGCGACAACATCCACCTCGGCGACCGCGATGGCGTGCGCACGCCGATGCAGTGGTCGCCGGACCGCAATGGCGGCTTCTCCCACGCCGACCCCGAGCGGCTGGTGCTGCCGCCGCTGCAGGGGCCGCTGTACGGCTACGAGGCCGTCAACGTCGAAGCCCAGAACCGCGACCCGCACTCGCTGCTGAACTGGATGCGCCGCATGCTGGCCCTGCGCCGGCAGCATCACGCCTTCGGGCGCGGCACGCTGCGCTTCCTGTTCCCCGGCAACCGCAAGGTGCTGGCCTATCTGCGCGAGTTCGATGGCGAGCACATCCTGTGCGTGGCCAACCTGTCCCGCGCGCCGCAGGCCGTGGAGCTGGACCTCTCGCAGTTCCAGGGCCGCGTGCCGGTGGAGATGCTTGGCGCCACGCCCTTCCCGGCCATCGGCCAGCTGACCTACCTGCTCACGCTGCCGCCGTATGGTTTCTACTGGTTTGTGTTGAGCGAGGACGCCCAGCCGCCTTCCTGGCACGTGGACGCCCCCGAGCAAATGGCCGATCAAATCACCCTGGTACTCCAGAACAACGCCGGACGCTCGGAACTGACCGAGTCCGCCCGCCGCGCGCTGACCACCGAAGTCCTGCCGATCTACCTCGCCCGCCGGCGCTGGTTCGCCTCCAAGGCGGACCGCATCGAGCGCGTGACCGTGGCCTACGCGTGGCCGATCGCCCGGGTCGGCAACAACGAGGAGGTGTTCCACTGCGAGGTCGAGGTGGCCCTGCCGGGCCGCACCGAGTGCTACCAGCTACCGGTGGCGCTGCTGTGGGACCGCGAGAACACCGAAGGCATGCCGCAACTGATGCACGGCCTGTCCATGGCGCGCGTGCGCCGGGGCAGCCGCGTGGGCGTGGCCACCGATGGCTTCGTGGTGGAGGCCTACGCCCGCGCCGTGGTCAAGGCCATGCGCGACGGCACCGAGGCACCGACCACGCACGGCGTGATCCGCTTCCTGCCCGAGCCAGGGCTGGCCGGGGTGACGCTGGAAGACCAGCCCGTGCAGTGGATGTCCGCCGAACAGTCCAACAGCTCGCTCGCTTACGGCAACAACGGCGTGCTCAAGCTGGTGCGCCGGGTGGCGGGCGGCATCCATCCGGAAGCCGAGATGACGCGCTACCTGACCAGCCAAGGCTACGCACACTCCGCGCCGCTGCTGGGCGAGGTGGTGCGCACCGGCGCCGATGGCACGCCGCACACGCTGATGCTGCTGCAGGGCTACATCCTCAATCAGGGCGATGGCTGGGACTGGACGCTCGACTACCTGAGCCGCCTGATCGACGACGCCATGCCGTCCGAAGACGCCGACGGCGAGTTCGTCGAAGCCATGGCCGGCTATTCGACCATGGTCGGCACGCTGGGCCGCCGTCTGGCCGAGTTGCACGCGGTGCTGGCCCGGCCCAGCGACGAGGCCGCCTTCTCGCCCGAACCCGCCACCGAGGCGCAGGCCGGCGAATGGGCCGAGGAAGCGCTGAAGTCCCTCAACGAGGCGCTCGATCTGCTTGAAGCCCGCCGCCAGAACGCCACCGGCGCCTTCGCCACCGATATCGAGACGCTGGTCGCCGCGCGCGGCAAGCTGCCCAAGCTGGTGGCACGCCTGGCGCAGGCCGCCCCGGGCAGCCTCCAGACCCGCATCCACGGCGATTTCCACTTCGGGCAGGTGCTGATCGCCCAGAGCGACACCTATATCGTCGATTTCGAAGGCGAACCGCGCCAGCCGCTGGCCTTCCGCCGGCGCAAGACCTCGCCGCTGCGCGATGTGGCGGGGCTGCTGCGCTCGCTCGACTATGCGGCGGCCACGGTCGGCACGGACCGGCAGGAGCGCACCCACGCCACGCTGCCGCCCGCGCTGGCGGAGCGCCGCGCCGCGCTGCTGGAGCGCTTCCGCAGCGCCGCCAGCCAGGCCTTCCTGAACTGCTACCAGCAGTCGATGCAGGCCGCGCCGCAGCAATGGGCCGAGCCGGGACAGATGGCGCAATTGCTCGACCTGTTCCTGCTTGAGCGCGCCGCCTATGAAGTGGGCTATGAGGCCGCCAACCGCGTGGCATGGATCGACCTGCCCACGAGCGGGCTGGCCCGGCTCGTCCGCAAGCTGCTGGGAGCCAACGATGGCACGAACTAATAGCGCCACGATGGAACGCACCCCAACGCTGCCCGATGCCGTGATCGACGCGCTGCTGCAGGGCCGGCTGGCCGACCCGTTCGGCGTGCTCGGCCCCCACCGGGACGACCACGGCGTGGTGGTGCGCGCCATCGCGCCGGGCGCCGAATCGGTCTCGCTGGCCGACCGGGCGGGCAAACCTATCGCGCCGATGACCGCGCTGCACCCCGGCGGCGTGTTCGCCGGCCGCCTGCCCGGCACGGAGGCGCCACAACCGGGCGACTACCGCCTGCTGATCCGCTGGCCGGACGGCAACGAGCAATGCAGCGCCGACCCCTACGCCTTCGGCCTGCTGCTGGGCGATCTGGACCTGCACCTGCTCAACGAAGGCCGCCACCTCGAACTCGGCCAGTGCCTCGGCGCGCAATGCCTGACCGTCGATGGCGAAGCCGGCGTGCGCTTCGCGGTGTGGGCGCCCAACGCCCAGCGCGTATCGGTCATCGCCGACTTCAACGGCTGGAACCCGGTGCGCCACCCCATGCGCCTGCGCCACGGCGCCGGCATCTGGGAAGTGTTCATCCCGGAGGCGCTCGGCGCCCACGGCGGCAGCCGCTACAAGTACGACATCATCGGCGCGCAGGGCCACGCCCTGCCGGACAAGGCCGACCCGGTGGCGCTGGCCACCGAACCGCCGCCCGCCACGGCGTCCGTGGTGGCCTGCCGCGGCCACGGCGCCCCGCCATTCCAGTGGAACGACCAGGCGTGGATGGAGAAGCGCGCCCGCGCCGATCCCTATGCCACGCCGATGTCCGTCTACGAACTCCACGCGATGTCCTGGCAGCGCGCCGCCAACGACACCGCGCACGGCTGGGAAATCCTGGCCGACCGGCTGGTGCCCTATATCCGCGACCTTGGCTTCACGCATATCGAGCTGCTGCCGATCACCGAACACCCGTTCGGCGGCTCCTGGGGCTACCAGCCGCTGTCGCTGTTCGCGCCCACCTCGCGACTCGGCCCGCCGGACCAGTTCGCCGCCTTCGTCGATCGCTGCCATCAGGCCGACATCGGCGTGATCCTCGACTGGGTGCCCGCGCACTTCCCCACCGACCCGCACGGGCTGGCCGAGTTCGACGGCACGGCGCTCTATGAGCACCAGGACCCGCGCGAGGGCTTCCATCAGGACTGGAACACGCTGATCTACAACCTCGGCCGCAACGAGGTGCGCGGCTTCCTGCTGGCGGGGGCGGTGCACTGGCTCGAACAGTTCCATGCCGATGCGCTGCGCGTGGACGCCGTGGCGTCCATGCTCTACCGCGACTACAGCCGCGAGCCGGGCCAGTGGGTGCCCAACCGCTTCGGCGGGCGCGAGAACCTGGAGGCCGTGGCCTTCCTGCGCGACCTGAACACCATCGTCCACGAGCGCTGCCCCGGCGCGCTGACCATCGCCGAGGAATCCACGGCGTGGCCCGGCGTGACGGCCAGCGTGGCGTCCGGCGGGCTCGGCTTCGACTTCAAGTGGAATATGGGCTGGATGCACGACTCGCTGCGCTACCTGAGCCAGAACCCGATCCACCGCCCCTGGCATCACAACGAGCTGACCTTCGGGCTGGTCTACGCATGGTCGGAAGCCTTCGTGCTGCCGCTTTCGCACGATGAAGTGGTACACGGCAAGGGGTCGATGATCGGCAAGGCGCCCGGGGACGACTGGCAGCGCTTTGCCAACCTGCGCGCCTACTACGGCTTCATGTGGACGCATCCCGGCAAGAAGCTGCTGTTCATGGGCGGCGAATTCGCCCAATGGCGCGAGTGGAACCACGACGAGGAACTCGACTGGCCGCTGCTGGACCAGCCGCTACACCGTGGCGTGCACTCGCTGGTGCGCGACCTGAACCGGCTGTACCGCGAGCTGCCGGCCCTCCACGCCATGGATCACCGGCCCGAAGGCTTCCAGTGGATTGTCGGCGACGATCACCAGAACAGCGTCTTCGCCTACCTGCGCCGCGCCGCGCCAGACAGCCAGGAGGTGGCGCTGGTGGTCGTCAACATGACTCCGGTGCCGCGCGAGGGCTACCGCCTCGGCGTGCCGTTCGCGGGCGACTGGGAGGAATGCCTGAATACCGATGCCGGCTACTACGGCGGCAGCAACCTCGGTAATGGCGGCCGGGTGGAGGCGTCCCACGCGGCGTCCCACGGCCAGCCGGCCGCGGTCACGCTGACCCTGCCGCCGCTGGCTACGCTGGTCCTGCGCTACCGCCCGCCCCGTTGACACCCCGCTGACACCCTCTGAAAGCTGTCATCACGAGCCACCCAGAATAACCAGAAGAAAGGAGCCATGCACATGGCGATTGCCACGATCGACCGTCTGCTGCCCGGCAAGCCCTACCCCCTTGGCGCGCATTGGGACGGCCTGGGCGTCAACTTCGCAGTCTTCTCCGCCAATGCCACGCGCATCGAGCTGTGCCTGTTCTCCGCCAACGGCCGCAGGGAGATCCACCGCCTGCCGCTGCCCGAATGCACCGACGAGGTCTGGCACGGCTACCTGCCGCTGGCCCAGCCCGGCGCGCTGTACGGCTACCGCGCCTACGGCCCCTACGAGCCGACCCGGGGCCACCGCTTCAACCCCCACAAGCTGCTGCTCGATCCCTACGCGCGGCTGCTGAACGGCCCGGCGCGCTGGTCGGACGCGCTGTTCGGCTACCGGCTCAACAGCCCGCGCGCGGACCTGACGCCCGACCGCCGCGACAGCGCGCCGATGATGCCGAAGGCCGTGGTCGTCGACGAAAGCTTCCACTGGGGCGAAGACCGCCGGCTGGACCGCCCGTGGCCGGAAACCTCGATCTACGAGGTGCACGTGCGCGGCGCCTCCATGCAGCGCGAAGACCTGCTGCCGCACCATCGCGGCACCTTCGCCGCGCTGGCCGATCCGCGTTTCGTCGATCACCTGCACCGGCTCGGCGTGACGGCGGTGGAGCTGCTGCCGATCCACGCCTTCCTGCAGGACCGCTTCCTCGTGGAGCGCGGCCTGCGCAACTACTGGGGCTACAACACGCTGGCGTTCTTCGCGCCGGAGCCGCTCTACCTGTCCGCCAACGAGCTGCACGAGGCCAAGGTGGCCATCCGCCGGCTCCACGCGGCCGGCATCGAGGTCATTCTCGACGTGGTCTACAACCACACCTGCGAAGGCAACGAGCTGGGGCCGACCATGTCCTGGCGCGGGCTGGACAACGCCAGCTACTACCGGCTGATTCCGGGCGACGAGCGCCACTACATCAACGACACCGGCTGCGGCAATACGCTGAACCTGTCGCACCCGCGCGTGCTGCAGATGGTGATGGACTCGCTGCGCTACTGGGTGGAGGCCTTCCACGTGGATGGCTTCCGCTTCGACCTCGGCAGCACGCTGGGCCGCGAGGCCACCGGCTTCGACCCCGGCGCGGGCTTCTTCGACGCCCTCCTCCAGGACCCGGTGCTGTCGCGCGTGAAGCTGATCTCGGAGCCGTGGGACCTCGGCCCCGGCGGCTATCAGGTAGGCAACCATCCGCCCGGCTTTGCCGAATGGAACGACAAGTTCCGCGACAACGTGCGCCGCTTCTGGCGTGGCGATGCCGGCCAGCGCGGCGAACTGGCCGCGCGGCTCACCGGCTCGGCGGACCTGTTCGACCGCCGCCACCGCAAGCCGTGGGCCAGCGTCAACTTCATCACCGCGCACGATGGCTTCACGCTGGCCGACCTCGTCAGCTACAGCAGCAAGCACAACGAGGCCAACGGCGAGGACAACCGCGACGGCAACGACGACAACGCCAGCGCCAACTGGAGCCCGGACGGCAGCGTGGAAGGCCCCACCGACGACGAGCAGATCCTCGAAACCCGTGGCCGCGTGGCCCGGGCGATGATGGCCACGCTGCTGCTCTCCCAGGGCACGCCGATGCTCACCGCCGGCGACGAATGGGGCCGCAGCCAGCAGGGCAACAACAACGCCTACTGCCAGGACAGCCCGCTCTCGTGGCTGAACTGGGAGGACGCCGCCAACCCCGCCAACGCGCCGATGATGGCCTGCGTGAGCCAGTTGCTGGCGCTGCGCCGACAGGTACCGATGCTGACCGAGAACCGCTTCGTGCACGGCCGCTCGCGCCCGGCGCCGGGCGTGCCGGACATCGCGTGGTTCGGGGCCGATGGCAACGAGCTGTCGCCCGAGCAGTGGGCCAATGGCGAAGATCGCACACTGGCGCTGCGCCGCGCCACGCCCGGCAACGGCGAGGACGAGGTGGCGGTGATGCTGCTGTGCCTGAACGCCGGCAACGACGACGTCACCTTCCGCGCGCCGGCCCCAGGCGAGGACTGGCGCGTGCTGTTCGACAGCGCCGCGCCGGATGCCGGCGAAAGCCCGCTTGCGAACGGCGACGACGGCCAGCCCGGCTACACCGTGGTGGCCCACAGCGTGGCGCTACTGCTGGCCAGCGTGCCAAGGGTTCGCAATGAAGACGTCCGCAAAGAGGAACCCCCGCGATGAGCCACGACACCGACGCCCTGCAGCGACTGGCCGAACGCGCCGGCCTGCAGACCCAGTGGCGCGATGCCTGGGGCCGGCCCCAGGCCCTTACCGAGGACGCCCTGCACGCGGTGCTGGCCGCGCTCGACCTGCCCTGCGACACGCCCGGCGCCTGTGAATCCTCGCTCGCGCGGCTCGCCGCCGACGACGCATCCCACCCGCTGCCGCCGCTGCTCACGGCTGATCAGGGCCAGCCCGTGACCGTGCGGTGGGCGCACACGCTGGCGCAGCGCCCCTATCGGCTCGAACTGGAGGATGGCCGCGTGATCGAGGGCATCGCCCAGCGCAATGCGGACGGGTTGATGGAAATCCCGCCGGTAACGGACTGGGGCTACCACCGCCTGCTGCTGGGCGATCTGGCCACCACGCTGGCCGTGGCGCCACCGCGCTGCTACGGCGTGGCCGATGCACTGTCTGCCAACCCATCCGCCAACCCGCGCGCGGTACATGCGAGCAAGCCGTGGGGGCTCTCCGTGCAGCTCTACGGCCTGCGCCGGGGGGCGCCCACCGGGCTGGGCGATCTCACCACGCTGGCCCTGACCTGCGAGGCGGCCGCGCGCGAAGGCGCCGACGCCGTCGCCATCAACCCGCTCCACGCCGGCTTTGCCGCGCTGCCGGCGCGCTACAGCCCCTACGCGCCGTCGAGCCGGATCTTCCACAACGCGCTCTACGCCGACCCCGCCGCCGTGTTCGGGCAGGACGCGGTCGATCAGGGCATCGCGGCGTTGAACATCGGCCACCGGCTGGCCGCCGCCGAGGCGCGCGACGAAATCGACTGGCCCACGCTGTCCGTGGCACGCCATGCGCTGCTGCGCTGGCTGTGGGACCGCCATGACACCCTGCTCAGCACGGACGCCCAACAGGCCTTCGCCGCCTTCCGCGCGCGCGGCGGCAGCGGGCTGCTGGCCCACGCCTGCTTCGAGGCCATCCAGGCCAGCCTGCTGGCGCAGGCCAGCAATGACGGGGATGACGCGCGGCGACAAGCGGCATCCGACTGGCGCCAATGGCCGGTCACCCTGCGCTCGCCAGACAGTTCGGCGGTGGCCGCCTTCGAGACCCAGTTTCCGCAGGAGATCGGCTATCACGCCTTCCTGCAATGGCTGGCCGCGCACGGGCTGGACACCGCGCAGCACCGCGCGCGCGCCGCCGGCATGGCCGTGGGACTGATCGCCGACCTCGCCGTGGGCACCGATCCCGGCGGCAGCCACGCGTGGATGCGCCAGACCGAGATCCTCAACGGCTTCCACGCCGGCGCGCCGCCAGACGTCTACAACCCGCTCGGGCAGGACTGGGGCGTGGCGGTGTTCTCGCCGCGCGGGCTGCGCCGCAACGGCTACGCCGCCTTTATCGAGATGCTGCGCGCCAACCTCGCCCATGCCGGCGGGCTGCGCATCGACCACGTGCTGGGGCTGGCGCGGATGTGGCTGGTGCCGGCCGGCGCGCCGGCCACGGCGGGCGCCTACCTGACCTATCCGCTGGATGACCTGTTGCGGCTGGTGGCAATCGAGTCGTGGCGGCAGCGCGCCATCATCATCGGCGAGAACCTCGGCACGGTGCCGGAGACGCTCAACACGGCACTGGCCGCGCGCGGCGTGATGGGCATCGACGTGCTGTGGTTCGAACGCCAGCCGGCGGACGAGGATGCTGCCGAAGACACCGACACCCCCGCCCCGTTCCTGCCGCCCGAGCAATGGCCCGCGCAGGCGGTAGCCACCACCACCACGCACGACCTGCCGACCATCGCCGGCTGGTGGGCCGGCCACGACATCGCCTGGCGCGCGCGGCTGCATCAACTGGGCGAGGGGGAGACCGAAGCCGGCCTGATGGCGATGCGCGCCGCCGAGCGCACGGCGCTGTGGCAGGCCATGTGCGCGGGCGGGGTGGTCGATGGTGCCGAGCCCGACGCGGCGTCCGCCCCCGTGGAAGCGGTGCTGCGCTGGCTGTCCCGCGCGCGGACCCCGCTACGGCTGGTGCCCGTGGAAGACCTGCTGGGCGCCGCCGAGCAGCCCAACCTGCCCGGCACGGTGACCGGGCACCCCAACTGGCAGCGCCGGCTCGACGCCGATGTGCGCGAGCTCTTCGATCATGCGGACGTGCGCGTGCGCGTGGCGGCGGTGCGGGGGGATGGTTGAGATGGGCGTGGTCGGTAGGGGGGCGCCGTCCCTCTCCCCCGCCCCTCTCCCGGAGGGAGAGGGGAGAAAACCCTCGGTGGTCTCCCCTATCGCCCTCGGAGAG
>NZ_FOWM01000018.1:34442-104155 GCF_900115455.1 Cupriavidus sp. OV096
GGTCTCCCCTATCGCCCTCGGAGAGGGGAGAAAACCCTCGGTGGTCTCCCCTCTCCCCCTGGGAGAGGGGCCGGGGGAGAGGGGCGGCGCATCAAGCCACCCACCACGCTCACCCCGCCCCATCCCCCGCCAGCGCCCGGCACAGTGTCTCGATCGACAGCGGCTTGACGAGGTGCTCATCGAAGCCGGCCGCCAGCGTGCGCTTGCGGTCGTCCGACGTGCCGTGCCCGGTCAGGGCGAAGATGCGCGGGCCGGTGCCATCGGCATTGGCGGTGTTGGCCGGATCGGGCCGCAGCACCGCCAGCACCTCGAAGCCGTTCATGTCCGGCATCTCCAGGTCGAGCAGCACCACGTCCGGGGCGAAGTCGCGCACCAGTTCCAGCGCCTGCATGCCGCTGTAGGCCGGCCGGGCGTCGTGGCCGAGCACGGTCAGCAGTTCGGCCATGCTGTCGGCGGAGTCGGCGCTGTCATCCACGATCAGGATGCGCAGCCCGGTGCAATCGGTGGCGGTTGCGCGCGGCACGGTGGCGCCGTCCATTTCCACCTCCGGCAGGATCACGGTGAAGGTGCTGCCGCGCCCCGGCCCGCCGCTGCTGGCCTGGATGGCGCCGCCATGCGCTTCCACCACGGCGCGCGCCAGCGCCAGCCCGATGCCGAGCCCGCCGCCGCGCTCGCCATCATCGCCCTCCTGCGCGAACAGGTTGAAGATGCGGTCCAGCGCCTCCGGCGCGATGCCCTTGCCCGAGTCGCCAATCGCCGTGATCACGTTGCCACCCTCGGTGGTCATGTGGATCGAGACGGCGCCGCCACGCGGCGTGTACTTGGTGGCGTTGCTCAGCAGGTTCGAGAGCACCTGCCCCAGCCGCCCGGCATCGGCATTGACGAAGACCGGGCCGGCGGGCAGCGTGAGCGAGAGGCTCTGCCCCGCCGCGTCCAGCGCGGGCCGGATGGCCTCCACGGCCGACGTGACGATGTCGTTGACCATCGTCGGCACCGGCTGCACCTTGAGCTTGCCCGTGGTGACGCGGCCCACGTCCATCAAATCGGCGACCAGCCGCGTCAGCAGTTGCAGCTGGCGGCCGATGATTTCGGCGCAGTGGCGGATGCGCGTGTCCGTCGAGGGCGTCAGGCGGATCACGTCCACGGCGTTGCGGATGGGCGCCAGCGGATTGCGCAGCTCGTGGGCCAGGATGGCGAGGAAGGCCTGCACGCGCCGGCCGGCGCCCTCCAGTTCCTCGAGCCGGGCCATGTCAGACATATCGCGCGCGGTCCACAGGATGCCGACCGGGCAGCCGCCGGCGTCGCGCAGCAGCGCCTGCCGGATATGGCAGCGCACCAGCATGCCGTCCTGCCGCTGCAGGCGCGCCTCGCCGGTCCACTGGCCGTTGGTGCGCACCTCGCCCAGCGTGGCGAGGTCATGGCCGCTGGCCACGTCCTGGCGGGAATACAGCAGCGAGACCGGCCGGCCCACCGCCGCCTCCGGGCTGTAGCCGAACAGCGCCGTCGCGCCAGCATTCCAGACGCGGATCTCGCCATCGAACCCGAGTTCGCAGACTGCCTGCTCGTGCAGCGTGTCGAGCAGTTGCTGGTGGCGCGCCTCCACCTCCCGGGCGCGTTCCTCGGCGGCGTAGCGGATGGTGATGTCGCGATAGACCACCGCGAAGCCGTCCGGGGCGCCATCGGCGTAGTTGATGGCCTGGATCACCACGGCGGCGTAGAACGCGGTGCCGTCGCGGCGCACGCGCCAGCCGCGTTCCTCGGCCCGGCCCAGCGTACGGGCGGTGTCCAGCAGGCGCGCGGGCTCGCCGGACTGGATCGATTCGGGGGTGTGGAAGCGGGCGAGCTGGCAGCCGGTCACCTCGTCGGCGGTGTAGAGCAAGGCACGTTCGGCGGCCTCGGACCACGTGCGCACGCAGCCCTCGGGCGTGAGGTCGAAGATGGCGACGTCATCCAGCGCGGCGAGCCAGGCACTCGCGCGCGGAGCAAGGGGCGCCGTGTCATGCATGGCGCCTGCGGCGGCACGGGCCCCCTCACCCATGGATGCGAGGCCCGGCATCTGCCGATCCGGCATAGGAACTCCCTCTCTTATGGCGCAGTCGCGGCTATTCTTGGAAGCCAACCTGAAGGGACCGGGGGATGGCGGTTATCCCGGCCCGTAGGTGGGAGCACGATTTGGGAGCACGACTCCCGCCGGCGTGAGCACCGGCGCTTTCATCATAGACGGTGCTCACGCCCGCGCCATGGACGAGGTGAGGGCGCCGCCGGGGGTGAACCAGACGGCGCCGCCGGGGGTCTGTCGATAATGAACCGTTTCAGTAATTCTCGACGGGCGGCTCGTCCGATTCGCTGTTGTGCCGCTTCACGGAAGGCGGCACCGGATGCTTGTCGGGCAGGTTGCGCGCGGGCTGGTCTCCCTTCTCCTTGTTGTGGTCGGGACACTGGTCGGGCCGGCGGTCTGGCCGGCGCGCGGGATCATGCGGAATATGGTTCGACATGCTGGGGGCCTCGTCGTCGCAGGGAGTGGGTGGAACACCCATGGGTAGGGCACCCACAGGTAGACACCCCCGACAAGGCAGCAGTTTCCATACCAGCCAGCTTTTTCAGCCTTTCAGGAGCCAAGTGATGAACGAAGCATCCCGGCTGCGGCCAGCCCCTTCCGGCCCTTCTGGTCCCGCTGGTCCCGCTGGTCCCTCTGGTCCCTCTCCCGCGGCCGAACACTCGGACGACACCCGGACGTCGATGTCCAGCGCCACCATCCGGCGGGCCTTTCTCGATCACGTGTTCTACACCCAGGGCATGGTGCCCAGCCACGCCAGCGGCAACGACCTCTACCAGGCGCTCGCCCACACCGTGCGCGACCGCCTGGTGCAGCGCTGGATCAGCACCGCCGAGGCCTACCAGAGCCAGCCGTCGCGCACGGTGGCCTACCTGTCCGCCGAATTCCTGATGGGGCCGCACCTCGGCAACAACCTCGTCAACCTCGGCATCGCGGACGAAGTGCGCGCCGCCATGGCCGCGCTCAACCTGGACCTCGACCATATCCTCGCGCAGGAGGAGGAGCCCGGCCTCGGCAACGGCGGCCTGGGGCGACTGGCGGCCTGCTTCATGGATTCGCTCGCCACGCTGGAGATTCCGGCGCTGGGCTACGGCATCCGCTACGAGTACGGCATCTTCCACCAGAGCATCATCGACGGCATGCAGGTGGAGAGCACCGACACGTGGCTGCGCAACGGCAATCCGTGGGAGATCCAGCGCTCCGAATGGGCGGTGGAGGTGCGGCTGGGCGGCCATACCGAGCACTACACCGACGACCGGGGCCGCTACCGCGTGCGCTGGGTGCCGGCCAAGATGGTGGTGGGGGTGCCGTTCGACTCGCCGATCCTCGGCTACCGCGTCAACACGGTCAACACGCTGCGGCTGTGGCGCGCGGAAGCCACCGAGGCGTTCGACTTCCACACCTTCAACCGGGGCGATTATCTCGGCGCGGTGAACAAGAAAGTGACGTCGGAGAACCTCACCAAGGTGCTCTACCCCAACGACGAGACCCAGCAGGGCAAGGAGTTGCGGCTGGAGCAGCAGTACTTCTTCGTGTCCTGCTCGCTGCAGGACATGCTGCGCCTGCTGGCCACGCAGGGCCTGCCGGTCACGCGCTTCCACGAGAAGTTCACGGTGCAGCTCAACGACACCCACCCGGCGGTGGGCATTGCCGAGCTGATGCGGCTGCTGATCGACGACCATGACCTGGCCTGGGACGAAGCCTGGCACATCACCCGCCGCGCCTTCGCCTACACCAACCACACCCTGCTGCCGGAGGCGCTCGAGCAATGGCCGCTGCCGCTGTTCCAGCGCATCCTGCCGCGCCACCTGGAAATCATCTACGAGATCAACGCGCGCTTCCTGGACGAGGTGCGCATCCGCTTCTATGGCGATGAATCGCGGCTGGCGCGGCTCTCGCTGATCAGCGAGCACGGCGAGCGGCACGTGCGCATGGCCCATCTGGCGTGCGTTGGCAGTCACACCATCAACGGGGTGGCGGAGCTGCACTCCCGGCTGATGCGCGAGGACGTGCTCAAGGATCTCTACGAGATGTGGCCGGAGAAGTTCACCAGCATCACCAACGGCGTCACGCCGCGCCGCTGGCTGGCGCTGGCCAATCCCCGGCTGACGCGGCTGGTCAGCGAAGCCATCGGCGACGGCTGGATCAAGGACCTCGACCAGATCCAGGCGCTGGAGCCGTACGCCGACGACCCCGCCTTCCGGGAACGCTGGCAGGCCGTGCGGCGCGAGAACAAGCAGGACCTGGCTCGCCTCGTGCGCGACACCACCGGCGTGGTGGTGGACCCGGACTCGATGTTCGACGTGATGGTCAAGCGCATCCACGAGTACAAGCGCCAGCACCTGGCCGTGCTCCATATCATCGCGCTCTACCACCGCATCAAGTCCGATCCGCACGCGGACGTGCAGCCGCGCACCTTCCTGTTCGCCGGCAAGGCCGCGCCCGGCTACCACTACGCCAAGCTGATGATCCGCTTCGTCACCTCGGTGGCGGGCGTGGTCAACCGCGACCCGCAGGTGCGAGACCGCCTCAAGGTGGTATTCCTGCCCAACTTCAACGTCACCCACGGCCAGAAGATCTACCCCGCCGCCGACCTCTCCGAGCAGATCTCGCTGGCCGGCAAGGAGGCCTCCGGCACCGGCAACATGAAGTTCGCGATGAACGGCGCCATCACCATCGGCACCATGGATGGCGCCAATATCGAGCTGCGCGACGCCATCGGCGCCGACAACTTCTTCCCGTTCGGCCTCAACGCGTCCGAGGTCTACGCGCTCAAGGCCGCCGGCTACCACCCCTCCACCTACTACGACAGCAGCCCCGAGCTGCGCGCGGTGGTGGACCTGATCCAGCACGGCTTCTTCTCGAAGGGCGACGCCGCCGTGTTCCGCCCGCTGTTCGACGGCCTGCTCCAGCACGACCCCTACCTGCTGATGGCCGACTTCGCCTCCTACCTGCACTGCCAGCAGCAGGTCTCGGCCGCCTACGTCGACAACGAGCGCTGGCAACGCATGTCCGTGCTCTCCAGCGCGCGCTCGGGGCGGTTCTCGTCCGACCGGGCGATCGAGCAGTACTGCCAGCGCGTCTGGCGCGCACGGGCGGTGCCGGTGTGCCTGCTGCACCGGTCCAGCGGGCAGGTGCAAGGCGCCCGTCTTGCGGAGGCCGAAGGCATCGACACCTTCAGCGAGCGCTGCGGGGGCAGTGGATCGTAAATGTTGTCGATGGCTCTTCGACGGCAGCAGGCGCGGTAGTTTCTACAACCGGGCGGGCACCTTATACACAACCCCGCCCTGCCGGGCCGCCGCCGTCCCCACCAGCCACGACGCGGCGCGCCCGTCACGCAGTGCAGCATGCTGGCACGGAGTTCGCATTGCTGAAGCCGCGCGATTTTCTGCGCCCCTTCGCACCCCGGGTTGTTCGCTCGCCATCCGCCGCCTTCCGGCCCCAGCGGATCGGCGCCCCCGTGCGCAGGGGGCGCAATGCGCAGGCAAGCCAAGAAGAACGAACCCGGCGCGATGGCGGCAGGCAAGCCGCCCGCGCGTTCGTTTCCAACCGACCTGGAAGCGGAGTCTCATCTTGAACGCGAACATCCTGTTTGTGGCGGCAGAGGCGCACCCCCTGGCAAAGACCGGCGGGCTGGCGGATGTGGTGGGCGGACTGGCGCAGGCGCTGCATCAGCGCGGCGCCGATGTCACGATCCTGATGCCCGGTTATCCCCGGGCCATGGCGGCGGCGAAGCAGTTGCGCAGCCTCGGCGCGATCCGGCTGCCGATGGCGCTTCCGCCCGGCCACAGCCCGGCGCGGCTGCTGGAAGGCCAGACGCCCGATAGCGGCGTGCGCGTGGTGCTGCTGGACTGCCCCTCGCTCTATGACCGGCCCGGCTCGCTCTATGTAGACGCCACCGGGCGCGACTTCTGCGACAACGCCCAGCGCTTCGCCGCACTGGCCCACGCCGCCACGCTCATCGCCGCCGGCGAGACCCCGCTGCCGGCGCCGCAACTGGTCCACGCGCACGACTGGCATGCGGCGCTCACGCCACTGCTGATGCGCGCGCGCGGCCTGCCGGTGCCCACCGTGGCCACCATCCACAACCTCGCCTTCCAGGGCGTGTTTCCGATGGAGCGCGCCGCCGCGCTGGGCCTGCCGCCGGCCTGCCTGACGCCGGATGGCATCGAGTTCTGGGGCAAGGTCAATTTCCTGAAGGCCGGTATCCGCTACGCGGACCGCGTGACCACGGTGAGCCACACCTATGCGCGCGAGATCCTCACCGAACCCTTCGGCCATGGGCTGGACGGCCTGCTGCGCCACCGCGCCGAGGTGCTCGGCGCCATTCCCAATGGCGTGGACACGGACGCGTGGTCGCCCCGCGCCGACCGCCTGCTGCCGCAGCGCTACGACGCCCGCGACCTCGCCGGCAAGCGCGCCTGCAAGGCCGCGCTGCAGGCGCGCCACGGCCTGGCGCAGGCGCCGGACCGGCCCCTGATCGCCATGGGCAGCCGGCTCACCCACCAGAAAATGGCCGATGTGGCCGTGCTGGCGATGGAGGCGGCGCTGCGCCGCCATGACCATGTGCAGTTCGCGGTGCTCGGCTGCGGCGATCCGGCGCTGGAGGCGGCCTACCGCGCGCTCGGCGCCCGCCACCCGGACCGCGTGGGCATCTCCATCGGCTATCGCGAGGAAGACGCCCACCTGCTCCACGCCGGCGCGGACGCCCTGCTGCACGGCAGCCGCTTCGAGCCATTCGGCCTGACCCCGGTCTACGCCATGCGCTACGGCACAGTGCCCATCGTCTCCCGCGTGGGCGGCATGGCTGACACCGTGCGCGATGTGGGCGAGGATGCCTTGCCTGCTCCCCGCGCCACCGGCATCGTCTTCGATGGCGATTCGGTCGAAACGATGGGCGCCGCCATCACGCGCGCACTAGACTGGTTCCACCGCCCCCGCCACTGGCGCGCGATGCAGCGTGCCGGCATGCAGACGGAGTTCGGCTGGGAAGGTCCGGCGCAACAGTATCTGGCGATGTACCGCGCGCTGGCGCCGGCCCTCGCCCATGTTCCCGCCGCAGTACCCGCCCCGCTGCCGGATGCCGTGGCGGCCCCCGCCGCGCGTCCGTCGCGCGCCCCTCGTCCCGCCCTGCCCACGCCCGCCGTGGAACCGGTCACACCGGGCCTGCCGGCCTGAAGGTAGCGCACCATGATGTATGCCATGCCCGCGCCCGGTACCGGCGCCAGGCCCGTGCCCCCGGTTCCGCAATGGCAGACGCTCGGCGCGGACACGCGCCTGCTGCCATGTGACGATGAAAGCGCCGAATCCTACCGCTTCGGCCCGGTGCGGCTGGCCGATGGCCGCGTGCGCTTCCGCCTCTGGGCGCCGGACGCCGCCGCGGAGGACCAGCCCGTGCGGCTCGAAGTGGCCGGCATGGCGCCGGTGATGATGGCGCCCACCGAGCACGGCTGGTTCGAAGCCGTGACCGCCTGCTGCGACGGCGCGCGCTACTGGTTCCGGCTCGACGACGGCACCATCGTGCCGGACCCCGCCTCCCGGCTTCAGGCCGAGGACGTGCACGGCGCCAGCGTGCTGTGCCAGCCGGCCGAGCCGTTCGCGTGGCACCACACCGAATGGCGCGGGCGCCCCTGGCACGAGGCCGTGATCTATGAAATGCACGTGGGGCTGGCCGGCGGCTACGCCGGCGCCACCGCGCAACTGCACCGGCTGGCCGCGCTGGGCTTCACCGCCATCGAACTGATGCCGCTGGCCGAGTTTCCCGGCGCGCGCAACTGGGGCTATGACGGCGTGCTGCCGTTCGCGCCCGAGCGCAGCTATGGCACGCCGGACGACCTGCGCACGCTGGTCGACACCGCGCACGGGCTGGGCATGATGGTGCTGCTCGATGTGGTCTACAACCACTTCGGCCCCGAGGGCAACTATCTGCACCGCTACGCCAGCGGCTTTTTCCGCGACGACCGCCAGACCCCGTGGGGGCCGGCCATCGATTTCCGGCGCCCCGAGGTGCGGCGGTTCTTTGGCGAGAGCGCGCGCTACTGGCTGGAATCGTTCCGCTTCGACGGACTGCGGCTGGACGCCGTGCACGCCATCGAGGACGAAGGCTGGCTGCCGCAACTGGCGCACGACCTGCGCCATTGCCTGCCGGGCCGCCATCTGCATCTGGTGCTGGAGAACGACCACAACGACGCCGCACTGCTGGCCGCCGGCTACGACGCCCAGTGGAACGACGACGCCCACCACGCGCTGCACGTGCTGCTGACCGGCGAGCATGACGGCTACTACAGGGAGTACCACGCCGGCCTGCCCGAGACCGTGGCTGCCGACGCAAGTACGGCGCCCATCCACCACCTCGCCCGGGTGCTGGCCGAAGGCTTCGCGTGGCAGGGCGAGGTATCGCCCCATCGCTCCGGCGACGAGAACGGCCCGCTGCAGGGCCGCGAGGTGCGGCGCGGCCAGCCCAGCGCGCAACTGCCGCCCACAGCCTTCGTCACCTTCCTTCAGAACCACGACCAGACCGGCAACCGCGCCTTCGGCGAGCGGCTGGCCAGCCTGGCGGAGCCGGACGCGCTGCGCGCCGCCGTGGCGCTGCAACTGCTCTGCCCGCAGATCCCGCTCGTCTTCATGGGCGAGGAGCACGGCGCGCGCACGCCGTTCCTGTACTTCACCGATCACCCGCCCGAACTGGCGCAGGCCGTGCGCGATGGCCGCCGGCGCGAGTTCGCGGCGTCCGAAGCCTTCCGCGACGACACCCGCTCGGCGCAGATCGCCGATCCCAACGCGCCGGAGACCTTCGAGGCGTCCCGCCCGATCTGTGACGACACCGACGGCTATTGCCGCGCGTGGCACCACTACTACGGCGAGTTGCTGTCGATCCGCCGCAACGAGCTGATGCCGCGCCTGCGCAACGCCCGCGCCGAGGGCGTGACCGTGCTGGGCGACAAGGCCCTCGTGGCGCGCTGGCGGTTGGGCGACGGCAGCTGGCTGTCGATCTGGCTCAATCTGGGCGAGGAACCCGTGGTGGTCGACTGTGACGGCGGCGCGATGATCCACGCCAGCCAGCCCGGCGCCATCGCCACGCTGGCCGCCGGCACGCTCCCCGAACACTGCTGTGTGACCTGCCTGCAACATCCATGAGCGACCTCGACCACGCCGGGGTGCCGCGCGCCACCGCGCGCCTCCAGCTGCACGCCGGGTTCACCTTTGCCGATGCCGAGGCGCTGGTGCCCTATTACGCCGGGCTGGGCGTCAGCCACCTGTACCTGTCGCCGGTCACCACCGCGCGCCCCGGCTCCACGCACGGCTACGACGTCACCGACTTCACGCAGGTCAACCCGGAACTGGGCGGCGAAGATGGCCTGCTGGCGCTGGCCACGCGCGCCCGCGCGGCGGGGCTGGGCCTGGTGGTGGACATCGTGCCCAACCACATGGCGGCCGATGCCACGCACAACGGCTGGTGGCGCGACGTGCTCGCACACGGCCAGCGCAGCGCCCATGCGCAGGTCTTCGACATCGACTGGCAGCCCGCCGACCCCGCGCTGCAGGGCAAGGTGCTGCTGCCGATCCTCGGCGATCCGTACTGGGACACGCTGACCTCCGGCGCGCTCAAGCTGGAGCGCCCGCCCGGCGGCCCGGCCACGCTGCGCTATGGCGACCACAGCCTGCCGCTGGCCGAGCCCATGCTCGACATGGCCGCGCCGGGCACCCCGGAAGCCCTGCACGCGCTGCTGGAGCGCCAGCACTACCGGCTGGCGTGGTGGCGCACTGGCGCCGCCGAACTGACCTGGCGGCGCTTTTTCGAGATCACCGAGCTGGTTGGCGTGAGGGAGGAAAACGCGGACGTGTTCGAGGCCGTCCACGCGCTGGCCTTCCGCCTCTATGCCGAAGGCTGGGTGGACGGGCTGCGCGTCGATCATGTCGATGGGCTGGCCGACCCCGCTGGCTACTGCCGGCAGCTTCGCGCCCGGCTGGACATGCTGCGCCCCGGCCGCCCCGCCGAGGGGGCCCGCGCGCACCCGTGGATCGTGGTGGAGAAGATCCTGGGCGAGGACGAACCGCTGCCGGCCGACTGGGGCGTGGACGGCACCACCGGCTACGACTTCATGGACGAGGTTTCCGCCGTACTCCACGACGCCAGCGGCGAAGGCGCGCTGAACATGCTCTGGATGCGCATCAGCGGCGACAGCCGGCCCTACCCCGACTATGTGAAGTCGGCCCGCCACCGCGTGATCGCCCGGCATCTCGTGGCCGAGATCGACGCGGTCTGCACCCGCCTGCACGCGCTGGCGCGGTCGGTGCCGGCCACGCGCGACCTCACCGCCCACGCGCTGCGCCACGCGCTGACCGCTTTCCTCGCGGCGGTGCCGGTTTATCGGAGCTACTACACCGGCGTGGCCGGCGAGCCAGCCTTCGACGACGCGATGGTCGCCAGCGCCGCCGGGCAGGCGCGCACCCACCTCGCCCCGGACGAGGCGGCGGCGCTCGACTTCCTCCTGGGCTGCCTGCAAAGCGATGCCGCAGCCGACACTCCGGCCGGCGCCATCCGCACCCGGCTGCAACAGGTCATGCCAGCGCTGGCGGCCAAATCCACGGAGGACACCGCCTTCTATCGCTACGGCCGGCTGCTGTCCCGTAACGAAGTCGGCAGTTTTCCCGGCACGCTGGCGCTGGCGCCGGAACGGTTCCACGCGCGCATGGCGCACCGGCAGGCGCACTGGCCGCACGCCATGCTGGCCGTGGCCACGCACGACCACAAGCGCGGCGAGGATGCCCGCATGCGGCTGGCGGTACTGAGCGAGGTCGCCGAGCCATGGGCCGAGGCCGTGGCCGGCTGGGAAGCGCAGATCGGGCCGCTGCTGGTGGCCTCCCCCAAGGGGCCGGACGGCACCGATCGGGCAATGCTTTACCAGACGCTGCTGGGCGCCTGGCCGGCGGAGGCCGGCGCGCTGGCGAGCGAGGACGCCCAGCGCGATTTCATCGAGCGGATTCTGGCGTGGCAGCGCAAGGCCATCCGCGAAGCCAAGCGCCACGGGAGCTGGACCCATCCCGACGAGGCCTACGAGGCAGCCTGCGAAGCGTTCCTCGCCGCGTTGGGGTCCGGTGGCGAAGACAGCGTGCTGGAGCAGATCGGCCGCTTCGCGGACCGGATCGGCCCGGCCGCCGCGCTCAACAGCCTCGCCCAGACCCTGCTCGCGCTGACGGCGCCCGGCGTGCCGGACCGCTATCAGGGCAACGAGGGCTGGGACTTCAGCCTCGTCGATCCGGACAACCGGCGCCCGCCGGACTACGCGCAGCTTCAGGCGCGGTTGGACTGCCGGGCTGGCTGGGCCCAGTGGCTGGCGCGCTGGCGCGACGGCCGCATCAAGCAGCAGGTGATCCGATCGGTGCTGGCGTACCGGGCCGAACAGCCGGCGCTGTTCAGCCGGGGCGAATACACGGCGCGGGCGGCGATCGGCAAGCTGGCGCCGCAGGTGCTGGCGTTCTCGCGCCGCTGCGGGCCGGTGGAAGCGATGGTCATCGTGACGCGGCTGGCCGCCGCCCATGTGGACCCGGCGCTACCCCGCATTCCGCCCCATTGCTGGGGCGACACCGCGCTGCATGCCGAGGGGGATTGGGTCGATGTGCTGACCGGCCACGCGGTGCCGTCCCACGCGGGCTATGTGCGCGTGAAGGACGCGCTGGCCAGCCTGCCGGTGGCGCTGCTGGTGCGGGCTTGAATCGACAACCGGCCCGCACCCTCTCACCCTAGCGCCGCCTCAGTTGCACCAGCCCCGCCATCGTCGCCGCCGCGCCCACCATCAGCGCCGTCGTCAGCAGCGGATGCCGGGCCGACGTCGTGTACGGGCAGGACTGGATCGCCTTGCGGTTGCCAGTGCGCTCCCGCAGGCAGTTGCCAGCCTCGTAGAGCGTGTTGTCCTCGCGCGGGCCGGCCGGGTCGCGCGTCTGCTGGGCGCGGCCCATGAAGCGACTCATAAAGCGGTCGAACGCGTGCGGCGCGTGGTAGGCGGCGGCCGAGAACGCCTTGGCGGAGGCGCCCACGAACATGTCCCGGCGCGGGTGCGCGGCGGCGAACAGGATCGCGTCGGCGGCCATCGCGGGGTCATAGAGCGGCGCCGCCAGTTTCGGCTCCACATGCAGGAAGTTCTTGGCGTGGCTGACCATGGGCGTCTCCAGCCCGGCCGGTTTGATCAGCGTTACCGAGATCGGTGCCTTCTCCTGCTCCAGTTCCAGCCGCAGGGTGTCCGTGAAGCCCTTGATGGCGTGCTGGGACGCCGCGTAGGCGCCCTGCAGCGGCATGGCGCAGTCGGAGGCCTCGCTACCCATGTTGATGATCGCCCCGCCATGCTGGCGCAGGTGCGTGGCGGCGGCCAGCGAGCCGTGCACCACGCCCCAGTAGTTGGTGTCGAACAGGCGGCGCTGGTCTTCCAGCGGCACGTCGTCATGGCGGCCGAAGATGGTCACGCCGGCATTGTTGACCCAGGTGTCGAAGCCGCCGAAGCGCTCGATGGCCGCCTCGGCCAGCCTGGCCACGTCGTCCTGGTTGCCCACGTCGGTCCTGACGGTGATGACCTCGGTCCCGGTTTCGCGCAACTCCTCGGCCAGCTTGTGCAGCACGTCCTCGCTGCGCGCCGCCAGCACGAGCCGGGCGCCGGCGGCGGCCGCCTTGCGCGCCGTGATCAGGCCTACGCCGCTGGTGGCACCCGTCAGCACGATGACCTGCGAGCCAATTGGTTTCAGGGGTCTCATTTCCGTGTCGTCCTCTGCCAGGCCCGGTTCGGATGGGATGCGGCGCGCGGGCATCCGGGCTGCTGCGGGCGCACTGTTGACGCTGACGACACTGTGGCGTGTCTCCCCTGTCGAGTCCGCAAGTCCCGTTCCCGGCTGGCGGCGGCGACACGCCGATGTGCGGCGCAGCATCGGCTGTCAGGAATTACAACAACGGGTAAGGGGCGGCGTGTAGGACGGCTCCCGCTTTCGCAAGCGGCGTGTGCTGCATAAGCTGAAAGCCGCAGCCCCGCCGCCTCCGAAGGACAGATCATGGCTCAACCTAACCGTGCCACCCGTGCCGCCGACCCCGCTCCGGACGCCGCCGAACCGCTCGGCAAGTACCGGGGCAAGCGCGACTTCGCGGCCACGCCGGAGCCCAGCGGGGGCAAGGCAGCCAAGGGAACCAAGACCGCCCGCAAGCGCGCGGCGCCGGCGCTGTCCTTCGTGATCCAGAAACACGCCGCGCGGCGGCTCCATTACGACTTCCGGCTCGAACTGGACGGCACGCTGAAGAGCTGGGCCGTGCCCAAGGGGCCGAGCTACGACCCGGCCGACAAGCGCATGGCCGTGCACGTGGAGGACCACCCCCTCGACTACGCCAACTTCGAAGGCGTGATTCCGGCCGGGCACTACGGCGCCGGCACGGTCATCGTGTGGGACCGGGGCACCTGGGTGCCCGATGGCGACCCGGCGGCCGGCTATCGGGACGGCAAGCTCAAGTTCGAACTGCGCGGGGAGAAGCTGCAGGGCCACTGGACCCTCGTGCGCATGGGCGGCAAGCGCCAGCGCGACGACCAACGCGACAACGGCTGGCTGCTGATCAAGGAGCGCGACGAGTACGCGCAGGCCGCGTCGGCCTTCAATGTGGTGGACGCCATGCCGGACAGCGTGCTGGCCGGCACGGCCAAGGCGGCGAAGAAGGCTGCAAAGAAGGCACCGGCCAAATCGGCCAAGTCAGCAGCCACCAAGAAGGCCAAGGCCCGCGACCTCCCCGCCCTGCCCGAGGGCGCCAAGAAAGCCAAGCTGCCACTGGCGCTGGCACCCCAGCTCGCCACGCTGGTGGAGAAGGCACCGGCCGACAGCAGCCAGTGGCAGTACGAGATCAAGTTCGATGGCTACCGCGTGCTGGCCCGGGTCGATGGCGACGACGTGCGCCTGTTCACCCGCCAGGGCAACGACTGGACTTCCAAGCTGCGCGCCCTCGCGGCGGAGATCCGCACGCTGGGCCTGCCCGACGGCTGGTTGGACGGCGAGATCGTGGTGGTGGACGCGCAGGGCATCACCGACTTCCAGGCGCTGCAGAACGCGTTCGAGACCTCGCGCGCGGACGCCATCCAGTTCTACGCTTTCGACCTCCCCTACTACGCCGGCCACGACCTGCGCGCCGTGCCGCTGGACCAGCGCCGGCTGCTGCTGCGCCGGCTGTTCGAGGCCAACACCGCGCCCCGGCTCCATTTCAGCGAGAGCTTCGAGGCCAGCCCGGACGAGATGCTCGCCGCCGCCTGCCGCATGAAGCTGGAAGGCGTGATCGGCAAGCGCAACGACGCGCCCTACGTCAGCACGCGCGCCAACACGTGGATCAAGCTCAAATGCACGCTGCGGCAGGAGTTCGTGATCGGCGGCTTTACCGACCCGAAGGGCAGCCGCAGCGGGCTGGGCTCCCTGCTGCTGGGCGTGCACGACGCGCAGGGCAAGCTGCGCTACGCCGGCAACGTCGGCACCGGCTTCGACACGGCGATGCTCGGCACGCTGCGCAAGCAGCTCGACCCCCTGGTCACGGACGCCCCGCCGTTCGACGACCTGCCGCGCGGCATTCGCGGCCACTGGGTCAAGCCGAAGCTGGTGGCGGAGGTGTCCTTCGGCGCGTGGACCAAGGAGGGCCGCGTGCGGCATTCGGTGTTCCACGGCCTGCGCACGGACAAGCCGGCCGGCGCGGTGTCGGTGGAGAAGCCGGCGGCGGCGGCGAAGTCGGGCACGTCGGCCAAGGCGGCCAAGTCGGCAGCAAAGAAAGCCCCGGCCAGGAAAGCCCCGGCCAAGGAGACCATCGGCAAGATCGTCGTCAGCCATGCGGACCGGGTGATCGACACCTCCACCGGGCTGACCAAGGGCGACCTCGTGCGCTATTACGCCAGCGCCGCCGGGCTGATGCTGCCCTACCTCAAGGGTCGGCCGATTGCGCTGGTGCGCGCCCCATCCGGCGTGGATGGCGAACAGTTCTTCCAGCGCCACGGCGACACCCTCAAGATCGACGGCGTGAAGCCGCTCGACCCCAAGCTTTGGCCCGGCCATCCGCCGCTGCTGGAGATCGCCACGGAGGCGGCCATCGTGGCGGTGGCGCAGCTCAACGTGGTGGAGTTCCACACCTGGAACGCGGTGGCGCGCAGCCTCGACAGGCCGAACCGGGTCATTTTCGACATCGACCCCGGCGAGGGGGTGAAGTGGCCGGCCATCCGGGAGGCCGCCACGCTGACCAAGGGGCTGCTGGACGAACTGGGGCTGCAAAGCTTCCTGAAGACCAGCGGCGGCAAGGGCCTGCACGTGGTGGTGCCGCTGGCGCCGCGTGCGAACTGGGGCTGGGACCCCGTGCGGGACTTCGCCCAGGCGGTGGTGCAGCACATGGCGACCATGATTCCCGACCGCTTCGTGGCCAAGAGCGGGCCGCGCAACCGGGTTGGCAAGATTTTCATCGATTACCTGCGCAACGGTGTCGGGGCTACCACGGCCGCCGCGTTCTCGGCACGCGCGCGGCCCGGGCTGGGCGTGTCCGTGCCGGTGGCCTGGGAGGAACTGGCCGACCTGACCTCGGCGGCGCACTGGACCATCGCCAACGTGGGCCCGCGCCTGGAGGAAATGGCCCGGCACGACCCGTGGGCCGGGCACGACGCCGTACGCCAGACGCTGACCCAGGCCAGCAAGCGGCTGGCCGGCTCCTGAGCCCGGCAGGACCACCCCGAAGGCCGTCCGGCACTGGCCCGGGCGGCCTGTCCGGCTCCGTCTGTCAGCGCCTCGGCATGCGCGGCACGCTTCTTGCCACTCCCATCGGAAAACCCCCGCCCACGCCGGCACATAAGACGAGGCAAATCCGATGAAACATCTCCCTGACCCATGGTTCTCGAACGACTTCTGGCAACGCGCGGTCCTGGGCGGGCTGACGCTCGCACTGGCCGTCCTGCTGGCCTCCACCGCCGAGGCCAAGCTGCCTCCGCCCACACCTGAACAGCAGCAGGCAGCCGAGGCCAAGAAGGTCAAGGAAGCCGAGGAAGCCAAGGTGCAGGCGGCTCAACTGGCCGCGGTGCAGGACAAACTGGCAGCCCGCTTCGGCAAGGGCCCTAGCCCCAGCGGTCAGACCTCGGAGAGCAAGGTGCCGCAAAAGTCCGTAGAGGCGCCGGGCTCGGCAGGCCCGCAAGGCGGGACGTCGCCCAGCGCGGAAGCCCACAGCGGCGAGGCGCAGCGCAAATAACAGCCCATCACAGCAAAGAGCACGTGAATTTATCGCCACTTTTCAAGCCTGAACTTCGTATGTCGAAACTACAACGGAACCGGGCGGTATGCAGGTAATTATTACAATACGATCCTTATTCCCGACACCTGACGCCGCCCTGCCGGCACGTCCGGCCGGCCTTGCCACGCGTGGCGCACTCCGGGCATCCGTCTTCACTATCGCGGCCGATCCTGCCGCCTGCCAGCCATGAACGCCTCGACCGCCCATCCCAGCCGGCGCCCGCTGATTCTCAACGTGGAAGACCGCGAGGGGCCGCGCTACGTCAAGAGCCGGATCCTCCACCGGGCCGACTTCTCGGTGCTGGAGGCGTCGAACGGCCAGGCTGCGCTGTCGCTGGTCCGCCAGCACACCCCGGATCTCGTGCTGCTCGGCACCCAGTTGCCCGACGTGGACGGACTGGAAGTCTGCCGCCTGATCAAGAATGATCCGCAGAGCGCGCGCACCCTGGTGCTGCTGACGTCACCCGGCATGTCCGATTCCCACCGGCGCGTACAGGCGCTCAACGGCGGCGCCGACAGCTTCCTGATCGAGCCAGTGGAGTCGGAGGAACTGGTCTCCAGCATCAACGCCCTGCTGCGCATGCGCGGGGCTGAGGATGCCTTCCGCCGCACCTCGCAGGCGCTGCACGAAAACGAAGACCTGTTCCGCCAACTGGCGGAGGCGCTGGCCGATGTGGTCTGGATTCTCGACCCGACCACCCGACGCTTCCTGTTCGTCAGCCCCTCGTTCGAATCGCTCTGGGGCCGCCCGACCCAGGCGGTGCTGCAAGACCCGCACCGCTGGCTCGAATGGGTGCTGCCCGAGGAACGCTCGCGCATGGAAGCCGAATGGCAGAGCATGCTGCGCGATGGCCTGCTCGACACCGAATTCCAGCTCGAACGCCCCAACGGCGAGATCCGCGAAGTCCATATGCGCGCCTTCCCCGTGCGCGGGGCGGATGGCCGCTGCCTGCGCGTGGCGGGCATCTGCCAGGACGTGACGCGCCACAAGCGCGCCGAGCGCACGCTGCATAACGAGGAACGCCGCAAGGACGAATTCCTCGCCATGCTGGCCCACGAACTGCGCAACCCGCTGGCGCCGATGCGCAGCGCGGTGGACCTGCTCCAGCAGTTCTCCCCAAGCCGCGAGGACATGTTCCGCGCGCGGGACATCATCGGCCGGCAGTTGCATCACATGACCCGGCTGGTCGACGAACTGCTCGACGTGTCCCGCTTCAACCAGGGCAAGATCACCCTGCGGCGGGACCTCGTGGAGTTGCGCGGCGCGCTGAACACGGCCGTGGAGACGGTGCGCCCACTGCTGGAGGAACGCCAGCACACGCTGCGGCTGTCGCTGCCCGAGCAGCCGCTGCCGATTCGCGGCGACATGGTCCGCCTGACCCAGATCTTCGCCAACCTGCTGCACAACGCCGCCAAGTACACGCCCGAGGGCGGCACGCTGGCCGTGGAGGCCGCCGCAGCCGATGGCCGGGTGATCGTGCGCGTGAGCGACAACGGCGCCGGGCTCTCCCAGGCGCTGCAACGGCAGTTGTTCGATCCGCTGGCGCCGGAGTCCGGCAATCCGCTGGAAGAAACGCCGACGCCCGATGCCGCGTCGATCGCAGCGGCCAACGTCGCGGCCAATCCGGTCCCGAGCCTGGCCGCGCTGCATGCCGAGCACGATGACCGGGACGGCGACGCGCCCCAGCCGGCCGATATCGCCACGGATCCCGATACCTTTGCCGCGCGCGAAGGCGCCGGCATTGGCCTGACGCTGGTGCAGAAGCTGGTCACGCTGCATGGCGGCCGGGTCAGCGCCGCAAGCCCGGGCCGCAACATGGGCAGCACCTTCGTCGTGGAACTGCCCGTGGAACCGTGGCAGAACTGGCATCCGCCGACCGGGAAATCGCGCCCCCAGCCGGGCACTGCGCACACCATCATGCTGGTCGATGACAACGTCGATGCGCTGGAGGCCATGACCATGACGCTGGAGACGCTCGGCCACACCGTGGTGACGGCGCCCGATGGCCAGAGCGCCGTGGCGTGCGCGGCCAGCGTGCGGCCGGACGTGGTGCTGCTGGACCTCGGCATGCCGACCATGGACGGCTTCGAGACCGCGCGCCGGCTGCGCGAGATTCCCGAGCTGCGTCACGCGCGCATCGTGGCGCTGACCGGCTTCGGCCAGCCCGACGACCGCCGGCGCACGCGCGCGGCGGGGTTCGACCTGCATCTGGTCAAACCCGCCGACCTCGGTGCCCTGACCCGCATGCTCGATGAACTAGACGCCTGACCAAGGAGCCTCATGCTGGATCTGCCCCTGCCCCCGCCCCTGCACCTGCACATCACGCCCGAACCCGACATCGTGCCCCCGCCGCCCGAGGCCCCGCCGCCGGAGCCGCCGCCGGGTCCGCCCGAGCCGGTCAGCGATCCGCCCCCGGGCGATCTCCCGCCCCCGCCGCCGCAGCGCGCGTAGGGGCCACGGGCCATGTCCCGCGTCATCTGGAAAGGGGCCATCAGCTTTGGCCTCGTCAATATCCCCGTCGCGCTGAAGACCGCCTCGCGCAGCCATACGCTGGACCTCGACCTGCTGGACCAGCGCGACATGGCGCCGGTGGGCTACCAGCGCATCAACAAACACACCGGCAAGGTCATCGACAGCGAGCACATCGTCAAGGGCTACCAGTACGAGAAGGACGAGTACGTGGTGCTCAACGACGAGGACTTCCGGCAGGCCAACGTCGAGGCCACCCAGACCGTCGACATCGTCAGCTTCGTGCAAGCGGACAGCATTCCGCCCTACTACTTCGACACCCCCTACTACCTGGAGCCGGACAAGCGCGGCGAGCGCGGCTACGCGCTGCTGCACGAGACCCTGCGCAAGACCGGCCGCGCCGCGCTGGCGCTGGTGGTACTGCGCAACCGCCAGCACCTGGCGGCGCTGCTGGTGGTGGGCAAGGCGCTGGTGCTGAATACGATGCGCTTTGCGGACGAGGTGGTGCCGATCGAGGATCTCAGCCTGCCTTCTGGTGGCAAGGGCAAGGCGGCGACCCCGCGCGAGGTGGCCATGGCCACCAGGCTGGTGAAGGACATGAGCGAGGACTGGAAGCCGGAGCAGTACCGCGACACCTATCGCGAAGACCTGATGGCGCGCATCCACGCCAAGATCAAGGCCGGCAAGACGCACCTGCTGACGCCGGCGTCCGAGGAAGCGGCGCCCAGCGGCAAGGGCGCGAAGGTCATCGACATGATGGCGCTGCTCAAGCAGAGCATCGGCCATCGGGGCAAGGCACCGGCCAGGCCGGCCAGCCGCAATGCCGATCTTCTGGATGACGAGGAAGAGGAAAAGCCGGCGACGAAGAAGGCTGCGGGGAAGGCGACGGCGAAAAAGGCATCGACAAAGGCATCGACAAAGGCATCGACAAAGACATCGACAAAGACATCGACAAAGGAAGCGGCGACCAGGAAAGCCGCGCCGAAGAAGGCCGCAGCCAGGAAGGCCGCCCCCGCCAAAAAGCGCAAAGCGGCTTGACCGAAGTCAAAGCCGCAAGACGAGCCGCAAAAAGAGCCGCGGTACGTGGGATGACCGCGGCTCCGCGCAGAGGGCGACGACGAGGTCGCCGCGCATAAAAAACTAGCGCGTGTGCATTAACGCGACGATACCTTCAGGTTGTCGCGCACCGAATTCACACCTTCCACCGAGCGCACCGTTTCCAGCGCCATCTCGTGCTGGTCCTTGGTCGGCACCGTGCCGGTCAGGGCCACCACGCGGTCCTTGGTCTTCACGTGGATGCCGGTGGACTTGAGGTCCTTGGTCGCCAGCAGCTTCGTCTTGACCTTGGTGGTCAACGCGCTGTCGGTGACAACCTGCTTGGAGTTATCCACGCCCTTGTCCACGCTGGCGTCCATCTTGGCGTCAGTGGTCGCGGCGGGACGCTTTTCCTTGTCACCTTCGGTATGGCCAGGCATGCCCGACGCATTGTTTGCCGGCGGGGCCGCGCTGTTATCGCTGCGGACACTGGTGTCGGCCACCTTGATGAAGCCGCCACCCCCCATGTCCAGGGCATGCGCGCCACCCGCAGCGGCGAGCGCGGCGGTCATCAGTGCAATACGTGTAATGCGCAGGGTCTGTGCTGTCTTCATGCTCGATCTCCTTGTTGAGGAAGTGACAGCCACTGTTCTGCACATCGCGTGCCAGATCGCCCAAATGACGCGTGGACAGGGCCTCGCGGCGGTTTTCCGCGCCGGGGCCACGTGGGCGACGCGCCCGACCGGTAAAAACACGGCACGCGTTGTAAATCGGCGCACATGGGGAGCCACGCATGCGTTACCTGTATGTCTGACAGATGCCCTAAAGATGCCATAACCCCCACTTTTCCCCCACATTCTCAACCTCCGAGGGCTTGGCACGGCCATTGCGACTCTGGGCCTGCGGCAGCCTCGCCGCGACATGGAGACTAGCAATGGGACAGCAGCAACAGGGGAACCAATCCCAACCGGGCCAGAAGCAGCAAGAGCAGCAGCAACCCGGCCAGCGCGGTAACCAGCAAGGTGGCAGCCAGGACCAACAACGCGAAGGCGGGGGCCAGATGGGCAACCAGGACCAACGCGGTGGTCAGCAGCAACAGGAGTCCGGCCGTCAAGGCCAGCAGGGCGGACAACAGGGCGGCCAGCAAGGACAACAAGGCCAGCAAGGTGGCCAGAAGGACCAGGACAAGAGCCGCCAGCCGTAAGTCGGCGCCCTCTTCGTTTTTTCTTCGTTTTTCCGGACCCCGCGCGGCATTTCCACGGTTGCCGCAGCGCGCTGAAATCAAGGCGCGGCAGATGAACGGGGTCCACCGCCGGGGCACTCGCAAGGGTGCCCCGGCGTCTTTCTTACCATCCTCTCTCTATATATATAGGCAGCTCGCCCGGACCAAGCCTGGACCAAGCGTCAGGCGAGCCGGCTGGCCACGCGCCCGATGGCCTGCCGCCATACCTCGCGGTCGCGCGCCAGGTAGTCGGCCGCCTGCGCGCCAGTGAGCGCCAGCGGCTCGGCGCCATCCTGCCCGAGGCGTTGCTGCAGTGCCGGCGTGCGCAGCAGCCGCGTGAAGCGGTCCGCCAGCGCCGCGCAGGCGCGCGCCGGCATGCTGGGCGCCGCCAGCACGCCGTACCAGGCGTCCTGCCGCATGCCGGGCACGCCGGCCTCCTCGAAGGTCGGCACACCCGGCGCAAGCGGGCTGCGCGCGGCGCCGGTCACCGCCAGCGCGCGCACCTTGCCCTGCCGCATCAGCGGCAGCGCGGCCTGCAGCGTGCTGACCAGCAGCGCCACGTGACCACCCTGCAGATCGACCAGCGCACGGGCACTGCCCGGATACGGCACGTGGTTCATCGACACCCCCGCCTGCTGGCAGATCAGTTCGCCCACCAAATGGGCGCTGGAATGGGTGCCGAGCGAGGCGTAGGCCAGTTCGCCGGGGCGCCGGCGGGCTTCCGCCAGCCGGGCCTGGAGCGTTTGCGCGGCGGCAGGCGCCCCGGCGGAGGCCAGCAGCACGTGCGGCGTGCTGGCGACGATGGCCACTGGCTGCAACGGCGTGGCCGGCGGCTCGGGCGCAGCGGCCAGCAAGGGGCCGATGCTGACCGAGCCCACTGTGCCAAGCAGCAAGGTGCGCGGGCCGGACGTGGCGCGCGCCACCTCGTGCAGGGCGATCTGGCCGGCAGCGCCGGGGCGGTTCTCGACGATGGTGGGCACGCCGTCCGTGGTCAGGCTGTCGGCAACGAGACGGGCGATATGGTCGGCACCCCCGCCGGCGGCATAGCCGACCAGCAAGTGCGTGGTGTCTGCGCCACATGCGGCGCGGGGGAACAGCGGGAGTACCGCGAGTCCGGCCAGTCCGGCCAGACCATGGGTCAGGCGGCGGCGGGCCCGGTCAGGCGGAACCGGAGGGAACGGCATGGATGCAGGGGCGCGAGTCGAATAGCTCGCGGCATCCTAGCACCACCCCGCCCCGCCTGCCGTGGGGGCAAACCCCGTCTTGCCCAGGCCTTTACAGCTGCGGCGCGCGGCACGCGGCGCCCGCCGCATTGGCGGCCGGGTCCATGCCGAACACTGCCTGCGCGCCACACTGCGAGCCGAACATGCGCGCCTGATCGTGGCCCACCCCCACCACTTCAAAGGCGCGATGGCGACTGGTCTGGCCCGGCTTGGCGAGGAATTGCTCGTAGCGCTGGTAGGCACGCCCGCGCTGGAGGCGCGTGGGGCCTTCGGCCTCGGCCCCACATGCCTTATCGAGCACACGATGGTTCGGATCGTTGTCCTCGCTACCCACCATATAGGTAACCTGACGCTGCATGTAGCGCTGGTAGAGCGTCATGCCATCGGCGCCCTTGGCGTAGGCCACGATGTCCTGCATGCCGTAGCGGTACTTGTTGTAATCGGCGCAGGCGGCGGTGCTGTAGGGCGCGAAGCGCTTCAGGTCCGGCGCCACCGGCCGGTCCGGCGTGAAATAGAGATAGGACGAGGGATTGGCCACCACGTAGCGCAGGTCGATGCCGCGCGCGCGCACGCGCTCGTCCACGTTGTTGAGCACCGCGTAGCGGTGGACGATCTGGGCGCCGCCGGAATGGCCCGCCACCGTGACCTTGCTCACACCGGGGAAGCGCGACTTGTCGGTGACGAAGGCCAGCAGGTCGTCCAGCACCTGGAGCGAGCTGACGCCGGCGCCGGGGCCGGACACCGCGTCTTCGCCGCCGATCCAGCCTTGCACGGTCCAGACCGGCATGTTGTCGAAATGCTTGGCGGCATCGGGCGTGCCGGGGAAGTTCGGGGCAATCAGCAACACCTCTTCCGGCTTGCGGCCGCTGGCCTGGAGCAGCGCGGCGCCGGCCGCGTAGTAATCGTCGCCATTGCGCTGGAGGCCGTGCTGCACGAACACCACCTCGCGGATGCCGCGCAGGTCCGCCGTCAGCAGATGGTTGGCGTAGACCGGGAAATCATAGCCGGCACCGCTGCCCAGGTGCACGCGCTGCCACTGGGGCTTGGCGGCGGCGGAGGGGGCGGCTGGCGCGGCGGACGGCGCGGAAACCGAAGGCGCCGGGGGCTGGCTGGCGCAGCCAGCGGCAAGCGCCGCCGTGGCGGCCATCAGCAAGGTGAATCGGGCGAAGCGTGGCGCGCCGGGCATGGGGGTCTCCTTGGTCTTATGTCTGCCGTATCAGGCAAAACGCCAATACTAGGCCGGCGGGGGCTGCTCGTAAAATATATGCTTTCTGCATCTGCCATATTCACAACATATCGGACCTACCGATGGAATTGAGACACCTGCGTTACTTCCTGGCCGTGGCCGAAACCGGCTCCGTGACCCGCGCCGCCGAGCAACTGGGCATCCAGCAGCCCCCGCTCTCCCAGCAGCTGAAGGCGCTGGAGACCGAGCTGGGCGTGTCCCTGTTCGACCGCCAGCCACGCGGCGTGGCGCTGACCGCCGCCGGCACCGCGCTCCATGGCGACGCCGTGGAGCTGTTCGCCCGCATCGAGCAGATGCGCGCGCGCATGCAGCGCATGGCGCGTGGCGATGAAGGCGCGCTGGCCATCGGCTTCACCAGTTCGGCGGCGGCGCACAAGCTCACCCCGGAGGTGCTGCGCGCATGCCGGCGGCAGTTTCCGCGCGTGACGCTCTCCTTGACCGAGCGCAACGCGGCCGAAGCCATCGAGCAACTGGCCGATGGCACGCTCAGCGCCGCCCTGCTCCGCGCGCCGGTGCAGCACCCGGAAGGCGTGCGCTTCGACCTCCTGCTCGAGGAAGAAATGGTGATCGCCCTGCCGCTGGACCACGCGCTGCTGCGGCGCCGGGCGGAGGAAGGCGTGGCCGGCGGCACGCCGGTATCGCTACGCGAGCTGAAGGGCGATCCGTTCATCCTGGTGCGCCGGCCCGGCGCGCCGGGCATGTACGGCGACCTGCTGCGCGAATGCGAGGCGCTGGGCTTCACGCCGCGCATCGGCGCCGAGGTGGAACGGATGCTGACCAACCTCAACCTGGTAGCCGCTGGCGCCGGCGTGAGCGTGGTGCCGGCGTCGATGGCCGGCCTCAACCGCCACGGCGTGGCCTACTGCCGCATGGTCGAGACCGACCGCCTGCGCGCCCCGCTCACCCTTGGCTACCGGGCCAACGACGCCGACCCGGCCGTTGCGGCGCTGGTGGCGCTGACCCATCGGATTGCGGCCAAGCACAGGAAGGATCGGGACGCGGTGGGCGAGGCGTTGCCGGACTGAAATCGGCCCTTCAGTAATGTCGGCCTTCAACGCGTGACTAGGCGTCCTAGCGCGCCTGGCGCCGCAGGATCACATGCGTAGCCTTCTCCGACGCTACGGATTTCACGCATTGGTATCCCAGCGCCACCAGGTCAACCCCGTCGAACAGCGACTCTCCCCGCCCAAGCAGGACCGGGGAGATTGCAATGTGCAGCTCGTCAATCAGGCCCTCGCGAAGATACTGCCGGATCGTATGCGCCCCACCGCCGATCCGCACGTCCATGCCGGCAGCGGCGTCGCGTGCACGGTCGAGCGCCTCGCGAATGCCGCCTGTTATGAAGTGGAACGTGGTGCCGCCTTCCATCTCGATGGAAGGCCGAGCATGATGGGTCAGGACGAAGACCGGAACGTGGTAAGGCGGACTATCTCCCCACCAGCCTTTCCAGCTTTCGTCCGGCCAATCCCCACGAATGGGTCCGAACATGTTCCGCCCAAGAATCCAGGCGCCGACATTCTGAAAGCTTCGGGCGGCGAAATCGTCGTCAATCCCGGTCGTACCGCCTTCCTTGCCGAACAAGGCTTGCTGGAAGGTGCGTGTCGGGACTAGCCACTGGTGGAGTTCCGTCCCGCCAACGCCGAGCGGATGGCTGAGGTCTTGGTTCGGACCCGCTCCGTATCCGTCGAGCGAAATGGTGAAGCCTTCAACGCGAACGCGTGCCATCGTTTTCCTCCGTGTAGACGCCTGACAGGTGATACATAAGTCATCCTGTTGTTCAGATGCGGGACTGGATCCACAAATTGTGCCATTGGACGGTGCGACGAGGCAGCGGAAAAGGACAACGCCTACGCCAAGCGCAGATCCCGCAACATATCAAGCACGTGTTGCGTCGAACGCTCAACGTACCCCGCACGATGTGCAATGCCGAGCCGACGCCACAGCGCCGGGCGCAACGGACGCATGACAATGCGCGTGTCGGGCAATGGCGACGTCGCCTCATGGGGCAACAGCGCGGCGCCGTAACCTGCCGCTACCAGACTCTTGATCGCGTCGTTGTAGTTGAGCTGAATGCGAGGCGCAGGATGACACCCCCCGGCTGCGAACCACTCCGCAGTCAGACGTGAAAGACGCGTGGTCGCGTCATTGAGAATGAGAGGTTGGGCAGCGAGCCAATCAGGCGTGACGCGGGCCGGACACTGCCAATGCGCCGGCACAAAGGCCATCACGGGGTCGCGCCGCCAAGGCTTGATCACGAGTCCAGCCACCGGGGGCTGAGGCAGTGCGACCAGCCCAACGTCCAGCGTCCCATCCGCCAGTCGGGACAAGGTTTCATGTGAAGTCAGCACCGCAACCTGAATGTCGATGGCGGGATGGTGCTGGCGCAGCACTTCAAGCGCTTGCGGCAACAGATGCGCGATCGCGCCAGTCGACGCACCGAGCCGCACGCGCCCTTCGAGCCCTTGCACCTGGCGTTGAATATCATCCAACGCCTGCTCCGCATCGGCCAGCAGTCGACGCGCGCGCTCCACCAGCACCTCCCCTATCGCCGACGGCCTGACATGTCCGCGCTTCCGCGACAGGAGTGGCGCCCCAATGCGGGCTTCCAGTTCAGCGATATGAAGGCTGACCGTTGGCGGCGCCAGGTGCAATGCACGCGCCGCTTCCGCAAATGAGCCGCGGTCTGCAATGGCGACCAGCGTGCGCAGGCGGTCCAGGCTGATCTCTCTCATGTCGGCGTCCAGGTTCAGGAAAACTGAATGTTCAGGTTATGAAATTCAACTTTCTCTATTGTAGTGGTCCACGCAATATGAGGCTTCGTTCTATTTCTTACAACCCAAAGTCAGCGGAGTCTTTCACGTATGAGCTCTCCCGTTGTTTTCATCGATGGCGACCAGGGCACCACCGGCTTGCTCATCCACGAACGGCTCCGTAACCGGACCGACATCAGGCTGATTACGCTTGCTGCTGCGGAGCGCAAGGATTTGCGGCGTCGCGCAGAAGCCATCAACGCCTGCGACATCGCCCTCCTCTGTTTGCCGGATGCCGCCGCGCGCGAGGCAGTGGCCACCATCGTCAATCCTGCGGTTCGCGTCATCGACGCAAGCTCCGCCCACCGTACACAGCCGGACTGGACTTACGGATTTCCGGAGATGGCGCCGGGGCAGGCCGAGCGCATTGCCAACGCACGTCGGGTCACCAACCCTGGGTGCTATCCGACCGGTGCGATTGGCCTGCTGCGTCCGTTGGTGCAAGCGGGGCTGATACCGGGCGATTACCCCATCAGCATTCATGCGGTATCGGGCTACTCCGGACGCGGACGCGCCGGCGTGGAGGAATATGAGGGGCCGGGAGCCGCTAACGCGCCTTCATATCAGGTCTATGGCCTGGAACTCGCGCACAAGCACACGCCGGAGATCCAGCAGCACGCCGGGCTCGCGCAGCCGCCCATTTTCGTCCCTGCATACGGAGCGTTCCGCCAGGGCATCGTGCTGACGGTGCCGCTAACGTTGCGGCTGCTGGCACCCGGCGCAAATGGCGCCACGTTGCACGCCTGCCTCGCGCGCCACTATGCCAAGACGGACCACGTACATGTCTTGCCGCTGCAAGAATCGAGCGCCGTAAAGCAGCTGGATCCGCAAATGCTGAACGGCACAAACGACATGCGCTTGAGCGTATTTCCCGGCATGGCGCACGGGCACGTTCTCCTGTCTGCGGTCTTCGATAATCTCGGCAAGGGCGCATCCGGCGCCGCAATTCAAAACCTGGACCTGATGCTCGCGTAGAAGACGCGTCGCGCATTCGTCCAGCATGCGATGAAAAAAAACCGCCGCGAGTCTTGTGAACTCGCGGCGGCTTCTTTGACAGTCGTCAGTGCAACCGATATCAGTAATCCCACTGCACCGGCACGAAGCGGTAGGCATCACCGTTCTTCGCAATATGACCGATGGACGGGAACGCGATGTGCGCGGCGGCCAGCATGGAGCCGGTTTCGGCGGCTTCATCGAGCAGCGCGATGCGGACTTCCGTGGCCACTTCAGGCTCGTGCTCGAAGCCGTTTTGCCATGCGGGATGCTCGAAGCCGACCTCGAAGATCGCGTCGCCGACGAACGTCAGCTTCTCGCCCTTCGATGCGACGTCCACCACGCAGTGTCCCGGCGTGTGGCCACCGGTCACGCGCGCCGACACGCCCGCCGCCACTTGCACGGTCTGGCCGAACTGCACGATGTTCTTGCTGTAGAGTTCCACGAACGTTGCGGCGGCCTTGCGGAGCGCGGGCGGCACCGCTTCCGGCATCACGGTCTTGCTAAAGTCCGGGTTCTTCCAGAACTCCACTTCCGCGGCCGCCACGTGAATGCGCACGTCCGGGCGCAGCTTGGCCTTGACGCCATCCACATTCAGCCCGCCGACGTGGTCCATATGCATATGGGTAATCACGATGTCGGTGATGGCTGCGAGGTCGATGCCAGCCGTTTCCAGGCGCAGCACCGAGCGACCGGCGCGCGAGAAGTATTCGAAACCGTCGCCCACACCGGAGTCGACCAGGATCAGACGGTCGCCGCTGCGCACGAGGGCGATATTCAGCGCCCAGTCGAACATGTCGCGCTGCAGGAAGCGATCGTCGAACCATTCGTTGCGGTCGGCTTCCTTCACGTTGGTGGACATGGTGGAGGTCGGCAGCGGCAGAACCCCATCGCTGATCAGCAGGACGTCGACGTCACCCACGCGCACGGCGTAGCGGGAAGACACGAGTTCGCCAAAACCTTCTTTGCCAACGTTGGCGATAACCGGCTGCACATTGTGGATTGTTTCGCTCATTTTCAGTAGTCCTGTTGGTTTGCGTGGGGTGAGCCGCGTGAGGCGGCGCGGTGGACGAGAACGACCGCGAAATTCGCGCGCTTCGTTGTGCTCGCGATTCGACCTACCGTGTGACGCAGTGTAGTCAGGGGGAGCCGGCGCCAGTAGTATCGTGAAGGCCCTCAGCATGTTGTCCTGGCGGCAACAATCGCCGGCCTTCGTGAGACACTCGGCTGTATCAACATTTGAATTCGACTATGGCGGATATCGAACGCGAAGCTCTTGGGGTATTAACGCTTGCGCCTCCCGTTGCTTCCGATGGCCTCCCACCGGACGCCACGGGTTTCTCCATCTCCGTGCGGCATGTCACGGTGACGTTGCCGGACGGCAGGACGCTCCTACACGATCTGAATGACACCTTCCAGCGCGAGCGTACCGGCTTGCTCGGCCGGAATGGCGCGGGCAAGAGTGTGCTGGCGAGGGTGTTGGTCGGTTTGTTCCAGCCGGAGACCGGGCAGGTCACGCGCCATGGCACGGTCGCCTACGTGCCGCAGGAAATCGTCCCCGCAAAAGGCGCGACGGTTGCCGATGTCGCCGGATTGACACCAATACTCGATGCGCTGGCGCGAATGGAAGGCGGTACGCCGCATCCCACCGACTTCGATTTACTCGATGGACGGTGGCATATCCGCGCCAGTCTGGAGCAGGCGCTGACGGACAGCGGACTGCCGCACCTGCACCCAAAAGGGCTGGCGGGATCGCTGAGCGGTGGCGAACTCACCCGCGTGGCGTTGATAGGGGCCTTCCTTTCCGACGCCGAGGGCCTGGTCCTCGACGAACCCACGAACCACCTGGATCACACCGCGCGCGAATGGCTGCGTGACAAGTTGCAGCGATGGACCGGCGGCCTGATTCTCGTCAGTCACGACCGGGAATTGCTGGACCTGATGGACCGCATCGTCGAACTGACACCGGGCGGGATGCGCAGTTACGGCGGCAATTACACGCTCTATCAGGCTCAGCGCAGCACCGAAGCGGCGGCGGCGCAGGCTTCGCTCAACCGCGCAAGGACGGATCGCGACGCCGCCGAGCGTGCGGCGCAGCGTCAACATGACGCCCAACAGCGCCGCACCGCACGTCAGACGAAAGGCGCAAAGGACGCGAATCTTCCGGGGATCGCCATGGGCCGCCGCAAGGATGGCGCAGAGGTATTTGCAGGCCGGCAGCGACTTCGCCAGCAGGACGTGCAGTTCAAGCTCGACGAGGCGGTTCAATTGGCAGCACGTCGAATCGAGCCCGACAAAGCTGTCGCACTTATCCTGCCAGCAACTGCCATTGCGGCTGGCAAACGCGTGATCCATCTGGAAGACGCCGTCGCGCCGTTTCCGGAAGACAGTGCGCCCCTTACGCTGACGCTGGCGGGACCCGTGCGCGTCGCCGTGACCGGTCCGAATGGCAGCGGCAAGACAACGTTGCTGAAGATGTTGGCGGGCACCATTGCCCCGGTCTCTGGCATTTGCCAGACCGGCGTGCGCAGCGCATGGCTCGATCAGCGAGCGACCAGCGTGTTGCCACCCCACCTGTCGGTTCTCGAACGCCTGCATGAACTGGAAACGCCGCTGCCGGACGGGGTATTGCGCAGCCATCTTTCGCTGCTGGGCTTGAACGCCGACCTTGTGAACCTGCCGTCCGGTGCGTTGAGCGGCGGTGAGCGACTCAAGGGTGCGCTGGCGTGCGTGCTGTGGAGCACCGAGCCCGCGCAACTGCTATTGCTGGACGAGCCGACCAATCACGTCGATCTGGAATCCATCCAGGCGGTAGAGCAGGCATTGGACGATTATCCCGGCGCCCTGGTCGTGGCCTCTCACGACACACGTTTCCTGCAGTCGCTTCGATTGACGCACCGGCTGGAGTCAGACGGAAGACATTGGAAGTTGATAGCGGAATGAATCGCGGGCGGGGGCCGGCGCTACCGCCCAAAAAGGAGCGCTAAAAGCGGGCCATCAAGGCCCGCCTTTTCGTCATCACCGCATCACATCAATTCAGTAACCCCAGCTCGAACCGTCCCGCCGACGTACCGATCAGCAGGCCACCGTTCGACAGGTACGACGCCACCACCCCGCCCGAGGCGTCGAGCACGCCCGCCACCGGCTGGTTGTAGGTCAGCACGCCCGAGGCGCCGTCGCGCACGATGGCCGTAGCGTTGAGGTCGGCGCTGACCTGGCTGCCATCGGTGCCCATCAAGCGATACCGGCCATCGGCCGCGCCCGCCGTCAGCGGTGCCGTGGGCTGCGAGGCGTACACGTTCATCCCGTAGGCCGTGGCCGAGCGCGTGAGGACCAGCGGCACCGGCTTGCCGTTGACGATGCCGCTGATCAGCGACCCGCTCAGCACGCCGTCGCCGGCGGCGATGGTGCCGCCCACGAAGTAGTCGAACGCGTTGCGCGCCGGGTTCCAGACAATGTAGCCCTTGCTGGTGTTGGCGCAGGCCGCGTCATAGACCATGAAACCGCCCGCCGCCGTTGCCGAGCAGGTCTGCCACGTGGCTGCCGACGAGCGCAGCCGTGCCGAGCCGGTACGCAGTGTCACCGCGCCACCCGCCACCGCCGTCTGCACGCCATTGACGTTGTAGATGTCGGCCACCGCCTTGAAGTCCGACGACACGGTCTGGAAGGCCACCAGCGGCAGGAAGCCAGCGCCCGAGAGCGGCCTCACCCCGCCCGCCAGCACCCCGCCGCCGGTGAAGGTGAAGTTGGCGCCGTTCTCGTCGCTGGCATAAGTGCACCCGCCCTGCGAGACAAGCTGGCCGGTGCGCGTCACGCCGGCGGTCCGTTGCAGGCTGGCATCGATCGTCACGGTGTACTGGAGGGTGGCCGGGTCCACACGCACCGACAGTTCCTCGCCGTTGGTATTGCCGCCCTTCCACGTGGTAGCCACGGCCGGCAGGTTCAGGCAGGACTGCACGATGCCCGACGCCCCCTCGCAGGTGTAGTTGATGGACGCGTCCTGGCTGCCCGAGCCCTTGTACTTCGGCCACGCCGGGTACTGGCACAGCGGCCGCGTGCGGCCATAGGTGCCGGCGTTGGTGTCCATCACCGTCCGCTGGCCCGGCGCCACGCCCATCTCCACCCAGTTCTCGAGTGCGGTCAGGGAGTTCCACGCCGGCAGGAAGCTGCCCGTGCCATGGCCCATGCCCGGCACCGTGTAGAACGTGATGCCCTGGTCCACCGCCGCCTGCCCCACCCGCGCGATCACGGCCTTGTACCAGGCGATGGTCGAGTTGGGGCTGATGACCTCGTCGGCCAGCCCGTGCAGCAGGATCAGCCGGCCGCCCTTCGCCAGGAACGCGGACAGGTCCGGGTTGGTGGCATCGGTCAGCGCCGAGACGGTCTGCACGCGCGAGGTCCAGCTACCCGGGCTGGCGGGGTCGAAGGTCAGCGCGTCGAACGTGGCGGCGCGGGTGACGAAGTACTTCACCCACTGGTCGCCGGTCAGGTACATGTTCGAATCCGCCGTGGTGGCCGGATTGCCGGGCACCGGCCGCGTGCCGAGGTCACGTGTGGTGAACGGCCCCGCCACCAGCGCGCCTTCCAGGATGTTGTAGCCGCCGGCCACGGTCACGCCGTTGGCCAGCGGGTAGGTCAGCTGGAGCGGCTGCTCGATGGTCTTGACGGTGGCAATCTGCGCATCCGAGAGACAGGTGTCGCCCGTGTCCGTACCGCCGGGGCAGCGCAAATTGGCCAGCACCTGCATCGCGCCCAGACGGCAGCCCTCGACATTGCTGACCACCTTGTCGGCCACGCCGTCCAGCGTGTCGCAGGCGGCCATGGCAGCGGCTTGCACCATCAGCGTCTTGTTGATGTTGAGCCAGCCGGCGCCGCCGTTCAGGTAGAGCGCGCGGCCCACGGCCACGTTGGAGAGGCGCGTGCCGGTGTAGTTGAGCGCCGGCTCGTTGGCGATGACGCCGTCGTAGTCGGCCGGCCAGCGCTGGATGTAGCTCAGCGCATCCCGCCCGCCCGTGGAGGTGCCGAGGAAGTACGCCCGCGTGGGCGCACGGCCATAGCGCTGGCGGATCATCGCCAGGGCCACGTCATGGGTTTTCTTGAGCGTGTCGCCACCATAGTTGGCGAGCTGCTCGTCGTTGGTGGCGAAGCGGCCATCGGTGATGCTGGTGCTCTGGTGGCCGGAATCATCGCCCCAGGTGGCGTAGCCGCGCGCCAGCGGCGCCGGGTCGTCCGGCAGCGCGAAGCGTACGGTCTCGGTGCCGTCGATCAGCGTGCCGTCGAACCCGCCGCCGCCGAACTGGATGCCCTTGCCGTTCCACTGCGTGGGCAGGTTCACCGCGAAGTTGATGTTGGACGCGGCAGCGTCCACGGGAGCGATGGTGCCGCGCACCTGGCAGTACTCGCCGAGCGTGTTGCCGGTGGCATCGGCGACAACCAGCGTAGCCGCCTTGACCGTGGCGCCGCCCGAGGCCAGCGTCAGCGCCGAGGCCGGCAGGCTGGCGCCGTTCAGCGCGTTGCAGGCCTCCAGCGCGCTTAACGTCGGCTGGGTCGGCTGGGCCGGCTGGGTCGGGATGTCGGGGTTGTCAGTGCCGGGGGCGCCGGTGCTGGGCGCCCCGCCCGACGCCGTCGGGGCGTCGTCGCCACCGCCGCACGCGGCCATCAATGCAGTGGCCGCACAGGCAGCCGCCAGCAGCGCCAGGCGCCGCCGGACGTTCGATCCGGATGTCATGTTGTGGTCTCCTCCAAGCGCATGCGGTGCTTGTGCCGCATGTTGGAGCGAGACGGTATCACCGGCTTGGTGCTACGTAAAATATATGTCGGATGGCGCATCCATACTTCATGAATATGGATGGCTGGACGTCAGTCCTGCGGCGTAGCCTGGAGCCGGGTGATGTCGAAGCCCTTCGCCTCCAGCCGGCGCAGCAGCGCCTGATAGGCGCCGGAATCCACGGTGGGCGTGCGGGAAAGAATCCAGAGGTAGTCGCGGCCCGGCTCGCTGACGGCAGCCAGCGTGTAGCCGGGGTCGAGGTCGATCACCCAGTAGTCGCCCCAGACCCACGGCAGGAAGGACAGCCACGCCGGGGCGAATCGCACCTCCAGCTTCGGCGTGCCGGCCTCCCCCACCGGCCGAGCCACGCCGGTGGCGTCATCGCTCGTCCCATCCGCCTTGCGGCAGCGGTTCACCACATCGACGCGTCCATCGGAACGCGCCGCGTACTGCGCCGTGGTGTGGCCGGCGCACTGGCGCTGGAAGCGGTTCGGGTATTTGGCGATTTCGTACCACGTGCCCATGTAGCGGGCCACGTCGAGCGAGGCGATGGGCGCCAGCGGCGCGGCCGGCTCGGCGCGCGCCGGGACCAGCGCGGCAGTGGTGAGGGCAGCGAGGGCAGCAAGCCCGAGCACGACACGCTTCATGGTGGACCTCCGAGGGGCGATAGCGCCATTGTCGCGTGCCATCGCCGCCCCCTGCTGTCCGCCGGCAGACGACTTGCGCCTCGGCAAGCGTCCTACGCCGGCAGCCCCACGTAGTTCTCGGCCAGCGCCCGGCAGGCAGCCTCGGAGCCGACCAGATAGTCGAGTTCGGCCTGCTGGATGCGATGCGCGAACGCATCGGCATCGGGGAAGCGGTGCAGCAGCGCGGTCATCCACCACGAGAACCGCTCCGCCTTCCACACGCGCCGCAGGCATTTCGCGGAATAGGCGTCGAGTTCGGCCGGATCGCCGTGCTGGTACTGGGCGATCAGCCCGTCGGCGAGGTACAGCACGTCGCTGGCGGCCAGGTTCAGCCCCTTGGCGCCGGTGGGCGGCACGATATGCGCGGCATCGCCCGCCAGGAACAGGCGCCCGAAGCGCATCGGCTCGCAGACGAAGCTGCGCAGCGGTGCGATGCTTTTCTCGATGCTCGGGCCGGTGACCAGCGCCTGCGCGGCGGCGGGATCGAGCCGGGCGCGCAGTTCGTCCCAGAAGCGCGTATCGGACCAATTCTCCGCGCGCTCCGTGGCCGGCACCTGCACGTAGTAGCGGCTGCGCGTCTTCGACCGCATGCTGCACAGCGCAAACCCGCGTTCGTGGCTGGCGTAGATCAGTTCGTCGGCCACCGGCGGCGTCTCGGACAGCACGCCGAGCCAGCCGAACGGATAGACCCGCTCGAAGATCCGTGTCGATGCCTCCGGCACGCTGGCCCGGCTCACGCCATGGAAGCCATCGCAGCCGGCCACATAGTCGCAGGCCAGTTCGTGCGCGCTGCCGGCGTGGCGGAAGGTCACGCGGGGCCGGTCCGTATCGAAATCGTGCAGGGAGACCTCGGTGGCCTCGTAGACGATGGGCATGCCAGACGCTGCGCGCGCCGCCATCAGGTCCCGCGTGACCTCGGTCTGGCCATACACCGTGACGTCGCGGCCAATCAGCGCGTGGAAGTCGATGCGGTGGCGCGCGCCCTGGTACGACAGCTCGATGCCATGGTGCCGCAGCCCCTCCGCGCGCAGCCGCTGGTCCACGCCGGCGCGCGTGAGCGCATCCACGGTCACCGATTCGAGGATGCCGGCGCGGATGCGCCCCAGCACGTGTTCGGCGCTGCGCTGCTCGATGATGACGTTGTCGATGCCGGCCACGGTAAGCAGTTGCCCGAGCAACAGCCCGGCCGGCCCTGCTCCGATGATCGCCACGCGCGTGGCGCGCGGCATGCCGTTGCCCTGCTGACCCATGGCCTGTCTCCCGATCTGTTTTTTTATGGTGTGCGGCTGACTACCAACTACCGGTCAAGCTCGGCGAAGACCTCCTCCGCCATGTGGAACGCCGAATTCGCCGCCGGCACGCCGCAATAGATCGCGGTCTGCAACAGCACTTCCTTGATCTCGTCGCGCGTGACGCCGTTGTTGGCGGCGGCGCGCAGATGGAGCTTCAACTCCTCCGAGCGATTCAGCGCCACCATCATCGCAATCGTGATCAGGCTGCGCGTATGGCGCGGCAGGCCCTCGCGCGTCCAGATCTCGCCCCAGGCATAGCGGGTAATCAGGTTCTGGAATTCCTCGGTCAGCGGCGAGATCCGTTGCAGCGAGCGGTCCACGTGGGCGCTGCCCAGCACGTCGCGCCGCACCGAGAGGCCGGCCTCGTAGCGCGCGGCATCGTCGGTCACCGGGCGGCGGCCGAGGATAAAGTCGAGCAGCGCGGCGGTGAAGCGGCCCGGCTGCTCGCGGTTGGACAGGTGCGCCGCGTGCAGTTCGACATAGATCGCCCCGGGGATGGCGGCGGCGAGTTCGCGGCCCTGCGCCGCCGTGGTCGAGGGATCGTCGCTGCCCGCGATCACCAGCACCGGCACGGGGATGGTCTTCACGGCCTCGCGCAGGTCCGCGTCGCGCACGGCGCCGCAGCTACCGGCGTAGCCACGCGGGTCGAGGCCAGCGAGCACCGCGCGCAGGTCATCGAGCGCATGGCCGGCGGTGGCGAGGAAGCCCGGCGTGAACCAGCGTTGCAGCGAGGCATCAGTCAGCGGCGCCATGCCGTCGCGCAGCACCATGTCGATGCGGCTGTTCCAGGCGTCTGCCGTGCCGATCTTGGCCGCCGTGTTGGCCAGCACGATGCGGCTGAAGCGCTCCGGCGCATGCGCGCCCAGCCACATGCCGGTAAGGCCGCCCATCGACAGGCCGCAGAACACGGCCCGCCCGATCTGCAGGGCGTCGAGGATGGCCACCACGTCGCGGCCCAGCACGTCCACCGTGATGGCGCCCTCGGGCGCGGTGGAGCGGCCGTGGCCGCGCACGTCGTAGCGCACCACGCGGAAGCGGCCCGCCAGCGCGGCGGCCTGCGGCTGCCACATTGTGTGATCGGTGCCCAGCGAGTTGGAAAAGACGATGGCGGGCGCGGTGTCCGGGCCATCGACGGTGTAGAACAGCCGGGCGCCGGCGTGGTCGAGATAGGGCAACGTGGTCTCCTTGTCGGTATAGGGTCAGGCGGCGCGCAGGGCCTGCCAGGCGGCCACGGCGGCATCGGCGAAGGCGGCGGACTGCCCGGCGTAGTGCGCCGGGTCGCTGAGGCGGTCCAGTTCGGCGTCATCCAACAGCGTGGCGTGCGCGGGATGGGCGGCGAGCGTGGCGGCCAGCGCCACGCGCAGCGTCTCGCCCTGCTCCCCCGCGCGGCGCGAGGCCGCTTCCACCACGTGGTGCGCCTCCAGCCGGCCGATGCGGCCGCCGAGGGCCAGCATCGCAGCCTCGCCCAGGATCAGGCCGTGTGTCAGGTCGAGATTGGCGCGCATGCGGGCGGCATCCACTTCCAGGCCCGCCGCCACGTCGCCCAGTTGGCGCAGCGCGCCGGCCGCGAGCGTGACGATTTGCGGCAGCGTGTCCCACTCGGCCTGCCAGCCGCCCAGCGCGCGCTCATGCTCCTGCACCATGCCGGCGAGCATCGTCGCCACCAGCGGCGGCACGCGCACGGCCACGGTCAGCACCGCCGCGCAGCCCACCGGGTTGCGCTTGTGCGGCATCGTGCTGGAGCCGCCCCGGCCCGGGCCCGATGGCTCGGCCACCTCGCCCACTTCGGTTTGCATCATCAGCGACAGATCGCGCGCCATCTTGCCGAGCGTGCCCGTGAGCATGCCCAGCGCCGTGGCCACTGCCACCAGTCGGTCACGATGCGCGTGCCACGGCAGCGCGGGCAGGTCCAGGCCCAGCTCGCGGGCGAACTGCGCGGCCACGGCGGGCGCCTTGTCGCCCAGGCTGGCCAGCGTGCCGGCGGCACCGCCGAATTGCAGCACGCGCGCCTGATCGGCGGACTGGCGCAGGCGGATCACGTCGCGGCGCAGCGCATCGAGCCAGCCGCCAGCCTTCAGGCCGAAGGTGGTGGGCAGCGCGTGCTGGAGCCAGGTGCGCGCCACCATCGGCGTGGTCCGGTGGGCGGTGGCCAGCGTCGCGCAGGCATCGCCCAGGCGCAGCAGGTCGGTATCGATGGCCTGCAGGGCATCGGCCAGTTGCAGCATGGCGCCGGTGTCGATGATGTCCTGGCTGGTCGCGCCCCAATGGACGTAGCGGCCAGCCTCGGCATCGCGCCGCGCCACGGCGGCGGTCAACTGCTTTACGAACGGGATGGCGAGGTTGCCGGCGGCGACGGCGGACTGCGCGAGGGCATCAAGGTCGATCACGCCGACATCGGCACAGACTTCGGTGATGACGGCAGCAGCCTGCGCGGGAATCACGCCGCAGTGCGCCTCGGCGCGCGCGAGGGCCGCCTCGGCATCGAGCATGCGCCGCACGGTGCCGGTATCGGAAAAGATCGCGAGCACGGGGGGACTGCCGAACATCGGATCGGTCAGGCGGGAAATTGAGGGCATCGTCGGCGGGGGCGGACCGGTAGGAATGCTCCGATTGTGCGGCAAAACGCCTCGCGGAGGGCGAGGCGTGCCGGGGTCAGATATCGAAGAACACGGTTTCGTCCGCGCCCTGCAGCACCACGTTCCAGCGGTAGCTGCCGGGCGCCGTGGCGTCTGCAACCAGCGTGGCGCGGCGCGCGGGCGGCACCAGGCCGAGCACGCTGTCGGCGGCGTTGGCGGCGGCTTCATCGCCGAAGTACAGCCGCGTGGCCACGTGCTTGACCAGCCCGCGTGTGAACACGGACACCATGATGTGCGGCGCCTGCAGGTCACCGGCGAGATCCGGCACCGGGCCGGGCTTCACCGTGACGAAGCGGAAACCGCCATCCGGGCCGGTCGGCACGCGGCCGAAGCCGGTGAAGCCGGGCACCAGCGGTGCGTCGCCGGTGTCTTCCTCATGCCGATAGCGGCCGGCGGGATTGGCCTGCCAGATCTCGACCATGCCGTCCGGCACGGGCTCGCCGCGGCCATCGATCACACGGCCCTCGATCACGATGCGCTGCCCGGCCAGGTCGGGGGCATCGGCGGTCAGGTCGGCGCAGTCCAGCGCGGCAAGGCCGATATGGAGGTACGGCCCAACGGTTTGGGAGGCGGTAGCGTAGAGCATGGCCTTACTCCATCGGCGTGGCATCGCGGCCACGCAGCACGATATCGAATTGGTAACCGAGCGCGTATTCGGGCGAGGTGGTCGCCCAGTCGAACGTGGCGATCAGGCGGTCGCGCGCCTTGGCATCGGGCACGCAGTTGAAGATCGGGTCGAACGCGAGCAGCGGGTCGCCGGGGAAATACATCTGCGTGACCAGGCGCGTGGCGTAGGCATTGCCGAACAGCGAAAAGTGAATGTGCTGCGGACGCCACGCGTTGTGATGATTGCGCCAAGGGTAGGCACCCGGCTTGATCGTCTTGAACTGGTAGCGGCCCTGCGCATCGGTCAGGGTGCGGCCATCGCCCGTGAAATTGGGGTCGAGCGGCGCGTCGTGCTGGTCGCGCTTGTGCACATAGCGGCCGGCGGCGTTGGCCTGCCAGATCTCGATCAGCGCGTGCGGCACCGGGCGGCCGTTCTCGTCGAGCACGCGGCCCGTCACGAGAATCCGCTCGCCGATCGGCTCGCCGCCATGGCCGGCGGTCAGGTCGTTGTCACCGTCACGGACGAATTCGGGGCCGAAAGTCGGGCCAGTCAGCTCGGAAATCGATTGCGGCAGCGCGATCAGCGGCTGGGACGGCGCGCGCAGTTGCGTGGACCCATAGGGGTCGAAGCGGTACGGGGGCTGGGTGTCCCAGTACGGGCGACGGTAGGGACCGGGGCGTGGGGGCATCGCGCTGTCTCCGTTTTGGTGTGTGGGGCGAGACTTAGACTGTAAGCACCGCCGGAAGTCATGTAAATTGAGTTTTTGCGTAATTTGGATGACTTTTAGTTATGGATGTATCGGATCCGTCGCCCGATCTGTTCCGCACCCGTATCCGGCTGCGGCACCTGCACTGCTTCGTCACCGTGGCGCAGACCCAGCACCTGGGCCGGGCCGGTGCGCGGCTGGGCCTGACCCAGCCGGCGGTGTCCAAGACGCTGACCGAACTCGAGGAACTGGTCGGCGCCCGGCTGCTGGTGCGCCAGCGCGCCGGCACGGACCTGACGGCGGCGGGCATGCGCTTCCTGCGCCATGCGCTGCGCATCATCGAGGACGTGGACGCGGCGGCGGACAGCCTGGCCGGCGCCGATGCCCCGCGCCACGAACGCATCCGGCTGGGCGCGCTGCCGAGCATCGTGCCGGCGCTGCTGCTCGACGCCGTCGCGCAATTCCGCACCGCGCACCCCGAGGTGGCGCTGGCCGTGCAGACCGGCATGAACCGCACGCTGATCGACCTGCTCAAGGCCGACGTGCTCGACCTCGTCATCGGCCGCATGGACGACCCCGCCGCGATGGAAGGCCTCTGGTTCGAATCGCTCGGCCCGGAGCCGCTGGTGCTGGCCGTGCGCGCGGGCCATCCGCTCGCCGACAACGCGCGCCCGACCATGCGCGAGGTGCTGGCGTGGCCGCTGGTGATTCCCGCCATCGGCTCGATCCCGCGCCACAGCACCGAGAGCCTGCTGGCACGCCACGGCCACACCCTGCCCGAAGGCTGCGTGGAAACCGCCGACGCCTACCTCGGCCGCCTGCTCACGCAGCAGAGCGACACCGTCTGGGCCGCCCCCCTCTCCGCCACCCGCCGCGCCGTCGCCGCCGGCGAAATGGTCCTCCTGCCCGTGGACACCCAAGGCACCGAAGAACCCATCGGCCTCCTCCGCCGCAGCGACCGGACACTGGAACCGGTGGCGGAGGCATTTGTGGCGGGGATTCGGGGGATTGCGGCGGGGCGGTGAGGGGGGCGTTGCAGGCGAGTTTGTCGCCGCTGGACAACGGACTGCATCAGGATTTGCACGCTTCGTAACAGATCCGCGCGCGTTTGGCCAAATGGGCGCGAAGGCGAACTGATTTAATCGAACATCGGGCCATCACTGAAAGACGCGAGACAACGCATGACTCGAATGGCTTCGCCCGCCATATCGGGGTGACGCGCGCCACGCTGTCGCGCATCGTGAATGGCCATGCGGCCATGACGCCTGATATCTCGATCCGGCTGGAAGAGGCACTGGGCGCGAGCCGAGAGATGTGGAGCGGCATGCAGACGACCTATGACCTGTGGCAGGCCGCGCAGAAGCCCCGCAAGCGCATTCCCCGCATTGCGGGTGCCGAGGGCCAGTCGGTTTGAACTTTGCCCAATCCCCCCGACTCTCACCGTGAAACAAACCCCTGGGAGGCATGGCAATGCGACTGCAAGGCAGGACGGCGGGAGACGGCGCCACGCCCGGGCAGGAGGCTCATGCCGGGCCCCACGCCGAGCCCCACGCCGTGCCGCACGTGGTGGCCCACACCCGCCCGGCGGCGGCCGATGCTGGCGCGCGGCAAGCCAGTTGCGCCGACACGCCTCGCCCCGCGCATTGCCACGCGCTGGCGCCATCGGTCACCCACCTCCCCTGCCCCGGTCCGCGCACGCTCCATGGCTGCGCGGCGGCCGATGCGGTGTCGCCGGCTGAGCGCTACGCCGAACTGTTCGTCGATGTGCAGGCCAGCGGCCTGTTCGCCGACAGCAAGACCTTTCCCGATTGCGTGCCGCTGGTGGCGCCGGAGGTCATCCTGGAGCGCTATCGCGCGCAACGCGAGTCGGCGGATTTCTCGCTCGCGGCCTTCGTGCAGGCGCACTTCGCGCGCGAATCGATTCCGGACGAGCACTACGTCTCCAACCCCGACCATTCCCTGCGCGACCATATCGACGGCCTGTGGCCGGTGCTGACGCGCGAGCCCGCCGAGCATCCGTCGCTCTGCTCGCTGCTGCCGCTGCCGCGCCCCTACGTGGTGCCGGGCGGGCGCTTCCGCGAACTCTATTACTGGGATTCGTATTTCACGATGCTCGGGCTGGCGGCCAGCGGCCGGCATGACCTGCTGCGCGCGATGGCGGACAACTTCGCCTACCTGATCGACACCTACGGGCTGGTGCCCAACGGCACGCGCACGTATTACCTCACCCGCTCGCAGCCGCCCGTGTTCTCCTTGATGACCACGCTGTTCGAGGACCATGCCGTCGAAGCGGCGCACGCCTACCTGCCGCAGTTGAAGCTGGAATATGCGTTCTGGATGGACGGCGCGGCGCATCTGCGGCCCGGCGCGGCCCACCGGCGCGTGGTGCGGCTGCCTGACGGCGCGGTGCTGAACCGCTATTGGGACGACCGCGCCCATCCGCGCGAGGAGGCCTACCTCGAGGACGTGGAGACGGCGCGGCGCAGCGGCCGGCCCCACCATATCGTGTACCGCGACCTGCGTGCGGCGGCCGAGTCAGGCTGGGACTTCAGTTCGCGATGGTGCGATGGCCAGCCCGATGCGATCACCGGGTTTTCCCAGGCGCCGGCGAGCGACCTCGCCACCATCCGCACCACCTGCATCCTGCCCATCGACCTCAACGCCCTGCTCTGGCATGCCGAAATCCGCCTGGCCGCGCTGTGCAACGCCACCGGCGAACCCGATTCCGCCAGGCAATATGCGGAAGCTGCCGAGCGGCGGCGCCACGCCATCTTCGCCACCATGTGGGACGAGGACGCCGGCGCGTTCTTCGATTTCGACTGGCAGCGCGGCAAGCGGCGCGAACTGTTGACGGCGGCTACGCTGATGCCGCTCTACCTGCGGATGGCCACGCCCGCGCAGGCCGCGCGCGTGGCCGACGTGGTGGGCGCCCGGCTGCTCGAGGCAGGGGGCCTGGCTACGACCGAGCGGGACTCCGGCCAGCAGTGGGACCAGCCCAATGGCTGGGCCCCGTTGCAGTGGATCGCCATCCACGGGCTGCGGCGCTACGGCTGCGAGGCGCTGGCCGACGAGATCGCGCACCGCTGGCTCGCCACGGTGGGCAGCCTCTACACCCACGAGTACAAGCTAGTCGAGAAATATCGGCTGGAGCCGCGCATGGACGGCGCAGAGGGCGGCGGCGGCGGCGAATATCCGCTCCAGGACGGCTTCGGCTGGACCAACGGCGTGGTAAGCGCGCTGCTCATGGAATACCCCCACCATCCCGCAACGCACAGCGCGGCCGGCCGGCGCGACGCCAACGGGTAACCGCGCCCATCACCCTAACGAGTGATGCCACGCGTGCAGCGGGGCTGGCGGCGCCTTTCGGTGCGCATCATGGAATTTCGTTCTTTTGTTCAGAATCTCGCAGCGCAGCAGCCGAATTTGCGAGCTTTGTCCCCGTTTCCCGCAATAACTCAGCTGAGTTATTGGCGGGCGTAGCAGCGCAGGTCACACTTGCCCCAGGGTCACTCGACACGACCCCAAACGACTTGGCAACTCTTACTACCCCGACGATCCCGCGCGTCGGGGTATTTCTTTGTGGGACCGCTTTTTATGCGCGCAGGTTTTGCCACGCGCCCCCCCCCACACGCCGACCTTTCTTGCGCTACATCAGCATCACGGCCCGACCAAGCCGTGATGCCCCAAGCGCACATCCGTGACGGTGCGGTGGCCCACCCCGCGAAGCCGACCGGGCGGGCTACACTGGCGGCTGCCATTTGTTGAGCATTCATTCCGTCCAGTACAGCCGTGTCCAAACCCCTTTCTACCCTTCCTACCCTACCCGCCCTGACCGATTTCCGCGCCGACCCCGCGCCCACGCACGACCGGCCTAGGCCGGATCGCCTTGTCGAGGGCAACCCGGATCGCACCACGTGGACACACTACAGCGCCGCGGCGGGCGATTTCGATTGCGGGATCTGGGCGTGCGAGCCCGGTGCATGGCGCATTGCGTTTCCGGCTGGCAAGGAGGAGTTTTTCCACGTCATCAGCGGCCGGCTGCGGATCACCGACCATGCCGGCGTGACGCGCGAGTTCGGGCCCGGGGATGCCTGCGTGATCCCGGCTGGTTTCGAAGGGGTATTTGAAGTGATCGAGCCCGTGCGCAAGCACTTCGTCGTCCTGGAACGCAACGCGGGCTGACCACGCCCGGAGGAGGTCTGGCCATGCTTCCACGCCGTATCCTGCTGGGTGCCGTGCTCGGCGTGCTGACAGGCGCGGGGCACGCCGCCAGCCCCAGCTTCGACTGCAAGCGGGCCGAAGGCCAGATCGAGCAGATGATCTGCAAGGACGATACGCTGGCGAAGCTCGACAAGGAAACGACGCGCCTGTACGGGCTGGCGCTCGACGCGCGCTCCATGAGCACGAGCCGCAAGAAGACGCTACTGGCCGAGCAGCGCGGCTGGATCAAGGGCCGCAACGACTGCTGGAAGGCGAGCGACGCACGTGCGTGCACCACCGCCGAATACATCGATCGGATTCACTTGCTGCGGCAGAACTACGCCGGCCCGCGCACGCAGGACGCCAAGGGCATCACCAGGGGGCCGTTCTCGGTGCGCTGCCCCGGCGCCGACGCGCTGATCCTGGCCACCTTCGTGCAGACCGAACCCGGCTACGCCTACCTGACGTGGCTGGACAAGAAGCTGCTGTTGTCGCAGACGCGCGCGGCGTCGGGTGCCCGCTATGCGGCCACGACCGACGCCGGCGAGGCGATGTTCTGGGACAAGGGCCCCGAGGCGCAGCTTGAGCTACCGGGCAAGCCCGCCATGACTTGCCGCGTGGAGGCCCCGGAATAAGATCCCGGGGAGACCCGAGTCAGTGCGCGCGATGGGCATCGACGTCCAGCGCCGCCTCGGCGGCATCGCCGGTCTTGCCCTTGTAGTACAGGTGCACGCCGATGGCCAGCGAGTCATGGCGAATCTCGTGCATGGCGCGCCAGGCTTCGGTCGGGTCCTTGAAGACGAGGTAGTGCGCTTCCTGATCCACCAGTTCCGCCACCCGATGCAGGCCGTGGCCGTGCAGCGCGTTGACCAGATGGCCGAGGCTGCGGTGCGTGCGCGCATCGGTGCGCGGATAGAGCATGTGCAGCACCGCCACTTGCTGCGAAGCCATCAGCGCGGAGAACGCGACAACGATGTCCTGATGTTGAATGGCAGTGACCGAGTCCCCCACGGCCGCGCCGGTTTCACGTTGGGCGGGCAGAATGGCTTCGAGCGTCAGGTTCATGGCGGTACCTCCTTGTTGTAACCGAAAGAACTGTCCCACGAAGATTAGGTGGTGATTGCTGCAATGCAATGGACGGGATGGGCAACAGACTGTTCCAGCTAATGTGTCTAATCGCTGCGATAGTCGCGCGTTAACCCGCCATAAGCTTTCAATTCCCTTGCAACGCGCCCTGTCGTTGACGCCCCGTTCCGGTCATTCGCGAAGCGGATCCGTCGATTCGGCGCCTCGCCCTGGCATCCCACCCGCCGGCGGCGTAATTTGTCCTCATCCACCCTTTCCGATGAGGTTCCCGATGCGACACGACGCGATGCACCGCCCGACCCACCCCGCCGACGAGAACGCCATGGCGTACTGGCGCGCCCACCGCATGGTCCGGGCGCTGCGCGGCTGGTATCTGCACCTGCTGATCTACCTCGCCGTGAACGGATGGCTCTGGTTCCGCTTCCTGTTCATGCCGTCGCCCAGCTGGGCGCACCGCTCGCTTGAGGCCGGCTGGCCGTGGCCGCTCACCACCACGCTGGCCTGGGGGCTGGGGCTGACGATCCATGGCCTGCTGGTCTGGTGGCGCGTCTCGCAACGTGGGCGCGACTGGGAGTCCCGCAAGATCGACCAGTTCATGAACCGCGACTAAACCTCCCCTCGCCCGCTACATCTGGCGGAAGCGGTGCACGTAGGCGCGCGAGACCGGCAGTTCGGTCTCGCTTTTGGTTTCCCGATTCTGGAGGCGCACGAACAGCCGCCCGCTGTCATCCCGCCGCGTGCCGGCCACGTATTCCATATTGACGATGGTCGAGCGATGCACCTGCCAGAAGGTGTCCGGGTCGAGTCCTTCCATCAGCTCGGCCAGCGGCGTACGGATCAGGTGCTCGCCGTCGCGCGTATGCACCACCACGTATTTGTCGTCGGCCTGGAAGTACAGCACGTCCTGGATCGGCACGTGGCTGGTGGTGTTGCCCCGGCTCGCCCGCACCCAGCGCAGCGGCGCCGCGCCGGCCTCCGGGCGGGCCGGGCCGCGCGTGAGCTGGCTCAGCAACTGCGCCAGCTCCGGCAGCGGCGCCGCCTCCTGGAAGGCCTTGCGCAGCCGCTCCACGGACCGCGCCAAACGTTCGTCCGTCACCGGCTTGACGAGGTAGTCCACAGCCTCGCGCTCGAAGGCGTCCAGCGCGTACTGGTCGAAGGCGGTGACGAACACCACCCGCGTATCGGTCTCGATGCCCTGCGCCACCTCCAGCCCGGACAGCCCCGGCATCTTGATATCGAGAAAGGCCACCGCCGGCGCCAGTTGTGCGATGGCCTGCGCGGCCTCCACGCCATTGGCCGCCTCCCCCACGATGCGCAACTCGGGCCACAGCCGCTCCAGCTTGCCGCGCAGGTGCGTGCGCAGGTGTTCCTCGTCATCGGCAATCAAGGCGGTGGGCATCCGGGTCATGGGGTCTCTCCGTTGCGGAAGGGGGCGGACAGCGGAATGTCGATGTGGACGGCCGTGCCGGGCGAGCGCTCCTCGATGCGCACCTGTGCCTCGCCGTCGTAGAGCACGGCCAGCCGGTCGCGCAGGTTGGACAGCCCCACGCCGGCGCTGGCCGATGGGCGGAAGCCCATGCCGTCATCCTCGATCGAAGCCAGCATGCGCCCGCCGCGCCGCGTCAGCCGCACGGTCAGGTGCCCGCCCTCGATCTTCGGTTCCAGCCCGTGCCGGATCGCGTTCTCCACCACCGGCTGCAGCAGCATCGGCGCCAACGGCACCTCGTTCAGCGCCGGGTCCACGTCGATCCGGTACTGGAGCCGCTCGCCCATGCGGATCTTGATCAGGGCGAGGTAGTCGCGCAGCAGCGTGGCCTCCTGCGCCACCGTGCCCTGCGTAGCCCGGCTCGCGGCCAGCGACGCACGCAGGTAGGCGATGAAGTGTTCGAGCATCAGCGTCGCCTTGCGCGGCGCCGGCTCGATCAGGCTCACCACGTTGGCCAGCGTGTTGAACAGGAAATGCGGCTCGATCTGGGCCTGCAGCAGCCGCATCTGCGCCTCCACCAGCTGCTTCTCGGTGGAGATCGTGCGCACCTGCTCGCGCGCCATGTACTCGGCGATCTTGCGCTCCTCCCAGCGGCGGCCGAGCAGGCCCACGCGGCTCCAGACCAGCACGCCATGGGCGGTCAGCCCCAGGCCCCAGCCCAGCAGCGGCGCGCCGGACCAGGGCCGGTGCGAGGCGCCGAACACGTTCCAGAGCACGAGGATGGTGTTGACCACCACGTAGAGCGTCAGGTGGATATAGAAGCCGCGCAGCGCGCGCACGTTGCGGCGGGCTTCCTCATAGGCGCGTTGGTCGGCGGCGGACCGCCACATCTGCGGATCGGAATGGCGCACGGTGGGGGGCTTTGTGGCGGATCGGGAACGCTGGGAGGTTACCACCGGCGCCACCCGGCGCAACAGCCCCACGCGGCGAACCGACGGCGGCGCGGCGTCAGCCGCAATCTGCCGGCGCCAGTGAAGGGAAGCGCCGGCCCTCTCCCCCGACCCCTCTCCCGCAAGCGGGCGAGGGGAGCAAACCGTCGGCACTTGGAAATCTCGCCGTTTTCGCCCCTCTCCCTCCGGGAGAGGGGCCGGGGGAGAGGGTCGGCGTCTCGGACGAAGTCCGGCCCGCTCAATCTCCAAACCGACGCGGATCGTACGGTGCGGCGTCGACATACGTCGCGTCCCCGTCGAACAGCTCGGCCAGCAGCCGGGCGGTGGCCGGCCCAAGCGTCAGCCCTTGATGGCCATGCCCGAAATGGAACCAGAGGCCGGGATGGCGCGGCGCGCGGCCCACCACGGGCAGCATGTCCGCGATGCACGGGCGGGCACCCATCCACGGCTGCGCCTCCACGGGGGCGCCCAGCCGCACCATCTGCGCGGCGATCTGCTCGGCCCGGCCGGACTGGACCGGCGTGGGCGGAGCGTCGCGATGGGCGAACTCCGCGCCCGTTGTCACGCGCAGGCCCTGCCGCATCGGCACCAGCAGCACGCCGTTCTCGGCGTCCAGCACCGGCTTGGACGGCATCGCCTCGGTCGCATAGTGGCGGTGATAGCCGCGTTTTACGAATAGCGGCAGCCGATAGCCCAGCCGCGTGGTCAGATCCGCCGCCCACGGCCCCAGCGCGATTACGGCCTGCGCCGCCTCGACCTTGCCGTCCTCCGTAGACACCTGCCAGCCCGAACCGCTGGCGCGCAGCGTGGCGGCGTCGCCATGGCAGAAGGTGCCGCCCTGCCGCTCGAACAGCGCGGCATAGCGGGCGACCAGTTCGCCGGGATCGCTCACGGTCCATGGGTCGCGCCAGTGGATGGCGCCGGCCAGCACGTCGCGCAGGGCCGGCTCGGCCTGCTGCAGCGCCGCGCGGTCCAGCAGGGCGTGATCGAGCGCATGGTCGGCGGCCACGGCCGTGGCGTCGCGGGCGGCGGCGTCGAACTCGGCTTCGCTGCGGTAGGCCTCCAGCCAGCCATCGTGGCGGACGAGGTCCTGCGCCCCGGCCCGGGCAATCCACGGCGCGTGTTCATCGAGGCAATGGCGGATCAGGGCGCTGTAGGCCGCCACCGTGCCGGCATAGCGCGCGGGCGCCGAGGCATGCCAGTAGCGGGCCAGCGCCGGCACCAGTGCCGGCAGCGCGCGCAGGTGGTAGTGCACGTCGTTGCCCTGCCCCGTGGCCACGCGCAGCAGCGCCTGCCAGTCGCGGGGGAAGGCGTAGGGCCGCACCGCCTCGCGCTGGAGGATGCCGCAATTGCCGTAGGAGGTGGCCCGGCCCGGCGCCTGCCGATCGACCAGACAGACCGCGTGGCCGCGCTGCTGCAAGGCCAGCGCGGTGGAGACGCCCACGATGCCGGCGCCCAGGACGATCACTGCGGTGGAGGAAGGGTTACCGGGCGCGGACGAATCGGTCATATCGAGAGGTATCTATATAGAGGGGGGCGGCGTCAGCCACGATTCTGCCAAGGCAGGCCGGGCGGCGGTGCATCCATGATGTGCAATGAATCGAAGACTTGATTGCCGGTTTGGCAATCCATGTCAATCATGGAGATCCCCCATGCCGGTCAGCGAATCAGTCAATTGCTGGAGGAAGGCCCGGGCGGCCTCGGGCAGGTTGCGCTTGGCCAGCGTCTGGATCTCGATATAGCGCTCGTTCATCTCGCGGTCGCGCAGTGGCACGGCGGCGATCAGCCCGGCGGCCAGCCGGCTGCGCACGGACACCTCGCCATAGAACGTGATCGCGCCCCCGCCTGCCGCCGCGAACGACACCAGTGAATCAAGGTAATTGCTGGAAAAGATGGTTTCGTAGTTCAGGCCCTGCCGGCTGCAACTGGTGTCCAGCAACTGGCGCAGCGAGCTGTCCGCGGGCGCCAGCGCCAGCGGGTAGGCCACCACCTGCGAGAGCGAGATCTGGCGCTGGCTGGCCAGCGGATGGTCGGGCGCCATGATGGCCAGCACCGGCGCCGGATGGCGCAGTTCCACCTCGATGCTCGGCTCGGGCAGCCCGCTCAGGGTCACGCCGATATCGGCCTCACCGTCGCGAATGCGGCGCGCCACGTCAGCCTGCGGGCAGACCTCGAGATCGAAGCGGATGCCGGTGTGCTGGGCGCGGAACGCCGCCGCGAGCGAGGGCAGGAACTCGTGCGCCAGCCCGGCCACGCTGGCCAGCCGCACCCGGCCGGCGCGCAGGCCGCGCAGGGCCTGGATGTCGCCGGTCACCCGCTCGATGTCCTGTTGCGTGCGCTTGGCGTAGGCGGCCAGCAATTCGCCCGCCGCATTGGGCACCAGCCCGCGTGCGCGGCGGTCGAACAACAGGGTGTCCAGTTCGGCCTCCAGCCGCGCCACCTGCCGGCTCACGGCGGAGGGCGCCACGTTCAGCTTCAGCGCGGCGTCCTTGACCGACCCCGTCCGCACCACTTCCAGGAAGTAGCGGACGGCGGTTTCCTGCAGGGTGCGATACGACATGGAATCTCCGGGATGACACGTGACATCAACGTCGCCAGTCTAGCGAAGATTGCCGATATGGCAATCGAATATTCGAAAGATTGCGCACACCGCAAGCATGGACCGGCTTACGATGAGATCCAACGAAGCCTGTGACGTGTCCTTTCTCTCTACCGCCGGAGCCTGTTCATGCTTTTCCCCGCCCCCCGTCTTTCGAATCGCTTTTCGCGTGGCCGTCGCCTGACGCTGGCCCCCATGGCCGGCGCCCTCGCGCTCGGCCTGGCCAGCGTGGCCGGCACCGCCGCCGCGCAGGGCGGATATCCGACCAAGCCGATCCAACTCGTGATTCCGTTCCCGCCGGGCGGATCCACTGACGTGATCGGCCGCATCGTCGGCCAGAAGCTCGGTGAACGGCTCGGCCAGACCGTGGTGGTGGACAACCGACCCGGCGCAGGCACCATCGTTGGCGCCAGTTTCGTGGCGAAGGCGGCACCTGACGGCTACACGCTGCTGGTTACCTCCGGCACCACCTTCACGGTCAACCCGGCCATCCACGCCAAGCTGCCGTACGACCCGATCAAGAGCTTCGACCCCGTGGCCCAGGTGGGCGTGACCGGGCTGATCCTGCTGGCCAACCGCGACACGCCGGCCAACAACCTCAAGGAATACGTGGCGATGGTCAAACCCTCGCCGGGCAAGTATTCCTATGGCTCGTTCGGCGCCGGCACCACGGCGCACTTCGCGGGCGAGGCGCTGCAAACCCTCACCGGCACCAAGATGCTCCACGTGCCATACAAGGGCAGCGCGCCGGCCATGACCGACCTGATCGGCGGCCAGATCCCGTTCAGCATGGACACCGTCACCGCCGCCATCCCGCAGGTGAAGGCCGGCAAGGTCAAGGCGATTGCCGTGACCACGGCCAAGCGCTCGGCCCTGCTGCCGGACGTGCCCACGGTGGCCGAGAGCGGCTACCCCGGCATGGACGCCGCCACGTGGCTCGTCATCGTCGCCCCGGCTGGCGTGCCCGCCGAGGTGAAGGCCAAGCTGGAGAAGACCCTCGGCGAAGTGGTGGCGGACCCCGCCACGCGCCAGAAGCTGATCGACAACGGCTTCGAGCCGACCTACGCCACCGGCGCGCAGGTGGCCGCGAAGATCGTCAAGGAAACGCCCCAGATGCGCGCCATCGCGCGCGCCGCCAATATCCAGGCCGAGTAACCCAACCCTGACGCCTGGCTCCGGAGACAGCATGCCCCTGCAAGACAGCCTGCCGACCTTGTCGGCAGTGGAACTGCGCCGCCTGATCGGCAACAAGGAAATCTCGCCCGTCGCACTGCTCGATGCCTGCATCGCGCGGATCGAGGCCTACAACCCGAAGATCAACGCGATTACGGCCACGGACTTCGAGCGCGCCCGCGAGCAGGCGCGCGAAGCCGAACGCGCCGTGATGCGCGGCGAGCCGCTCGGCCTGCTGCACGGCCTGCCGCTCGGCGTGAAGGATCTGGAGGCCACCGCTGGCCTGCTGACCACCTTCGGCTCGCCGCTGTATCGCGGCAATGTGCCGGCGCAGGACAACGTGCTGGTGGCCCGCCTGCGCGCCGCCGGCGCCATCGTCACGGCGAAGACCAACGTGCCCGAGATGGGCGCCGGCGCCAATTCGCGCAACGTGGTCTGGGGCGCCACCGGCAATCCGTTCAATCCGAATCTCAATGCCGGCGGGTCCTCGGGCGGCTCGGCCGCCGCGCTGGCGGCGGACTTCCTGCCGGTCTGCACCGGCTCGGACACGGGCGGCTCGCTGCGCATTCCGGCCGCCAAGTGCGGCGTGGTGGGCTTCCGGCCTTCGCCGGGGCTGGTGCCGAGTTCGCGCAAGCTGCTGGGCTGGACGCCGATCTCGGTGGTCGGCCCGATGGGCCGCACGGTGGCCGATGCCTGCCTGCAGTTGGCCGCCTCGGCCGGAATGTCGGTGACGGACCCGCTGAGTTACGAGAGCGATCCGCTTGGTTTTCTGGTGCCGGCCAACGTCGACCTGGGCTCGCTGCGCGTGGGCTACACCGAGGACTTCGGCTGCTGCGATGTGGATGACGACATCCGCCAGACCTTCCGCGCCAAGATCGCCGCGATGAAGCACCTGTTCCGCACCTGCGAGCCGGTGGCGTTCGATCTGGGCGATGTACACCGTTGCTTCGACGTGCTGCGCGCCGAGAGCTTCGTGGCCGGCATGCACGACGCCTACACGCGCGATCCGTCGAGCCTGGGGCCGAATACCCGTGCGAATTACGAGATGGGCGCGCGCATGTCGCTGGTGGACAGCGCGTGGGCACAGGCCGAGCAGACGCGCATTTTGCAGCGCTTCCAGGCCGCGTATCGGGACTATGACGTGATCCTGTCGCCGACCACGCCGGTCTCCCCGTTCCCGTGGACGCGCCTCTACGCCGACACCGTGGGCGGCCAGCCGCAGGCCAACTACTACCGCTGGCTGGCGCTGACCTATGTGGTCACGCTGACCACGCATCCGTCGATCGCGCTGCCCTGCGGCACCGACCTCGCCGGCATGCCGTTCGGGCTTCAGGTGACGGGTGGCTTCCGCGCGGACCGGCAGACGCTGGGCGTGGCGCAGGCGATGGAAACCGCCTTCGCCACCTCGCCCGCCCTGCGCCGCCCGGTGCCGGACCTGGCCGCGCTGGCCGCGCCCGAACCGGCGCTGCGCTCCATCGTTACCGATCCGCCGTTGTCCGGCGCGACGGAGCCGGCGCGGGACGTTTCGGCGGTTTGATCGACGATTGACCAGACGATTAGATCGACGCTGCCTCCGCCCGGAGGCAGTCGATCAACTGCTCCGCGCTCGGGGCCTGCCGGCGCTCGCGCAGCCGGATCAGGCCCACGGGCGGCAACGCCACCTCCACGTCCAGCGGCAGCACATGGAAGCGCCCTTCCGCCGCCAGCTGCTGCCCCACCGACCTCGCCACGAACCCTGCCGCGCCGCGCTGGGCGACGAAGGTCGTCACGGCCAGATAGGATGACGATTCCATCACATCGGCAGGCGGCTGCTGGCCGTGCCGGAAAAAGGTCTGTTCGATCTTCACGCGCAGCGAGGCCCACGGCGGCGGCAGCACGCAGGGCATGGCCGCGAGGTCGGCCCAGTCCGGCCGGGCCTTGCCGGCGAGCGGATGACCGGCGCCGACGATAGCCACCATCGGCTCGTCATAGAGCGGCTCGGTCACCAGATCCGGCGCCGCGTAGGCGGGCTCCAGCCGCCCCACGATCACATCCAGTTCGCTCAGGCGCAGGCGCGGCAGCAGGTGCGTCAGGTCGCCCTCCTCCACCAGCACCGTGGCGCGCGGGGACTGCGTCTTGAGCCGCGTGACGGCGCGCGCCAGCAGCACCGGCAGCGCCGCGCCCATCGACCCCACCCGCACCCGGCCGGCGGCGCCGCTGGCCACGGACTCGATCTCGTCGCGCGTGACCTCGTACTGCGCCAGCACCGAACGCGCGAAGCGCACCAGCGATTCCCCCGCCGGCGTGGGCTCCGTGCCGCGCGTGGAGCGCGTGAACAGCGTCATGCCCAGCATCTTCTCCACCTCGGCCAGCACCTTGGACACCGCCGGCTGGCTCACGGCCAGGAACTCGGCGGTACGGCCCAGATGGCGGAATTCGTCCAGCGCCACCAGCAGTTGCAGGTGGCGCAGCTTGATATTGGAGCGCAGCGCGCGGTCGATATGGGCCATCCGGGCAGTCTATCTAACCTTAAGGTTATGAAGCAATGCCATTTCTTGATTGGATTGTTATGACTGACATGCCCACAATGAGGGCATGGCGATGGCAAAGCACCATCGCCCAGAACGCAAACACAAAAGAGACGGAGACAACATGCCACACGGTATCCCCACCGCTTCCCTCATCGCTTCCCCTTCAGAACTGCCGACCAGTCTCGCCCGCCGCCGGCTGTTGCTGGGCGGTGCGGCCAGCGCCGTGGCGGCTGCCACCGGCCCCGCCGGGCTGATCCTGCCGAGCGGCGCCCGCGCCGCGGCGGCCTACCCCGAGCGCCCGATCAAGTTCATCTGCCCGTGGCCCGTGGGCGGCACGGCGGACCAGTCGATGCGCGCGCTGTGCCAGGTGGCAGCCGGCCTGCTCGGCCAGTCGGTGGTGGTGGAAAACCAGGCCGGCGCGTCCGGCATGATCGGCACCAAGGCGCTGGCGCGCGCCAACCCGGACGGCTACACCATCGGCCAGATCCCGATCTCCGTCACGCGCTTCTCCCAGCTTGGCATGCTGCAACTGGACCCGCGCACCGAGCTGACCTATCTGGCGCGCACCTCCGGCCAGACCTTCGGCATCGCCGTGCCGGCCAATTCCCGCTTCCACACGCTGCAGGACGTGATTGCCGCCGCCAAGGCGGACCCGGGCAAGCTGACCTATGCGCACGCCGGCATCGGCGGCGCCACGCACGTGGGCATGGAGCAGTTTGCGATGGCGGCCGGCGTCAAGTTCAACGCCATCGCCTACAAGGGCGGCTCGCAGGCGCTGCAGGACGTGCTGGCCGGTCAGGTGGACCTGCTGGCGGACTCCAGCTCGTGGGCACCGCATGTGGAGGCCGGCAAGCTGCGCCTGCTGGCCACCTGGGGCGAGCAGCGCACGCCGCGCTTCGCCAGCACGCCCACGCTCAAGGAGCTGGGCTACAACGTGGTGGTGGAGGCCCCCAACGGCATCGGCGCGCCCAAGGGCCTGCCGCCGGCTGTCGAGAAGAAGCTGCGCGAGGCCTTCCGCGCCGCCGTGGCCAGCAACGAGTTCAAGGCCGTGGCCGCTCGCATCGACGCGCCCGTGATGTACCTCGACGGACCGGACTACAAGAAGTACGTGTCCACGGTCTACGACCAGGAAACCCAGTTGATCCAGCGCCTGAAACTGAAGGAAATGCTTCAGCAGAGCTGACCTGAGCTGATCCCAACGCATTTTTGAACGGCAACGTCCATCGTGAATCCGAACCCCGTCATCCGGCTCCATGCCAACGACAACGTGCTGATCGCGCGCAGCGACCTCACGCTGGGCCAGCCCCTGCCCGACCTGGGCGTGCGCGCCCGCGCGCAGGTGCCGGCCGGCCACAAGATTGCCGCGCGCGCCATTGCCCAGGGCGAGGCCGTGCGCAAGTACGACACCGTGATCGGCGTGGCTGACCGCGACATCGCGGCCGGGGAGCACGTGCACAGCCACAACCTGCGGCTGGTGGACTTCTACCGCGACCCCGAGTTCTGCCGCGACGTGCGCCCGGTGCAGTACGTGCCCGAGGCCGAGCGCGCCACCTTCATGGGCTACGTCCGCCCGGATGGCCGGGTCGGCACGCGCAACTTCATCGGCATCCTGTCCTCGGTGAACTGTTCGGCCACGGTGATCAAGCACATTGCCGCGCACTTCACGCCGGAGCGGCTGGCGGCGTATCCCAATGTCGATGGGGTGGCCGCGTTCGCCCAGAGCAGCGGCTGCGGCATGTCCTCCCCCAGCGAGCATTTCGATGTGCTGCGCCGCACGCTGGCCGGCTACGCGCGCCATCCGAACCTGGCTGGCGTGCTGATCGTCGGGCTCGGCTGCGAGCGCAACCAGGTGGCCTCGCTGGTCGACTCGCAGGGGCTGGTGCCGGGCGAGAACCTCCACACGCTGGTGATGCAGGACACCGGCGGCACGCGCGAAACCATCGCCGCCGGCATCCGGGCGATCGAGGCCATGCTGCCGGCCGCCAATGCCGCCACGCGGCAGCCGGTGCCGGCCAGCCATCTCAAGATCGGGCTGGAATGCGGCGGATCGGACGGCTTCTCGGGCATCACCGCCAACCCGGCCCTCGGCGCGGCCATGGACATCCTGGTGCGCCACGGCGGCACGGCCATCCTCTCCGAGACCCCCGAGATCCACGGCGTGGAATACATGCTCACGCGCCGCGCCGTGACACCCGAAGTCGGCCAGAAGCTGCTTGACCGCCTCGCCTGGTGGGAGCGCTACACCGCCGGCCACAACGCCCAGTTCAACGGCGTGGTGGGCCACGGCAACCAGCAGGGCGGCCTGGCCAACATCTTCGAGAAATCGCTCGGCTCGGCCATGAAGGGCGGCACCACGCCGCTGCAGGCCGTGTACGAGTACGCCGAGCCGATCGACCAGGCCGGATTCGTGTTCATGGACTCGCCCGGCTACGACCCGGTGGCCGCCACGGGCCAGATCGCCAGCGGCGCCAACCTGATCTGCTTCACCACCGGGCGGGGGTCGATGTTCGGCTCCAAGCCGGCGCCGACGATCAAGCTGGCCTCCAACTCGCCGATGTTCCACCGGCTGGAAGAGGACATGGACATCAACTGCGGCCTCGTGCTCGACGGCGAACTGAGCGTGGCGCAGATGGGCGAGCAGATCTTCGCCCATATCCTGCGCGCCGCCTCCGGCGAAGCCACCAAGAGCGAGCTGCTGGGCCTGGGCGACCATGAATTCGTGCCCTGGCATCTCGGCATCGTCAGCTAACCCTTCATCCACCGTCCCCGCACCCATGCTTGATTCCCTCGCTCAGGCGGACCTGTTGCGTTCGCAGAACCTCGTCGGCCAGGAATGGTCCGATGCCCGCGCCGGCCAGCGGCTGGCCGTGACCAACCCGGCCACCGGCGAGGTCATCGCCAGCGTGCCGGACAGCCACGCCGCCGATGCCGCGCTGGCCGCCGACGCCGCCGCAGCCGCTTTCCCCGCCTGGAGCCGCCGCACCGCCCGGGAGCGCGCGCAGATCATCAAGCGCTGGCACGCGCTGATCCTCGCGCATGAGGCAGATCTGGCCCGCATCATCTCCGCCGAGCAGGGCAAGCCGCTGCACGAGAGCACGGGCGAGGTGCGCTACGGGGCGTCTTACGTCGAATGGTTCGCGGAGGAAGCCACGCGCATCTGCGGCGACGTGATTGCCGAGGCCGTGCCGGGCCGCAAGATGCTGGTGATCAAGGAGCCGGTGGGCGTGGTGGCCGCCATCACGCCGTGGAATTTCCCGCTGGCGATGATCGCGCGCAAGATCGCCCCGGCGCTGGCGGCCGGCTGCACCGTGGTGGCCAAGCCGGCCGAGGACACCCCGCTGACCGCGCTGGCGCTGGTCTGGCTGGCCCAGCAGGCCGGGCTGCCGGCGGGCGTGCTCAATATCGTCACGGCCTCGCGCGAGCACACGCCGGCCGTGGTGGATAGCTGGCTGGCCGATCCGCGCGTGCGCAAGATCACCTTCACCGGCTCCACGCCGGTGGGCAAGCATCTGGCCCGCGAGTCGGCCTGCACGCTCAAGAAGCTGTCGCTGGAGCTGGGCGGCAACGCGCCGTTCATCGTCTTCGACGATGCCGACCTGGACGCCGCCGTGGACGGCCTGATGGCCGCCAAGTTCCGCAACGGCGGCCAGACCTGCGTGTGCCCGAACCGCGTCTACGTGCAGGACGCCGTGCATGACGACTTCGTCGCACGGCTGGCCGCCCGCGTGCAGGCGCTGCACGTGGGCCCGGCCACCGAGCCGGCCGCGCAGATCGGCCCGATGATCAACGCCCGCGCCGTGGACAAGATCGACCGCCATGTGCAGGATGCCGTCGCCCATGGCGCGCAGGTGGTCACCGGCGGCACGCGCGTGCGCACCGCCGACGGCCCCCACTACTACGCGCCCACCGTGCTCGTGAACGCCACCCCGGCGATGGCGCTGGCCGGCGAGGAAACCTTCGGCCCGGTGGCGCCGGTGTTCCGCTTCCACGACGAGGACGAGGTGGTCCGCCACGCCAACGACACCCCGTTCGGGCTGGCCGCGTACTTCTATTCGAACGATGTGCGGCGCATCTGGCGCGTGGCGCAGGCGCTGGAAACAGGCATCGTCGGCATCAACGAGGGCGCGCTGGCGTCCGAGGCAGCACCGTTCGGCGGGGTGAAGGAATCCGGCTACGGGCGCGAGGGATCTCGCCACGGCCTGGACGACTACATGCATACTAAGTACCTCTGCCAGGGCCAGCTGCTCTGAGCACCTTGGTCCAAACCGGCCGACCCCATCAAAAGAGGAGATTCCCGATGCCCGCCCACAACCCCTTCAAGGCCGCCCTGGCCGCGCGCCAGGCCCAGATCGGCCTGTGGATGTCCGCCGCCACGCCCTACCTGGCGGAAATCACCGCCACGGCCGGTTTCGACTGGCTGCTGATCGACGGCGAGCACGCGCCCAACGACGTGCGCACCATCCTCCAGACCTTGCAGACGCTGGCGCCCTACCGCTCCCAGCCCGTGGTGCGCGCCGTGGCCGGCGAGACCGCGCTGATCAAGCAGCTGCTGGATGTGGGCGCCCGGACCCTGCTGGTGCCGATGGTCGATACCGCCGAGCAGGCGGCGGCGCTGGTGCGCGCCACGCGCTATCCGCCCTTCGGCGTGCGCGGCGTGGGCAGCGCGGTGGCACGGGTGTCGCAGTGGAGCGCCCGTACGGACTACCTCGACATCGCCGATGACGAAGTCTGCCTGCTGGTGCAGGCCGAGACTGTGGCCGCCATGCAGAATCTGGAGGCGATCTGCGCCGTCGATGGCGTGGACGGCGTGTTTATCGGCCCGGCCGACCTGGCGGCGTCCATGGGCCATCGCGGCAAGCCCGGCCACCCCGAGGTGCAGGCGCAGATCGAAGCCGCCATGCGCACCATCATCGCCAGCGGCAAGGCTGCTGGCACGCTGACGTCCGACCCCGCGCTCGCGCGCCGCTACCTGGAACTGGGCTGCACCTTCGTCGCCACCGGCGTGGACGTGCTGGTCTATGCCAACGCCGCCCGCAAGCTCGCCGCCGAGTTCCTGCCCGACACGGCCACCGCCGCCGCCACGCGCCCCGGCGCCGCCTACTGATTGCCTGATTGCTGATTGCCAGAATTCCAAGCGATGACCGCCCTGCCCTCTCCCGAAACCATCCTCGCCGCGATGCAAGACATCGTCGGCGCCTCCGGCTGCCTGACTGACGCGGCCGACACCGAGTCGTACGTCACCGACTATCGCCGCCTGTATCGCGGCAAGTCGCCCGTGGTGGTGCTGCCGTCCACGACCGAGCAGGTCAGCGCGGTCATGGCGTGGTGCTACGCCCACGAGGTGCCCGTGGTGCCGCAGGGCGGCAACACCTCGCTGATGGGCGGCGCCGTGCCGGACGACAGCGGCACCGCCGTGGTCATCAACCTGCGCCGCATGAACCGCGTGCTGGCCATCGACACGATCAACGACACCATGACCGTGCAGGCCGGCGTGACGCTGGCCGGCGCCCGCGCCGCCGCCGAGGACAGCCAGCGGCTGTTCCCGCTGCGCATCGGCTCGGAGGGCTCCTGCCAGATCGGCGGCAACCTCTCCACCAACGCCGGCGGCACGGCCGTGCTGCGCTACGGCAATATGCGCGATCTCGTGCTGGGCATGGAAGTGGTGCTGCCGGACGGGCGCGTGTTCTCGTCGCTGCGCGGGCTGCGCAAGGACAACACCGGCTACGACCTCAAGCACCTGTTCGTCGGCGCCGAGGGCACGCTGGGCATTATCACGGCCGCCGTGCTGAAGCTGATGCCGCAGCCGCGCGCGTCGGCGGTGGCCTTTATCGCCGTGGAAAGCCCGGACGCCGCCGTGAAGCTGCTCGGCGAAGCGCGCCAGATCGCCGGCCCGGCCGTGACCGCGTTCGAACTGATCTCCGCACCGGCGCTGGAGCTGGTGCTCGAGTACCTGGGCGACACCGCCTCGCCGCTGCCGGAGCGGCACGACTGGATGGTGCTGATCGAGCTGACCTCGGGCGCCGACGAGGCCGCGCTGAACGCCACGCTGATGCAGATCCTGGAAAGCGGCCTGGAGCGCGGCTGGGTCAAGGACGCCGCCGTGGCGGCGAGCGGGGCCGCCGCGCAGACCTTCTGGCGCATCCGCGAGGAAATCTCGGACGCCCAGACGCGCACCGGCGGCAGCATCAAGTGCGACGTCTCGGTGCCGCTGTCGCGCATCGCCGAATTTATCGGCAACGCCTCCGCCCGCGTGCTGGCGCTGGAACCGGCCACGCGCATGGTCATCTACGGTCACATGGGCGACGGCAACGTCCACTTCAACCCGCTCCGCCCCAAGGACCGCAGCGCCGCCGACTTCCTCGGCCAGTGGTACAAGCCCGTCTCGGACCTCGTGGACGGCCTGGCCCACGCCGAAAACGGCTCGATCTCGGCCGAACATGGCATCGGCGTGGCCAAGCGCGACGACCTGCGGCAATACAAGTCCCAGGTCGAACTCGAACTGATGTGGCAGGTGAAACGGGCGCTGGACCCGAAGAATTTGCTGAATCCGGGGCGGGTGCTGCCGGCGTTGGACAGCCCCAAATAAGGAAGGCGGGGAGCCACCCCGCCTTTTTTGCGTTACCGAGGGCGCCCAGGCGCCCTTTTTTCCGGCTTGGACCGACCTGGGCCGGCTTGCCTTAGCGCGGCTTCTTCGTGTCCTTCATGTCCTGCTTGGCGTCGCCGTACGCGGCCTGGGTGCGGCCGGCCACTTGCTGCGCCTTGCCCTTCATTTCCGTCGTGGTCTTGCCGGTCATCTTGCCGGCGACTTCCTTGGCCTTGCCCTTGGCCTCTTCCACACGGCCCTTCACTTGATCCTTGTTCATGGTGAGGTCTCCATCGGTCAGGTTGAGACAGTCCGCGCCCGGATTCCGGTATCCCGGGGGCACGGCGCTAATGGACAGTGTAGGAAGGCTGGCGCCCGGCGGGTGTAGGACTTCTTCCCAATGGGCTGTCGGCGCGGAACCCGCCTAGACGTCGTCGCTGGCGGCGGGCTGCGTGGACGGATCCGCGTCGATCCAGACCTTGGTAGACGCCCCCACGCGCGTGAGCCGCATCTGGTAGGCGTAGCGCTCCGGGTGATACAGGCCCACCAGGAACTGCACGGCCCGGCCATTGCGGTCGCTGGCCACGCGGGACACGCGCAACAGCGGCACGCCGGGTGCGATGCGCAGGATGCGGGCCACGTCCAGGTCCGCCGCCGCCGCGCCCAGCGTCTGCTCGGCGGAGACCACCTCCACGCCGTGTTGCTCCAGCGCCACGAGCATCGGGGTGTCCTGGAGGGTATGGCGATCGATGGCCACGGCGAGGTCGGCGGGCAGGAAGACCTCGGTATAGGCGATGGGATGGGTCTTGAACTTGCGCACCCGCACCACCTTGAGCACCGGCGCGCCGGGCGGCAGGCCCAGCGCCGCGCTGACCCGGGCGGGGGCGGCCATCTGGCGCCATTCGAGCACGGAAACCCGCGTGCGCAGGCTCATGCTGACGATGTTGTCGAGCAGGCCGCCGCCGTGCGACGTGCCCAGCGCGGCGCCGGGCGGGGCCTCGTGGCGCGCGGACGGCACGGTCGGCACCGTGCCCTTGCCGCGCAGCCGGGCCACCAGCCCCTCCTCCTGCAGCCGCGCCAGCGCAGACCGCACCGTCACGCGCGCCACGCCGAATTCCTCGGCCAGCAGACGTTCGCCGGGCATGGGCAGCCCGCTCTCGTAGAAGCCGGCGCGGAGGCGGTCACGCAGGATCAGGCGAACCTGCTGGAACCGGGGCAGCGTGATGTCGACATCGGGCAACATGGCAGGTGGCTTAACAATGTGGCGTAACGAACATCTCGCCACGGTACGCGCGCCGCGCCCCCTCCGCAACCTCGGCAACCTCCCCCTTATTCGTAGCGCTTGCCCATCGCCAGCATCTCGGGCGTGCCGATCACCTCGTTCAGCTCGGCAAACGTCAGCATCCTGGGCAGGTACGGCGTGGTGGTGCCGTGGGCGGCCAGGCTGCCGAGGTAGTCGCGCAGCGCGAAGCTGAGCGCCCGCGCCGTGCCGCCGGGGAAAATCACGATGCGGAAGCCGATTTCCTCGAGTTCCGCCGCCGGCAGGACCGGCGTCTTGCCGCCTTCGACCATATTGGCCAGCAGCGGCGCGCGGTGGCCGAGCCGGGCGATGGCCGTGCCCATGTCCTCGCGGCTGCGCAGGGCCTCCACGAACAGCACGTCGGCGCCGGCATCGGCGAACATCTCCGCCCGGGCCAGCGCGGGCTCCAGGCCCTCTACCGCCACGGCGTCCGTGCGGGCGACGATCAGCGTGTTGGCGTCACGGCGGGCGTCACAGGCGGCGCGGATCTTGCCGGCCATTTCCTGGGCCGAAATCAGCGTCTTGCCGTCCAGGTGGCCGCAGCGCTTGGGCGCCGCCTGGTCCTCGAACTGGATCGCCGAGGCGCCGGCGCGCTCCAGCACCCGCACGGTCTGCATCACGTTGAGCGCGTTGCCGAAGCCCGTGTCGGCATCGACGATCAGCGGCAGGTCCACCCGTTCGCGGATATTGCGCGTGACCGACGCCACGTCGTCCAGCGACAGGAAGCCGATGTCCGGCCGCCCGAAGCGCGTGTAGGCGATGCTGGCGCCGGACAGGTAGGCGGCCTGGAAGCCGGCCTGCTCCACCAGCAGCGCCGAGAAGGCGTCGTACACGCCCGGTGCGGTGACGATACCCGGCGCCTGCAGCCGTTCCTTGAGATTCATGGTGTTGCCTCCGTGAGGGACTGTCCGATTTGTCGTGCCGCGAGTTTACGCGCGAGATGTGGCACCAGGCCACCATCGCGAATCATGGCGATCAGGTGTGGCGGAATCGATTCGCAGGCGAGCACCGCGCCGGTCTCGGCCACATGCACCCGCGCGGCGTCGATATCGGCATGCACGCGCTGGCCTGGCTGCACCACGCCCGCCGCCGGGCAGATCAGCAGCGGCAGGCCGAGGTTGAAGCCATTGCGATAGAACAGGCCGGCGAACGCGGGCGCCATGACGGCGGCCACGCCCAGGTGGCGCAGCACCTCGACAGCCTGCTCGCGCGAGGATCCGGCACCGAAGTTCCGTCCGCCGATCACCACATCGCCCGGTTGCACCGCCTGCGCGAAGGTGGGATCGAGCGCTTCCAGGCAGTGTTTGGCGATCTCGCCGATGCCGTATTTCATATAGGCGCCGGGCGCCAGCAGGTCGGTGTTGACGTCATCGCCGAAGACCCAGGCGCGGCCGAAGACGGGTTTCTGGGGGGCGTTCATGCCATGACCGCGCGGGGATCGGTGATGCGGCCGGCGATGGCCGAGGCTGCCACCGTGTAGGGCGAAGCCAGATAGACCTGCGACGAGGCCGCGCCCATCCGCCCCTTGAAATTACGGGCGGTGGTGCTGATGGCCACGGAATCCTCGCCGAAGCGGTGGGCGCCGTAGCCGGCGCAGGCGCCACAGGCATTGGGCAGCAATTCGGCCCCGGCGGCCTCCAGCGCGCCGAGCGTGCCATCGGCGGCGGCCCGGGCCTGATCGGCCGCGCTGGCCGGCGCCACCAGCAGCCGCACGCCCTTGGCCACGCGCTGGCCGCGCAGCACGTGGGCCGCCATCCGCAAATCCTCGAGCTTGGCGCCGGTGCAGGCGCCGATATAGGCGATATCGACCGAGACATCGGCGAACACGCCGGCGTCATCGGCCCCGGCCGGGCTGTGCGGGCGGGAAACCTGCGGGGCCAGCGCGGCGGCGTCGAAACGGTGCTCGGCCAGGCACGGCGCGTCCGCGTCGGACTGCCACGCGGCCAGGTCGATCTGGTCAGCATCGGCCACGCCCACGCGGGCGAGCCAGTCCCGCGTAACGGCATCCGGCGCGATCAGGCCGACCTGCGCGCCCAGTTCGACGGTCATATTGGACAGCGTCATGCGCTCCTGCATCGGCAGCGCGCGTACCGCCTCGCCCGTGTATTCGACGGCCTGATACTGGCCGCCATCCATGCCGAGCTGCGTGCACATGCGCAGCATCATGTCCTTGGCCGAAACGCCCGGCTGGAGCCGGCCATGCCAATGCAGGCGGATGGTCTCCGGCACGCGCACCCAGATCTCGCCCGTGACCAGCACGCCCAGCATCTCCGTGGCGCCGATGCCGAACATGTACGCGCCGAACGCGCCGCCGGTGCACGAATGGCTGTCGCCGCCCACCGCGAACATGCCGGGGCGCAGGTAGCCCTTCTCGGGCAGCACCACGTGGCAGATGCCTTCCATGTCGTGGAAGCGCGCCACGCCGGCGGACTTCACCCAGTCCCGCGCGAGCTGGACGATGGCCCGGCTGTCCGCGTCATGGGCGGGCACGTAGTGGTCGGTCACCACCACGACCTTGTCCGGGTCCCAGACCTTGGCACCGAGCTTCTCAAGCATCGGCTTCACGCGCCGGGGACCGCCCGAGTCATGCATCATCGCCAGATCCACGCCACACGTGACGATCTCGCCCGGGGACACATGCTGGCGCCCCGTGGCGCGTGCCAGCAGCTTCTGCGCTAACGTCTGCGGCGCGATCTGCGGCGAATTTTCGGTCATTCCCACTTATTCCACCTTCGTGCCAGACGCCTGAATCACCTTGGCCCAGTGCTGGATATCGTTGCGGACAAACTGTCCAAACTGCTGCGGCGTCATGCTCACCGCCGTGGCCGCCTCGGTCTCCATGCGCTGCCGGTAGGCCGGGTCTTCCACGGCCACGCGCACGGCGCGATAGAGCTGGTCGACCGTGGCCGGCGGCAGCTTGGCCGGGCCGAACAGGCCAAACCACGCGCTCGACTCGAAGCCCTTCACCGTAGCGGCGATGGCCGGCACGCCGGGGAACTGCGGCAGCGGGTCCTTGCTGCTGACGCCGAGGATCTTGATCGCGCCGCTGCGCGCGTGCGGCAGCACGTTCACGGTGCTCGCGAACATCAGGTCCACCGTGCCGCCGAGCAGGTCGGTCAGCGCGGGATTGGTGCCCTTGTAGGGGATGTTGAGGATGTCCGTGCCGGTCTGGAGCTTGAACTGCTCGCTGGCCAGATGCAGCGACGAGCCCTGCGCGCCGATGGCGAAACTCAGCTTGCCGGGGTTGCGCTTGGCATAGTCGATCAGGCCGGCCGTGGTGTCGAACGGCGCGTTCTTGCGCGCCACCAGCACGCTGGGCACCCGCGCCACCATGGTGATGGGTGTGAAGTCACGCACGGCATCGAACGGCAGGTTCTTGTAGAGCGAGGCGTTGATCGTGTGGCCGGTGAAGCTCATCAGCAGCGTGCTGCCGTCCGGCGTGCTGCGCGCCACGTACTGCGCCGCGATATTGCCGCCCGCGCCGGGCCGGTTGTCCACCACCACGGTGCGATGGAGCGAGTCCCCCATCGAGCGGGCGATCAGCCGGGCCAGCGCGTCGGTGGTGCCGCCCGCCGGGCTGCCCACGACGATGGTGATGGGCTTGTCCTGCGCCATGGCCAGCGGGGACGCGGTCATCGCCACGGTGGCCACTGCGGCCACGGCGCAATGGCCGAGGAATCGGGCGAGGAATTGTCGTCGATTGGGGTGCACGTCCTGTCTCCGGTGGGTATCGGTGTTATGGAGACTGACTCTAGGGGAGCGGCCGGGGCGGTTCAATGGGACCAGCTGGTCCTATCGGCAGGACCGGCTGTTCCGCTCGAAGTTCCGGGCGGGGTGGCACGCAATCTGCACATGGCGGAGACCTGGCCCGAATGGGCTCACTCACCTGGGAGATTCCATGCTTCATGGCGACGTGCAGGACAAGCACCAGAAAATGCACCGTTTGCGCGCCAAGCCGCGCCGGGTCTGGACCCATCCGCTGATCCTCGGCGGCATCGCGCTGATGCTGGCGGCCTACATCGCCACGTACTGGTAGGGCCGGGTAAGCCTTACAACGTTGGGTAACGGCTACCGCTCATTGGGCCGCGCACCGCGGGCATTGGCGAGCGGGTCGAGGGTCCAGTAGCGCTCCGGCACGCTGATATCGGCCAGTTGCTGGGCATTGAACAGCCGCAACTGGCTCTCGTAGGCTTCCACGGCCTGCGACTTGCGGAGTTGCTGCTGGGACACCGGCAGGTGCACGGGCGCGGCAACCAGGCCCTCCTGCCACCATCCCGCCAGGCGGCTCTGCACCGCGCCGGGCATGCAGCGGTGGATCGCGTCTTCATAGAACAACCACTGCTGGGGGGCGGGGATCAGCGTCTCGGCGTCGCCGGCGGCCAGCGCCGACTGGTCTACCGCTACGGCCTCGCGCAGCAGCATGCAGGCGGCGTTCACGAGGACGTGGTCGGGGTGATACACGCCCATCGGCGCGACGATGGTGGCGCGCTGCTGCAAGGACAGCAGGCGGCCAAGGCGCACGGCGATGTCCACCGCGCTGCGCCGCTCGCCGTACTGGCCATCGAGAAAGTCCAGCCAGACCGGCTCGGCACCCAGTCGCCGCAAGGCACGCCCATCCTCCTGCCGCCGCGCTCGCACGGCCTGGGCGCCGCTGGTGAACCCGGCGGCGAGGTCCCATTCCGGCGCATCAAGTGTTGCAGCAGGCTCGCCGGCAAAGACGGTCACGACCAGTGCCGCTGGGCACGCGGCGATCAGGTTGCCGCAACTGAACACGGCATCGTCCAGGTGCGGCGAAATCACGATGATCGAGGCAGGAATGTCCATGGTGTCAGGGCTACGCGCTGTCCGTTCTCGGCTGCGGCGGCCCAGTCCGCATCTCCATCCACGCGTACAGCGCGGAGGCGAAGACCATCGGGATCAGGTAATACAGCGCGCGGTAGACGATCAGCGCCGCCAGCAGCGTGTGCTGGGGCACCTGATTGCCCAGCAGCAGCACGAACACCGTCTCCAGCACGCCGAGGCCGGCGGGAATATGCGCCAGCGCGCCCGCCACGCTGCCAATCAGCAGCACGCTCAGCACTGCCGCCAGGTTGACCTCCTTCGGCAGCAACAGGTTGATGATGGCGGCGAGCGTGATCCAGTTGGTGATCGACAGCGCGCTTTGCAGCAGGGCGAAGCGTAGGCTGGGCAGGCTGAACACGTGCCCGCGAATCTTGATGCGGCGCCGCGTAGCCTTCGCGCAGGCCAGCCAGTACGCCAGCCCGGCGAGGAACATCAGCACGCCCAGGCCACGCAGCGCCAGTTCGCTGATGCCCCAGGCGGGCGGCAGCCCCGGCGGATACAGGCTGAAGACGACGCCGGCGATCAGCATGTAGCCAGTCCAGTTCGTGACGATGGCGATGGTGTAGACGCCAGCGACCTGCGAGCCGCTGACCTCGGCCTTCGAATAGAGCCGCAGCCGCACCCCGAGACCGCCCACCACGGCGCCGATATTGAGGTTGAAGATGTAGGCGATGAACGCGGTCAGCATCACGCGCACCGTCGACAGGTGGTGACGCGTGTAGTGGCGGCCGAGCAGGTCGAACGAGGCGTGGAGCAGGAAGCTCACGCACGCCAGCCCGGCGGCTGGCAGCAGCGTACGGGCATCGTAGCCCTTCAGCGACTGCCACACCTTGGTCCAGTCAATGCCGCCCAGCGCGCGGAAGATCAGCACCGCCACCAGCACGACGAAGGCCACGCCGGCCACCCGTTTGACGGCTTTCCAGGGAATGCGCCGGCGCGCCTTGGCGATCATCGTCATGGGCAATCCTGTTCGCGCGGGGGCGTGGGCACGCCGGCTTGCCAGCCGGACGGGGGCGCGTCCAGCGTCGGCGTGAGCAGCTTGGGCGTATGCGCCGGCAGCCACCCCGCCCACGCCGGGAAGCGCCGCAGCGCGTGGAAGACCAGCGCCGTGGCCAGGCCCTGCCAGCGCGGGCGGATGCCGTCTGGCGTGGCGGGCACTTCCTGGCAACTACTTTCCATGCGCGTGCGCAGGTTTTGCTTCAACGCGGCGGCGAAGGCCGCGTCGCGGATCACGAGGTTGGCTTCGAGGTTCAGGAACAGGCTCAGCGGGTCCAGATTGCTCGACCCAACCGTCGCCCAGTCGTCATCGACCACGGCAACCTTGCCATGCAAGGGCCGCTCGCAGTATTCGAAAATGCGCACGCCGGCCTCGCGCAGGTGGGCGTAGAGCATGTCCACGGTGCGCTTGACCCACATCATGTCCGGGTTGCCCTGAACGATCAGCTGCACGTCCACGCCGCGCCGGGCGGCATCGCAGATCGCCTGGAGCAGGCGGTAACCGGGCAGGAAATAGGCGTTGGCGATGATCAGCTCGCGCTCCGCACCACGGATGGCCAGCAGGTATTGGCGCTCGATGTCGCGGCGGTGCCGGTCGTTGTCACGCGTGACGAGGAGCGCGGTGCCGGGGCCAGCGGGCGCGCCAGCCTCGCTCATCCGGCGTACCGGACGCCGGGGCGGCGCCTTTGGGCCGGGTGAGCTGGCGTGGATGGCGTCCAGCAGGAACTCGTGGATTTCACGCGCGGCGGGGCCTTGCACCTCGACCGCATAGTCCTGCTTGGCCAGCGGGCCGGAATCGATCAGGTGCTGGACCGAGACGTTGATGCCGCCGACAAAGGCCACGCTGGCATCCACGGCGACCAGCTTGCGGTGCAGGCGCCGGAACAGGTTGGTACGCATGCCAACCAACCTCCGGCGGGGCGAGAACAGATGGACGACCACGCCGGCCTCCACCAGTCCGCCCAGGAATGCGGGCGACAGATCGGCCGAGCCGAAGCCGTCGACCGTCAGCGCCACGCTGATGCCCCGGCGCGCCGCCGCGATCAGCGCGTCGCGCAGCGGCTGGCCGACCTCGTCATCGAACAAGATGAAGGTCTCCAGCAGCACGCTTTGCTGCGCGCCTTCGATGGCCGCCAGTACCCTCGGGAAGTATTCTTCCCCGTTTTCGAGTAGGCGGAACTGATTTCCGGTTGTCCATGTGGGGCCCATCTCAGGCACCAAGCACGAACGGTGCCTGCGGGCGACGGGCCGCGCCGGGCCTTGCGGAACAAGGCGCTGGCACGGGAAAGTGGCAAGAACGTTGCAGCGATTACCGGGTGGGGCTACCTGTGGCTGCAATTGAGCGCTGGAGCGGACGTCACTTTTCGAGATCGACGTGCAGGTAGGCTAGAAGGCGTTCGGGCGCGGGCGGAGGGTTGTCGATACGGCGTCCCAGAGGGCCAACGCCTGCGCCTCGGTGAAGGCGGCTGGCGTTGACGGATCTTCACGCGAGGCAGGTCCACGATTGCGCATCGTCAGCGCGAAGTAAGGCGTGTCCGGGCTGCCGTCCGTCGCGCCGATCTCCAGCCGGAACAGATGTTCCTGCTCCCCTGCCGTGCCCGTCGGCCTGCCGATCAGCCATTCCTCGCCCAGTTCCATGGGCAGCCTGACGACGCCCTTCCGCAGGGTGCGCCAGCCGTCCGGTGCACCCGTGGCCGCATCGAACCCGTCTCGCTCAAGCAGCGACGGGGCTTCATGCAGGCTGGAATGCGTGAGGATGTGGAACGAGACGCCGGGGTAGGACGGCAGATCGAAGCGCACATCGACATACTCGTACGGCCTGGATTTGCCCAGCAGATAGCCGCCGGGAATGCAGAGCGCGGGCTTCGTCGGAACACTGCCGGCGGGGAGACCTCGAAAGCTGTCCAGCATGTTCAGCACTTCAAAGCGGCGCTGGGGAACGTTGTTCTTGACCGTCACGTTGCCAACGAGCGGGTTGGCGGACTGGTCCGGGTCGGTGAAATCCCAGGCCTCGCGCTGGATCTGGATGCGGACGCCGTTCTCCCAGCGATAGCCTTCCAGCGTCCGCCTGGCCGGATCGGCGTCTACCGCGCCTCGGTGCATGAAGTAGCCTGGCTGCCCGTCTGGCGACGTCGTGTTCGCGTACAGGAAGGGATCGGCATCGACGCTCTTCACGGCCTTGAGTTCGGCGCCGCGCTTGGCGATCTCTGCCTGAAAGGCGTCGATGGCCATGGCTTGCGTGGAGATCATGATGCCGCGAATCTTCGTCGTGCCGCGCGTCGTCATGCCCGGCGGCATCTCCAGCAGGTAGCGTCCGACGCAATGGGGAATGAGCTTGTGGGTCAGCGCATCCACGGCCTGTTGTTCCGGCATGGACATCGTGGGGGCCTTGCCACAGGCCCCGAGCGCCAGGGTGGCGCAGAGTGTGAGGGCTGCTGCGGCGCGCGCTTTCACATGCACTCCACCGTCAGAAGGCATTCGGTCGGGGCCGCAGGGTTCGGGAGATGGCGTCCCAGACCGCGAGGGCCTCGGCGTCCGTCAGCGATGCACGTTCGAGCGGACGATAGTCCGGAAGCGGATTCGCTGTATCCATTTCGAGCCGTACGAAAGGTGCCAACACATCGTCCGCGAGGGCGTTCCCTTCCAGGGTGAAGAGATGCCCATGCACTTCCGTGGTGGGTCTTGGGCCTGCCAACAGCCATTCCTCGGCGTCAACGCCGGTCAAAGCGACCTTCCCTTTACGCACCGTTCGTCCGCCCTTGATCTGCGACAACGCCTCCTCGATCTGCCGATGCCGCTGCAATAGCGAACCTACTGCAGCGAGACCTGAATCCGTCACAAGTGTGAAGTCGACATCCTCGTGGCTTGCAAGAGTGAAAATCCCAGTCACGCGCTCACCTTCTCGCGCCTTGCCCAGAATCAGACCGTACGGCAGGCACAATCCCGGCTCCGTTGGAATCTCGTTCTCGGCGCGGCCGCGAAAGTTCGTAAGCAGTTCAAAGACATGGTTGGCCTTCGGGGGAACATCGTT
>NZ_FOWM01000009.1:0-57788 GCF_900115455.1 Cupriavidus sp. OV096
GCAGCCTGGACCTGAGCCCGAACGTGGTCGACATCGGCACGAATGCGTACAAGGCGCAGGGCGGCTGGAATGTGGTGACGGGCACGGTGGTGCAGCCGGGCGGGTTCCTGTCGGCGATGCGCATGGACATCGACGCCGGCACGATCCACGCGGTGAACGACGCGTTCCGGATCACCCGAGCCGACGGCACCGTGGACGAGGAAGCCAGCGCGGCGCTGGTGGCGCAATTGAAGGAGAGCCTCGGGCTGAACTACACCGAGGACACGCTCCAGGACGACATCCACACCCGGTTTATCAAGGAAAAGAAGGGCTTCGGCATCATCGGCCAGATTGTGGCGATGGTCGCGGCGGTGGCGATCTCGATTGTTACGGCTGGGGCGGGGGCGGTTGTTGTCACAGCGGCATTTGGTGCGACGTTTGCCGGTTCCGTGATGGGCGTCGCGCTATCGGCGGCGATCTCCGGCTTGGTTGCCGGTACGTTGTCCAGCATGGTGACGCAGGTCATTACCACGGGCTCGCTCAACCTCGGCGCCGCGCTGAAAGCGGGCGCGGTATCCGGCCTAACGGCCGGGCTGACCCAAGGCGCGATGGGAGCTTTGGACCTCAGCTCTCCCGGGGTGACAAGCTTTGGCGACAACATCGCCAAGGGCGACTGGGCTGCGGTGCAGGCGAACCTGGGGAATTACGTCGAAGCAACGGTAGTCCGCTCTGCCATCAGCGCGGGCGTGAACACCGTGGCCTATGGCGGAAGCTTTGGGCAGGCGTTCGTGGGTGGGCTGGTAAGGGATGCGGCAGCAGTTGGGGCCAACGCCGTGGGAGTAAGCGCGCCGGGTATTGGCATGCCGGGCTCGGACTCCTCGACGATCCTGACCAATGTGTTGGGACATGCGCTGGTGGGGTGTGCTGCGCAGGGCCTTACAGGTGGTGATTGTGCAGGAGGCGCGATCGGCGGCGCGGCGAGTGCCATTGCGGCCCCATTGATTCGGGACGAGGTCTACGCGGGCAGCAATGTCATCAACTACAGCGATGACAAGATTCGGCAGGCTATTACGGTTGGGCTTGCGACGCTGATTGGAGGAGCAACTGGCGCGCTGTTGGGCGCCGATGTTACCTCCGCCGGGATGGCGGCGCAGAATGAGGCGCTGAACAATGCGACGAGCGGTTCAAAGAAGCCAACGGTTCCTGACGAAGTGCGCAAACTGCTTGAGCAGCAGCGGCGTGCGTTTGGTCAGGCAGGCACGGTCCCCAATTCGGGCAACGGAGTCGCGCCCCCGATGGTTGGGCCGAGCCCGTTGGTCCTTGGCGGTGCGAAGGGCGGTGCACCGAACTTCATCGTTTCGTCAGGAGGGACTGTCTACCCAGTTCCCAACGGCGCAACCGGTCCCACCCCAGTCTTGAACCCAGGGGGCAATCAAACCGGCGTAGCGTTCACGGGAGGGGCGGGCGGTGAAAATGGGAAAGTTTCAACGATACGGATTATGGATCCGACTCAACCGAGGGGGGCGAGTCCGGGCTATCCGGATGGATATGTAAAATATGAAAACTCGGCTCAGCCAAAGCCGCAAGGAGTTGATCCATATACTGGAAAAACTTTGCCGAATTCACAGTCGCATTTTCCAATAACCAAGTGAGGAAAGTATTATGCCGAGCGCGCTTTCGATTCTCGTCGGTAAAAAAATTGTTGAAATTGACATGACTCCACAGGACGGTGGAGTCATGTTTGAGGAGGGTATAACTTTAAATATATATAATAGTTATGAGGTAACTTTCAAGGATCCAGAGCGCTCGCCGTTAACTGGCTCGATCGTTGTGAGGGTTGAGGAAACTACGGAAGAAGCGATCATTGTCCTAGATAATGGTGTTTGCGTGAAGGTGGCGTTAACGAGCGATGCTTATTTCGGCCCTGAGGCAATGCAACTTCGCGTTCCAGGAAAATCAATTGTTATTTGGAGTTGACGCTCACTGCCTTAAGCTCAGTTTCCTTCTTCGTGCCATGCGCAAGTTCCAAAAAAAGACAGACTGGCGCGCTGTTGGGGCGTGACGTAACTTCCGCCGGGTTGGCTGCGCAGAACGAGGCCATCAATAACGCGACCAGTGCCGCGATGGTCCCGAAGCCGGCGCCCAGTGGGCCTGGCGGCACCGCCTTCCCGAACAACGGTCCGCGGAAGACCGACCCGCTGACGAATCCGCTAGAAGTAGAGAATGATGGTGTCCCATTGGGACGCCGAACAATGGGCCGCAGGGCGGGACGCTGACGGGTACGCCAGCAAGCGGGCCACAGGGACCAACGATTCTGAGTAATCCCGGGTGTATGCTGATGCCGGCGCTCTGCGCGGGTCTCACGCTTATCGCGCAGATTCAGAACGGCATTGGAATGCCGGTAGCCAATGTCACTATCGACAGTAAGATTGCCGGCCAACTCGGCGCGCGAGGGTGGACGCAACAAGGCGTGAGAACCGTCATTAGTGATGGGCCGGTCGGTACTACATTCGACAACCGATCCGCATCTAAAACACCAGATGGTTTGCCGAGGAACGATCCTGCATCTGTATATGGATCAAAAAATGGTTACGTCGTAGTAAATAATCGGACAGGCGAGGTTGTTCAGGTAAGTGGAAAGAATGACCCAGGTTGGATACCCGACAGCCGAATTCAGTGGAAATGACTGCAATGAAGATCGATCTCCAGCAGCGCTACACCTCATCGGAGGACTTCTTTTCCCTCGGCGGAAGTGTTGTGATGAAGCTGACTAAGGAAGCAGCGCTCAAAATTTGTGAAGGGGCGGTGGAGCAAGGGCTGGTCATTGCCCGGGTTGAAGGAGGTATTTGGCACGCGCCAGGATTCGAAGCGAGGCTAGATTGCGTTTGGGATGGAGTTGATCCTCCTGTTGATCGTCGGGAGGCCGAACGGAACAATTACGCTGCGGCTGCCTTTATTCGATCAGAGAGTGCCGAGCATGACGTCTTTGTGCTCACTGCGCCGTCGATGGCAGGGTGGTAGGCGGCAGTGTCGAACGAATCAGTCTTCGGTAGGATTCGGTGTTTTCCATCGATGTTTTGATCTTCATTCTTTATGCTTATGAAAGCTATTCGCTTTGTTTTCTCAATTGTGGCCGTTGTCGCCATGACAGCATGCGCCCCAATGATCTCCACATCGCCTGCGCACCTCGCGCTTGTGCAGCCGAGCACAGACAATAACCGCATCCAGTTCCAGTCCGACGTCCCAGTCAAACTGGACACCGGCTATACCCGCACCCTACGCGACAAATCCATCTGGTCCCGCATCGGCCAAGTCCCCCAGGGCGACGTCTACCGCCCATTCGGCACCATTTTCACCATCGAAGGTCGTCAGGTCCACGAAGCCTATCTGGTCGTAAGAGATCGCCGGCTAGTCGGGTTTTATCTTCCCGGGGAGGAGCACTATTCCCCGCTTTCCACCGCAGTACCCATAACATTTGGAGAAGTTGAATGAAACGAGTCGTTCGCCTCGCGCTGACCGGTATGGCGTTGTCATTCCTGATGGCCGGTTGCGCTTCTGGCGTGAAGCATTCGGAAATGGCGTCTTCGATCCCGTCGCTCAAGTCGGGCGAAGGTCGCGTTTATTTCCTGCGCTCGGCGTCGATGTTTGGAGTTGCCGTCCAGCCCGATCTCCGCCTGAATAACGAAGTGGTGGGCGAATCGAAGCCCGGCGGCTTCTTCTTTGTGGATCGGCCCGCCGGTAAATACGTTGCCTCGGCTGCCACCGAGACGGAGAAGACCCTCAGCTTCGTGCTTGATTCCGGGGAAACCAAATACGTACGCAGTTCGCCGTCGATGGGCCTGATGGTTGGTCGCGTCGTGCTGGAACTGGAAACGCCGGAAAAAGCAAAAGAGGATCTCTCGTCGCTGAGCTATACGGGCGATCAGGTCAAGACGGCCGCGAAGTAACAGAAGTCGTTGGGAGGATGCTGGCTTCGGCATCCTCCACGGTAAGCCTTGGCACACCCCCAAAAAATGGCGTTAAATAAACAAATCTCCACTCCCTCCAGGCCCCGCCATGCCTGCCAGCGCCAGCCCCATCGCCCGCTGCTTTGCCCAGCGCTACGCGGAAGCAAGACAGAAATTCCTCACCACAGCGCGCCAGGCCGGCGCCACGCTGACTGAATTTCCCCATCCCACCGAAACCGGCAGCGAAGGCGAGGTGCTTGCCATCGACGTGGCGTGGATTGGCCCCGCTGATGCGCTGCGCGTATTAATGATCACTTCCGGCACCCACGGCGCCGAAGGGTTTTGCGGATCCGGTGCCCAAGTGGCCTTGCTGGGCGATACCGCGCTCCATGCCGAGTGCCGCCAGGCCGGCTATGCGTTGTTGTTCGTGCATGCGGTGAATCCGTACGGGTTTTCGCACCTGCGGCGGGTCAATGAGGACAACGTCGATCTGAATCGGAATTTCATCGATTTCGATCAACCGTTGCCGACGAACGCGCCGTATGCGGAGGTGGCGCCCTTGTTGCTGCCGGCACACTGGCCGGCGTCGGATGCGGATCAGGCCGCGCTGATGAAGATTGCGGCCGAGCGTGGGATGGGGTGGTATCAGGCGGCGGTCAGCGCCGGGCAGTATCACGATCCGGGCGGGCTCTTTTTCGGTGGGCAGGAGCCGGCCTGGAGCAACTACACGCTGCGGCGCATCCTGGCGCGTTTTGGCGCGGACCGGCAGGTGCTGCGCTGGATCGATATCCACACCGGCCTCGGCCCGTGGGGCTATGGCGAGCCGATCTATATGGGGCCGGACGAGCCCGCGCAAATCGCCAAGGCCCGCGAGATCTGGGGAGCGGGTGTGACGTCGATCTATGACGGCTCGTCGACGTCGGCCAACCTCACGGGGCTGGCGTGGCAGGCGGTGCCGCAGACGCTGGGCAGCATCGACTATGCGGGTATCGCGCTCGAATTCGGCACGCTGCCACTGGCGGAGGTTCTCGATGCGCTGCGCGGCGACCACTGGCTCCATCGCCACCCCGAGGCTGACGAGAACCAGCGCGCGCTGATCAAGCTTGCGGTCTGGCGGGCGTTTTATGGGGACGCCGATGACTGGCGCGACGGCGTTGTCGCGCAGGTGCTGGAGGCGGTGCGGAAGGGCGTGGGCGTGGCCTAGCGGCGTATTGGCAAGCTACGCCTGCGCACCACTCTGTTCCACCAGCCAATTCCGGAACGAGCGCGCCGCCGCCGGCTCCACGCGGTCGCGCGGCCAGACCGCGTAGTAGCCGCCGCCCAGCGAGGCGCTTGCATCGCAGGCCCGCACCAGCACGCCAGCATCCAGGCAGTTGTCGATCATGTGTCGCCAGCCGAGCACGATGCCCTGGCCCTCGATGGCCATCTGCACGAGCACCGGATAGGCGTTGACCACCAGTTCATGTTCGATGCGCGGATCGCGCAGGCCATTGCGGGTAAGCCACGTCGGCCATGACATCCACTGCCGCTGGGCGTCCTCCAGCACCAGAAGCGTCTCCTTCGGCAGGTCAGCCACGGCCAGCTTGCGGCCGCGCAGGTAGCTGGGCGCGCACACGGGGAAGACCTCCTCGTCGTAGAGCCGCCGCGCGGCCAGGCCGCTCGGGGCACCTTCGCGCAGGTAGTAGAGGGCGATATCGAAGTCCGTGCCGGCCAGCGAGGCCAGGCTGTCGTTGACGATGAGTCGCACGCGGTAGTCGGGATGCTGCGCGCGGAACGCGGCGAGCCGGGGCGCCAGCCACAGCACCGCCACGCCGGACGAGCAGGCCACCGACAGCTCCACCTGCCCTTTGCGCTTCATCACGTCTTCCGTGGCCTCGGCGCAGGCCACCAGCAGGCGCTGCACCTGCTCGGCGTACTGCTGGCCGGCCACGGTCAGCCGCAGCGCGCGTGGTTCGCGCACGAACAGCTTCTTGCCGAGAAAGCGCTCGAGTTGCGCTACCTGCCGGCTGATGGCGCTTTGGGTGAGATGGAGTTCTGTGGCCGCGCGCGTGAAGCTGCCGTGGCGCATGGTCGATTCGAAGGCGACCAGGCAGGGCAGGGGCGGCAGGGGTGAGATGCGCATGGGGGAACGAAAACATGGCGGCAGGAGCCGCCATGATAAGTCCCACGCCGGGCGGCGACACGTTTTACCGTTCGTCCCCCGAGTCTTGCACTAGCGAGGTGCCTGATGCACCCGGCCGGCCTGCATGACGAGCCCAATGCGGGCATCGGGGCCGGCCAGCACGCCGATATCGGTGAGCGGGTCGCCATCGACGGCGATCAGGTCGGCCAGCGCGCCGGCGCGTACCGTGCCGAGTTCCCCGTCGCGCTGGAGGATGGCGGCGGCGATGGAGGTAGCCGAGCGAATCGCCTCGAGGTTGCCGAGCAGTTCCGCGCGGATGCGGAATTCCTCGGACTGGTACTGGTGCATTTCCCCGAGCAGGTCCGAGCCGAAGCCCATCTGCACGCCGGCTTCGGCGTAGATGGCCAGCGAATCGCGTCCGGCCTGGCGCACGGTTTCGATCTTGGCGACCGAGTCGGCAGGCAGACCGAGGCGTGCGCCGTCGCGCGCCAGCGCGTCGTAGGTGATCAGGGTGGGCACGACGAAGGCGCCGTGCTCGCGCATCACGCGGGCCGCGGCAGCATCGACGAGATTGCCGTGCTCGATGGTCCGCACGCCGCAGCGCACGGCGCGGGTGATGGCGCGGCCCGTGTAGGCATGGGCCATCACGTAGGTCTGGGCGGCCTCGGCCTCGGCCACGATGGCGCGGATCTCGTCCTCGCTGTACTGCGTGTTGCCGATGGGGTCGGTCGGCGATGCCACACCGCCCGAGGCCATGATCTTGATCTGCGTGGCGCCTTTCTGGATTTCCTCGCGCACAGCGAGGCGCACGGCATCGACCCCATCCGCCACGCGGGCGATGGCCCCGGCACGGAAGGCGCACGAGCAGGGCTCGAGCGTGTCCGAACGCGGCCGGAAGTCGCCATGACCGCCAGTCTGCGAGAGCGCCTTGCCGGACGGGAAGATGCGCGGCCCCGGAATCAGCCCGGTCGCCACGGCCTGCGAGAGGCCCCAGTCCGCACCGCCCGCATCGCGCACCGTGGTGAAGCCGCGCTCGAGCATGCCCTGCATGATCGGCATGGCGCGGAAGGCCACCAGCACGTTGGGCTGCACGGCGTTCACGCCGAGGTTGGCCAGCGAGGCCAGCACGTGCACGTGGCAGTCGATCAGGCCCGGCATCACGGTCTTGCCGGTCACGTCGATCACGGTGGCCTGCGGCGCGTGGATGGGCGTGGCCGAGACTTCGACGATCCGTTCGCCGTCGATCAGGACATCATGGCGCGGCAGCACCGTGCCGCGTGCGGGGTCGAGGACGTTGCCGCCCTGGAGCAGGATTTGAGTCATGAGGCTGTAGCGGAAAGACTTCCGTTCAATGCTTGCGAAGATAGGCGGGCTCGCGCACCAGACGCGTGCCGACGAAGCTGATGGCGGCGGCAATCATCACGTAGAAGGCCGGTGCCATCGTGCTGCCCGTGGTGGCGATCAGCCACGTGATGAAGAACGAGGCGAAGCCGCCGAAGATCGTCACGGCCATGTTGTAGGCCACGGAAAGTCCCGTGGACAGCACCTTGGCCGGGAACAGCTCCGAGAAGGCGGCCAGGATCGGGCCGGTATAGGTGGCGATCAGCACACCGAACACCACCTGGAACACCAGCAGCGAGGCCAGCCCCGGGGCGTGGTTGATGTAGGCGAACATCGGCCAGGCCAGCACGAAGATCAGCGCGGCGGCGCCGGAGAGCAGCCCACGGCGGCCGATGCGGTCCGCCAGCAGGCCGACGATGGGCGCGAACACCATGATCGCCATGCCCCCGGCCATGCCGGCGACAAAGCCGGTGGATTGCGGCACCTTCAGCACCTTCACGGCGTAGGTCGGCATGTAGAACAGCAGCACGTAGGTGCAGACCGTCCACAGGATCACCATCGAGAAGCTGGCGGCGGTCTGGCGCGGGTAGTCGCGCAGCACCTCGGTCAGCGGCGAGTCGGTCTTGTCGGTGGTCTCGCGGAAGGTGGGCGTTTCCTCCAGGTGATGGCGGATGTAGTAGCCCACGGGGCCGATCACCATGCCCAGCAGGAACGGCAGGCGCCAGCCCCAGCTATTGAGCGCCTCGGTGCTCAGGGAGGCCGTGACGAAAGTGCCTACGGCGGCGCCGAGCAGCACGGCCACGCCGATACTGGCCTGGATCCAGCTCGAGTAATAGGCACGCTGGTTTTCCGGCGCGTATTCGGTCAGGAAGGCGGTGGCGCCGCCCATCTCGCCGCCGGCGGAGAAGCCCTGCATGAGCCGGGCCACCACGATCAGCAGCGGCGCGAACAGGCCGATCTGGTCATAGGTGGGGGCGATGCCGATCAGCGTGGTGCCCAGCGCCATCAGCAGGATGGTCAGCGAGAGCGCGGCCTTGCGGCCCACGCGGTCGGCGTAGATGCCGAGGATGATGCCGCCCACGGGGCGCATGAAGAAGCCCACGCCGAAGGTGGCCACGGCCAGCAGCAGCGAAGTCAGTTCGTCGCCGGTGGGGAAGAACAGCTTGGCGATAATCACGGCGAAGAAGCTGTACACCGTGAAATCGAACCATTCGAGCCCGTTGCCGATCACCGTGGCGATGATGGCGCGGCGTCGCTGGCTGGCGCCGACACGGGGTTGGTCGGCCGCGTAGGCGGGGGCGCTGGCTTGCATGTCTCTCTCTCCCTTTTATGGCAGTTCAGGCCGATGTTAGGGGCGCCGCGATGACGCGAGAAACGAAATCTGCGCATGCGGTCATGACGTCAGCGCATGCATGGGCTGTGCCAGGCCGCTGCCAGCCGCTACCGATACGACAGCACCAGCCCCTGTATCAGCTGCGTCCAGCCTTCCAGCATCACGAACAGCAGCAGCTTGAACGGCACCGAGATGGTGGTCGGGGCGATCATCGACATGCCCAGCGCGAGCAGGATGGCCGCGACGATCAGGTCCACTACGACGAACACAAGATAGACCACGAAGCCGATCTGGAACGCGCGCGTCAGTTCGGAGAGCGTGAAGCTCGGGATCAGCACCATCATGTCGTCCGCCTTGAGGTCATCGGCGCGGCCCTCGGGCCAGATCCGCTTGGCCGACTGGACGAAGAAGGTGCGGTTACGTTCCTCGGTGTGCTTCACCAGGAACGCCTTGAGCGGCCCGCTCACGGCGTCGTAGACCACCACCACGTCCCCCACGTTGAACGCGGCGTTGGACTCGGCGCGGCGCTTCATGGCGTCGAACGCGTCGGAGCCGATCGGCGCCATGATGTAGGCGGTCAGGATGATGGCGATGCCGTTCAGCACCATGTTGGGCGGCACCTGTTGGAGCCCCAGTGCGGCGCGCAGCAACCCGAACACGATCACGAGCTTGGTGTAGCTGGTCACCATCAACGCCACGAACGGCGCCACGCCGAAGGCGAGGATGACGGTGAGGATCAGTACCGGATTGTAGAGGCCGTTGTTCATGCGTCGCCTGCCGCGAAGGTCGCCACGCGCACGCCCAGCCGGTTGCCCACGGCGATCAGCGTGCCGGTGCCGATGCGGTTGCCGTTCACCACGATGCGCACCTCGCTTTGCTTGAGCGGCTGGGGCAGCTCGAACACGTAGCCGGGCTTCACGGCGCGCAGTTCGGCCAGCGGCACCGCCACATCGCCAACTTCAAACCGCAGTTCTACCTCCAGGCCGTCCAGGTGCGAAAGCGTCGCCTGCGCCGCGTCGGGATGGGGAATGTCGGCCGGCGCGCCGGGCTCGGCGGCGCGGTGTCCTTCGGGATGCGTGTCTGCCATATGGGCTCCATGGAGGAAGGTGATGTCGTCCAGCGCCGTCACGCGGCGGCCTTCGGCCACGGCGGTCCACGTCATGCCGCGCTGGCCCGTGGCGCAGCGCACCACCAGCGCGCCCGCCTGCGACTGCCAACGCTCGATGCTGACGATGTCGCCCGGCTCGATCTCTCGCATCTCGCCGACCGTGATCGTGGTGGTGCCGATGCGTACGGCCAGCGGGGCCGGCAGGGCAGCCAGCCACGGCGCGGTCCGCGCGGGCGGCGCGGCGGGCAATGCCGCCAGCCGTTCCGGCGCTTCGAACTGCAGCACCGCGCGCAGCGGCGCGGCGCCGGGGCGCGTGAGTTCCACACCGAGCGCGGCGAGATTCGACGGCCACGCGGCAGGCGCCGGATGCCACGTCAGCGCGTCCGGCTGCACGGCGCCAACGGCAGCGGCCACGTCGGCGCAGGCATCGGCCATGATTGCGTGGCGCAGCAGCACAGGTAGCGCCTCGGCGGCACCCGGCACGCCCAGCAGGGTCCGTTCGCTCGCCACGTCCAGGCAGATACGGCCGTGGCGCGTGCCGAGCGTGAAGGCATAGCCCTGCGCTGTACGTGCGGCGATGGCGCCGTCCGGCGGCACGAAGCGGGCGCGCCAGTCATGGCCGGCCAGCCGCAGCGGCACGGGTGCGGCGCGGCAGGTCAGCCAGTTCATCAGGCGCGCGGTGTCGGCCTCCACATGAGGCAGGTCTGGCGCGGTGTCCAGCGTGGCCACGTTCGATGGCATGTCGCGGTGCGGTCGGTCCCGGTTGATGGATGGAAGGGGTGTCTGTCAATTCGCGCCAACTCGATTCGAGCCAACGATACGCAGCCGGGTGCAGCCGCGTCCACTACGAGCCCTTGTAGGCCCCCACCTGCCCGCATCCGCTAGCCCCCGCCGTGGCGCGGTTGGGCGTCGCATGGCGCGGCGTGTGCGCCATGCGCTACGAATCCTCGGTACTGGTCGCGCCCGGAGGTGGCCCATACACTGCGGCAACTGTCGAAACTCCGCTCAACCTGGGCTGATTCATGGCGAAATTCCCGGCAAAACTTCCGGCATTCCCACGTGGTGGTCTGGGGCCCGCTTCACCGGGGCTCCAGCAGATGGCCGCTGTCGCGTCGCGCCAGTCAGACCTCGCGCTGACGCTGCTGCTGTTCGCCGTGATTGCGCTGTTCGTGCTGCCGCTGCCCACGTTCCTGCTCGACTTCCTGCTCACGATCAATCTCGGCATGAGCCTGACGCTGCTGATCGTGGCGACCTATATCCCGTCCGCGCTGTCGCTGTCCACGTTCCCGTCGCTGCTGCTGTTCACCACGCTGTTCCGGCTGTCGCTCAATATCGCCTCGACCAAGCTGATCCTGTTGCACGCCAACGCGGGCCACATCATCGATACCTTCGGCAAGCTGATCGTCGGCAACAACGTGGTGGTGGGCGGCGTGGTGTTCCTGATCATCGCCATCGTGCAGTTCATCGTCATCGCGAAGGGCTCGGAGCGCGTGGCGGAAGTCGGCGCGCGCTTCGCGCTGGATGCCATGCCGGGCAAGCAGATGAGCATCGACGCCGACGTGCGCGCCGGCACCATCTCGGCCGCCCAGGCGCAGGACCGCCGCCGCGCGCTGGAACAGGAGTGCCAGCTCCATGGCGCGATGGATGGCGCGATGAAGTTCGTCAAGGGCGACGCCATCGCCGGCGTGGTGATCGCGCTGGTCAACATCCTGGCCGGCATCTGCATCGGTACGCTGATGCGGGACATGAGCATCGGCGAGGCGCTCCAGCGCTACGCCATCCTGACCATTGGCGACGGCATGGTGTCGCAGATCCCGTCGCTGCTGGTGTCCATCGCGGCCGGCGTGGTTATCACGCGGGTCTCGTCCGATGAAGACCGCACCCGCTCGCTGAACCTGGGCAACGTGATTGGCCGGCAACTGCTGGGCCAGCCGAAGGCGCTGGTGGTGTCGGGGCTGGCCATCGCCGTGTTCCTGGTGGTGCCGGGCTTCCCCAAGTGGACCTTCGGGATCATGGCCATCGTGGTGGCCGGCGGCGGCTACCTGCTGATGCGCCGCGCCGCGCGCAGCACCGGCACGGTTACGTGGATCGAGATGGGCGATGCGGAGGCGGACGCCAATGCCGCCGCCGTGGCCCCGGCGCTGGCGCTGGAGCTGGACGACGCCCTGCGGGGCCGCATCGACCTGCGCCAGTTCGAACAGCGCATGACCACCACCAAGGGCGAGGTGGAGGCGGACCTCGGCATGGTCTTCCCCCGGCTGCGGATCGCGCATCGCCCGCTGGCCGAGCGCGACGCCTACGCCATCCGCGTGCAGGACGTGGTGGCGTCGGCCGGCGTGCTGCGCCCCGGCAAGCGGCTGCTGGAGCCCGGCGCGCGCGCCCGCATCGACCAGGGCGAGGCAGAAGTCGGCGTGCCGTTTGGCCCGTTTCCGGAGGTGGTGTGGATTCCCGCGCCCGCCGGCGACGCGCCGCCGCCTGAGGGCGTACGCACGCTGTCCTGCGAGGAAGTGCTGGCCGTGCACGTCGGCGCCATGATCAAGCAGCACGCGGCGCCGCTGCTCGGCATTCAGGACGTGCAGGCGATGATCCACGTGGTGCAGGCCGACGCACCGGACCTGGTCATGGAACTGGCCCGGGTCGTGCCGCTGCAGCGCATCACCGACGTGCTGCGCCGCCTGTTGCAGGAGGGCGTGCCCATCCGCAACCTGCGCACGATTTTCGAAAGCCTGGTGACCTGGGCGCCGAAGGAGACCGACGCCATCGCGCTGACCGAACTGGTGCGCGTGGACCTGGGCCGACTGATCACCAGCCGTCACGTGGGACCGGCACGGTCGATCGATGCCGTGCTGTTCGAACCGGCGCTTGAAGCGCGCGTGCAGGGCGCCATCGAGCGCGCGGCGCGCGGCAACATTCTGCTGCTGAGCCACGACGTGACGCGCGACATCCGCGAGCAACTGCGCGTGCTGCTGGAGAAAGCCGGCGCCGCGCGCGTGGTGGTCGTGGTCAGCACCGATGTGCGGCGCTATATCAAACGGCTGATCGAGCCCGTGGCGCCGCGTATCGCCGTGCTGTCCTACCAGGAGGTCGACGAGGACGTGACGCTGGTGCCGGTGGGCTGGATCCAGAACCCGCCGAGCGAGTAAGACCGCCATGACCGCCGACACCATCCTCGACATCACCCGCCAGGCGCTGCTGGTGGTGCTGTGGGTCACGCTGCCCGTGGTGCTGATTGGCACCGTCGTGGCGCTGGTGGTGGCCGTGCTGCAGGCCGTCACGCAGATCCAGGACCAGAGCATCGGCACGTCCACGCGGCTGATTGCCGTGCTGGTGTCGCTGGTGCTGCTGGGCGGCTGGCTGGGCGGCGAAGTGATGCGCTTTGCGCAGCGCGCGCTGCAAACGATGCTGACGTTTCTCTGAAGTGCTCCGCAACCTTCCACAAGAACCGAAAGAGACCGAGCCGACATGACGCCGCACCCTGGGGAGCACCGAAACAAGATCCAGCGCACCTGCATGGCGCTGCTGCTGGGCCTGTGCCTGCTGGCTACGGCCGGGGCAGCGGAGGCGGCCGACCTGCGCTGGTCCGGCAAACCGTTCGCCGCCACCGCCAGCGACAAGCGGCTGCCGGACTTCCTGCGCGAGCTGGCCGCCTCGCAGGGCACCACCGCCGTGATCGACCCGAAGGTGGAGGGCACCATCAGCGGCAAGTTCACCGAATCCGCCCAGCACGTGCTGCGCAGCGTCTGCGCGATGTTCGGGCTGACGTACTACTACGACGGCTCGCTGCTCTATATCGACGTGGCCAACGAGGCGCGCAACGAGGTGATTCCGATTGCGCGCGGGGCCGGCACGCGGCTGCGCGAGTCGCTGGTACGGATGCAGGTGCCCGATGCGCGCTATCCGATCACCATCAACGACGCCGAAGGCACGCTGATGGTCTCCGGGCCCAAGCGCTATGTGGAGACGGTGCGGGCCGCCGTGCGCGCCGTGGACGATCGCTCCATCGCCGATGACCGCGCCGAGGTGCAGCTCTTCCCGCTCAAGTACTCGTGGGCGTCTGACTTTCGCATCAACCGCTCCGGCAAGGAGATGACCGTGCCCGGCGTGGTCAGCGTGCTGCGCAATCTCTATGGCCGCAATCGCGGATCGCTGGCGAATTCGAACCCGAGCCTGGGCACCAGCCGTGGCGCCACGCGCATGGCCAAGCTGCGCACCGGCGACAGCGGCGGCATGAGCATTCCATCCGCCGATCCGGGCCAGGTGCTCGACAGCATGGGCGGGAACGGCATGATCGCCGCCGACGTGCAGGGCAACGCCTGGGGCAGCGGACAACTGCCGCAGTTCCAGGCCGACACCCGGCTCAACGCCGTGCTCGTGCGCGACACGCCCGACCACATGGCCCAGTACCGTCGCCTGATCGAATCGCTGGACGTGAAGCCGCGTCTGGTCGAGATCGAGGTGACGATCATGGACATCAGCCAGGAGGACCTGGACAGCCTCGGCGTGGACTGGCGCCTGCACACGCGGCACGTGGACCTCCAGATCGGCGGGGGCAATAACAACGCGCCGCTGACCTTCGGCAACCTGACCTCGGAGGCGGGCACCACGGCGGCGTCGGCGGCTTCCGGCCTGCAGTTCACGGGCGCCATCGGCAACGATGTCACGCGCTTCCTGCTCACACGGGTCAAGGCGCTGGCGGACCGGGGGCAGGCGAACTTCGTCGCCCGGCCCAAGGTGCTGACGCTGGACAACACCGAAGCCGCGCTGGAGAACCTCCAGGAGTTCTATGTGCGGGTGGATGGCTTCCAGGACGCCGGCCTCTTCAACGTGACCGCCGGCACGGCGGTGCGGGTGACGCCGCTGGTGGTCGATGAAAGCCAGAGCCGCGCGGTGATGCTGACCATCGACATTGCCGACGGCAACCTGTCGGGCGAAACCGTGGATCGCATTCCGGTGGTGCGGCGCCGCTCGATCACCACGCAGGCGATGGTGGAGGAGGGCAAGAGCCTGCTGATCGCGGGGTATACCACCGAGGAGCGCATCAACGCCTCGTCCGGTGTGCCGCTGCTGCAGGACGTGCCGATCATCGGCAATCTGTTCAAGTATCAGGAGAAGCGCCAGAACAATATGGAGCGCTTCTACCTGCTCACGCCGCGCCTCGTGCTGCCGGGGATGAGCTAAATGGCCGACATCCTGCATGAGGGCAACTCGGGCTGGTCGCTCCGGTTCCTCGGGGGCGATGTCTACGGCCGTCTCGTCACGCTGCGGCGCGGCGAGAACGTGCTGGGTGCCGCCGGCGAGGTGGACATCAGCGTGCCCGGCGCCGACGTGCAGCCGCGCCATCTGGTGCTCAACGTGGGCGACGTGGCGGTCTCGGCCGAGCGCGTGGGCGATGCCGCCGTGGAGATCAACGGCCGTCCCACCACGCAGCGCGTGTTCGCGCTGGCCGGCGGAGACATCCTGACTATCGGCTCGCTCGATGTGGAGCTGCTGCGCGCGCAGCCGGCGGCGACGGAAGCCACCGACACCCTGTTCGCCTGGGCCGAGTCGGGCCGCCGCGCCGAGCGGCAGGCGGACGGGCAGGGCGAGGGCGAAGCGGCCCGCCGTCATGGGCGCGCCCTGATGGCGGCGATGGGTGTGGCGGCCACGGTGCTGCTGGTCGGCGCCGGCTGGGCCGCAGCCACGCTCTCGCAGCGCGGCGCCCCGGTGCCCGGCGCGCAGGTGGACCCGGCGGCGGTACGCAAGACCGTGGCAGCGTTTCCCGAACTGGAGGTGGTCTCGCAGCCCAACGGCACGGTCGCGGTGCGCGGCTTCGTGAATTCACGTGTGGACCGCCAGCGCGTGACGCAGGCGCTGGCGCCCTATGGCCGCGCGGTGCAGCAGCAGCTCCGTTCCGCCGACGATCTGATCGAGCACATCCAGCGCTATCTGGACGAGCCCGGCGTGGGCATCGCCTATCAGGGGCAGGGCCGCGTGCTGCTCAGCGGCACAGCGGATCCGTCGGCCGGGCGCGACAAGGTCAAGCGGCTGACCGAAGACCTGCACCCGGGCGTGCTGGTCACGGACCGCATCGACTACCGCGAAACGGTGGACAACCGCCGCCGGCAGGTGCGGGATGGCCAGATGGAGAACTGGCAGGGCGTGTTTCCAGCCCGCGTGGTCAGCATCACCGAGGACGGCGAGGGCAAGCGCTCGGTGCAGCTGGCCAACGGCAGCCGGTATTTCGAAGGGGCGGTGCTCAAGAACGGTGCCGAAATCGAACGAATCGACGCGGATGGCGTGGTGCTGCGCGACAGCCCGGCGCCCGCGCCGCCGCAACGCAAGTAATTTGCATCACGCGATGCAGATGCCGCCGGCCTTTGGGGGCCTGGCGGAAGGTCGTCAACCCACCAAGGAGCAAACCATGGCAAATGAAGTGGACCTGAACGCCAAGATGAACGAGATCCAGCAGAAGGCGCAGGAGTTCTCCGTGAACATCCTGAATCTGCAGGACACGCTGACGCGCCAGAACGCGGTCGTCAGCAGCGAGATGGCACACAACACGCAGAAGGCGAACCTGATCCAGGGCGCCATGCAGGATGTGAAGCAGACCTCGCGCACGAACTGACGTTCGCAATGCCGATTGGGTTCTCCCCTCTCCCCTTGGGAGAGGGGCGGGGGAGAGGGCAGGCGGTTCCAGGGGCGATATCGCTTCGAGAGACTCAGGCCCTCTCCCCCGGCCCCTCTCCCGCATGCGGGAGAGGGGAGCAAATCGTCGTCAAATCGAAACAGGGAGAACCACCATGGATCCCACCACGATTGCCGCCACCGGGGCCGTAGCGGGCGCCGGGGGCAACGCGGGCCCGACCTCGGACGCCGCCACGCTGGCCGCGCACCAGGCGCCGCCTGCCGCGCCGACTCACGCCAGTCAGGCCAACCCCGCCGACGCCCAGACCTTTTCCGATATGGTGCGCGGCGGCCAGGCCGCCGATGGCTCGCGCGGTGCCCATGCGGCGCAGGCCGCCAGCGACCCGTCGTCCACCACACTCGGCAATGCCATCCGCTCCAGCTACGTGTCGGCCGGCGAGGAAGCCGCGCGGCAGGCCACACGGCTGCAGGAAATGCGCGAAGGCATGTTCGCCGCCATCCACACCGGCAGCACCTCCGACGTGGTCTATCAGGCCATGATGCTCCAGACCCAGTCGCTCGAGCTGTTTTCGTCGATCCACGTCACGTCGAGCATCGGCAGCGCCGGCACCAACCTGTTCAACAGCCTGCTGAAGAACCAGCAATGACCGCACCCCTTCCCCGTTGGATGTGCCGCGCGCGGCTGGCCCTGCCGCTGCTCGCCGCGCTGGCGCTGGCCGGCTGCAAGGTGGACCTGTACGCCTCCCTGAACGAGAACGAGGCCAACCAGATCCTGGCCGCGCTGACCGCCGATGGGCTCAACGCCGAGAAAGCGCGCGCCGGCGAATCGGGGGGCGGTAACCAGGACGGCAACTGGAGCGTGCGCGTGGAGGAGTCGCAGCTACCCGCCGCGCTGGAGATCTTGCGTAGCGAGGGGCTGCCCGGCGAGCGCTTCGCCTCGCTGGGGCAGGTGTTCCAGAAGCAGGGGCTGGTGGCCACGCCTACCGAGGAGCGCATGCGCTATATCTATGCGCTCTCCCAGGAGCTGTCCGAGACGCTGCGCAATATCGATGGCGTGGTCACGGCGCGCGTACACGTGGTGATTCCGGCCACCGATCCGCTCTCCGACAAGATCCGCCCCTCGTCGGCGGCCGTCTTTATCAAGCATCGGCCGGATGTGGACCTGCGGCTGCTGGTGCCGACCGTCAAGGACATGGTGGCGCACAGCATCGAGGGGGTGACGCATGACAGCGTGTCCCTGTCGCTGGTGGAGGCGCGGCCGTTCACGCCCGTCGCCCATGCAGCAGCGGTGCCCGGGGCGTTCCCGGTGGGCCGCTTTGCGTTGATCGCGCTGATGGTGGTGCTCGCCGCCGCGCTGATTGCCACCGGGGCACTGGCCTGGAAGCGTGGCGGGCTGCGCTGGCCGCCGCGTGCGCCGTCGCGGGGCCTGTCATGAGCCTGCCCGCCGCCGCGCTGCCCACGGCGCTGGCGCCGGCATTGCCGGCCCTGCCGGATGCCGCGCTGGCCCGGGCCGTGGTGGGGCTGCTGCAACGGCCGCTGGCGCAGTTGCATCCGAGCTGGCTGCCCGCCGACTGGCCGCTCGCGTGGCGCCGGCCTGCGCGTTTCGGCGCGGCGGCGGCAGACCTGCTGGCCGCGCCACTGGGTCTTGCCGCCGACGTGGTGACCCGGGACACCCTCGTGCGCGTGCTGACCGGCGATGGCGATGCCCGCGCCGATGTCCTCCCGCGCATCGTCCTGATGGACCGTCCCGCGCTGCGCCTGCTGGCACTTTGGGTGGGGCTGGCCGTGCACAAGCCCGGCTTCGCCAGCGAGCGCCGCATCGTGCCGGCGCCGCTCGCCAATATCGAATCGATCGCCGGCTCGCTGATCGGCCAGTTGCCGCGCGCCATGCGCCGCGTGGCGCGGCGGATCGACGCGCAGGCGGTGGCCTTCCTGCTCAAACGCGTGCCGGACCTCAGCGAACTGCCGATGAACCTCGCCCCGCTGCGCGCCCGCCCGCCCGGCGTGGGCCGTGTGATGGCCGAGCGTGGCTACCGGCTGCTGTGCGGCCTGATGGCCGGCTACGGCGCCCCGTTGCGGCAGGCGCTGATGCGCAAGTTCCCGCGCCGGCTGGCGGCCCTGCCGCCCGTGGCGCTGACCCGCGCGCAGGCCGCGCAGTTGCGCGAACTCCTGCTGCTTAACCTGATTCCCGAACGGTTCCCGGCATGGCACTGGCTTTTCTGATCACGAGCGAGAACCTGCAGCTGCTGTCAGAGCGCAAGGTGCTCAAGGAGGCAGAGTACGCGGCGCTGATGGATGCGGCGGAGGTCATCGAGTCCGCCCGGCGCGAGGCGCTGCACATCAGCACCGAGGCCCAGCGCGAGGCCGAGCAGCGGCGCCAGCACGGCTACCGCGACGGCTGGGCCCGCGCGCAGGCCGATCACGCGGCGGCCCAGGTCAGCGCGGCGGCCGAGGCCGAGCGGCAGCTCACCGGCATGCGCCGCACCATGGCCGAGATCGTCATGAAGGCCGTGCAGCAGATCGCGGGCGAGCTGGACCCGGACATCATCCTCGAAGTGGCGCTGCAACGCGTGGAGGCGCTGGTGCGCGCCGAGCCGTTCATCACCATCCAGATTCCGCTCGGTCGCGAACAGACCGTGCGCGGCCTGCTCGACCAGTTGGCCGAAACGCTCGACTGGCCGCGCCGCGCCAACGTGGTGGTGGAAGGGAGCCTGGAAGCCGATGCCTGCCGCATCCTGACCCCGTCCGGGACGATGGAAGTGGGCCTGCAGGCCCAGCTGGAGGCGTTCGCGCGGCGCCTGCAGGCTAGCTGACGGAGACGACCATGGCGACCGAACTGCCCGCCGCCGACATCCAGGCTGCGCTCCAGCATGCCGCCGCCGACCTGGGCCGCGCCTTCGACCATTTCACGCCGGTGGCGATGCGTGGCCGCGTCAGCAAGGCCGTCGGCATGCTGATCCATGCCACCGGCATCCAGGCGCATGTCGGCGAGATCTGCCAGTTGGTCACGCCGGGCGAGGCGCCGTTGCTGGCGGAGGTGGTCGGCTTCATGCAGCAGACTGCCGTGCTGACGCCGCTGGGGCGCATCACCGGCATTTCCGCGCTGACCGAGGTGGTGCCGGCGATGCACGGGCCGCAATGCCCGGCCGGCGCCGCGCTGCTCGGGCGCGTGCTCGATGCGCTGGGCGAGCCGATCGATGCCAAGGGCTCGCTCGTGGGCGTGACGCGCGTGCCCATCGACAACGAGCCGCCCGATCCGCTCACGCGCCGCCTGATCCGCGAGCCGCTGGCCACTGGCGTGCGCGCCATCGACGGCCTGCTGACGCTGGGCGAAGGCCAGCGCGTGGGCATCTTCGCGCCGCCGGGCGTAGGCAAGAGCACGCTGCTCGGCATGCTGGCGCGGGGTTCGGCGGCCGATGTGAACGTGGTGGCGCTGGTGGGCGAGCGGGGCCGGGAAGTGCGCGAGTTTATCGAATACAGCCTGGGCCCGGAGGGCATGGCGCGCACGGTGCTGGTGGTGTCCACGTCCGACCGCTCGCCGATGGAGCGCGTGCGCTGCGCCTACACCGCCACGGCCATCGCCGAGCACTTCCGCGACCAGGGCAAGCGCGTGCTGCTGCTGGTGGACTCCCTGACGCGGCTGGCCCGCGCACAGCGCGAAATCGGGCTGGCCGGCGGCGAACCGCCCACGCGGCGCAGCTATCCGCCCTCGGTGTTCTCGATGCTGCCGCAACTGCTGGAGCGCGCCGGCACCGGCGTACAGGGGTCGATTACCGCCGCGTATACGGTGCTGACCGAAGGCGAGGACGACAGCGACCCGATTGCCGAGGAAGTCCGTTCGATCCTCGACGGCCATATCGTGCTGTCCCGCAAGCTCGCCAGCGCGGGCCAGTATCCGCCCATCGACATCCTGCAGTCGGTCAGCCGCGTGATGCCGCAGGTGGCGGCTGGCCCGCATCAGCAGGACGCCCTGCGCCTGCGCCAGCTGCTGGCCAAGTTCCAGGACATGGAGCTGCTGCTGCAGATTGGCGAGTACCGGCCCGGCGCCGATGCCGTGGCCGACGTGGCGGTGGGCGCCATCGGCGCGATCCGCGCCTACCTGACCCAGCCGGCGATCCGGCTCGACACCTTTGCCGGGGCGCTCGCCAAGCTGGCGCAGGCCATCCGGCAGGAAGCGAAACCATGAGCCACGATCCGCGACTCGCCCAGCTTGAATCGGTGCGCCAGCGTCGCCACGAGGACGCCACGCGCGTGATGCAGCAGCACCGCGCCTGGGTGATGGAAGGCCTGCGGGATGCCGAAACCGCCCAGCAGGCCGTGCAGGGCGCACTGGCCGAGCGCGCCGCCTTTATCACCCGCTTGCGCGATGGCGCCACGCAGGGCGGGGTGTCGGTGTCCGGCCTGCTGGACGCGCAGGGCTGGCAGGCCGCCTTCGACGCCCGCATCGGGCGCGCCAACACGCGGCTGGCCGAGGCGCTGGACGAGGTCCAACGCCGCCGCACCGTGTTCGAGGAGAGCCGTCAGGCGCTGCTGCGCGCCCATGGGCGGCTGGTCGGGGCGCGTGAACTGGTGGCGCGGGCCCGGGCCGACGCCCGCGCGGGGCTGGAACGCCGCGACGACGAGGCCGTGGACGAGGCCGCCGTACGGGGCTGGCATCGTGCCGATCGTGCCGATCATGTGGACGGAGCGGCATAGCGCATGCCGGGCTCCACCATCGATCCGGCATGGCTGTTCCATTGGGGGCGCGAGGTGGTCATGCCCATCGTGCTGGTCATGCCGCGCCTGCTCACGGCGTTTACCGTGCTGCCGTTCCTGTCGCATCAGGCCGTGCCCGGCGTGGCGCGCAACGGCATCGTGCTGGCCATCGCGCTGTTCGTCTCGCCCGGCGCGCGGGTGGACCTGGACCATATCGCCAACGGCCTGTGGCTGGTGCTGATCTTCAAGGAGGCGTTCATCGGCCTGCTGCTGGGCATGGCTTTCGGCCTGTTCTTCGTGGCGCTGCAGATGGTGGGCGAGCTGATCGACTTCCAGACCGGCTCCGGCAACGCCACCTTCTTCGACCCGGTGACCCAGCAGGAAGACGGGCCGATGGAGAACCTGCTGTCCCACCTCGGCATCGCGCTGTTTGCCTCGTTCGGCGGGTTTTTCGCGATGACGGGCGTGATCATCGAGTCGTTCGCGTTCTGGCCGGTGATGTCGTTCGGCCCTGAGCTGTCGCTGTCGTCAATCGGGTTCGCCGGCGCCTATGCCGGCACGCTGTTCTCGTGGGTGGTGAAGCTGGCCGCGCCGATCCTGCTGTTGCTCGTCATCGTGGAGCTGGGCTTCGCGCTGATCGCGCGCTTCGTGCCGCAGTTCGATGTGTTCCAGTTCGCCCAGCCGGTGAAGATCACCGTGGCGTTCCTGATGCTGGTGTTGATGCTGGCGGTGATGGTGGACACGCTGCAGGGCTTCCTGCGGCCCGACAATACCCTGATCGACCTGCTGCGCAAGGGCATGAGCGCAGGAGGGGGAGGCGGCCCATGAGCCAGGACGGCGAGAAGAACCTCGAAGCGACCCGCCGCAAGCTGGACGAGGCGCGCAAGCGCGGCGAGGTGCCGCGCAGCACGGACGTGACGTCCTCCGTGGTGTTCCTCGGTGTGCTGGCCCTGCTGTGGGTGCTCGGCCGTTACTTCGTACGGCTGTTTCAGGCGCTCTGGCATAGCGCGATGGGTGCCGTACCGCAGCATCTGCAGGATCAGCAAATGCTGGTGCTTGGCGAGGCCAGCGCGCGCTTCCTGCTGATGGGCGTGCTGCCGGTGGCGGCCGTGGCGCTGGTGTGCGGCATCCTCGGCGCCTTCGTCCAGGTGGGGCCGCTGGTGGCATTCGAGCAGATCAAGCCGAACATGGCGCGGCTGAATCCCGCTGAAGGTTTGAAACGGATGTTCGCCGTGAAGAACCTGGTCAACCTCGCCAAGATCGTGCTGAAGATCGCCTTGCTGGGCGGGCTGGTCTATATCCTCGCGCTCGGCGCCATCGAGGACGGCGTGCGCTCGGGCCACGCCCGACCGGCCGAAATCCTGGTGCTGGTGGCCTACATCCTGCTGCGCATGTGCTGCTGGGCCGCGCTGATCTACCTGATCATGGCCGTGGTGGACTACGTGCACGAGCGCTACCAGTTCATGAAGCAGCAGCGCATGAGCGTGGAGGAGTACCGGCGCGAGCACAAGGACACGCAGGGCGACCCGATCATGGCCGGGCGGCGCCGCGCGGCCTTCTTCGAGGCGGCGTTCTTCGGCGTGGGCGAGCGCGTGCGCGTGTCCACGGCGGTGGTGTATTCCACGCAATACGCGGTGGCGCTGCGCTACGACGGCCCGGGCACGCTGCCGCGCGTGCTGGCCAAGGGCGGTGGCCACGTGGCCGCGCGCATCCGGCAGGCGGCGGCCGATTACCTGATTCCCTCGGCGTTCGATTCCGACCTCGCACAAAGGCTCTACATGAGCGTGCCACTGGACCGCCCGATCGATCGCGCGCTTTATACGCGCGTGGCAGACCTCATGCGCTGGGCCACGGGCGAGGAGTAAGTCCCCCGGCGCCCTCAGCCTGCCAGCGCGGCGGCGCGATGATCGGTGATGATGGCCGGCGCCGTGTCACCAGCAACCGGGTGGCCCGGCAGCGGCGCAGCGGGGCGCAGCAGCGTGGCGGCAGCCGCGAGCTGCACGCGGTTGCGCACGCCGAAGTGGCTGCGCAGGCGGCGCATGTGGTAGTCCACGTTGAAGATCGACATGTCCATGCGGCGCGCGATCTCCTTGTCGGAGAGGCCCTGCGCCAGGCAGGCGAGGATGTCGCGCTGCACGTCCGACAAGCCCTCCTTGGGCCGGCCCGCCGTGGGGATCTCGGCATGGCAGGTCAGGAACTCGTGCAGGCCCAGCCCCACCGTCAGCGCCTGCCCCAGCACCGTGTCGCCAATCCAGCGGCGGCTCTCGATGCCCGACATGAAGCTGATGATGACGATGTCGCTGGTGCCCGGCATCGGCAGGTTCAGGAAGACCCCGCTGCGGATGCCGGCGTCGCGCAGGTCGTCGAGGAAACGGCGCAGGCGCAGCGGCGGAATGCCGCCGGGCGGGGTGTGTTCGAGGTCATCGGCGTCCCACACCATCGGCAGGCCGAACATGCCGGGCTGCGGATTGCGCGGGTCGATCTCGAAATAGCGCTCGCGGAAGTACCGGTCGCGCCAGCCGGGGGCCGTATAGGTGTCGAAGAACGTGCGCGGCTGGATGTGCCCGCCCACGTTGGCGGCGGTGCCGTAGCCGAGGTAGTCGAAGCCGATCGCGTGGATCGCGGCCTGCATGACCGTGCTGCGGCCCTCGTGCGTGCCTTCGCCTGCCAGCGCCGAGACCAGCCCCGGCGAGCCGCCCTGGCGGGGCCGCGCGCGTACCGGCACGATCTGGCGTTCGCCATAGAAGCGGATGCCGTGGTGCGCCATGGTGGGGCTGGTCGGGCTCGCCATGGCGGGCGCCGCGCGGCGGGCGCGCAGCGTGCTTGCGGTATCCAGTGCGGACGCCCCCGCGTCCATGCCGGATACAACTTCTACTGCTCTGGTCATAAGGCCTCCGTGCGTATGCCTGCCGAGCCGTCTGGCTCCACATACTGCTGACCCGGATCCCGTCGGAAACCGTTGCTGCACCTTGCTGCGCGGGCTCATGGGCCCGGGCTGTCGATGTTCTGGTGTTCTAGTGTTGTGCTGGCTGGGTGCGGGCCATGAAGGCGCGGCCCGTATGGACCTGATGGTGAACGCCACGCGGCCGGTCGATCTTATGATTCTGGGCGGCGGGCGCGGCGTGGGTGCAAGCGTACGCCAGTCGGCACCGATGCCGCAAGCGCCGTGGTGTCGTCGCCACTTTCCCTGTCCGGTCCATGGTTTTGTGCACCGCGTCTTGCATGTCAGTCCTCCAGCTGCTTGCCGCGCGTCTCGGGCAGCGTCAGCGCGGCCAGGATCAGCACGCCGTAGGCCGCCGCGGCAAAGATGCCGATGGCGTGGCCCAGCGTCATCTGCTGGCTCACCTGCCCGATCAGGAACGGGAAGAACGCGCCGATGGCCCGGCCCACGTTGTAGCAGAAGCCCTGGCCGGAGCCGCGCACCCGCGTGGGGAACAGCTCGGTCAGGAACGCGCCCATGCCGGCGAAGATGCCCGAGGCGAAGAAGCCGAGCGGGAAGCCCAGCAGCAGCATGACGGTGTCGTTGACCGGGATGTGCGTGTAGGCCAGCGCGATGGTCATCGAACCGATCGCGAACAGGATGAAGTTGCGCTTGCGGCCGATGCGGTCGGTGAGGTAGGCACTGGTCACGTAGCCGATATAGGAGCCGACAATCACCATCGCCAGGTAGCCGCCCGTGCCGAGCACGGTCAGGCCGCGCTCGGTCTTCAGGAAGGTCGGCAGCCAGGTGGTGATAGCGTAGTAGCCGCCCTGGGCGCCGGTGGTCAGCAGCGCGGCGCGCAGCGTGATGGACAGCAGCTTCGGCGAGAAGATCGCGGTAAAAGAGGCGCGGTCCTGGTCCTGCCGGGCCTCCCGGGCCTTGTGCTCGGTATAGACCTCCGGCTCCTTGACCATGCGGCGCAGCACGATCACGAATACGGCCGGCAACAGGCCGATCAGGAACAGCGCGCGCCATGCCGTCTCGGCCGGCAGCAGCGAGAACACCAGCGCGTAGAGCAGGGCGGCAAGCCCCCAGCCGATGGCCCAGCCCGCCTGCACCATGCCCACGGCCTTGCCGCGGTCCTGCGCGCGGATCGCCTCGCCGATCAGCACGGCGCCGGCGGTCCATTCGCCGCCGAAGCCGAAGCCCATCAGCGCGCGGGCAATCAGCAGTTGTTCATAGTTCTGCGCCAGTCCGCACAGGAAGGTGAAGAAGGCGAACCAGAGGATGGTCAGCTGCAGCGTGCGCACCCGGCCGATGCGGTCCGACAGGATCCCGGCCACCCAGCCGCCGGCGGCGGAGGTCAGCAGCGTGGCGGTGCCGATGAAGCCGGCGTCCGCACGGGAGATGCCCCAGGTGGCGATCAGCGTGGGAATCACAAAGCTCAGGAACTGCGTGTCCATGGCGTCCAGCGCGTAGCCGACCTTGCAGCTCCAGAACGTGCGGCGTTCGTTGGGGGTGATGTCGCGATACCAGGAAAAGAAGCCGCGCGATGGCTCGGCGTGCGGGGTGGTGTCAGCTTGCGCGGGGGTGTCGATACGGCCGATCTGCGATTCCATGCCTTTCCTCTTCGTGGTCTTGTCGTGGTCTCTTGCCAGGGCTTTGCCGATGGTTCTTCTTGTTCTTGTCCTGCATTCTTGAAACCGCGCCTCCCTCGCGTCCAACTAGTTTTTCGGGCGAGGGCCGATAAGAAAAATTGAATCCTGTGCTGAAAGGCAGCTAATTCGGGGGATTGCGGGAGAGCGCCCGCGCAGCGGTTCGGGGTTTTCCCTGATCGTGCCGATGCCCCCCTTTCGCAGGGGAAGGCGTAAGCATACGGCGCGCCAGCCCCGTCACTTCCTACGGAGATCCGTAGGCGAGGGTTTCCTACGAGTGCTCGGTAGTGGTCGCGCGCGCACGTCGCCGGTAGGCTTGCGGCAATCTCATTGCACGCCCATTCCCATGCTCCCCAACCTCTCGCTTCGACCCCTGCTCGTGGTCCTGCTGCTTGGCGCGGCCGGTGCCGCGCACGCCCAACTGGTGCCCGTGGAGCGCTCGGTGGCGATCAACGCCGACGCCGACCTGGTGTGGCAGCAGGCCGGCGGCTACTGCGCACTGGCGAAATGGGACGGCGAATTCAAACGTTGCGACGTAGTGCTCGGCAGTGGCGCGCCCGGCACGGTCCGGCGCATGGTCTACAAGGCGGGCGGGCTGCCGGCCGTGGACATCCTGACCGACAAGGGGCCCTACGCCTATAGCTACCGCAAGCTCTCCGGCCATACGCGCGGGCGCCTGCAGGCCAAGCCGGGGCTCGATGCCGGCACCACGATCCTGACGTGGCAGGTGTGGCTGGACCCCTTCGCGCTGCCCGATGGCGCGGGCTCCGAGTATCCGCACGCGCTGGGGGATGCGATGCAGGCCGCGCTGGGGAATTTGAAGGCGAGGGCGGAGGAGGTGGCGCTGGAAGCCGCTGCCGACGCAAAATCCGCGACGGTTGTCGCCCCTCTCCCGCAAGCCCCCACCCCATGAACCTGCGTTTCCTCGAAACCTTCGTCTGGGTCGCGCGTCTGCGCAGCTTCCGGCTGACCGCCGAAAAGCTGTTCAGCACACAGGCGTCCATCTCCAGCCGCATTGCCGTGCTGGAGGAAGACCTCGGCGTGAAGCTGTTCCTGCGCGATTCGCGTGGCGTGACGCTGACGCCCGAGGGCCAGCGCGTGCTCGAGTACGCGGAGAAGATGGTGAACACGATGCACCATCTGCGGCAATCGCTGGACCGCTCGCGCACCATCGCGGGGCGGGTGCGCATCGGCGCGATGGACTCGGTCATCCATACCTGGCTCTCCACCGTGGTCAAGCGCGCGATGCAGGCCTATCCGCAGCTTGAGATCGAGCTGACTGCCGATGCCGCGCTCAATCTCTGTGACCAACTGCAGAAGGGCTACCTCGACGTGATCTTCCAGACCGACCTGCTGCGGCTGGAGACCGTCCGCAACATCGAGCTGGCGCGCTACCCCATCCGCTGGATCGTGGCGAAGGGCAGCGCCTATGACCGCCCGTACCCGTCGCTGGAGGCGCTGGGCGCCGAGCGCGTGATCACCTTCGTCAAGAATTCCCGGCCGCACCAGGACATCCTGAGCCTGTTCCACCTGAACGGCGTGACCTCGCCGCGCATCAACTGCGTCAACTCGGTGGCGGCCATGACGCGGCTGATTGGCGATGGCTTCGGCATCGGCGCGGTGCCGCCGGCACTGGTCCGGCAGGAACTGGCCGACGGCACGCTGGCCGTGGTGCAGGTGGACAACCACCCGCCGGCGCTGGACATCGTGGCCTCGTGGCGCATCGGCGCGGGGCTGGAAGTCAACGAGTCCATCGTCGAGATCGCCACGCAGGTGGTGGCCGATTTCTGCCTCGAAGTGGGCGACGACATGGCCACGGCGGCCTCCCCGGTGCTGGCCACCGCCATGCCCGAAACCTCCCACGCAGGCTCGTAGTCATCGGATTTCTTTATCGCGCGCCACCCGAAAGATTTGTTGGACGCGATGCGGCACCGGCCACCAGAATCGGTTTCGACTTCACCCGATTCCCACGCCGCAGCCATGAACCAGCCTCTCCAGCACGCCGCCTCGATCCTGCCCGACGACCCCGCCGCATTGCGCCGCATCATTCGCGAGGGCCGCTACCGTGGCCACACCAGCGGCCTGGCGCGGGGCTACGTGCAGGCCAATATCGTGATCCTGACGCGCGACTGGGCCTATGACTTCCTCCAGTTCTGCGCGCTGAACCGCAAGTCCTGCCCGGTGATCGACGTGACCGATCCGGGCGATCCGGTCTTCCGCAACCTGGGCGTGGATGTCGATATCCGCACCGATGTGCCGATGTACCGCGTCTATCGCCACGGCACCGAGTACCACGAGACCGCCAGCGTGGCGGAGCTGTGGCGTGACGACTTCGTGGCCTTCGCCATCGGCTGCTCGTTCTCGTTCGAGCACGCGCTGCTGGCTGCCAACGTGCCGCTCAAGCACATCAACCTGGGCCGCAACGTGGCGATGTTCCGCACCGATATCGAGACCCGGCCGGCCGGGCGGCTCTCCGGCAAGCTGGTGGTGTCCATGCGCCCGCTGTCCGCCGCCGACGCGATCCTGGCCACCGAGATCACCGCGCGCTACCCGGACGTGCACGGGGCGCCGGTGCATATCGGCGACCCGTCGCTGATCGGCATCGAGGACATCGAATCCCCCGACTATGGCGATGCCGTGCCCCTGGACGCCCACGAGATCCCGGTGTTCTGGGCCTGCGGCGTCACCCCGCAGGCCGTGATCCGCGAGGCGCGCCCCGAAATCTGCATCACGCACGCGCCGGGCTGCATGTTGGTGACCGACCTCGACAACAACCGGCTGTAGCGCCGGCTGTAGCACCAGTCAGCCCTACGAGTTCTCATAGTGTCGCGCGCGTGCCCGCGCGCGCAAAATCTGCGGCACCGTCTGACCTGCCGGCCGCCGCGCCCCGCGTGGCTTGCCGGCATCCACGTGGAGACAAGCGACATGCTGGATTTCATGGATGCGATCCGGGCCGCGGCAGCGGCCGCCGCCCGTGCCGCCGCCGAGGCCGCCGAGCGCGCCCGCGAAGCCGCGGAGCGCGCCGCGCGGGAGGCCCAGGAGCAGGCCCAGCGCCGCGCCCAGCAGGAAGCCGCCGCCCGCGCCCAGCAGCCGCAGCAGCCCGAGACGCCCAAGCAGCCGGCCAAGACCGAGCAGACCGAGAAGCCCCAGCAGACGCCGCAGGTCACCAATGCGGTCTACACCGGCAACGAGCCGCTCACGTTGACGCTGGCCAGTGCCCCGAAGACGGAAAAGCCTGCCGCGCCGCCGCCCGACCCCGCCGAGACCAAGCGCAAGCAGGAAGAGGACGACGCCAAGGCACACACCGACCGCTGGGAGAAAGACGCCAAGAGCGCCTACGACGATACCGTCGACAAGCTGAACGGCGGCCCGATGACCGACGCCAAGTGGAAACCGCTGGGCGAGAAGTACGGCACCGTGCTCGGCGGCGTGCAGAACGAGCTGCGCGTGGCGGCCAATCACGCGGCCCAGACCGGACGGGACGAGACGGCCGCCGTCGACGCCAAGCTCAAGGAAATCACCAAGCGCTACGACGACCCGGCGCTCAAGGCCAACCTTGAGGACGCCAGGAAGGACTACCTGAAGACCGAGCCCAACCAGGCCGCGCGCGACACCGGCGCGGCCCGCTTCAAGCTGGTGCTGGCGCAGGACAAGGCCGAAGCCACCGGCAAGACGCTCCAGCAGGAGACGGCCGCCTACAACAAGATCCCCGGCGGCGTTCGCCGGGCCGAGGCGGGCCTCGACGATGACCTGCAAACCGCTCGCGCCAACGACACCGCCGCGCAGCAGGACCTCCAGAAGGCCAGCGACGACTTCACTGCCGCCCTGCAGAAGGAAATCGACACCTCGGCGGTCAATCGCTACCAGCATGATTCCGATGAGGGCCTGAAGACGGTCCAGAACGACAAGACGCCGAACCGCTACGAGCGGCAGGAAGGCATGTCGATCTATACGACTGCCGTCAACGACGCCAAGGCGCAGCGCGCGGCACTGGACAAGGGGCAGGGCGTCAAGGTGCCCGAGCGCTTCCGCGAGCAGGCCGTGGCCGAGGTCAAGGAGCGCTACGGCGCCAGCCCGGACCTCGGCAAGGTCATCGACCTCGCCAATGCCAAGGGGCAGCTCAAGGGCGAGATGGCCAACCTCGTGCCCACCAACGACTTCGAGCGCGGGCTGGCCAAGACCGACCCGACCACGCTGGCGCTGGCCCACATGGAGGGCCTGACGCTCGATCCCTATGCGAAGAACGATCCCAACTCGGTCCTCACGCGCGACCTGCCCGCCGACGAACGGGCGATGATGAAGGACAACCCGGCCGGCTACGTCCTCTACAAGTCGCTCGATGCGGACAGCCTCCGCCCCGACCCCAACGCCCCGGCCGGCGACCCGAAAACCGCGCAGTACAACCAGGGCGTGCAGCAGTACGGCGGCCAGCTCCTGTTCTACACGGCGCAGCAGATGACCGACGCGGCCAAGGCCCGCGCGAAGACGCCGGAAGAGAAGGCGACCGCGACCACGCCGGCGCTGGACCATATGCGCGTGCTGCTCCAGGCATCGACCGAGCAGCGCGTGGAGACGATGACCACCAGCATCGCCAGGCAGCTCGATGCCGGCGACGTCAACGGCGCACTGGCCACCCGCAAGGCTGGCGTGGACGCCGCCCAGTCGCCCGACGAGCGCGCCCAGTACGTGGCCGTGCACAACGACCGCTTCGACAGCGACCTGTTCAAGACGCAGATCAACGCGGCGATGGACAAGAACCTCAAGAACAAGACGCACGACGACGAGGGTCGCCCGATCCAGGGCCAGCAGGACATGTACGCCGACAAGGTGGGCCAGTACCTGCAGGACACCGCGCCGAACCTGATTCCCGAGGATGCCGACACGTTGCTGGAGACCGTCCGCTCGGAGTACAAGAACGACTGGACCGCCCGCAACGACAGCACCGGCGCCGGCTACAACGACTGGGACGACTTCTACCACGGGCTGGCCGCCGTGGTGGACAAGGCCGACGCCAACTACTACGCCACCACCGAAGGCGCCAAACCGGGCTCCGGCCCCGCCGCCCAGCGCACGGCCGCCTGGCTGACCGACCGCGACAACGACGTCAGCCTGCTGATGATGAGCAACCAGTCCGGCAGCTCCCGCCAGGGCCGCATCTACGGCGGCGCCCAGGACGCCGCCGCGCAGGGCTACACCGGGCTCTCCATCGCCTTCGAGCAGGCACTGAAGTCCAGCAAGGACGCGCCGCCGATGTCGGACTACTACGTCCAGAAGGCCACCGCGCGCGGCAACGAGAAGTACGGCGAGAGCGCCGAGGCCAAAGAGCAGAACAAGATGTTCGATCTCGACAAGGACGAGATCCTGCGCCAGTCGTTCGACAGCATGGGCCTGCAGAAGCAGGACCTGAAGGCCAAGGTCGGCGACGACGCCGCGCTCGACAAGGCGATCCAGCTGGCGATGCCCAGCGCCACGCCCCAGACCATCAAGGACGTCAAGGCGGAGATCCGCGCCAATGCCGGCAATGACGCGACGGCCTCGGCCATCCCGATCTTCGTGACCCAGCCGGGCAGTGCGGCGTACCAGACCGCGGTGTTCGAGTTCAAGGGCCGCGACGGCAACACCATGTGGGTGGACGACAGCGGCTCCGTCTACGGCAAGGAGGGCGCCGACCCGAAGCGCGATTTCCAGGAGAACAACCTCCTGGCCGACAAGGGCACCGTCTACATCGCCGACCGTAACCTCGATCTCGGCAGGGATGGCCACGTCAGCTACGAGGCGATGGACGCCCATATCGTGACCGGCACGGAAAAGGTCATGGGCTGGGTCAACCTCGGCGTGGCGGCGGTCGGCGCCGTGGCGGGCGGGGTGGTCATGGTGGCGTCGGGCGGCACGCTGACGCCGCTGGTGGCGGTGGCCTGGGGCGGCATGATCGGCAGCATGGGCTACGGCATCGGCACCTCGTGGCACGAGCTGGACAACATCGCCGATCATGGCCGCTCGATCAATCCGTTCAAGAGCCAGGAGGCGATGTCCCAATGGCTGAACGTGGGCGGCTCGGTGGCCGGCATCGGCGGCATGGGCTTTGCCAAGTTCGGCTCGCTGGCGGCCAATGCCGGCGTGCGGGTGGCGGCTGGCGGCGGCACGGTGCGGGAGATGGCGGGCCAAACGCTGATGCAGTCGGCCTCGCGCTTCGGCACGACCAGCCGCGTGCTCAACGGCACCGCGTTCGGCATCGGCGGTGTGCAGACCGCCCAGCAGGCCACGGCGTTCGCCCAGCACGGCAAGGACATGAGCGTCAGCGAGGTGGTGCAGAACAGCGCCATGCTGCTGATGGGCGCCACGCAGATGATGCCGGCAGCCATCCAGAAGCGGGTGGGCGAGTCCGTGCGCGATACCTACCAGCGCACGCGCGGCCGTACGCCGCTGGACGATGCCGCCAACAGCCCCGCGAACCGCGCCGCCGATGGCGAGGCCGCCAACGTGCTGCGGGACGGTGATCCTGACGTGACTACCGCGCCGCGTACGTCGCGCGATGCCGCCAACCCGGGCGGCGGCCGTCCGCGCCTGCACGACGATGTGCCGGCGCCGGGCCAGCGCCCTGGCGCGCGCGATGGCGAGGCCGGACGTCCCTCGACGTCGAACCGCGCGCGCACGCCGGGAGAGCCTACCAGCCCCGCTGCACCATCCACTGGACGATCGACCAACACGCCGGAAGGCGCCACCACCCGGCCGACGACGTCGCCGGACGCCCAGCAGGTCGCCTCGCGCTGGCAGGCATTCCGCGCGCGCGGCACGCTGGTGCAGGACCGCGTCATCACCAATATGATGGATCGCGCGCTGGCGCGGGCCCAGGAGCGCTATCTGTCCGAGGCGACCAGCCGCCGGCGCGAAAGCGCCGATGCCGCAGACCGTCGATCCGAAAGCGCCGCGTCCGAGCGCCGGCGCATCTTCCACGGCCCGGCCCTGCGGCGGGGCCGGGGCGATGCGGAAGGGGCCGCCCCCGCCCAGCGACGCACCATCCGGCATGGCCCGGCCGAGGAGGCGGCGCGCGCGGCGCGTACTGCGGATGAGGCCGATGCCCCGGCGCACGCGCTGCGCCAGAACGCCATCTCCCCGCTCGACAACGTGCTCTGGATCGACGGCCGCATGGAGCAGATCGGCGTGCCGTACGGCGCCGAGCTGGCCGCGCGGGCACTGGCGGACCTCGACCGCGTGATGATCGTCACCGCGCCGCTGACCGCGCATGGCCATGCCGAGACCAATGGCGTGATCGGCGCGGCCTCGCTGGGCGCGTACCTGACCTCGCTCGGCAAGGAAGTGGTTTACGTGACCGACCGCGCCCACGGCCGGGCGCTGCGCAAGATGCTGCGCAATGACCTCGACCAGCCCAACGCACGCGTGGAAACCTTCCGCGCCAAGGACCATCTGGCGGCCACGCTGCAATCCAAGGCGCTGCTGGCGATGCACCAGCCCGAGGCCGTCATCGCCGTGGAAGTAGCCGGCCGCAACCTGAACAACGAATACCGCCTCCAGACTGGGGAGGCCGTGGCCGGCGGGCCGCGCGTGGACCAGCTTCTGGTGGATGCCCGGGACATGAAGGGCGTGCTGACGGTGGCCGTTGGCGACCACGGCAACGAGGCCGGCATGCGCCCCCTGCGCGAGCGCATCACCCGGGCCATGGCGCCCGAGGACGTCCACGCCGAACTCTGGTCAGACGTGAGCGCGGACCACGTGGTCACCGGCATGAACTCGAACCTGGCCGCGCAGGCCATCGGTTTCGCGCTCCAGCGGTACCACAACGGCGAAGGCAAGATGCCGGACATCCAGCAGATCGGCGACATGTTGGAGACCATGGCGAGCTTCAACGCGCGCGACGGCGTGACCTACGAGGTGGGCGCCACCAGCGTGCGCGGTATGGACAAGTCCGTGCAGCTTGGCGTCTACGAGCTGCTCGGCAAGGCGGCGGAGAGCCTGCCGGAGGGGCTCGACTTCGTGAAGCTGTTCGATGGCATCCAGCGCCGCTTCCTGCCGAAGGATGTCGATGCCGAGGCCGCCGGCATCCGCGTGGAGGACGATGTCATCGTCGTCACCGCGTTCGATTCGAGCAACGGCGGCCTGCTGGCCGCCCAGAACCTCGCCCGCCACATCTACGCGCTGACCGGCAAGGCGGTGCAGGTGGAGGCGGTGACCGACCACGCGGCCGGCACCTACGGCGGCCGCACGCCCGAGGATCTGGCCGAGAAGGTCCACGCCGGCCTGCAGGCCGTGCAGAAGCTGATGGGCGACGTGAACCTGGCCGCCTGCAACACCGCCTGCCTGGCGCTGGCCACGGTGCTGGCGCGCATGCACGGCTTCGAGATGGTGAACCTGATCCAGCAGACCGTGCCGCAGATCGTGGAGATGGGCGGCGAGCGGCCCGTGGTGGTGGCCACGCCCGGCACGGTGGGCGGCCACGCCTACCTGAACGGCGTGCGCGAGGCCAGCGGCGGCCGGCGCACCGTGGAGGAAATCCCTGCCACGGAATGGGCCGGCGCGGTCAACAACCTGATGCACCTGGACGATGGCGCGCAGCTCGCCCAGCTCAAGCAGTGGATTGCCGACTACATCAACCTGGACCGCATTCCGGCCGATACCACCTCGGTCTGGTTCTGCTGCACGCACTACCCGGCGCTGGAGTCGCTGGTGCGCCAGCAGCTCGACGCCATCGGCATGTCCCACGTGAAGCTGATCGACCCGATGCAGTTCCAGGCGCGCAAGGCCGTGGACGTGCTGATCGACAAGGGCCTGCTGCAGGCCACGGACCTGCTGGACACGCCGCTGGACCCGATGCAGGTGCCCGACAGCAAGACGCTGCCGACGATGGTGGTCACCTCCGGCCAACCCTCGGCGGTGTCCCGGCTGGCACACGCTATGGGTGGCCGCAACGACATCCGCGTGTTCAAGTCGCCGTTCGGGGAAGCCGCCGATGTGTCCGGCGTGCGCGCGCTGGTGGATGCCGGCCGCCACCTGAACCCGGTGGATCGGGTCAGCTTCAGCTATATCGGGCGGGGCCTGCGCGAGTTCTATATGCCGGACGGGGCCCAGCGCGCGGCGGCGGCGCTGGAAAGTGGCGAGAACATCATGCTGCTGACCGGGTTCTCGGTCGCCAAGGGCATGCCCGAGACCGACGGGCCGCCGGGCACGGCCGAACTGGGCCGGGCGCTGCGCCTGCGCGGCAAGCAGGTGACCTACGTGGTGGATTCGGCCAACAAGCCGATCCTGGAGGCCATCCTGCGCGAGATGGGCGAGCCGACCGACAACATCAAGGTTTTCGACGTACCCGTGGGCGACGCCAAGGCCCCGGCGCGGGCGCTGCTGGAAGCCGTGGGGCCGGACCGGGTGATGGCGATCGAACTGCCGTCGCGCGCGGCGGACGGCACCAAGAACAATATGCGCGGGATCGAGATCGACGATTTCAACCCGGCCATCGACGAGATCCTGATCCAGGCCAACGCGCGCGAGGGCGTGGAGACGCTGGGCATTGGCGACGGCGGCAACGAGGTGGGCATGGGCGGGCTCAAGGGCCTGATCCCGAAGGGCTGGAACGGCAAGCAGATCGCGGCCGAGATCACGGCGGACCATGTGGTGACGGCCAGCGTGTCCAACTGGGGCGCGTATGCGCTGTCGGCGTTGCTGCTCAAGCGCGGCAACATGATCGAGCGGTTCCAGACGCCCGACGAGCTGCGGCGCGTGCTGCAGGCGGCTGCCGATGCGGGTGCCGTCGATGGCGTCTCGCGCGAGCGCGTGCCGACGGTGGACGGCTTCTCGACCGACGTGCATGCCGCCATCGTCCAGCTCTACCGCCACGCGGCCACGGGCGAACTGCCTGCCGGCCCCGGTGCCGCGCCGAATGCCTGGTTCGGCGGCCCGGGCGTGGCGCGCACGCCGGTGGCGGAGGCGGCCAACGCGGTGATCCACCATGGCGGGCGCACGCCGGCGGGGGGCCATCCTCAAGGACAAGCCGGCCCGCGTCCGCGCGCCGTGTCCACGCGCCGCACGGACGCCGCGCCGGTGCGCGACGGCAGCTGGTCCTTGCGCGACGAGACCGTCGACGCCGGCGCCATGGCGGCGACGATCGACGGCGTGCACGCTTCGGGCGGGCGGCTGGCCGGCGTGCACTACGTGGTGCTGCCGGCGGCTGGCGGCGAGGTGACCGTGCGCAGCGGCCTGCCGGAGTCCTCGCATGACTCGCTCCAGCAGGCGCTGGCCAGCGCCGACGAGGCCGTGCAGGCCGGCCAGCCGGTGCAGGTGGCCGTGGTCGCGCAACGCGGCTTCCAGGGTCGGATCCACGACGGCAACCTGATCGGCACGATTCCGGTGACGCTGACCGGCCGCACCACGCGCGCCGGCAGCCTCGCGCTGAATCGGGGCTATGGGGGCGAGATCCGTATCGCCTTGCCCGAGGATTTCCGCGCCGGAGCGCCGCTGGTGCGCCGCGAGGGCGGGCGGCGCGTGGACCATCTCGGCCAGCTGGCGCAGTTCCCGCGCGGGCCGGCCCATCTGGATCTGGCGCAGGAGGCGGGACAGGTCACGTTCGATGGTGCGGCGGTCGGCATTTCCGTGCCGCGTGTGCCGGGCTACTTCACGGTGCGAGCCGAAGGCGTGTTCGGCGGCGTGGAGATGAACGCGAGCGGCACGGGGCCGTCGCGGATGGCCGACGCCGCCACGATCATCGACCGCATCCGCGCGCATCCCGACTACGAGGAAGGCATGCCCGTGCTGCTCTACGGCTGCCACGCGCAGGACGGCGTGGTCTCGCTGGCGCAGGAAGTGGCCAATGGGCTGGGCGCCAACGTCTATGGCCCGGACGGCGCGCTCAATATCGACGCGTTCTTCTCGCCGGGCAGCGACCTCGCGCACGGCGCCGGGCTGGGCGTGGCGGCGGACCGCGCGACGATGGCGATGTCCGGCGCGAACCTCCACGTGGTGAACGGTGGCCGCTTCTTCGGCGCCCGGCCGGGGCTGCCCATCGTGGGCGTCACCCACGGCGGGAGGACGGCGGCGGCGGCTGCGGCGGCGCCGGTGCCCGACGCGGCCACGCCGGCAGGCTGGCGGCAGACGCCGGCGCGCTGGAGCGAGGTGGCGGTTGGCGACAAGCCGCACCGCGTGAACGCGCCCGGGGACCATACGGTGGTGGTCGGGGCGATCCACCCCGAGGGCGGCCTGCGTGGCGAGGATGGCCAGCCCATCGGCGCGCACGCGTTCGCGCTCCGCATGGCCGACGAGTGGCAGGCCGGTCAGCCGATCGTGCTCGCGCTCGACGGCGCCCACCTGCCGCAGGGCCGCGTCTTCGCGGAGCAGGTGGCGAACGTGATGCAGACCGAGGTGCTGGCCCCCGAGTTCGCGCTGCAACGCCATGCGGACGCGGACGGCAAGCCCGCCATCGACCTGACACAGGCCGGCGGCAACTGGCGGCGCGTGCAGCCCCAGCCAGACCCGTACGCCAACCATCGTTTCGATGTGAACGCGCGCGGGGTGGTCTACCTGCGCCATCCGGGCGGCGGGCGCGAGCGGGTGGACCTGGCCACCTATCTCGGGCCACGGCTCGGGGGCGGCGGCGCCAAGACCGTGTTCGCGCTGGGCCGCGACAAGGCCGTGGGCATCGCCAATGACGAGATGACCGGCTTCATGGTGCAGGGCGAGCGCGAGGCGCTGCGCACGGCGGCGGGGCTCGGCTTCAACACGCTGAAGACCTTTGGCGCCGACGACATGACGGTCTCGGGCCGGCCCACCGTGGTCTACGAGCGCTACGCGGCCAGCTCCCGGGACCTGTTCGGCAACAAGGCCATGCACGGGGTGCCCGATCCGCGCACTGAACTGCTGAACGGCAAGTCCCTGCGCGACCTCGACCATATCCTGGACACCATGGCGGACCGCCACGTCTATCTGGGTGACGTGGAGTTCAGCATCCACCCGGACGGCACCGTCAAGGTGGCAGACCTGACCAGCGTGGAGCTGAAGGTGGATGACACGCAGGGCAGCGCCCATGCCGACATCGTGGCCCGCATGCGCGAGGTGGCGCGCGCCAACGAGGCTGCCGGGCAGGGCGGCGCGGCCCAGCGGCGCACCATCACCCATGGTCCCGCGACCCCGCCGGCGGGCGAGAATGGCCCGCGCCCGTGGAAGATGGCCAAGACGATGACGGTGTCCACGGTGGGCACCTTCGCGCTTGGCACGCTGGCTGGCGTGGCGACGTCCGCGGCGCACGTGAACCCGGTGCTCAGCAGCGCGACCTGCTTTATCTACCGCGGCAGCGTGGCGGCGGGCCGGACCCTGCACACCCTGCGGATCAACGCGCGGGCGGCGGACCCCACGCCGGCCAACATCGCCTATCTGCGCAGCCGGCTGCACGGCCGCTCCGCCGATGCGTGGGGCATCCACGCCAAGGACCAGGACGTCTTCAAGACCGCCGTGGACACGCTGGAGGCCCACACCCACGGGGCGAAGAAAGACGCCCCGGACCGCGCCACGCAGATTCAGGACGCGCAGGCGACCATCAAGACCGTCGGCACCAAGCTGCTGAACCCCGATACCGTGCCGGGCCGGCTCAACGACACGGCGCAGATCGGCACGCTGGCGGTCAACAACAGCAACACGGCGATCTGGTTCATGCAGCACCATCTGCCGGCCGACAACCCGCTGACCTACAGCAACGCGGCGTTCCTGGCATCGAACACGGTGCTGAGCACGCTGAACATCGGCACGCGGCTCGGACATCACCTGGGCGGCAAACCCACGGTGCTGCTGTCTGCCCAGATGCGCAAGTTCGTGATGAACGGGTACGCGCTCGGCACGATTCCGCTGGCCGTGGCCGATGCCATGAACACGCCGGGCGTGGTGGGCATGATCGAGGCGGCCGGCATTACCGTGTTCGGCGTGGGCGCGCACCTGCAGTCGCGCGTGGACCGGAACGCGGTGGTGGGCGAGAAGAACCGGCTGGCGCTGCAGCAGGACCCCAAGACCGGGCTGCTGCCGGCGCAGGGCTGGGCGGAGGGCAAGTGGAATGTCTTCGGCCGGGCCATGCCACGCGGGCTGGTGCTGCTGGGGGCGGGCGTCATCGTCAATTTCGTCGCCAAGATTGCGGTGGAGCTGACCAAGGACGATGACAAGGACGGGGCGCCGAAGCCGGGCGGGACGCCGACTGTGGCGCCGACTTCGACGCCAACCCCCACCCCGGACGCCTCGCCGTCCCCGTCGCCATCCCCCTCGGGCACGAAGCCGCCCGCCGAGACGCCGCCGGACACCCGGCCGGAGACGCCACCAAGGACGCGGCCCACATCGCCGGAAACCGTGCGCGTGCAGCCGTACCGGCGTGGCAACGAGGCCGTCTCGACGCTCTGGGGCATCTCGCGCGCGCATCTGGACACGCTGCTCTCCGACGAACAGAAGGCCGAGGCGCGCGAGCAGGCCCTGCCGCCGGACACGCAGGTGGCCGACTTCGCGCTCCGCGAGTTGATCAACCTCAATCCGAAGTACAAGCTGGCGGAGAATCCCGGGCATATCGAGCCGGGCTGGGAGTTCGACGTGACCCGTTAGGGTGAGGAGGGGCGCGTGAGGGATGTGGCGGGTGGCGACGACGTTACAATGCCGCTTCCCTTCGCCCCGTTACGCCCCTTCCGCCCCCCCATGTCCGTCGATCCGGTCGTCATCCTCATTGCCCTCGGCGCCGCCGTTGCCGGCTTCGTTCAGGGCCTGTCCGGGTTCGCGTTCGGCATGGTCGCCATGTCGTTCTGGGCATGGGGCGTGGATCCGCGCATGGCGTCGGCCATGTCGGTGTTCGGCGCGCTCACCGGGCAACTGCTGGCCGCGTTCACGGTCCGCCGCAAGTTCCATCTGGCCACCGTGCTGCCGTTCCTGATCGGCGGGGCGGTCGGCATCCCGATCGGGGTGTCGATCCTGCCGAAGCTGGATATCCACCTGTTCAAGCTCTGCCTCGGCATCATCCTCGTGATCTGGTGCCCGATCATGCTGTTCTCGGCCAAGCTGCCGCCCATCCGTCGCGGCGGGGGGCTGGCGGACGCCGTGGTCGGTGGAATCGGCGGCATCCTGGGTGGCATCGGCGGGTTCACGGGTATCGCGCCCACGCTCTGGTGCACGCTGCGCGGCTTCGACAAGGATACCCAGCGCGTGGTGATCCAGAACTTCAACCTCGGGGCCTTGATGGTGACGATGGCCGTCTACATCGGTACCGGCATCGTCACCCGGGACATGCTGCCGATGTTCGCCGTCGTCGCCCCGGCCATGCTGATTCCCACGCTGCTCGGCACGCGGGTCTATCTGGGGATCAGCGACATCATGTTCCGCCGCATTGTGCTGACGCTGCTCACGGGCTCGGGGTTGGCCATGCTGGCGTCGTCGGTGCCGCAACTGCTCACCCGCTGACCGGCCGGGGTGGCAGTTGCTACACGCCCGCGCCGTTTTTACCGGTTGCCGTGCAGAAAACGCATATCGCGGCAGGCCACATCTTCCATCCGGTAAGTGATTGAAATCATTCGGGAAAACCGCCTCGCGCCGACGGCTGGGCGGGTATATGCCGATGCGGGCCCCGCAATTGCTACTAAGCTGATTTGGGGGCTGCCCGCGCCCGGGCGGCCTGACGTTCCATCTGTGAGGAGATCACGATGAAAACGAAGTTGTTAATAACCTCCCTGGTGGCGGCAGGCATGCTGGCCGCACCATTCGCGATGGCGCAACAGAGCCAGGGCCAGATGCCCGGCCAGACCCAGCCATCCGGCCCGACACCCATGCCCGCACCGGGCCAGGCTGGCGCGACGCCGCCATCGGCCACACCAATGCCACCTGCCTCGCAGGGCAAGCCACGCAGCACTGCGCCCGCACCGAAGAGCCAGGGCATGTCCCAAGGCGGGACGTCCTCGGATTCCATGAGCAGTTCGGGCCGCACCGGCTCGCAGCCGATGGGTGCCCAGTCGCCCTACGCGCCGCAGAAGTGGAACAAGGGTGACAAGCTGCCGGCGGAATTCCGCGACCGCCAGTACGTCATCGACAAGTACAAGGATTACAACCTGCCCGCACCGCGCAAGGGCTATCACTGGGTCGGCGTGGGTGCCGATTACTACCAGGTGTCGTCCAACGGGACGATCTACTCGGTGGGGCCGGGAGGCTGAGTGGTCTGCTAATGAGTAAACAACTAATTAGTAAACAGCAGGGCAACGGGCACGTCGGCGTGCCCGTTTTTCATGGTGCGACTGGATCGGACTCGTCCGAAAAGAACACGTCCTTGACGGCGGCCTCGATGGCGTCGAACGCGGCCGGCTGCACGCGCAGGGCCAGTTGCTTGCGCCAGCGGTTGGAAACGCGGCCTTTCTCGCGGAAGCAGCTCGAAACCAGCGTGGCAAGGTCCGCGTTGCGGATGTCGAACTGTGCATCCACACGCTTGGCCACTTCGTCATAGCCGATCAGGAAGCGCGTTTCGGCTTCCAGGTCGTGCTCCAGGGCCTCCCGGACCATGCGCACGCCGAATTCCACGCACGACGTGGCATCCCAGTAGCGATAGGGCGTGGCCCCGGCGCTGGTCTCGCAATCGAACTGTTGATCGCCCAGCACCCGCACCCGCCAGAGCGCGCGCACCGGCTTGGAGAAGCTCTCCAGCGCGGCGAGGTAGTCGGCTTCATGCCGCTTGATGGCCACCGAGACCGGCAGCAGGAAGCCTTTGGCCATCTTGCCCGAGCGGCACAGCGCGTGGTGGATCAGGAAGCGCGAGAGCCGCCCGTTGCCGTCCATGAACGGGTGGATGAAGACGAACCAGAACGACACCACGCTCGCCACGATCAGCGGGTCCACGTTGGCCGGCGGATCGTTGGCGAAGTCTTCCAGCGCCTGCATCAGGCCGGGCACGTCGTCCGGCACCGGCGGCACGTAGGTGACGGACGCCGGCCCGTTGCCGCCCCGGCGCAGCCAGTTCTGCTCGGTGCGGTACTGCATCGCCTGGTCGAACGGGTTGGAGATGACATCGTTCTGGAGTTCGGTCAGGTACTCCTCGCTCAACGGCCGCTTTTCATGCGCGTGGCGCAGCAGCTGGACGAAGCGCTCGGACTTGTCCTGCGTGGCGCTCTCCCGTTCGATCTCGAACGAACTGTCGGTCTCGCTCAGGTAGGCCCAGTGCAGCGCGCGGTCCAGGATGTCCGGGCCGACTGAGGCGATAAAGGCGTCCATGCGCCCGAAGACGTCCATGTCGAGAATCGACTGGATGGTCTCGGTGCGGCGCACGGTGACGCAGTAGTCCAACTCGCCCAGCCCGTTGAAGCGCACGCGCCAGCGCGGATGGAGCTTGCCCGGCGCGGCGGTGTAGTAGCGCGCCGGGTCGAACAGATTGACGTAGGGAACCTTGTCGGAGAGGGTGGGCGTGAGCGTCTGGCCGGTGAAGTGCTCCCACAGCATGGCCGCGATACGCCCGAAGCGGCTGGTGGGGTGCAGGTCCAGTTCGGCCTGCATTTCCGCCTGCGGCACCTGGGGCAGCGCCTGGGACAGGATGGCGAGGTTCACGCCCTCGTGCTTGATGGCGAAGAGCGTATGGGCGAGGAGTGGGGCGTCATCGGACGGCGCCACCTTGCGCGGGAACAGGATGGCGTCGGGCATCTCCAGGATGCGCGTCGTGGCGCCCGAGCGTGCCTCGCGGGTCACGGGCACCAAGGGTGACGTGAGGTGGTTCCGGACCCACGCATAGCCAACCTGCCGCATGTGATGCACGCCATTCCCTCCAATGTGATCAATAAGACCCAACAAAATTCGCGCTAAACGCACAAATTTTATATTTGGAGGCCAGGTTGTCTACTTTTTTTTAGGGAGACCGGGAAAAACTTAGAAAAACCGTCGTTTCGCGGCCCCGCCGCCCACCAAATTCGCGCTGAACGAACCGAATTTATATTTCGGCCGATTTTCCGCACAAAATTTTAGGGCGAGGCGGGATTTCAGTCAGGAAGTGCGTCGTAAGTCACCAAGAACACCTGTTCGTCGCCAGCGCTGACCGGCAGCCAGATGATGTCCAGGTTGGGGAAGGCCGTCTCGACGTTGGTCTGCTCGTTGCCGATCTCCACCACCAGCACGCCACCCGGATTGAGCCGCTTCTTCGCGCCGGCGATGATCCGACGCACGATGTCCATGCCATCGTCGCCCCCGGCCAGCGCGATGCGCGGTTCGGCCAGGTACTCCGGCGGCAGGTCGCGCATCGACTGCTCGTTGACGTACGGCGGATTGGTCAGGATGACATCGTAGGTGGCGCCCGACGGCAGCGGCGCGTACAGATCCCCTTCATATAGCGCGATGCGCTCGCCCATCTTGTAGTCGGCCACGTTGCGGCGCGCCACGGCCAGGGCATCGGGGGAGATGTCCACGGCATCGATCCGGGCGTTCGGCCAGACGTGCGCGGCGATGATCGGCAGGCAGCCCGACCCGGTGCAGAGTTCCAGCGCGGTGGTAATCCCGTCCGTCTCGCCCAGCCACGGCTCCAGGCCTTCCTGGAGCAATTCGCCGATGAAGCTGCGCGGCACGATCACGCGGGAGTCCACGTAGAAGCGCAGGCCGTGCATGAACGCCTCGTGCGTGATGTAGGCGGCCGGCACGCGCTCGGTCACGCGGCGCTCGATCACGTCGAGCACGGCTTGCACCTCTTCGGGCAGCAGGCGCGCGTCCAGGAACGGGTCGAGCGTGTCGAGCGGCAGGTTCAGCGTATGCAGCACCAGGTAGGCCGCTTCATCGTAGGCATTGGCGCTGCCGTGGCCGAAGGACAGCTTGGCGGCGGTGAAGCGCGAGACCGCCAGGCGCAGCAGGTCGCGGACGGTTTGCAGGGGGGAAGAGGCCATGGGAGACACCACAATAAGGATAAGAAAAGGGGCCGCCAGGGCCCCCGTCGTCGCTGCCGGTCAGGCGATCAGCCGTTCCAGCACGCCGCGGTAGACATTCTTCAGCGGCTCGATGAAGCGCACTTCCACATGCTCGTCGATCTTGTGGATGCTCGCGTTAGGCGGGCCGAACTCGATCACCTGCGGGCAGATCTTGGCGATGAAACGCCCATCGGAGGTGCCGCCAGTCGTCGACAGCTCGGTCTTGACGCCCATCTCGGCCGCGATGGCGGCGCTCAACGCGTCGGACAGGTCGCCGCGCGGGGTCAGGAACGGTTCGCCGCCCAGCGTCCAGTCGAGCGTGTACTCAAGGCCGTGCTGGTCGAGGATGGCATGCACGCGGGCCTTCAGGCCCTCCGGCGTGCTGGCCGTCGAGAAGCGGAAATTGAAGTCGATGGTCACGTGGCCCGGAATCACGTTGGTCGCGCCCGTACCGCCATGGATGTTCGACATCTGCCACGTGGTGGGCGGGAAGTACTCGTTGCCCTGGTCCCAGGTCTCGGCGACCAGCGTGGTCAGCGCCGGTGCGGCCAGGTGGATCGGGTTGCGGGCCAGGTGCGGATAGGCGATATGCCCCTGCACGCCCTTGACCGTCAGCTTGCCGGACAGCGAGCCGCGCCGGCCGTTCTTGACCATGTCGCCGAGGGTGTCCACCGAAGTCGGCTCGCCGATCACGCAGTAGTCCAGCCGCTCGCCGCGCGCCTTGAGGGCCTCCACCACCTTCACGGTGCCGTCGTGCGCCGGGCCTTCCTCGTCGCTGGTGATCAGGAAGGCGATGGAGCCGGCGTGGGCCGGGTGCTTGGCCACGAATTCCTCCACGGCGACCACGAAGCCGGCGATGGAGGTCTTCATGTCCGCCGCGCCCCGGCCGTAGAGCTTGCCGTCGCGGTGGGTGGGCTGGAACGGGTCCGATTGCCACTGGTCCACCGGGCCGGTGGGTACCACGTCGGTATGGCCGGCGAAGGCCAGCAGCTTGCCCGCCGTGCCCGCCGTGCCGCGCTTCACCGCCCACAGGTTCGTCACGCGGAAGTCGTCGGGGCCGCTGACGAGGTTTTCGCACACGAAGCCGAGGGCCTTCAGGCGGGATTCCAGCACGGCCTGGCAGCCTTCGTCAGCGGGCGTGACGGAGCGGCGGCGGATCAGGTCTTCGGTCAGGGCGAGGGTGGGGTTCATGATGCGGTGGCGGCAGGAAAATTCAGAAAAGTGCGGCGTAGCCGTCGGCGGAAAAACCCACGCTGACCTGGCCGTTGCGGTCCAGCACGGGCCGCTTGATCAGGGACGGACTGGTTTGCATCAGCGCGATGGCGCCGGTTTCGGACTCGGCACTGGCCTTGTCCGCGTCGGACAGCGCGCGGTAGGTGGTGCCCTTCTTGTTCAGCAGCGTGGCCAGTGGCACGTGCTTGAGCCAGGCGCGCAGCAGCGTTTCGTCCACGCCTTGCTTCTTGAAGTCGTGGAACGTATACGGCACGCCGTTCGTGTCGAGCCAGGTGCGTGCCTTCTTGACGGTGTCGCAGTTCGGAATGCCGTAGAGCAGGACAGTCATGGTGATTATCGGAACAGCAGGTTGAGGGCGATGACCAGCCCGCCCAGGCCCAGCGCCACGCCGGTCATGGCCACGGCGGTCATCAGCCGCAGGCGGCGGTCCAGCCGGGCGGCTTCCTTGCGCAGCGCCTCGATGGTGATGGCGTGCTGCTCGGCCAGCAGCTTCACGGCCTCGGCCTGCTGCATGGCCGCCATTTCCAGTTCGGCGATGCGGGCGGCGGGGTCGCGCGGCTCCAGCGTGCCGCCGATGTCCGGCTCGTCCTTGCGGCGGCCCTTCTTGATCTTCTCGATGGTCTTGTTGGCCTGGTCGAGGATGGTAGGGAGCAGGGAGAGCACGGTGCTGACAGTGGCGGGGTCTAGGGCCATGAGTCGCTTGCGGAGGGAGGGCATGGGCGAATCGGTTCGCCGCCGGCCATCCTCGACGAGGATGGCCGGCGGCGCTGCGGCGGCTTGTGCGGATCAGTCGCCGCGCAGCAGGTCGTTCAGGCTGGTCTTGGCGCGGGTTTGCGCGTCCACCTTCTTCACGATCACGGCGCAGTACAGGCTGTACTTGCCATCCTTGGACGGCAGGTTGCCGGCCACCACGACCGAACCGGCCGGGACGCGGCCATAGTGGATCTCGCCGGTTTCGCGGTCATAGATCTTGGTCGACTGGCCCAGGTACACGCCCATCGAGATCACCGAGTTCTCTTCCACGATCACGCCTTCCACCACTTCCGAGCGCGCGCCGATGAAGCAGTTGTCCTCGATGATCACCGGGTTGGCCTGCAGCGGCTCCAGCACGCCGCCGATGCCCACGCCGCCCGACAGGTGGACGTTCTTGCCGATCTGCGCGCACGAACCCACGGTGGCCCAGGTATCGACCATCGTGCCTTCATCCACATAGGCGCCGATGTTCACGTACGACGGCATCAGCACGGCGTTCTTGGCGATGAACGAACCACGGCGGGCCACGGCGGGCGGCACCACGCGGAAACCGGCGCGGGCGAAATCGTCGCCGGTCCAGTTGGCGAACTTGGTCGGCACTTTGTCGTAGAACTGTGCGAAGCCGCCAGCGGCCATCGGCGCGTTGTCTTCCAGGCGGAACGAGAGCAGCACGGCCTTCTTGATCCACTGGTTGACGACCCATTCCTTGCCTTGCTTTTCGGCCACGCGCAGGGCGCCGGCGTCGAGCTGGGAGATCACGTTGGCCACCGCCTCGCGGATGTCGTTCGGGGCGGACTTGGGCGACAGGCTGGCGCGGTCTTCCCAGGCCTGGTCGATCAGGGCTTGCAGTGCTTGCGTCATGGTCGTTTCTTTAGTGGTGATTGTTCAGGTAATTGTTCAGGCAAAAGCGTTGGTCCGCCGGAGCGGGATCAGTGCCCGCCCAGCGACTTGCAAAATTCGACGATCCGGCGCGCGCCTTCCACGCATTCGTCCGGCGTGGCCACCAGGGCCATTCGCACGCGGTTCTTGCCCGGGTTCACGCCATGGGCGTCGCGCGCGAGGTAGCTGCCGGGCAGCACGGCCACGTTCTGCTCGGCCAGCAGGCGCACGGCGAAGTCGGTATCGGACAACCCGGTGCGCGAGACATCGGCCCAGAGATAGAAGGCGGCATCGGGAAGTGTCACATCGAGCACTTCGGCCAGCATCGGCGTCACGGCGCTGAACTTCTTCACGTACGCCGCGCGGTTCTCGCGCACATGGGCCTCGTCGTTCCACGCGGCCACGCTGGCGGCCTGCACGGCAGGGTTCATGGCCGCGCCGTGGTAGGTACGGTATAGCAGGAATTTCTTGAGAATTGCCGGGTCGCCGGCCACGAAGCCCGAGCGCAGGCCCGGCACGTTCGAGCGCTTGGAGAGGCTCGAGAACATCACCAGTCGCTCGAAGCCGCGGCCCAGCTTGTGGGCGGCTTCCAGCGCGCCCAGCGGCGGGTTGGCTTCGTCGAAATAGATCTCGGAATAGCATTCATCCGAGGCGATCACGAAGCCGTGGCGATCGGACAATTCGAACAGTTGCTTCCAGTCCGCCAGCGACATCACGGCCCCGGTGGGATTGCCCGGCGAGCAGACGTACAGCAACTGGACGTCTTGCCAGGTCTCGGCGCCGATCTGGTCGAACGCGGGCGCAAAGTTGCGTGCCGGGTCGCTGTTGGCGAATACCGGCTTGGCGCCAGCCAGCAGCGTGGCGCCTTCGTAGATCTGGTAGAACGGGTTCGGGCACAGCACCAGCGGGTTGGGGCGGCTGGCGTCCACCACGGTCTGGGCGAAGGCGAACAGCGCCTCGCGCGAGCCGGTCACGGGCAGGACTTCCGTGGCGGCGTCCACTTTCGGCAGGCCGTAGCGGCGTTCCAGCCAGCCGGCGATGCCCTGGCGCAGTGCGTCGGTGCCGGCGGTGCTCGGGTAGCTGGCCAGTCCGGCCAGCGACGCGGTCATCGCCTGCTTGATGAATTCGGGGGTCGGATGCTTGGGCTCGCCAATGCCGAAGCTGATGGCTGGCTTGTCGGCGGGTTTGACGTCCGCCACCAGCACGCGCAGTTTCTCGAAGGGATAGGTCTGGAGCAGGTCGAGGCGCGGATTCACGGTGGCAGGCAGGCGGGGCGGTTGAAACCCGGCATTATAAAGGAATGCCGCCGACGCCCCGCGTGCCGGCTTCGCTTAATAAAGCATCACTCGCGACACCGTGGCCACCAGCGGCCGGCGGATGAACCGCTCCAGCGCCGCGTTCAGGTGCAGCGGACGCAACAGCATCTTCACCGTCATCTCGAGCGGCAGGTTCCGGCGCACCACGGCGCTGCACTGGGAGTTCAGCGCGCGCACGTCGCGCTCCGGCACGTCTTCCTGATTGCGCTCCACCCGCAGTACGTTGCGCAGCGCGATCTCGGCATCCTCGTTCTTGATTTCGAGCAAACGCCGCGCCAGCGCGCCCAGCACCCGGGCGCGCCCAATCCGCTCCTGCCCGTTCAAGGCATTGAAATAGCGGAAGAAATGCTTGTAGTGGCGTACCTCGTCGTTGGCGATGCGGCGCGTCAGGTCGCGCAGCACCGGCTCGTCGCTGGCCTGCTCCAGCGCGCGGTAGTAGGTGGCCGTGCCGGTCTCGACCACGCAGCGCGCCGCCATCTCCAGCGCGTGCGACCGCTCGAAATTGTCGATCGAGCAGGTCTTGCTGTATTCGTCGAAGAAGCGCTGGTAGCCGCGCGGCCAGTCGAACTCCGGCCAGACATGCTCCACGTAGCGGCGCAGCGCGAAGCCGTGCTGCAGCTCCTCGGATTCCCAGTGCCGGGCGAGCCACGTGGCGGCCTCGGGCACATGGGCGTAGTAGGTGGCGAGGTTGCCTGCGTAGGTGTCGGAGCCGCTTTCGATAAACGATGCGGCGACGAGCAGGTAGAACAGCGTACGGTTGTCGCGCACCTTTTCCACGTCGATGGACGCGTAGTCGATGTCGGACACGGACCAGGGCAGGTCGTCCCGTTCCGGGGTCGCTTGGCTTACGGTCATGCACAGATCTCCAGGCAAATCGCGACCTGCAGGCGGCGTGTGACGGCCGGATGACGGTCGAGCGGCGGGGAGGGCGCTTCGCGCCGGAGGGGCTCCGGGGTCACGCCAGCATTCCAAGAGACTAGCACTAACCCTAGGAAGTTTCTTTTGGATTTGCCGCGTGGGCGTCGCATCGCGGTGTTGCGGTCACGCAGCAGCCACCTCGAAACCGCTTGCATGAATAGACGCAACTCGTGGAAAAGCAAGGATTTTCCGGGCGGGGAATGGGAGGTCCGAAACGCCGCCCATCGGGCGATAAAGCGGCCGGACGAACGGTGCGCGATGGTATGATTACCGCCAATCTAATCGGGCCCCAACGGGTCGCATGAGACGTAGACGTCACGTCGCGTCGAGCGCCTCCGGGGCAGCCCGGCTTTTCCAACATTCGTAACGCCCAAACCACACGACAACCGTGCGACTGTCCTCGATCAAGCTGGCGGGCTTCAAGTCCTTCGTCGATCCCACCAATTTTCAAGTGCCCGGCCAACTGGTCGGCATCGTCGGTCCCAACGGCTGCGGCAAATCCAACATCATCGACGCCGTGCGTTGGGTGCTGGGTGAGTCACGCGCGTCCGAACTGCGTGGCGAATCCATGCAGGACGTCATCTTCAACGGTTCCACCGCGCGCAAGCAGGCCGGGCGCGCCAGCGTGGAACTGGTGTTCGACAACGCCGAAGGCCGCGCCGCCGGCCAGTGGAGCCAATACGCCGAAGTGGCCGTCAAGCGCGTGCTGACCCGCGACGGCACCTCCTCGTACTACATCAACAACCAGCCGGTGCGCCGGCGCGACATCCAGGACATCTTCCTTGGCACCGGCCTCGGGCCGCGCGCCTACGCCATCATCGGGCAGGGCATGATCTCGCGGATCATCGAGGCCAAGCCCGATGACATGCGGATTTTCCTGGAAGAGGCCGCGGGCGTCTCCAAGTACAAGGAACGCCGCCGCGAGACCGAAAACCGCCTGGGCGACACGCGCGAGAACCTGACCCGCGTGGAAGACATCCTGCGCGAACTCGGCGCCAACCTCGACAAGCTGGAAGGCCAGGCCGAGGTGGCCCAGCGCTTCAAGACGCTGCATGCCGACGGCGAGGAAAAGCAGCAACTGCTGTGGCTGCTGCGCAAGCGCGAGGCCCAGGCCGAGCAGGAGCGCCATGCGCGCGCCATCGAGCAGGCCCAGATCGACCTGGAAGCCCAGACCGCCCAGCTACGCCATGTGGAAGCCGAGCTGGAGACGATGCGCGCGGCGCACTACGCCGCGTCGGACGGCATGCACGCCGCACAGGGCGCGCTGTACGAAGCCAATTCCGAGGTCAGCAAGCTCGAAGCCGAGATCCGCTATGTGGTGGAGTCGCGCAATCGCGTGCAGGCGCAGATCGCCGCGCTGACCACCCAGCGCGAGCAATGGCAGGGCAAGGCCGAGCAGGCCACCGAGGAACTGGCGCAGGCCGAGGAAAACCTCGCCCTGTCCGAGGCCCGCACCATCGAGGCGCAGGACGCCGTGGCGCAGAAGTCCGACGAACTGCCGACGCTGGAAGGCCAGTGGCGCGATGCCCAGCAACTGCTGAACGAGCAGCGCGCCGGCATCATGCAGGCCGAGCAGACGCTGAAGCTCGAGGCCGCCCAGCAGCGCAGTGCCGACCAGATGCTCCAGCAGCTGGAGCAGCGCAAGGAACGCCTGTCACTGGAAGACAAGGGGCTCGACCGCCCCGACGAGACCCGTCTGGAAGAACAACGCGGCGAACTGGCCGAGCAGGAAGCGATGCTCGAGGAAGCCCAGGCCTTGCTGATGGACAGCGAGGACCGCGTGCCGCGCCTGGACGGCGAGCGCCGCAGCGCGCAGGAGCGCGTGCAGAGCGAGGCCGCCGCCATCGCCGCGCTGGAAGCCCGCCTCTCCGCGCTGCGCCAGCTGCAGGAAAACGTGCAGACCGAAGGCAAGGTCCAGCCGTGGCTGGAGCGCCATGGTCTGGCCGAGCTGCCGCGCCTGTGGAAGAAGGTTCATATCGAGCCGGGCTGGGAAAACGCGCTCGAATCCGTGCTGCGCGAGAAGTTGGCCGCACTGGAAGTGTCCAACCTGGACTGGGTCAAGGCCTTCCTGTCCGATGCCCCGCCCGCCAAGCTGGCCTTCTACTCGCCGCCGTCCGCCGCGCGGCCCGTGGACGCGCCGGCCGGCCTGCGTCCGCTGATGTCGCTGGTGCAGATCACCGAGCCGGGCATCCGCGCGGTCATGCAGGACTGGCTGGCCGACATCTACACCGCCACCGACATGGCACAGGCGCTGGCCGGGCGCGGCACGCTGCCCGAGGGCGCGCAGTTTGTCGTCGCCGAAGGTCACCTGGTGGGCCGCAACGCGATCCAGATCTACGCTGCCGATTCGGAGCAGGCCGGCATGCTGGCCCGCGAGCAGGAAATCGAAAACCTGCAGAAGCAGGCGCGCGCGCAGATGCTGCTGTCCGACGAGGCCAAGACCCAGGCCGTGCGCGCGGAGTCGGCCTACACCCAGGCCAGTCAGGCGCTGGCCGAGGCCCGCACCCGTGCCGAGCAGGCCACGCGGCGCGTGCACACGTTGCAGATGGACGTGCTCAAGCTGTCGCAGGCGATGGAGCGATTCTCCGCCCGGAGCGGCCAGATCCGCGAGGAACTGTCGGAGATCGAGGCCCAGATCGAGGAACAGCGCGCCGTGCGTGCCGAGTCCGAGGCGACCTTCGAGCAGCACGACACCCAGCTGGCCGAGATGCAGGCGGCTCACGAAGACCACCAGATGGCCTTCGAGGCGCTGGACGGCAAGCTGACCGGCGCGCGCCAGCAGTTGCGCGATTTCGAACGGGCTGCGCAGGAGGCGGTGTTCGGCGAGCGCAATCTGTCCGGCCGCATCGACGAACTGCGCCGCAACATCCAGATGGCGGCGGACCAGTCCGAGCGGATCGCCGAATCGCTGGAAAACGCACGCGTCGAGCTTGAGACGATCAACGAGCAGACCGCCCACACCGGCCTGCAAGAGGCGCTGGAAGTCCGCGCCGAGAAGGAAGAGAAGCTGTCGGCGGCGCGTATCGAACTGGATGCGCTGTCCGCACAGCTGCGCCAGTTCGACGAACAGCGCCTGGCCGCCGAGCGCAGCCTGCAGCCGCTGCGCGACCGCATCACCGAGTTGCAGCTCAAGGAGCAGGCTGCGCGCCTGAACCAGGAGCAGTTCACCGAGCAACTGACGACCGCGCAGGTCGACGAGGTGGCGCTGGCCGAGAAGCTGACCGGCGACCTGAAGCCGTCCTACCTGCAAGGCGAGGTCACGCGTATCAACAACGCGATCAACGCGCTGGGCCCGGTCAACATGGCCGCGCTCGATGAACTGTCCGCCGCGCGCGAGCGCAAGACCTTCCTCGATGCCCAGTCGGCCGACCTGAACGACGCCATCAACACGCTCGAGGACGCCATTGCGAAGATCGACCAGGAGACGCGCGCGCTGCTGCAAGGCACGTTCGACCAGGTCAACCATCACTTCGGCGAGCTGTTCCCGCAGCTGTTCGGTGGCGGCCAGGCGCGCCTGATCATGACCGGCGAGGAAATCCTCGATGCCGGCGTGCAGGTGATGGCCCAGCCCCCGGGCAAGAAGAACTCGACGATTCACCTGCTGTCCGGCGGCGAGAAGGCGCTGACCGCGATTGCGCTCGTGTTCGCGATGTTCCAGCTCAACCCGGCGCCGTTCTGCCTGCTGGACGAGGTGGACGCGCCGCTCGACGATGCCAATACCGAGCGCTACGCCAACATGGTGGCGCACATGTCCGACAAGACCCAGTTCGTGTTTATTTCTCACAACAAGATAGCGATGGAGATGGCCCACCAGCTGATCGGCGTGACCATGCAGGAGCAAGGCGTGTCGCGGATCGTGGCGGTGGATATGGATGCAGCAGTGTCTATGGCGGAGGCCGCTTGAGATGGAACTGCAAAACGCTCTGATCATCGCCGGTGTCATCCTGTTGCTGTTGCTGGTGGCGTACAACCGGTGGCAGATCCACAAGGCGCGCCGCGTGCGGCCGCTGATGCCTGAAGACGACCTGCCGCCCATGCGCGAGCCGGTGGTGGGCAAGACCGTGCATCCCGAGACGGCCGCCAAGCTGCAGGAGCTGCCGCCCGAGCACATCGCCCGGCGCGAGCCCACGCTGGGCGAGGCTGGCAAGATGGCCAGGCCTGAGGTGAAGCCAGCCACCCGGCAGGAGTCGAAGCACGACGCCGAGGTAGCCACTGCCACCGCCGCCGCGCATGCAGCCGCAGGTTCGGCCGATGCGGACGAGATCGTCGCCGACGAAGTGGCCGTGGCGGCATCGCCGGCCATGGCACAGCCTGCCAGCCGGAATGAGCAAGCCGACGAGGACAGCGATCAGGCCCAAACCGCCACCGTGGCGGCGCCCGCGCCGAAGCCCGCCGCCCCGGAGGCCGCCCCCGCTGCGATGGACGGCCAGCCGGCCCAGGCCGTGATCGACCCGCTGATCGACTGCATCGTGCCGATGCACCTTGAGCGCAAGGCGTCTGGCGACCGCATCCTGCCGCTGACGGGCCGGCTGCGCCGCGCCGGGACCAAGCAGGTCCATATCGAGGGCCTGCGTGCCGAAGCCAACGCCTGGGAGCCGGTGACCGCCGGCCACCAGTACGAGGACATCCAGGTCGCCGTGCAGCTGGCCAACCGCAGCGGCCCGCTGAACGCGCTGGAGTTCTCCGAATTCGTCAATGCCGTGGAGGCGCTGGCCGAGGCGCTCGATGCATCGGCAGACCTCCCCGACATGACCGAGACCGTCGCCAACGCCCGCGAGTTGGACGGCTTTGCCGCCGGCGCCGACGTGCAGCTTGGCGTGAACGTGATTTCCGATGGCGCGCCGTGGTCGGCCGCCTATGTGCAGACCGTGGCCACGCAGGACGGGCTGGTGCTGTCCCGCGACGGCACGCGCTTCATCCGCTATGAACCGGGCGCCGATGGCGTGCAGAAGCCGCTGTTCACGCTGCAGTTCGGCGACACGAACTTCCTGCGCGATGACCTGACCGTCAACGCCGGCCGCCAGATCACGCTGCTGCTGGACGTGCCGCAGGCCGCGCAGGCCGTCAAGCCGTTCAAGACCGTGTGCGAGTACGGCTACAGCCTCGCCCAGCGCATGGGCGCCCAGCTCGTGGACGACAACATGCGGCCGCTGACCGAGGCTTCGTTCGTGGCGATCTTCGCCCAGCTCGAAAAGCTGTACGAGAAGCTCGAGGCGCGCGGCATGCCCGCCGGCTCATCGGCGGCCCAGCGCCTGTTCAGCCTGTAAGGAAGCCTGCCATGACCGCCAAGACTCAGGGCGCGCAGGCTCCGGCCTCCGCGCCCCCCGGCGCGTTGCCGGCCGACGCCGCCGCCACCGCGCGCGTGCAATGGCTGCGCGATGAACTCGATCGCCACGCCTACCAGTATTACGTGCTCGATGATCCGTCGATTCCGGACGCCGAGTACGATGCGCTGTTCAGCGAACTCCAGGCGCTGGAGACCGAGCATCCCGACTTGCTGACCGACGATTCGCCCACGCAGCGCGTGGGCGGCGCGCCGCTGTCCGCGTTCGACTCCGTGCGGCATCGCGTGCCGATGCTGTCGCTGAACAACGGCTTCGCCGACGAGGACGTCGTCAATTTCGACCGCCGCTGCGCCCAGGGGCTGGGCCGGACCGCCGCCGCGCCCGCGCCGGCTGACGACCTGTTCAGCGCCGCCGAGGCGACCGATCAGGCCGTGGAATACGCCTGCGAACTGAAGTTCGACGGTCTGGCCATGTCGCTGCGCTATGAGGACGGCAAGCTCGTGCAGGCCGCCACGCGCGGCGACGGCGAGACCGGCGAGGATGTGACCGTCAACGTGCGAACCATCAAGGCGATTCCGCTGAAGCTGCGCGGCAAGGCGCCGGCCGTGCTGGAAGTGCGCGGCGAGGTCTTCATGTACCGCGCCGAGTTCGACAAGCTCAACGCGCGCCAGGCCGAGGCCGGCGAGAAGACCTTCGTCAATCCGCGCAACGCGGCCGCCGGCAGCCTGCGGCAGCTCGATCCGCGCATCACGGCCAAGCGCCCGCTGTCTTTCTTCGCCTACGGTATCGGCGAGTTGCAGGGCGCGGACCGGCCCGCCACCCACAGCGTAATGCTCGACGGCTTTGCCGGGCTGGGCCTGCCGGTCTGCACCGAGCGCCAGGTGGTGAAGGGGGCGCAGGGCCTGCTGGCCTTCTATCGCGATATTGGCGCGCGCCGCGACCAGCTGCCGTACGACATCGACGGCGTGGTCTACAAGGTCAACGCGATTGCCGAGCAGGAGCAGCTTGGCTTCGTCTCGCGCGCGCCGCGCTTTGCGCTGGCGCACAAGTTCCCGGCGCAGGAGATGACGACGACCGTCGAGGACATCGAGGTGCAGGTGGGCCGCACGGGCGCCATCACGCCCGTGGCGCGGCTCGCGCCGGTGTTCGTGGGCGGCGTGACCGTGACCAACGCCACGCTCCACAACGAGGACGAGATCCGTCGCAAGGATGTGCATATCGGCGATACGGTGATCGTGCGCCGAGCCGGCGACGTGATTCCCGAGGTGGTGGCCGTGGTGCTGGAACGGCGCCCGGCTGACGCGCGCGCGTTCGTCATGCCGACCACCTGCCCGGTGTGCGGCTCGCACGTGGAGCGGCTGGAGGACGAGGCCATCGCCCGTTGCACCGGCGGCCTGATCTGCGCCGCGCAGCGCAAGCAGGCGCTGCTGCACTTCGCCCAGCGCCGTGCGATGGACATCGAGGGCCTGGGCGACAAGGTGGTGGAGCAACTGGTCGATCTGGGCATTGTCCGCACCCCGGCGGACCTCTTCAAGCTCGGCGTAGCCAAGCTGGCCGCGCTGGACCGGATGGCCGACAAGTCGGCGACGAACCTCGTGGCCGCCATCGACAAGTCGCGCAGCACCACGCTGAACCGCTTTATCTTCGCGCTGGGCATCCGCCACGTGGGCGAGGCCACGGCCAAGGATCTCGCCAAGCACTTTGGCAAGCTGGACAACCTGCTGGCCGCCGACGAGGCCGCGCTGCTCGACGTCAACGACGTCGGGCCGGTGGTGGCGCAGTCGATCGCCAACTTCCTGGGCGAGCCGCACAACGTGGAGGTGGTCGAGCAACTGCGCGCCGCCGGCGTACACTGGCCGGAGAGCGAGCCTGCGGCCCGCGCGCCGCTGCCGCTGGCCGGCAAGACCTTCGTGCTGACCGGCACGCTGCCGACGCTTTCGCGCGAGGACGCCAAGGCGCGGCTGGAAGCGGCCGGCGCCAAGGTGGCCGGCTCGGTGTCGAAGAAGACCGACTACGTGGTGGCTGGCGCCGAGGCGGGCAGCAAGCTCGAAAAGGCGCAGGCGCTCGGCGTGGCGGTGATCGACGAGGATGGCATGTTGGCGCTACTGGCCGACGCCACGGGCGCACAACCGGAGGACGCGCAATGATCCGTGACATTTTGAAGATGGGAGATTCGCGCCTGACGCAGGTGGCGCGGCCCGTGACTGCGTTCAACACGCCCGAGCTGCGCGTGCTGATCGACGATATGTTCGACACGATGGCGCACGCCAACGGCGCCGGCCTGGCCGCGCCGCAGATTGGCGTGGACCTGCAGGTGGTGATCTTCGGCTTCGACAGCAACCCGCGCTATCCGGACGCCCCGATGGTGCCGAAGACGGTGCTGATCAATCCGGTGCTGGAACCGCTCTCCGACGAGATGGAAGAGGGCTGGGAAGGGTGCCTGTCGGTGCCGGGGCTGCGAGGCGTGGTGCCGCGCCATGCCCGACTGAAGTATTCGGGATTCGACCCGATGGGGAACCCGATCGAGCGGGTGGCCGATGGCTTCCATGCGCGCGTGGTGCAGCATGAGTGCGACCACCTGATCGGCGTGCTGTACCCGATGCGGGTGAAGGACTTCACGCGCTTCGGCTTCACCGAGGTGCTGTTCCCGGAGCTGCCGGCGAACTACGACGATTGAGGCGGCTGGCCTCCCTCACCGCTTGCCGGCGAGGGAGGCGCAACCTGACGTCAGAACTTCTCGAACGCCCCCAGGAAGCGCCACTGGCCCGGCGGCAGGTCGCCCAGCACGATGCGGCCCATGCGCACGCGCTTCAGGCCCACCACGCGCAGGCCAACCTGCTCGCACATGCGGCGAATCTGGCGCTTGCGGCCTTCGCGCAACACGAAGCGCAGCTGCTCCTCGTTCTGCCAGCTCACCTTGGCGGGCTTCAGCGGCACGCCGTCGAGCGACAGGCCGTGGCGCAGCCGCTCGATCTCCTCGGCCGGAAACACGGTGCTGATGTCTCGCTCGACCGGACCTTCCGGCGATTCCCAGACCACGCGGACCAGATATTCCTTCTCCACATTCGAGTCGTCGCCGATCAGCGCGCGTGCCACGCGGCCGTCCTGCGTCAGCACGAGCAGGCCGGTGGAGTCGATATCGAGACGGCCAGCCGGGGCCAGGTTCTTGCGCTGCCACGGCTGGAAACGCTTGCGGGTGGGGTCTTCGGCCCACTGGTTCTCGGGCGCGAACAGCACGGCGGCCGGCTCGTAGCCGTCTTCGGCCTGACCTGAGACATAGCCGACAGGCTTGTTGATCAGCACGGTCACGCGCTCGCCCTGTTCAGAGCGGGCGGCCTGCAGGATCTCGATCTCGGCGTCGGGGCGGACGCGCGAACCCAGTTCGGTCACGGCCTTGCCGTCCACGTGCACCCAGCCACGCGGAATCCACTCGTCGGCCTCGCGGCGCGAGCAGAGGCCCAGCTCCGACATGCGCTTGGACAGGCGGATGAGACCGTCGTCGTTGGCCTCCGCCTGCTGCCGGACCGGCTCGCGCGCCTCGGCGCGGGGCGCCGGACGCTCGGGTCGCACCGGACGCGCACGATCGGCGGTGTCGCTGAAGCGACGGGTCGGCGCGGCAGGACGGCGCGCGTCATCGCCATCGGCACGACGCTGCGGCGGACGGCGCTCGTCATCGCCATAACGGCGCGGCGGGCGGGCTTCGTCCTCACCGAAACGGCGCGGACGCGGCGCGCCGCGGTCGTCATTGCCGAAGCTGCGCTGGGGCGGACGGCGGTCGTCGCCGCTGAAACCACGCTGCGG
>NZ_FOWM01000009.1:58031-216887 GCF_900115455.1 Cupriavidus sp. OV096
GGACGGCGGTCGTCGCCGCTGAAACCACGCTGCGGGGGACGGCGGTCATCGCCGCCGAAGCCACGTTGCGGCGGGCGGCGCTCGTCATCGCCATAACGGCGCGGCGGGCGGGCCTCGTCATCGCCGAAACGGCGGGGACGCGGCGCACCGCGATCATCGTTCCCGAAGCTGCGCTGGGGCGGACGGCGATCATCGCCGCCGAAGCCACGTTGCGGCGGGCGGCGTTCGTCATCGCCATAGCGGCGCGGCGGACGGGCTTCGTCGTCACCAAAACGACGGGGGCGGGGCGGACGGTCGTCGCCATAGCGGCGCGGCGGCCGATCCCCCTCGGGGCGCGGACGGGCAGGGCGCGCCGGGCGCTCTCCACGATCCGCCCGATCAGGCCGGGCGGCGCCCTCGGCGGGAGCGGCCTTGCGCTTGTTGCGCTCGCCCGCGCGTTCCCGCGCCTCCTTGATGCCCGTCACCACGTCCTGCACGCGCTTGCGGTTCAGGTCGGAGACGCGCACCGGGCGGGTGGGCTTGCGCGGCGCGTCCGAGGTGGACGTGGCGGTCTTGATGCCCAGCGTCTTGCGGCCGGGCGTTTTGCTGTCTGTCATATCGTTGCGTTTGCCCGACCCGCGTTGCCATCAGATGGCTAGCGCGTCGAGCAAATCCTGTTCAAGCTGAATCTGCAATCGGTTGTCGGCGGCAAGACGGCTGCCATCGACCAGGAACACGTCTTCGACGCGCTCCCCCAGGGTGTTGATGCGCGCCGAATGCACGGACACGCGATGTTGGGCCAGTACGCGGGCGATCGCGTAGAGCAGGCCGGTTCGGTCGTTGGCGGACAGGGACAGCAGGTAGAACTGCCCGCGCTCGTCGGCCCGCAGGTCCACGCGGGGCTTGATCGGGAAGCTGCGCGACTGGCGCGACAGCCGGCCCTGCGCCGGATCGGGCAGCGGGCACTCCAGCCGCAGCCGTTCCGCCAGTTCGTGTTCGACCAAAGCGAGGATGTCGCGATAGTCGCCCGCCAGGCCAGGGTCGGTCACCTGGAAGGTGTCCAGCGCGTAGCCGTGGCGTGTGGTGTGGATCTTGGCGTCCTGAATCGAGAACGCCTTCCGTTCGAAATAGCCGCAGATGCGCGCGAAGAGGTCAGGCTGGTCCTTGACGTAGACGGCAATCTGCAGGCCCTCGCCAGCCGGCGAGATGCGTGCCTTGACCACCGCCGCGTCGCTATCCACCTTGTTGAACAGATGGCGCGTGAGCCAGGCGATGTCGCGGGCATCGTGGCGCAGGAAGAACGAGACGTCGAGCTTGTCCCAGAGCGGCCTGCCCAGTTCGGGGTCGAACGCCTTGAGCCGCAACTGGGCGATGGTGTCGTCCCGGCGCTGGGCCCAGAGCGAATGCGGGTCGAGCTGCGCGCCGCCGAGCACGCGCAGGGTGATGCGGTACAGGTCTTCGAGCAGCTTGCCCTTCCAGGCATTCCACACCTTGGGGCTGGTGCCGCGGATATCGGCCACGGTCAGCAGGTAGAGCGCGGTCAGGTAGCGTTCATTGCCCACCACGCCTGCGAAGGCCTTGACCACGTCCGGATCGGTCAGGTCCTGCTTCTGCGCCACGTGGCTCATGGTCAGGTGATGCTCCACGAGCCAGGCGATCAGGTCGGTGTCCTCGCGCGAAATGCCGTGCTGCTTGCAGAAGCGGCGCGCATCGACGGTGCCGAGCTTGGAGTGGTCCCCGCCCCGGCCCTTGGCGATGTCGTGGAACAGCGCGGCCACCCAGAGCACCCACGGGCGGTCGAAGCTGGCCATCAACTGGCTGCAGAACGGGAACTCGTGCGTGTGCTCGACGATGGCGAAGCGGCGGATATTGCGCACCACCATCAGGATGTGCTGGTCCACGGTGTAGACGTGGAACAGGTCGTGCTGCATCTGGCCGACGATGCGCCGGAAATTGATCAGGTAGCGGCCCAGCACGCTGGTCTGGTTCATCAGCCGCAGCGCGTGGGTGATACCCTGCGGCTCCTGCATGATGGCCAGGAACAGGCGGCGGTTCTCGGGATCGTTGCGCCAGCTCGCGTCCATGACCGTGCGCGCGTTGTAGAGCCCGCGCAGCGTACGGGGGGAGATGCCTTTCACGCCCGGCGTGCGCTCGTAGAGCAGGAAGGTCTCCAGGATTGCGTGCGGATCGCGCTCGTACAGGTCGTCGCTGGTGATTTCCAGCATGCCCTGGCGTTCCACGAAGCGGTCGTTGATCACGCGTGTGACCTTCGATTCACTCGGAAACAGCATCGCCTCGATATTGAGCAGCAGTACGCTGTTGAGCTGCGTCACCGCCTTGGCGGCCCAGTAGAAGCGGCGCATCAACTGTTCGCTGGCGCGCTTGTGCGTGGTCTGCCGATAGCCGAAGGACTCGGCCAGCGCGGTTTGCAGGTCGAACACCAGCACGTCCTGCCGGCGGCCGGCCAGCAGGTGCAGCCGTGCGCGAATCGTGCGCAACAGGCGCTCGTTGCGGGTGAGTTCCTGCGCCTCGCGCTCGGTCAGCAGGCCGCGCTCGAACAATTCCTTCCAGCTGTCGCCGAGGCCCGCCGCCTGCGTCATCCACAGGATGACCTGCAGGTCGCGCAGGCCGCCCGGGCTTTCCTTGCAGTTGGGCTCCAGCGCGTAGGGCGTGTCCTGGTACTTGGCGTGGCGCTGGCGCATTTCCAGCAGCTTGGCCTGGAAGAAGTCGGCGGCGTCGAGGTCCGCCAGATAGCGCCGGTGCATGTCGGCGAACAGTGCTTTGTTGCCGATCAGCAGGCGCGCTTCGAGCAGCGAGGTGCGGATGGTGATGTCGCCCGCCGCCTCGCGCAGGCAGTCGTCGACGGTACGCACCGACGAGCCGATCTCGAGTCCCAGGTCCCAGCACAGGCCGATGAAGCGCTCCAGCTTGCCCGCCATCTCCGCGTCCGGCTCGGCCGGCAGCAGGAGCAGCACGTCCACGTCGGAATGCGGGAACAGCTCGCCACGGCCATAGCCACCCACCGCCACCAGCGCGGCGCTGGCGGGCAACTCCAGGCCGGTCCAGGCATCGATCAGCGCGGCATCCACCGCACGGCGTAGCCGCGTGACCAGCGGATTGACCTGATTGTGCGCGTCGAATTCGGCGAAGAGCGCTTGCTTGTCGGCGCGCAGCTTGTCGCGGATGCGCTGGCAAAGCAGGAGTTCCGGCGTGGTGTCCATGGTGGGGGCGGTGTGGGTCGCGGGCACGGCTGGAAGTAGAAAGGGCGCCGCGGTCGGCGCCCTGGCGGTCAACGCGGCGTCAGGCCGCGACGGGTTCGGTAATGAAGGCCGGCGGCACGGGCGAGCCGGCCGACAGCGTCAGCACCTCGAAGCCGGTGTCCGTCACCAGCACGGTGTGCTCCCACTGCGCGGACAGGCTGCGGTCACGCGTCTTCACGGTCCACTGGTCGGGCATGGTGCGGATGTCGCGCTTGCCGGCGTTGATCATCGGCTCGACGGTGAAGATCATGCCGGACTTGATCTCGGTGCCCGTGTTGGGGCGGCCATAGTGCAGCACCTGCGGGTCCGAGTGGAACACCTTGCCGATGCCGTGGCCGCAGTACTCGCGCACCACGCTGTAGCCGGAAGCTTCGGCGTGCACCTGGATGGCATGGCCGATATCGCCCAGGCGTGCGCCATTGCGCACTTGCTGGATACCCTTCCACATGCACTCGTAGGTAACCTGCGCCAGGCGCTTGGCCAGGATCGAACCCTCGCCCACGATGAACATGCGGCTGGTGTCGCCGTAATAGCCTTCCTTCGTGATTACGGTGATATCGAGATTCACCGCGTCGCCGCTCTTGAGCACGCGGTCGCCCGGAATGCCGTGGCAGATCACGTCGTTGACCGAGGTGCAGATCGCGCCGGGGAAGGGCGGGTAGCCCGGCGGCGCGTAGTTCAGCGGCGCCGGCACGGTGCCTTGCACGTCACGCATATAGGCGTGGCAGAGCTTGTCGAGTTCGCCCGTGGTCACTCCGGGGACGATATGGGGCGTGATGTAGTCGAGGACCTCGGAGGCAAGGCGGCAAGCCACGCGCATTTGGGCGATGTCTTCGGCGGTATTCAGGTGGATGCTCATGCTGCTTCGCCAGAAATAAGTGACGGCGGGGCCGCGGGCCGCGCCGGTAATCGATTCGCAAAGTGGGATTATCGCACCATCGCGCCCCGAAAGCAGGGATTTGGCGGCGCCCGGGCCAAGAATTGGCGGGCTGGCGGGTGCGCGAGGGGCCAGACAGGGCTTGAGCCCGACGCCATTTTGTTGCTACAATCGCGGGCTGACTTGCTGCTGGCTGATGCCGGTGGCGGGTCGGGAAGCAAATTTTATTAGTAAATCGCTGGTCCGCCCATCCGGGGTGTTCCTTTTCAGGAATGTCGGGGCGGACTTCAGACCTAACCCTATTGGAGTACCTCTCATGTCCGTGACTATGCGCGAAATGCTGGAAGCCGGTTGCCACTTTGGCCACCAAACCCGCTTCTGGAACCCGAAGATGGCCCCCTTCATCTTCGGTCATCGCAACAAGATCCACATTATCAACCTCGAAAAGACCCTGCCGATGTTCCAGGACGCGATGAAGTACGTGCGTCAACTGGCAGCAAACCGCGGTAGCGTGCTTTTCGTGGGTACCAAGCGTCAATCGCGCGAAATCCTGGCTGAAGAAGCTGGCCGCGCTGGCATGCCCTACGTCGACGCCCGCTGGCTCGGCGGCATGCTGACGAACTTCAAGACCGTCAAGATCTCGATCAAGCGCCTGAAGGACATGGAAGCCGCCAAGGAAGCCGGCGCGCTGGACACCATGAGCAAGAAGGAAGCGCTGATGTTCGAGCGCGAGATGGCCAAGCTGGAAAAGTCCATCGGCGGCATCAAGGACATGGGCGGCGTGCCTGACGCCATCTTCGTGGTGGACGTGGGCTACCACAAGATCGCCGTGACGGAAGCCGCCAAGCTGGGCATCCCCGTGATCGGCGTGGTTGACACGAACCACTCGCCGGAAGGCATCGATTACGTGATCCCGGGTAACGACGACTCGAGCAAGGCCGTGGCCCTGTACGTGCGCGGCGTGGCCGACGCCATCCTGGAAGGCCGCGCCAATGCGGTTCAAGAAGTGGTGGAAGCTGCACGTGGCGGCGACGAATTCGTCGAAGTCCAGGAAGGCTGATTGCCCGCTGGCGCCTGAGGCCGGGGTACACCGGCCGCCGGCGCCCGCCTTGCGGCACATGGAAAAGGGGGCACTTCTGGCGCCCCCTTTTTGCAAACTGCGAAACGCAGTGCGCCGCAAGCTGAAACTGACTTTGTTGTCATCCGCCGCGAATACGATTCGCCGCGGGTGAGCCGGACCCAAGTTGATCAGACACCGGCGGGTGTCCCGGAAGCAGGCGGGACATCGGCCCGAACCAATCAAGGAGTGACAAATGGCGGCAATTACCGCAAGCATGGTTGCAGAACTGCGCGCGAAGACCGACGCGCCGATGATGGAATGCAAGAAGGCCCTGACGGAAGCCAATGGCGACCTGGACAAGGCTGAAGAGCTGCTGCGCGTCAAGCTGGGCAACAAGGCCAGCAAGGCTGCGTCGCGCGTGACCGCCGAAGGCGTGGTGGCCTCGTACATCGACGGCACGACCGGCGTCCTGGTCGAGCTGAACTGCGAAACCGACTTCGTGTCGAAGAACGACGACTTCCTGGCTTTCTCGGCCAAGGTCGCCGAACTGATCGCCAAGCAGAACCCGGCTGACGTGGCTGCCCTGTCGGCGCTGGAAATCGACGGCGTGTCGGTGGAAACCACCCGTGCCGCGCTGATCGGCAAGATCGGCGAGAACCTGACGATCCGCCGCTTCACCCGCTACGCCAATGGCGGCAAGCTGGTGTCGTACCTGCACGGCACGCGCATCGGCGTGATGGTCGAGTTCGACGGCGACGAAACCGCTGCCAAGGACGTGGCCATGCACGTGGCCGCCATGAAGCCGGTGTCGCTGTCGTCGGACCAGGTGCCCGCCGAGCTGATCGCCAAGGAGCGCAGCATCGCCGAGCAGAAGGCTGCCGAGTCGGGCAAGCCGGCCGAGATCGTCGCCAAGATGGTCGAAGGCTCGGTCCAGAAGTACCTGAAGGAAGTCTCGCTGTTCAACCAGCCGTTCGTGAAGAACGACAAGCAGACCGTCGAGCAGATGCTGAAGGCCGTCAACACCACGGTGAAGGGTTTCACCCTGTACGTGGTGGGCGAGGGCATCGAGAAGAAGCAGGACGACTTCGCTGCTGAAGTGGCCGCCCAGGTGGCTGCCGCCCAGAAGGGCTGATCGTCAGGGTGGGGGAGCGGCCTTTTTCGTTAAGGGCCGATTCCGCCACCGTATAATGCCGAGGGGCGCCGCAAGGTGCCCCTCTGCACAAGCGCGTCAGGCAGAACGCCGGGCGCCGCGGCTGTATCAGTCGATTTCCGCAGTCACCTGCATGTTAGGCGAGGTTCGCGTAACGATGCCGGCAGATGACAGCGAAAACCGGCTTCGAGCTGTCCCGCAATTCCGTATTTCCGCGCGGCCCTGAGCCGAGCCGGGGTCACAAGCCCCGGCAGCCCGGCTCGCGCGCGCCAATCCATCCGTTCGAACGAGCGATCAAGAACCAGCCCGAGGGTGAACATGCCAGCCTACAAGCGCGTCCTACTTAAACTTTCCGGTGAGGCCCTGATGGGCGACGATGCCTTCGGCATCAACCGCGCCACCATCGAGGGCATGGTCAACGACATTGCCGAGATCGTGAAGCTGGGCGTCCAGGTCGCCGTGGTCATCGGCGGCGGCAACATCTTCCGTGGCGTGGCCGGCGGCGCCGCCGGCATGGACCGTGCCACGGCCGACTACATGGGCATGCTGGCCACCATGATGAACGCGCTGGCCCTGCAGGACGCCATGCGCCACGCGAATATCGAAGGCCGCGTGCAATCGGCGCTGCGCATGGACCAGGTGGTCGAGCCTTATATCCGCCCGCGCGCCATCCGCCAGCTGGAAGAGGGCAAGGTCGTGATTTTCGCGGCCGGCACCGGCAACCCGTTCTTCACCACCGACACCGCCGCCGCGCTGCGCGGCGCGGAAATCGGCGCGGAAGTCGTGCTCAAGGCCACCAAGGTGGACGGCGTGTACACGGCCGACCCCAAGAAGGACCCCAGCGCCACGCGCTACACCACCATCACGTTCGACGAGGCCATCTCGCGCAACCTGCAGGTCATGGACGCCACGGCCTTCGCGCTGTGCCGCGACCAGAAGCTGCCGATCAAGGTGTTCTCCATCGTCAAGCCGGGTGCGCTGAAGCGCGTGATCCTCGGCGAAGACGAAGGTACGCTGGTGCACGTATGACGACGGCGGGCCGCGTCACAATGCGGATTCGGCCCGGCCTGAGAGTAGAATGATTCATTTTCGATCCCGTCCGGCGGGATCCTGTCTGGCTGATTTCCGGAGGTAAACATGAGCGTCGCCGACACAAAGAAGAGCGCCGAGCAGAAGATGCAGAAGTCGATCGAAGCCTTCAGGGCCGATCTGGCGAAAATTCGTACCGGTCGTGCCCACACCGGTCTGCTCGATCACGTCCAGGTGGACTACTACGGCTCGATGGTGCCGATCAGCCAGGTGGCCAATGTCGGCCTGGCCGATGCGCGCACGATCAGCGTGCAGCCCTGGGAGAAGAAGATGGTGGGCGCGGTGGAAAAAGCCATCCGCGACGCCGACCTGGGCCTGAACCCGGCCACCATGGGTGAAACCATCCGTGTGCCGATGCCCGCACTGACCGAAGAGCGCCGCAAGGAGCTGACGAAGGTGGTCAAGGGCGAGGCCGAAGGTGCCAAGGTGGCCGTGCGCAACCTGCGCCGCGACGCCATGGAGCAGTTCAAGAAGCTCGTCAAGGACAAGACCATTTCCGAGGACGACGAGCGCCGCGGCCAGGATGAAGTCCAGAAGCTGACGGACAAGTTCGTGGCCGAGATCGACAAGCTCGTGGCCGAAAAAGAAAAGGAGATCATGACGGTCTGACGGCCGCCCGGCGGGAACCCCGCCGGCTCCGTCCCCGTCCGCGAATCCATGCAGCACATCAGTTCGACGCTCGGCGTTCCCGATACCACTTACGTGCCCCGCCACGTTGCCATCATCATGGATGGCAACGGCCGTTGGGCGACCCAGCGTCATCTGCCCCGCGTGGCAGGCCACAGCCGTGGCCTGGACGCGGTACGCGCGGTGGTGGAGGCCTGTGCCACCCGCGGCGTGCAGTTCCTCACGCTGTTCGCGTTCAGTTCGGAGAACTGGCGCCGTCCGGCGGATGAGGTGTCGTTCCTGATGCGCCTGTTCATGACCGCCTTGCGCCGCGAGGTGGTCAAGATGCATGCCAATGACATCCGCGTGCGCGTGGTGGGCGACCTCGGGCGCTTCAGCCCGCGCATCCAGCAGCTGATCCGCGATGCGGAGGCCCGCACCGCCGGCAATACCGGCCTGACGGTGACCATCGCCGCGAACTACGGCGGCCGCTGGGACCTGCTTCAGGCCATGCGCAAGATGCTGGCCCGCTCGCCGATGCTCGACCCGGATGCCATCGACGAGGCTGTGCTGGCGCCGCACCTGGCGATGTCCTATGCGCCCGAGCCGGACCTGTTCATTCGCACCGGCGGCGAGCAGCGCATCAGCAATTTCCTGCTATGGCAGCTCGCGTATTCCGAGCTGTACTTCACCGATACCTACTGGCCCGATTTCGACGCCGCCGAGCTGGACAAGGCTTTCGCCTCGTACCGGCAGCGCGAGCGGCGCTTTGGCCGGACCAGCGCCCAACTGGTGGCGCCCGGTCTGTCTGGTACGGCCTGAGCGGCTCGCCGCGACCGGCCTGTCCTGATCCCACCTTCAAAGGAAACCGCAGCGCATGCTCATCACCCGCGTCATTACCGCCCTGTGCCTGTTGCTGTTGATCCTGCCGATCCTGTTCCTGGCGCCCGTGATGTGGCTGGCGGGGCTGATCGCCGTGATCGTGCTGCTGGCCGGATGGGAGTTCGGGCGACTGATCGGGCTGCGCCGTTTCTGGCCCTACGTCTACGCGGTGGCCTGCCTGCTGGTGCTGATTTACTTCCATGACGCGCCCGAACGCCGTGCCATCCATTTCCTGCTGGCCGCCGCGTTGGTGGCCTGGGGCGTGGCGCTGGTGCTGCTGGCACGGGGCGTGCGCAAGGCGACGCCGGGGTTCACGGTGCTTGGCGCCATCCTTGGGCTGATCATGCTGCCAGCGTTCGGTCACGCCGTGATGGTGCTGCGGGCCGAAGGCATCGCGGTACTGCTGTCGGCGGCCGTGCTGGTCTGGGCGGCCGATATCGGCGCCTATTTCGTCGGCAAGGCCATCGGCAAGCGCAAACTGGCGCCAACCATCAGCCCGGGCAAGTCCTGGGAGGGTGCGGTTGGCGGCTGGCTGCTGGTGATGATCGTGGCCGTGGCGCTTGGCACCACCCATGCCTTCGCACCGACCTGGTTTTCGCGCGTCGCCGATCAGGGTGGGCTGGGGCTGATGATCGGCCTCTCCACGCTGCTCGTGGCGGCCAGCGTTATCGGCGACCTGTTCGAGTCGCTGCTCAAGCGTCAGATCGGCAAGAAGGACAGCAGCCGGCTGCTGCCCGGGCACGGCGGCGTACTCGATCGCATCGACGCGCTCATTCCGGTGTTCCCGCTGGCGGCGCTGCTGCTGGCCTGGATGTGATCACAATCTGAATTTGGTTATCTGGTTCCTATGCAACGCATTACCATCCTGGGCGCCACGGGCTCCATCGGCGAAAGCACACTCGACGTAGTGCGTCGGCATCCGGACCGCTACACCGTGCATGCGTTGAGCGCCCACCGTCAGGTGGAGAAGCTGGCAGCGGCCTGCGTGGAATTCCGCCCGGCGCGTGCCGTGGTGGGCTCCGCCGATGCGGCACGCCAGCTCGAGACGCTGCTGCGCGATGCCGGCGTAAAGACCGAGGTCAGCTACGGCGAAGCCGCGCTGGAGTCGATCGCCGCCGATGACGGCACCGATGCCGTGATGGCCGCCATCGTCGGCGCGGCCGGGCTCCGTTCCTCGCTCGCCGCCGCACGGGCGGGCAAGCGCGTGCTGCTGGCCAACAAGGAATCGCTGGTCATGTCGGGCGCCATCTTCATGGACGCGGTGCGCGAGCACGGCGCCACGCTGCTGCCCATCGACAGTGAACACAACGCGATCTTCCAGTGCCTGCCGACCAGCGACCCGCGCTACGGCGCGGGCGTGTCCAAGGTGCTGCTAACCGCGTCGGGTGGCCCGTTCCGGACGCGTGATCCGTCCACCTTGCACGACATCACGCCCGATCAGGCCTGCGCCCACCCCAAATGGGTGATGGGCCGCAAGATCTCGGTGGATTCCGCCACGATGATGAACAAGGGGCTCGAGGTCATCGAGGCCCATTGGCTGTTCGGCGCTCCGGCGGACAAGATCGAGGTGCTGATCCACCCGCAAAGCATCGTTCATTCGATGGTGGCGTACGCCGATGGTTCGGTGCTCGCCCAGCTTGGCAACCCCGACATGCGCACGCCCATCGCCTATGGCATGGCGTACCCGGAGCGGATCGACTCCGGGGTGAGCCCGCTCGACCTGACCGTCGCCGGCGGCCTGCATTTTGAGATTCCTGACCTTGATCGCTTCCCCTGCCTGGGGCTAGCCTTTGATGCATTGCGCGCGGGCGGGCTAGCCCCCGCCGTGCTGAACGCCGCGAACGAGGTGGCCGTGGAGGCCTTCCTCGGCGGGGCGATCCGATTTACCGATATTGCCCGCGTGGTAGCCGGCGTGCTCGAGCAGCCGCAGTCTGGCTCGGCCGAGACACTCGAAGGCGTGCTGGCGGCCGATGCTGCGGCACGGCGTGCCGCGCAGGCATTGCTGACGCGGCTGGCCAGCCGCTAAGTAGGTAGCGCCGTCGCGCCTCGGCGCGGCTAGCTCTGGAGAGGGTGATTTGTCATGCAGACCGTAATTGCGTTCGTCGTCGCCCTGTGCATTCTGATTTTCGTGCACGAGATGGGGCACTACCTGGCCGCTCGCGCGTGCGGCGTCAAGGTGTTGCGGTTCTCGATCGGCTTCGGCCGGTCGTTGGCGCGCTGGACCAGCAAGGGGCCTGACCGCACCGAGTGGACGCTCGCCGCGATCCCCCTGGGCGGCTACGTCAAGATGCTCGACGAGCGCGAGCGGGACCCCGAGACCGATCCCCCCATCCCCCCGGAAGACTTGCCGCGCGCGTTCAACCGGCAGCCGGTGGGCAAGCGCTTCGTGATCGTCGCAGCCGGGCCGGTGGCCAACTTTGCGCTGGCCATCCTTCTATATATAGTGCTGTTCGCCGGCGGCATGCGCGAGCCGGTACCCCTGGTGGCAACCCCCGCGGCCGGCACCGTGGCTGCCCAGGCCGGTGTGCGGGACGGCGACCGCGTTTTGTCGCTGACCGCCAACGACCGGACCGAGCCGGTCCAGTCCTGGAATGACCTCCGCATGGCCGTGTTCGCCGAAGGTTTTGGCGACGCCAGCGCCGTGCTGCGCGTGCGCGGCACCGATGGGGCCGAGCGCGACATCCGGCTGCCTCGCCTGCCCAATACCGGCGGCAATCCCGAACAGGACCCGCTGGCCACGCTCGGCCTGTACCTGAAGGGCGGGCCGGTTACGATTACGGAAATCGTGCCGGATTCGGCGGCGCAGCGGGCTGGGCTGAAGGCCGGCGACCGTGTGGTGGCATGGCAGGGCCAGCCCCTGACGCAGGCGAGCGAGCTGATCCGCGCGGTACGGGCGCGGCCGGGCGAGCAGGTCACGCTGGGCATAGAACGTAATGGGCAGCGGCTGGATGTGCCGGTCAAGCTGGACGCAGCCCCGGCCCCGGACGGTGCGAAGGACGCCAGCGGGGCGGCGGCAGGCCCCACGGGCAAGCTGGGCGCCGCGCTGAACCAGGCGGTGCAGACCGAGATCGTCCGCTACGCGCCGTGGCAGGCCGTGGTGCGGGCAGCCGACCAGGTCTGGAGCACCAGCACGCTGTCCCTGAAACTGCTCGGCAAGATGCTGGTGGGGCAGGCGTCATTGCAGAATCTGAGCGGCCCGCTCACGGTGGCGGACTACGCCGGCCGTGCCGCCAACATGGGTTGGCAGCCGTTTATCAGCTTCCTGGCGCTGGTCAGCGTCAGCCTCGGTGTGCTCAATTTGTTACCCATTCCGGTTCTGGATGGGGGGCATTTGCTGTATTATTGCGTGGAATTTTTGACTGGCAGGCCCGTACCAGATCACTGGCAGGCGATGCTGCAGAAGGTCGGCATCGCGTGCATCTTGCTCCTGACCTCACTCGCTTTGTTCAATGACGTCAGCCGACTGTTTCTTGCGCGCGGCTAGATCCGCGTAGCCGAAACCGGCCGTCGGCCGAAGAAGGTCGCGTCCCGGCGGTGTCGTCGAACCCGTCGGGAGGGGACGGCCTTGTCAGCAAAGCCAGGCGTCATCATGGACGGCGTCGGGACGGCATCGGAGCCAATACCCTGCATGAAATCGAAGAGGAATAGGGGATTCACGTTGATCAGACATAAGCGCATCTCGCTGGGCGTGCTGACGAGTGCCATTATCGCGGCCTGGAGCCCGGCGGGCTGGGCCGCCGACCCGTTTGTGGTCAGGGACATCCGCGTGGAAGGCCTGCAGCGCGTGGAGCCGGGCACTGTGTTCGGCTATCTGCCTGTGCGCGTCGGGGAGACCTTCACCGACGACAAGGGCGCCGATGCGATTCGCGCACTCTACAATACCGGTTTCTTCAAGGACGTGCAGATCCGCGCCGAAGAGGGCGTGCTCGTGGTCCAGGTGGAAGAGCGCCCGGCCATCTCGCAGCTCGAGTTCGTCGGCATCAAGGAATTCGACAAGGACACGCTGCGCCGTTCGCTGCGCGCGGTGGGCGTGGCTGAAGCGCGCTACTACGACAAGGCCCTGATCGACAAGGCCGAGCAGGAGCTGAAGCGCCAGTACGTGGCGCGCGGCTACTACGCTGCCGACGTGCAGACCACGGTGACGCCGGTGGACCGCAATCGCGTGTCCGTGGTGTTCAACGTGGAAGAAGGCCCGGTCGCCAAGATCCGCCAGATCAATATCGTCGGCAACAAGGCTTTCAAGGAAAGCACGCTGCGCGACGAGATGCAGCTCTCCACGCCGAACTGGCTGTCCTGGTACACCAAGAACGACCTGTACTCGAAGCAGAAGCTCACGGCCGACCTGGAAGCGCTGCGCTCGTACTACCTGAACCGCGGCTACCTGGAGTTCCAGATCGAGTCCACGCAGGTCTCGATCACGCCGGACAAGAAGGACATCTTCCTGACGCTGAACATCAAGGAAGGCGATCAGTACAAGGTGTCCGACATTCGCCTGGCCGGCGAACTGCTCGGCAAGCAGGCCGAGATGGAAAAGCTGCTGCAGCTGAAGAAGGGCGATATCTTCTCGTCCGAAAAGCTGACGGCCAGCACCAAGTCCATCACGGATCTGCTGGGTACCTACGGCTACGCGTTCACGACTATCAATCCGCAGCCCCAGGTCAACCAGGAAACGCGCGAAGTGGCGCTGACGCTGATGGTCGACCCCGGCCGCCGCGTGTATGTACGCCGCGTGAACGTGGTGGGCAACAGCAAGACCCGCGACGAAGTGGTGCGCCGCGAAATGCGCCAGATGGAAAGCTCGTGGTTCGACAGCGAGAAGCTCACGCAGTCGCAGGCCCGTATCAACCGTACCGGCTACTTCACGGACACGAATATCACCACCGAGGACGTGGCCGGCGCGCCCGACCAGGTGGATGTCAACGTGAACGTGACCGAGAAGCCGACCGGCCAGATCAGCCTGGGCCTGGGTTTTTCGTCGACTGACAAGCTCGTGCTGCAGGCCGGCTTGCGCCAGGACAACGTGTTCGGCTCCGGTACCAGCCTGGGCCTGGACGTGAACACGGCCAAGTCGTTCCGGACCATCTCGCTGACGCAGTACGACCCGTACTTCACGGTGGATGGCATCAGCCGTTCCACGGACATCTACTACCGTACCTCCCGTCCGCTGTACTACACCGGCGACCAGGACTACAAGATCGTCTCGGCCGGCGGCGGCTTCAAGTTCGGCGTGCCGTTCTCCGAGAATGACACGGTGTTCTTCGGTATCGGTTACGAGCGCACCGAGGTGCATACCTCCGTCAACACGCCGACCCAGTACACCGCGTGGCTGAACAAGATCGGCAAGAGCAGCGGCGACCCGATCAACAACTTCCCGTTCACGATTGGCTGGGCCCGTGACCGTCGCGACAGTGCGCTGATCCCGACCAAGGGTCCATACACGCAGGCCAACCTCGAAGTGGGCGTGCCGGGCGGCGATACGCAGTACTATCGCGCCAGCTTCCAGCAGCAGTACTTCTATCCGATCTCCAAGGCCTTTACACTGGCCTTCAACGGCGAAGTGGCGTACGGCCACGGCTACGGCGACACGCCGTTCCCGGTGTTCAAGTACTTCTACGCCGGTGGTATCGGCTCGGTGCGCGGCTACCAGACCAGCACGCTTGGTCCGAAGGACCAGAACGGCAACCCGGTGGGTGGTGCGTCCAAGCTGATCGGTAACGTGGAATTTGTGTTCCCGCTGCCGGGCTCGGGTGTTGACCGCACGCTGCGCCTGTTCACGTTCTTCGACTTTGGTAACGTGTACCAGGAAGGTGCACCGATTACGTTCAGCGACCTCAAGTACTCGACCGGCTTCGGCATGTCGTGGCTGTCGCCGATCGGCCCGCTGAAGGTCAGCATGGGCTTCCCGCTGAAGAAGGACGATACGGATCGCGTACAGCGATTCCAGTTCCAGATCGGTACCGCGTTCTGATCCCCAAAAAGGATTTGTTTCATGAAACTCCATACACCACTGATGAAATCCCTGAGCGCCGCAGCGCTGGCCGCAGCGGCCCTGTGCGTAGCCGCCCCGGCGATGGCTCAGGAGGCACGCATTGCCGCGGTCAACTCGGAACGTATTCTGCGTGACTCGCAGCCGGCCAAGGCTGCCCAGGTCAAGCTCGAGCAGGAATTCTCGAAGCGCGATCGCGAACTGCAGGACATGGCCCAGAAGATCAAGGGCATGGCCGACAAGCTCGACAAGGACACGGCTGTGCTGGCCGATTCCGACCGCCAGCGCCGCCAGCGCGAAGTGGCCGATCTCGATCGCGAGTTCCAGCGCAAGCAACGCGAGTTCCGCGAGGACCTGAACCAGCGCCGTAACGAGGAACTGGCCCAGGTACTGGAGCGCGCGAACCGGGTGATCCGTCAGATTGCCGAGCAGCGCAAGTACGATCTGATCGTGCAGGAAGCGGTGTACGTCAATCCACGCATCGACATTACCGATGACGTGATGAAGGCGCTCAACGCCGGCAGCAAGTAAGCGGCGCGCGCTCGTTCGTCGCTGTCTCGTTCTTCAAGGAAGTACCGCCATGCAGACACCCACACTGGGTCAGCTCGCCACCGAAAACGGCGCGCAGGTTGTGGGTGATCCCGACCTCGCCGTGCGCGGCCTGGCGCCGCTCGACCAGGCCGGCCCCGGTGACCTGTCTTTCCTGTCCAATCCGCTGTACCTGCCGCAGGCGCTGGCCTCCAATGCCAGCGCCGTCATCGTCTCGCCGGCCGACCTCGAGCGTATTCGCGCCGATGGCCAGGCCGACGGCCGCAACTGGCTGGTCGCCCGCAACCCGTATGTCTGCTTTGCCCGCGTGGCGCAGCGCTTCGACCGTGAGGCGAATGCCGATCCGCGCACTGGCATCGACCCGCGCGCGAGCGTGGCCGCCGATGCCGTGGTGCCGGCGTCCTGCTTTATCGGCCCCAACGTGGTGATCGAGGCTGGCGCGCGGCTGGGCGAGCGGGTAAGGGTCCTGGCGAATGCCTTTATCGGCGCAGGCGCGGAGATCGGCGACGATACGCTCATTTACGCGAACGTTTCCGTCTATCATCGTTGCGTGGTGGGTGCGCGCAACATCCTGCACAGCGGCGTGGTAGTGGGCGCGGATGGCTTTGGCTTCGCGCCGGACATCGGTCCGGCCGGGGTGGAATACGTGAAAATTCCGCAGGTTGGCCGTGCCGTGCTGGGCAATGACGTGGAAGTGGGCGCCAATACGGCCATCGACCGCGGCGCGATGGCCGATACGGTCATCGAGGAGGGCTGCAAGCTCGACAACCAGGTCCAGATCGCGCACAACGTGCGGGTGGGCGCCCATACGGTCATTGCGGGCTGCGCGGCGGTGGCCGGCAGCACCCGCATCGGCCGTTTCTGCGTGATTGGCGGATCGGCCAATTTCGCGGGCCATTTGAATATCGCCGACCGGACGACGGTGTCCGGCGGCACCTCGATTACCAAATCGATTACGAAACCCGGGGGGCATTACACCAGCGTGTTTCCGTTCACGACGCATGGCGAGTGGGAGCGCAATGCGGCCATCGTGCGCGGATTGTCCAAGCTGCGCGAGCGCGTGGTCACGCTGGAACGCCGCCTGCGCGGCCAGTCCGCCGGGTCCAATACCAAACAAGACGAAGAGAAATCATCATGACCGCATCCGACATCGACATCCGCAAGATCCTGAAGCTGCTGCCGCATCGGTACCCGATCCTGCTCGTCGATCGCGTGCTGGAGTTCGAGCCGCAGAAGCGGATCAAGACGCTTAAGAACGTCACGATCAACGAGCCGTACTTCATGGGGCACTTTCCCGATCAACCCGTGATGCCGGGCGTGATGATCCTCGAGGCCCTGGCGCAGTCGGCCGGCCTGCTGACCTTCGGCGCCGATATGGAGCGCAAGGAAGGCGCGCTGTACTACTTCGTGGGTATCGATGGCGCGCGCTTCAAGCGTGTGGTCTACCCCGGCGACCAGCTGCACCTGAACGTGACCGTCGAGCGCTACATTCGCGGCATCTGGAAGTTCAAGGCCAGCGCCACCGTGGACGGCGAAATCGCCTGCGAAGCGGAACTGATGTGCACGGTCAAGCAGGCCGAAGGCTGATCGGCGCCGCCGCGCCCACCCATGGGCCCCGTCCCGCGTGGCAACGCGCGGGACTCAACCGAATTCAGACCACAGGACAGGACGTATGACGCAAATCCATCCCAGCGCACTGGTCGACCCGAAGGCAGAACTTGCCGCCGACGTGACCGTCGGTCCGTTTTCCATCATCGGTCCGAACGTGCGGATTGGCAGCGGCACCCGGATCGGCTCGCATACCACCGTCGAAGGCCATACCACCATCGGCGAAGGCAACCGCATCGGGCCGTACGCCTCGGTGGGCGGCACGCCTCAGGACATGAAGTACGCCAACGAGCCCACCCGGCTCGAGATTGGCGACCGCAACACGATTCGCGAGTTTACGACGATCCACACCGGCACGGTGCAGGACCAGGGCGTGACCAGCCTCGGCAACGACAACTGGATCATGGCCTACGTGCACATCGCGCACGACTGCCGCGTGGGAAACAACACGGTGTTTTCGAGCAACGCGCAGATCGCAGGCCACGTGGAAGTGGGCGACTGGGCCATTCTCGGCGGCATGAGCGGCGTGCACCAGTTCGTGCGCATCGGCGCCCATGCGATGCTGGGCGGCGCGTCGGCGCTCGTCCAGGATGTGCCGCCATTCGTGATCGCCGCGAGCGACAAGAACGGCAACAAGGCCACGCCGCACGGTGTCAACGTGGAAGGTCTGCGTCGCCGGGGCTTTGATGCCGGCCAGATCGCCGCCCTGCGCCAGGCCTACAAGCTGCTGTACAAGTCAGACTTGGGCTTCGACGAGGCGCGCAGCGAGATCTCGGCCCTGCTGGGCCAGACCGATGCGGCTACCGGCGCGCCACTGCGTGCCTTCGTCGAATTCCTGGCCGCGACGCAGCGCGGCATCGTCCGCTAAGCCGCGCCGCACATGATTCACGCCGCAGTGCAGGCCGATCCGCCCGCCGTAGCTCGGGCGAATGTCAACAAGCGTGGCACGATTGCCATGGTTGCCGGGGAGGCTTCCGGCGATTTGCTGGCATCGCTCCTGCTTGAAGGGCTTCATGCGCGGCTGGGCGAGTCCGTGGACTTCGCGGGCATCGGCGGCCGCCGCATGATGGCGCAGGGCTTCGTCTCGCACTGGCCGATGGAGACGCTCTCCGTCAACGGCTATGTGGAGGTGCTCGGTTCGCTGCGGGAAATCCTGGCAACGCGCCGGGCAATTCGCGAGAAGCTGCTGGCCAATCCGCCGCTGTGTTTCATCGGCGTAGACGCGCCCGACTTCAATTTCGGATTGGAAGTGCCCCTGCGCCGCTCGGGCATCCCTGTCGTGCATTTCGTCAGCCCGTCAATCTGGGCGTGGCGCGGCGGGCGCATTCGTACCATCGCGCGCGCGGTGGACCACATCCTCTGCCTGTTCCCGTTCGAGCCCGAGATCTATGCGAAGGCCGGCATTCCGGCGACCTACGTCGGTCATCCGTTGGCCGATGTGATTCCGATGGTGCCTGACGTCCAGGGCGCGCGGGAAGAGCTTGGCCTGCCCGAAGGCAAGCGCATCGTCGCGGTGCTGCCGGGTAGCCGGCAGTCCGAGGTGCGCAACCTTGGCGCGACGTTCTTTGCGGCCATGGCACGCATGCATCGCATGGACGGCAACCTGGCATTCGTTCTGCCGGCAGCCAGCGCGCCGCTGCACGAGATTATCCGCGGGCTGCACGAGCGCTATCCGGAGATCGACCTGACCGTGGTGGATGGCCAGTCGCATCTGGCCATGGAAGCCGCCGACGTCGTGCTGCTGGCCAGCGGTACGGCTACGCTCGAGGCAGCGCTCTACAAGAAGCCGATGGTCATCTCGTACAAGGTGCCCTGGCTCACCGCGCAGATCATGAAGCGACAGGGCTACCTGCCTTACGTGGGCTTGCCTAATATTCTGTCAGGGCGGTTCGTGGTGCCAGAACTGCTCCAGGACGACGCCACGCCGGAGGCGCTGGCGCGCGAGACGCTGCTGCAACTGAACGACGAGGGCAATATCGCCTTCTTGCGGGAACATTTCACGACGATGCACGAGACGCTGAAGCGCGACACGGCCAACCTCGCCGCCGGCGTGGTGGTGGATCTCATGCACGAACGGGGTGTGCGCTGATGGCCAGCCAGAAAACCGGCAAGGGTCCGTCGCCGCAGATGGGGCTGGAGTTGACCCAAACCGTTGCCGTCGTACGCCATCTTTGTGGCGTGGATGAGGCCGGGCGCGGTCCGCTGGCGGGGCCGGTCTATGCCGCCGCCGTGATCCTGAACCCGGAGCGGCAAATCCGGGGCCTCGCCGACTCGAAGATCCTGAGCGCCGATAAGCGCGCGGTACTGTTCGAACGCATCTGCGAGCGGGCGATCGGCTGGCACATCGCGTCGGCTTCGGTCGAGGAAATCGACTCGCTGAATATCCTGCACGCTTCCATGCTGGCGATGCAGCGCGCCGTGGCGGGCCTGACGGCGAGCGGCATCTTGCCCGATCTGGTGCAGGTCGATGGCAATCGCTGTCCGCAGGTCCCGTATCCGGTCGAGGCCATCGTGAAGGGCGACGCCAAGGTGCGAGCCATTTCCGCTGCGTCGATCCTTGCCAAGGTGGCCCGCGATCGCGAGCTTCACGCGCTGCACCTGGAATATCCCCAGTACGGCTTCGATGCCCACGTGGGCTATCCCACGCCCCAGCATCTGGCCGCGCTCCAGCAGTTTGGTGCGACACCGCATCACCGCCGCTCGTTTGCGCCGGTGCGGGTGGTGCTGGAGCGCGACGCGCTGCCTTTCTGAGACACATCCTTGAAGCACGTCACCTCGCGCGACAATGCGCTGTTCAAGCACCTGAAGGCCCTTACTGGGTCCACGCACGCACGCCGCAAGGCGGGGCAGTCCGTGCTCGATGGCGTGCACCTCGCGCAGGCGTATGTGGCCGCGCGAGGGCAGCCGACCAGTTGCGTCGTGTCAGAGCGGCACTACGATCACGCCGAAGTGCGCCCACTGCTGGAAGGCATTGATCCGGACCGCGTTGTCCTGCTGGCGGATGCGCTGTTCGCGCAGATTACGAGTGTGGTGAACGGCATCGACCTGATGCTCGTGATCGACACGCCCGGCGGGCACCTGCCGTCCACGATCGACACGGATTGCGTGATCCTGAACGGCGTGCAAGACGCCGGCAATGTCGGATCGATCTTGCGCAGCGCTGCCGCTGCGGGGATTCCGCACGCCTTCCTGACCACGGGCTGCGCGTTTGCGTGGTCGGTCAAGACCCTGCGCGCGGGCATGGGTGCGAATTTCCACCTCAATATCGTCGAGCACTGCACGCTCGAGATGCTCGAAAGCCGGCTTGCCGTGCCGTTGCTGGCGACGTCGTCGCATGCCGATGCAGCCGTATTCGATACCGATCTCCGCCAGCCGGTGGGCTGGGTCGTCGGCAACGAAGGCGCAGGTGTCAGTCCGGAATGGATGGCACGCGTCTCGCGGACCGTCGGCATTCCGCAGCCGGGCGGCCTTGAGTCGCTGAATGTGGCGGCGGCGACCGCTGTCTGCCTGTTTGAAACGGTCAGGCAGCGGCGCGCGGCATCGCGCTGACATCAGGAGTTCGGCTGGCGAGTGGCCGGCAACCGCCGCGCGCCGCTGTACATCCCGATGTGCTCGGCGATCCTGTCGATCTTGCCTTCCAGTCGCGCCAATCCCCGCTCGTGCCGGTCTTCCATGCGATCCATCCGGGCTTCCGATTTGTCCATCCGTGCGTCCAGCTTGTCGAACCGCTCGTTGACCTGGCCGAACTGATACAGGACCGCCGATTCGAACCGATCCAACCGTTGGCTATGGGCTTCTTGCTGGGCGTGAATGGCCTTAAGCTCGCCATCAATGGCGGCACGCGTGTGCCGGGCGCTCAGCTCGATGATGCCGAAAATTCCCCCGAGCGATGCGACAACGGCTGCGAAGATGACGCTGGCGATGCGCATGCCAAGCGTGTGCCGCACGGGCGGCGGGGGCGGGCGATCGCGCTGGCGGCGCCCGTCATTGCCGGGAGGGGGTAGGAAGGAGTGGCCAGCAACCATGGTGGTCATATTTCCTCGCAGTGAGTGATTGACCATCCGATGGTGACCCCGTAGCGCCTCCAGCGCTACGGGACGATTCTCAAAATCTCAATAGTTGTCGCGGTCGATCTTGATTTCCTGGAGGATTGTCGTGGCAATCTCCTCGATCGACTTGTGCGTCGAACTGAGCCACTTGATGCCTTCGCGGCGCATCATGGCCTCGGCCTCGTTGACCTCGTAGCGGCAGTTCTCCAGTGCCGCGTATTTGCTGCCCGGGCGCCGTTCGTTGCGGATCTCGGTGAGACGCTGCGGGTCGATCGAGAGCCCGAAGATCTTGGGCTTGAACGCGTAGAGCGCCGACGGCAGGCGGCCGCGCTCGAAATCGTCCGGGATCAGCGGATAGTTGGCGGCCTTCAGCCCGTATTGCATGGCCAGGTACAGGCTCGTCGGCGTCTTGCCGCTGCGCGACACACCCACCAGGATCACGTCGGCTTCTTCCAGGTTCTTGTGCGACTGGCCGTCGTCGTGGGCCAGCGAGAAGTTGATCGCCTCGATCCGGTTCTTGTAGGCCTCAGTGTCCGCATTCTGGTGGAAGCGGCCGATTGCATGTGTGGACTTGAGGCCCAGCTCCTTTTCCAGCGGCTCGATGAAGGTCTGGAACATGTCCAGGATCATCGCCTTGGCGCGCCGCAGGGCCTTGTTAGCCTCGGCATTGACCAGCGTGGTGAACACGATGGGCGGCACGCCCTCGTTATAGAACGCCTCGTTGATCTTGCCGACGGCCACGTGTGCCTTTTCCGGTGTGTCCACGAACGGCATCCGCACCTTGCGGAAGCGCATTTCGAACTGGGCCAGAATGGAGTGGCTGAAGGTCTCGGCCGTGATGCCGGTGCCGTCCGATACGATAAAAACCGTACGGATGGCAGGGCGATCGCCAGTGCTGGCGGTGGCCGGGGGCGACGCGGCGGGAGAGGTGGCAGGGCTTGCCGCCGTGCCGGGCGCAGGCGCCTGTTGGGGCGCATCAGGCGCTTCGGGAAGGGACATGTCTGGTCAATTTTTGAGGCTGCCACGCGAAAGTGCGGTGCGGCACGGTAGAATAGCGGCGATCTTTTGGCTAAGCAATTCCGTACGCGCCGGTGCAGCAACGATCTGCGGCACGATTGTCGACAATGTGCGCCGCAGCATCCGCACGCGCTCCGGAATGGTTTAGCCAAGCGATCCGCCGGGAACAGAACCCCAACAACATACCGGTCGGTGACACCGATTTCTTACTTTGTTTTTGAGGCTTTTATGACTAACCAGGCAGATAACGGCGCCTATGTGCTGCCGTTCGAGCAGTTGCGCATGCATGACGTGGAAACCGTCGGCGGCAAGAACTCTTCGCTGGGGGAGATGATCTCCCAGTTGGCAGAGGCTGGCGTCCGTGTTCCCGGCGGTTTTGCTACCACCTCGCTCGCGTTCCGCGACTTCCTGCAACACAACGACCTGACCGCCCGCATTTCGGATCGCCTGAAGACGCTCGACGTCGATGACGTGAAGGCCCTGGCGGAAGCCGGCGCCGAGATCCGCGGCTGGGTTGCCGCCGCTCCGTTCCAGCCGCGCCTGGAACAGGAGATCCGCGAATTCTATGCCCGCGTGTCGGCCCGTGAAGGCGCCGAGGCATCGTTCGCCGTCCGTTCCTCGGCCACGGCCGAAGACCTGCCGGACGCCTCGTTCGCCGGCCAGCAGGAGTCGTACCTCAACGTCAGCGGCATCGACGACGTGCTCGACAAGATCAAGCACGTGTTCGCCTCGCTCTACAACGACCGCGCCATCTCGTACCGCGTGCACAAGGGCTTTGCCCACGATGTCGTGGCACTGTCCGCCGGCGTGCAGCGCATGGTCCGTTCGGACCTCGCGGCGTCGGGCGTGATGTTCACCATCGACACCGAATCGGGCTTCCCCGACGTGGTCTTCATCACGTCGAGCTATGGCCTCGGCGAGACCGTGGTGCAAGGCGCCGTGAACCCGGACGAGTTCTACGTCTTCAAGCCGACCCTGGAGCTGAACAAGTACCCGATCATCCGCCGCTCGATTGGCTCGAAGCTGATCAAGATGGAATTCACGGGCCCGGGTGAAGCCGGCCGCGTGAAGACCGTCGATGTGGCGCCCGAACTGCGTAACCGCTACTCGATCACCGACGCCGATGTGTCGGAGCTGGCCAAGTACGCGATGATCATCGAGAAGCACTATGCCCGCCCGATGGACATCGAGTGGGGCAAGGACGGCAAGGACGGCAAGATCTACATCCTCCAGGCGCGCCCGGAGACGGTGAAGAGCCAGTCCGCCGGCAAGGCCGAGCTGCGCTTCAAGCTGAAAGGCACGGCGCCCGTGCTGACCAGCGGTCGCGCCATCGGCCAGAAGATTGGTACCGGCCCGGTCCGCGTGATTAACGATCCGTCCGAGATGGAACGCGTGCAGCCGGGCGACGTGCTGGTGGCAGACATGACCGACCCGAACTGGGAGCCGGTGATGAAGCGTGCCTCGGCCATCGTGACCAACCGTGGCGGCCGTACCTGCCACGCGGCCATCATTGCCCGTGAACTGGGCGTGCCGGCCGTGGTCGGCTGCGGCGATGCGACCGATCTGCTGAAGGACGGCACGCTGGTGACGGTGTCGTGCGCCGAAGGCGACGAAGGCCGCATCTACGACGGCCTGCTCGAAACCGAGATCACCGAGGTCCAGCGCGGCGAGATGCCTGAGATCGAAACCAAGATCATGATGAACGTGGGCAATCCGCAGCTCGCGTTCGACTTCGCGCAGATCCCGAACCACGGTGTGGGCCTGGCCCGCCTCGAGTTCATCATCAACAACAACATTGGCGTTCACCCGAAGGCCATCCTCGACTATCCGCAGGTCGATGCCGACCTGAAGAAGGCCGTGGAATCGGTGGCCCGTGGCCACGCCAGCCCGCGCGCGTTCTACGTCGACAAGCTGGCGGAAGGCATCGCCACGATCGGCGCGGCGTTCTATCCGAAGCCCGTGATCGTGCGCCTGTCCGACTTCAAGTCGAACGAATACAAGAAGCTGATCGGTGGTTCGCGCTACGAGCCGGACGAGGAAAACCCGATGTTGGGCTTCCGTGGCGCGTCGCGCTACATCGCCGAGGACTTCGCCGAAGCGTTCGAGATGGAATGCAAGGCCATGAAGCGCGTGCGCGACGAAATGGGCCTGACGAACGTCGAGATCATGGTGCCGTTCGTGCGCACGCTGGGCCAGGCCAAGAAGGTCATCGAGCTGCTGGCCAAGCACGGCCTGAAGCGCGGCGAAAACGGCCTGCGCATCATCATGATGTGCGAAGTGCCGTCGAACGCGATCCTGGCCGAGGAGTTCCTGGAGTTCTTCGATGGGTTCTCGATCGGCTCGAACGACCTGACGCAGCTGACGCTGGGTCTGGACCGCGATTCCGGCATGGAGCTGCTGGCCAAGGACTTCGACGAGCGCGATCCCGCTGTGATCTTCATGCTGCAGCGCGCCATTTCCACGGCGCTACGCCTCGACAAGTACGTCGGTATCTGCGGTCAGGGCCCTTCGGACCATCCGGATTTCGCGCTGTGGCTCGCCAAGGAAGGCATCAAGTCGATCTCGCTGAATCCTGATTCGGTGGTCGAAACCTGGAAGCAACTGGCTTCGTAAGGCATTTGGCGTCACAATAGCGATAACTCATCCAAAGCGGTGCCCGGCTGAACCCGGGACGCCGCGTGGCACCGGCCCTGCGGCAGGTGTTGCAACAGCCCCCGCAGGCGCCTATGGCGCGGCGGGGGTTTTTTATTGGGAAAAGGAGCGGGATGTCGTCTTACTACATATGGTTCGCCGCGGCAGTGGTGCTGGTGATTGCCGAGATGGCGACGGGCACCTTCTATCTGCTGATGATCGCCGTGGGCGTGGCGGCCGGTGGTGTGGCCGCGCTTGCCGGCCTCGGTGTACCGGCGCAAACGGTCACGGCGGCCCTGGTAGCCATCGCGTGTATCGCGGCCTTGCGCCGCACACGCTATGGCACGCTGCGTCGGGGTACGGCATCGACGGATCCCGATGTAAACCTCGATATCGGCCAGGAACTCGATGTCTCCGCCTGGGACCCGAGTGGGCGTGCCCGCGTGCCGTATCGCGGCGCTGACTGGAGCGTGGAGCTGGCGCCGAACACCGAGCCGCTTCCGGGGCGCTTCCGCATTGTCGAGGTGCGGGGTACCACGCTGATCGTCTCGCCGCGCTGATTCCTGCGCGGCACCCATCCAATGACTAGCAGTTTTCCTATTTGACGGGAGTTGTACATGCTTGCCTACCAGCTCGGGCTGTTTCCACTGATTCTGCTCATCGCGGCCATCGTGCTGATTGCCAAGGGCATCAAGATCGTGCCGCAGCAGCACGCATGGGTGCTTGAGCGTCTGGGGCGCTACCACGCCACGCTGACGCCCGGCCTGACGATCGTGGTGCCGTTCGTGGATCGCGTGGCCTACAAGCACATCCTCAAGGAGATTCCGCTCGATGTGCCGAGCCAGGTCTGCATCACGAAGGACAACACACAGCTGCAGGTGGATGGCGTGCTGTACTTCCAGGTGACGGATCCGATGAAGGCGTCTTATGGCTCGAGCAACTTCGTGGTCGCGATCACGCAGCTGTCGCAGACCACGCTGCGGTCGGTGATCGGCAAGCTGGAACTGGACAAGACCTTCGAGGAGCGCGAGTACATCAACCACAGCGTGGTCAATGCGCTCGACGAAGCCGCCGCCAACTGGGGCGTGAAGGTACTGCGCTACGAAATCAAGGACCTGACGCCGCCGAAGGAGATCCTGCATGCGATGCAGGCCCAGATCACGGCCGAGCGCGAGAAGCGGGCGCTGATCGCGGCTTCCGAAGGCAAGCGGCAGGAGCAGATCAATCTGGCCTCCGGCGCCCGTGAGGCGGCGATCCAGAAGTCCGAGGGCGAGCGGCAGGCGGCGATCAACAGGGCCCAGGGCGACGCGTCGGCGATCCTGGCCGTGGCCGAAGCCAACGCGCAGGCCATCGAAAAGATCGGCCACGCGATTCGGGGCGAGGGCGGCGCGGAAGCCGTCAACCTCAAGGTGGCCGAGGAATACGTTGCCGCGTTTGGCAACCTCGCCAAGCAGGGCAACACCCTGATCGTGCCGGGCAACCTTGGCGAAATGAGTTCGATGATCGCCTCGGCACTGCAAATTGTGAAAACCCAGCAGAAGACCTGAGCGACGCGCACTGACGCGGCATCGCCAGACAAGAACGGAGGCCATGGCCTCCGTTTTTTCTTATTCCTTGTTATCGCTCTTCATCAGGCGCGCCTTTTCGCGCTGCCAGTCCCGATTTTTCTCGGTTTCGCGCTTGTCGAACTGCTTCTTGCCCTTGCCGAGGCCGATTTCGCACTTCACGCGGCCGCGCGTGTAGTGCAGGTTCAACGGCACGAGCGTATAGCCGCGCTGCTCGACCTTGCCGATCAGCTTCTTGATCTCGTCCGCCTTGAGCAGCAGCTTGCGCGTGCGCACGGGGTCCGGCGTCACGTGCGTGGAGGCGCTCTGCAGCGGGCTGATATGGGCGCCGATTAGGTACATCTCGGCGTTGCGCACCACGACGTAGCCTTCCTTGATCTGCACACGGTTGGCCCGGATGGCCTTGACTTCCCAGCCCTCCAGCACAATCCCGGCTTCGTAGCGTTCTTCGATGAAGTAGTCGAAAAAGGCTTTCTTGTTATCAGCGATGGTCATGCGTACGTGGTGGATTCCTGAGCAAGGCTGCCGCGCTGCGGCAAAGAGGGGAGCGACCGTTGTGGCGTCATCGAGGGGCGCCATGTGCGCCGGGGATGCCGTCGACCCGCGTGTCGGCTAAAATCGGGATTCTAGCAAACCCGCCCCGTTCGGGCCCAGCCCCTGGCGGCGCCCGCATCCGATTACATGGCAGACGTCCATAAATCCGTCCTGCTTGGCTTTTCGGCCGAGCAGATGTATGACCTGGTCACCCGCGTGGAGGACTATCCCAAGTTCCTGCCATGGTGTGGTGGCGTCGAGATCTTCGAGAACACCGAGACGCTGCTCGACGCGAAGATCCATATCCATTTCAACGGCATCAAGCAGTATTTCCATACCCGGAACGTGCAGGAGCGTCCTACACGCATTGATATGACGTTCGCGGACGGTCCTTTCAAGACCTTCAATGGCTCCTGGCGCTTTACGCCGCTGCGCGCCGACGCCTGCAAGATCGAATTTCACCTCCATTACGAGTTTTCGAGCTTCATCCTCGAGAAAATCATCGGTCCCGTGTTCAGCATGATTGCCAATACGTTCGTCGATGCCTTCGTCAAGCGCGCCGAGGTGGTGTATGCCAACAACGGCTGATCCTGGCGCCATGGTGCGGCTCTCGGTCTGCTACGCCAAGCCTGAGGCGGTGTTCCTGAAGGATGTCTCGGTGCCGGCTGGCACGAGCGTCGAGGGGGCGATTCGCGCCAGCGGCCTGACCGAGGCGTATCCCGAAGTGGACCCGACGACGGCACGGGTCGGCATCTACGGCAAGCTCAAGACCGTGGAAACACTGGTTCGGGAGGGAGATCGGGTAGAGGTCTACCGGCCGCTGACCGCCGATCCCAAGCAGGCACGCCGCAAGCGCGTGCAGAAGACCCGGGCTACCGGGACGCGCGAGGGCCTGAAATGGCTGCGCGGCGGGGGCGGGCAGGGGAGTTGACTGGGCGGGCGGCCTATCCGGCGCCCCCCCCATGCCTCAGCTGCAGTGCTGGGCCATCGACTGGCTGACCTTGTCGAGTTCGGCGGCGCGTTCATCGCCGTTCAGGCGGTGCGCGGCGCCATCCGGGCCGGCCTTCGAGATGCGCATGCCTTCGCGCAGCCCCGTGGCGTAATTCGACATCTCTTCGCAGCGCGTCTGGCGGGCCAGTTGCTCGCGTTCCTTGGTGGCGGCTTCCAGGTCGGCCTTGAGGCGCTCCTCGCGGCGCTCGCGGAAGGCCTGATCGGGATCTGTCCCGGCGGCCGGCTTGTCCTTGGCCCGCGCGCTCACCTGGCGGGCCCGGGGCGCGTCGCCTGCAGGGGCCTTGGCGTCGGCTTGTCCGTCGGCCTTGATGGCTGTTTCGGCTTCCACCGGGCGATAGGCGCCTGCCGCACGGCCGGGTGCCATCACGATGGCGCGGTCCGGTACGGAGGGCGGCGGCGGTACATCGCTATAAACCATGCGGCCGGTGCCGTCCTTCCACTGCCATTGGGAAAAGGCCGTGGCGGGCACGGCGAGACTGGCGGCAACAAGCAGGTACAGCGCGGTCGAACGGTTCATGGCAAGAGTGTCTGTGGCGTCTGGGCGGAAAAATGCCAGGTTGGCGATGAAAACCGGACGGTAGGAGGGTTGACAACCATGTGACCCCCGCGTCATGCCGGTAGTCTACGCAGACTTGTCCGTGGCGTGCAAGCGCACGGACCAGGCCACCCCGACGATCAGCAGGGCGACAGCGGCCAACTCCAGCGGCCGTGGCCAGCGGTGATCGAACACAAACCCGTATGCCAGCGCGAACAGCGTCTCAAAAACGATCATTTGCCCCGAAAGCGTCAGGGGTAGGCGGCGACTGGCGATGTTCCAGAGGTTGTTGCCAATTAGCGACGCCCCGAGCGCCACGGCGGCGTTGACCGTCCAGAACCACTGCCATTCGCGCCCGCTGCCCGGGGCGGTCAGCGCGTCGCCGGCCACGAGCCAGCCGATGCCAGCCAGCACCACGGAAACCAGCCCGGTAGATAGCCCGTACAGGGCCGACCACTCGTTCCCGCTGTAATGCGGATGGCGCTGGAGGTAGCGCGCGTTGTCCACGGCGTAGAGCGTCCAGCAGACCAGCGCGCCCGCCGCGCAGGCCACGCCAGCCAGTTTCTGCCACGCCGGGCGGGCCAGGGCGTCCACCGCCGCGCCATGCGCACCGCCGCCCCCGGCAAACAGGTCGATATTGATGCTGGCGATGCCGGCCGCCACCACCAGCAGCGGCCAGACCAGCCGCGAGAGCGGCACAGCGCCGTGGTCGCGGCGGCCCATGATGGTGATGGAAACCGGCAGGATGCCGATGATCAGCGAGGTCGGCCCGACTCCGGCCAGCTGCACGCCAAACGCCAGCAGTACGTAATAGAGCAGGTTCCCGGTGAACGCCTGGCGCAGCAAGGCGACGCAATCGCCCCGAGTTAGCTTTTTTGCGAGGCGCCGCATCAGCGGCAGCGCCGCCACGAAGGCGACCAGCCCATAGGCCAGGTAGCGGCCAATGGCGAGTTCCCAGGGCGAAAACGCCGGCAGCAGCTTCGGCGCGATGAACACCATGCCCCAGAACGCGCCGGCCAGCAGCCCGCACAAAACGCCGATGCCCATCGGACTCCTGTTGTGATCTGTGGAAGGGAGGCCGAGAATAGCAAGGGGGATGCAAGAACGCATCAGCAAATCCTGCATTCCTGTATAATCTGCTTTTGCGCCTAGAGGATTTGCTATGCGTCTTGTCCAGAAAGCACTCACATTCGATGACGTGCTGCTTGTACCGGCCTATTCGGCCGTCCTGCCCCGGGATGTTTCCCTCCGCACCCGCCTGACCCGTTCAATCGAACTGAACATTCCGCTCGTGTCCGCCGCCATGGATACCGTGACGGAAGCCCGGCTTGCCATTGCGATGGCTCAGGCCGGCGGCATCGGCATTGTCCACAAGAACCTGAAACCGGCCGACCAGGCGCGTGAAGTGGCGCGCGTGAAGCGGTACGAATCGGGTGTGCTGCGTGATCCGATCACCATTTCGCCGGACATGAAGATCCGCGATGTGATCGCGCTGTCGCAGCACCATGGCATTTCCGGCTTCCCCGTGCTCGAAGGCAAGACCGTCGTCGGTATCATCACCAATCGCGACCTGCGCTTCGAGGAAGAACTCGACGCCCCGGTGCGCGCCAAGATGACCCCGCGCGAGAAACTCGTCACCGTGGCCGAAGGCGCCCCGCTGGACGAGGCCAAGCGCCTGATGAACCGTCACCGCCTGGAGCGCGTGCTGGTGGTCAATAGCGCATTCGAGCTGCGCGGCCTGATCACCGTGAAAGACATCCAGAAGGCCGTGGACAACCCGCTGGCCAGCAAGGACGATCACGGCCAGCTGCGCGTCGGCGCCGCCGTGGGCGTGGGTCCGGACAACGACGAACGCGTGGAACTGCTGGTCAAGGCCGGCGTGGACGTGATTGTGGTGGATACCGCGCATGGCCACAGCCAGGGCGTGCTGGACCGTGTGCGCTGGGTCAAGCAGAACTTCCCGCAGGTGCAGGTCGTGGGCGGCAACATCGCCACCGGCGCGGCCGCGCTGGCGCTGGTCGAGCATGGCGCGGACGGCGTGAAGGTGGGCATCGGCCCCGGTTCGATCTGCACCACGCGGATCGTGGCCGGCGTGGGCGTGCCCCAGATCACCGCTGTTTCCAACGTGGCCGAGGCGCTCAAGGGCACCGGCGTGCCGCTGATCGCCGATGGCGGCGTCCGTTATTCGGGCGATGTGGCCAAGGCCCTGGCGGCCGGGGCGCACACCGTGATGATGGGCGGCATGTTCTCGGGTACCGAGGAAGCGCCGGGCGAAGTGTTCCTGTATCAGGGCCGCTCGTTCAAGAGCTATCGCGGCATGGGTTCCGTGGGCGCGATGAAGGACGGCGCCGCCGACCGCTACTTCCAGGAAGACAACACCGCCAACGTCGACAAGCTCGTGCCGGAAGGTATCGAGGGCCGGGTCCCCTACAAGGGCTCGGTCATGGCGATCATCCACCAGCTGACCGGTGGCGTGCGTGCGTCGATGGGCTACTGCGGCAGTAGCTCCATCGCCACCTGGCACGAGACGGCCGAGTTCATGCAGATCACGGCCGCCGGCATGCGCGAATCGCACGTCCACGATGTGCAGATCACCAAGGAAGCGCCGAACTACCATATCGACTGATCACGATATGGCCCGCCCGACCTGGGCATCACGGCCGCGCTGGCAACGTCGAGGTTGACGAGGCCGCGCGGCCGCGACGCAAGAAGCATCAGGAAAAAGGAGCGCCCATGAAAGTACTATTGCGAGCCGTGCTGTTCTTCGACGCCTTGCTAGACCTGCTGCTCGGCATCCTGCTGCTGATGTCGCCGTTCACGACGCTGTATGCCGCACTCCAGTTGCCGCAGCCGCAGCCGGCCATGTTCGGCCAGCTGCTCGGCGTGGCGATGATCGGCATGGCGTGGCTGCTGTTCCAGGCTGCCATTAACGGCCAGCTGACCGTGCCCGTGGCGCGCACGGTGGGCCAGGTGAACCTGGTGAGCGCTGTGCTGATCGTGGCGTGGACGCTGTTCCTGGACATGCCCGTACAGGGCGCCGGCAAGGTCTGGCTGCTGACGCTGGCCGCTGTCATGCTGTTCTTCGCCGTGGTGCAGATGCCCGCCGCGAAGCGCGTGCGCCTGCGCGAGCGGGAGCAACTGGCCCAGCGCGAAGCCGAACTGCGCGCCGCCCGGCATGGCGATGGCCCCGTGTACTACCCCGGCACGCCGGTCGATGCCGTCGACCCCGCCGACCCGCACCAACAACCCGGCGCCGCCAACCCGGCACGCCCGCATGGATCCCCCGAATACCGGCGCGAACCGGTCATCACCCCGCCACCCGGCTACGGCCCAGGCACCGAGGTCATGCCCGAACCCGAGCCGGAAGCTCTGCCAAACGCCCATCATGCACGACAAAATCCTCATCCTTGATTTCGGCTCGCAGGTCACGCAGCTGATTGCCCGCCGCGTTCGCGAGGCGCACGTCTACTGCGAGATCCATCCTAACGATGTGACCGACGAATTCGTCCGCGAGTACGCGCCGAAGGCGGTCATCCTGTCCGGCAGCCACGCCAGCACCTACGAAGACCACCAGCTGCGCGCGCCGCAGGCCGTGTGGGACCTCGGCGTGCCGGTGCTGGGCATCTGCTACGGCATGCAGACCATGGCCGTGCAGCTGGGCGGCAAGGTGGAGTGGAGCGACCATCGCGAATTCGGCTACGCCGAGGTGCGCGCCCATGGGCATACCAAGCTGCTCGATGGCGTCGAGGATTTCTCGACGCCCGAAGGCCACGGCATGCTCAAGGTCTGGATGAGCCATGGCGACAAGGTGGCCGAACTGCCGGCGGGCTTCAAGCTGATGGCGTCCACGCCGAGCTGCCCGATCGCCGGCATGGCCGACGAGGCGCGCGGCTACTACGCGGTGCAGTTCCACCCGGAAGTCACGCATACGGCGAAGGGTCGGGAGATGCTCGAGCGCTTCGTGCTCAAGATCGCCGGCGCGAAGGCCGACTGGGTGATGCGCGACCACATCGCCGAAGCCGTGGCCAAGATCCGCGAGCAGGTAGGTGACGAAGAAGTCATTCTGGGCCTGTCCGGCGGCGTGGATTCGTCCGTGGCGGCGGCGCTGATCCATCGCGCCATCGGTGACCAGCTGACCTGCGTGTTCGTCGACCACGGCCTGCTGCGCCTGGACGAGGGCAAGATGGTCATGGAGATGTTCGCGGGCCGCCTGCACGCCAAGGTCGTCAATATCGACGCCTCCGAGCAGTTCCTGGGCCATCTGGCCGGCGTGACGGACCCCGAGCAGAAGCGCAAGATCATCGGCCGCGAGTTCGTCGAAGTCTTCCAGGCCGAGGCCAAGAAGCTGTCCAACGCCAAGTGGCTGGCGCAGGGCACGATCTACCCGGACGTGGTGGAATCGGGCGGCACCAAGACCAAGAAGGCGACCACGATCAAGAGCCACCACAACGTCGGCGGCCTGCCCGAGACGCTGGGCCTGAAGCTGCTGGAGCCGCTGCGCGACCTGTTCAAGGACGAAGTGCGCGAGCTGGGCGTGGCGCTGGGCCTGCCGCCCGAGATGGTGTACCGCCATCCGTTCCCGGGCCCGGGCCTTGGCGTGCGGATTCTGGGCGAGGTCAAGCGCGACTACGCCGAGCTGCTGCGCCGCGCGGACGCCATCTTCATCGAGGAACTGCGCAAGACCATCGCCACGGAGCAAGACGCCGCGGCGGGCCTGTGCGAGCCGCAGCAGGTGGGCAAGAGCTGGTACGACCTGACCAGCCAGGCCTTCGCGGTGTTCCTGCCGGTGAAGTCCGTGGGCGTGATGGGCGATGGCCGCACGTACGACTACGTGGTGGCCCTGCGCGCGGTGCAAACCACGGACTTCATGACCGCTCACTGGGCGCACCTGCCGTATGCGCTGCTCGGCCGCTGCTCGAACCGCATCATCAACGAGGTGCGTGGCCTGAATCGGGTGGTGTACGACGTCTCGGGCAAGCCGCCGGCGACGATCGAGTGGGAATAAACCCAGGCCCTTCGGGGCCTGCGGAGCAGTGACGTATCAACGGCCGGGGCCCATCGCCCCGGCCGTTTTCTTTTCGGGATCCCCAAACGAGACAGCCAATAGCAGTGTGGTGCGTGCGCGACGCCTGACAATCAAACCGGCGATAAATGTATCGAGACCATTACATGACATTACAATGGCAAAAGAAATGCGAGTCATTCGCATTATCATTTCCCATCAGTAGAGAGATCTTGCAATGTCTGTATGCGCCCGGCGCCGCGTTCGCGGCTCGCACGCCTTCCGCCTGACCACCTTTGCCTTGAGCATGCAAGCCGCCAGCGTCACGCTGGCCCAGGAGCAGGCACCTGCTCCCGCCCACCAGGAGTTGCCGACGATCACCGTCCGAGGCAGCAGTCTCCCCGAATCGCCGACCGGCCCGGTACACGGCTTCGTGGCGAAACAAGCCGTGACCGCCACCAAGACCGACACGCCGATCATGGAAACGCCGCAGTCGATCACCGTCATCACGCGCGACCGGATCGAACTCACGGGCGCCCAGTCGGTGGCGCAGGCGGCGGGCTACACGGCCGGCGTCTCGGCGGCGGGGTTCGGCACGGACAACCGCACGGATTCGATCAAGATCCGTGGCACCGATTCCACGCAGTACCTCGACGGGCTGCTCAATGCCGTCGGGTTCTATAACAACACGCGCCCGGATCCATACGCCCTGGAGCGCATCGAGATCCTGAAAGGGCCGTCCGGCATGCTGTACGGCCAGGGCTCGGTGGGCGGCGTGGTCAATCTCGTGTCGAAGCGTCCGCAGGCGGAGGCCGCGCGTGAAATCGGCGTGAGTTTCGGTAATTTCAACCGCAAGCAGATCCAGGCCGACTTCACGGGGCCGATCGATGCCGACGGCAAGTGGCTCTACCGCTTCGTGGCCCTGGCGCGCGACAGCGATGCCTCGGTGGGCTACGTCAAGGACAACCGCTACTATATTGCCCCCTCGTTGACCTATCGCCCGACGTCCGACACCAGCTTCACTTTGCTGGCCAACTTCCAGAAGGACGATACGGGCTCGATGATCGGCTTCTTCCCGTGGCGCGGCACCCAGATCGAGAACCCGGCCGGCCAGATCCCGCAGAGCTTCTTCATCAGCGAGCCCGGCTTCGACAAGTACACGGCCGAGCAGCACGCCGTGGGCTACCAGTTCGAGCACAAGTTCAACGATACCTTCACGGTGCGCCAGAACCTGCGCTATTCGCACAGCACGGTTGACTACCGCAGCATCTACACGGCCGGCTACACCGGCGCCACGCATGGATGGGTGCCCGGCAGCGACACGATGCTGCGCCGCACCATCTACCTGAACCAGCCGACGCTGAACCAGCTGGCCGTCGACACGCAGGTGCAGTCGAAGTTCGGCACCGGCCCCGTGCGCCACACGCTGCTGTCCGGCTTCGACTACCAGAACAACGAGATCACGGGCCGCACCGGCGTGGGCGGCTTTGCCGCGCCGATCAACGTGTTCAACCCCGTTTATGGCAACTATCAGGCGCCAACGTCCACGCGCGACCTGGCCCCGGCCAAGCAGATCCAGACCGGCGCCTACCTGCAGGACCAGATCGAATGGAACAAGTGGCTGCTGATGCTGGGCCTGCGCTACGACTGGTCGCGCGCGGCGCAGGACAACACGCCGGCGGGCTCGCGTGACGACAACGAGCTGACCAAGCGCTTCGGCCTGATGTACCGCTCGGACTTCGGCCTCAACCCCTACGTCAGCTATGCGGAATCGTTCCAGGGCCAGGCCGGCTTCAATGTGGACGGGGGCGCGTTCAAGCCGCTGCGCGGCAAGCAGTGGGAAGTGGGCGTCAAGTACCAGCCGCCCGGCAAGAACATGACGCTGACCGCCTCGCTGTTCGATATGCGCGAAGAAAACCGCAAGGTGGCCGGCGTGGTCAACGGCCTGCCCGGCACGGTGCAGGTGGGCGAGGCGCGCACGCGCGGGGCGGAACTGGAGGCGCTGGTGTCGCTGGGCCGGCTGGACCTGATCGCCACGTACACCTACCTGGACGCCAAGGTCATCGAAGGCACGGCCGCCGAGCAGGGCCAGCGGCTGGCGAGCATCCCGGCGAACATGGCGTCGCTGTGGGCCAACTACCGCTTCAGCCTGTTCGACATGCCGGGCTTTGTGACCGGGGCGGGTGTGCGCTACAACGGTCCGTCCTATGACGGCACTGGCAACAACCGCGTGGGCGGCTTCACGCTGTTCGATGCCGTGCTCGCCTACGATCACGGCCCGATCCGCGTGTCGCTGAACATGAACAACCTGTTCAACAAGCAGTACGTCAACACCTGTATCGCACGCGGTGATTGCTTCTTCGGCACGCAGCGCACGATCATCGGCAATGTGACCTACCGCTTCTGATCGCCCAATCAGGAATGCGAACGCCGGCTGCCCAAGGGTAGCCGGCGTTTTTTTTGACCCTCGTCAGACAATTCCCAGGATCGACCAGAACTGTCTTAGTCTGCTGTGACAATGCGTCTCACCATCCACCCCGGAGTGACACATGCCGTATTACGCAGGGTTGAAACAGATCGAGGACGCGGAGATCCGCAAGCGGACCATCGACGGGCTGAAACGCCTGCGGCCCGCGCTGGCCGGCGCCATTCCCGCGCGCACCGCCACCCGCACGCTGCTGCTGGCCACCTGGAATATCCGCGAGTTCGACTCGGGCAAGTACGGCTACCGGGACGACGAGCCGTATTACTACATCGCCGAAATCCTGAGCCGCTTCGACCTGATCGCGATCCAGGAGGTGCGCAGCGGGCTCTATCCGCTCCAGCGGCTGCAACGGATATTGGGTAGCTGGTGGGATTTCCTCGTGACGGACGTGACGCTGGGCACCTCGGGCAACGCCGAGCGCATGGCCTACCTGTACGACCGGCGCAAGGTCTCGTTCACCGGGCTGGCCGCCGAGCTGGTGCTGGCGAAGGAAAAGGGCGCGCCCGAGGAGCCGGTGCAGATGGCGCGCTCGCCTTATATCGCGGGCTTCCGCGCCGGCTGGGCCTACCTGACGCTGGCGACGGTCCACATCTACTATGGCAAGAGCGTGGCCGTGGACCCGCGCCGGCTGGCCGAGATCACGGCGTTCGCCCGCACGCTGGCCAAAAACGCGGGAAAGCTCTCCAGCGCCCCGCAATACGCGCCCGGCACGCCGCCGGAGGCGGATAACCTGATCGTGCTGGGCGACTTCAACATCTTCAACCGCAACGACGTGACCATGGAGGCCATGACCCGGGCCGGATTCGCGGTGCCGGACGCCCTGCAGGCCGTGCCGGGCTCCAACGTCGACAAGAACAAGCATTACGACCAGATTGCCTACCTCAGCAAGCTGGCGCACCTGGCGCCCACCGGCCAGGCCGGCGTGTTCGATTTCTACGAGCACGTCTACCGGCTCGAGGACGAGCCCGCCTATGCGCGGCAGCGGGCCGCCAAGCCGGGGCGCGGCTTCAAGGAGTGGCGCACCTACCGGATGAGCGACCATCTGCCGATGTGGGTCGAATTCGGCATCGACGATGGCGACGCCTATCTCGACGGGCTGCTGGCGTAACCGCACGGGCCGCCCGGGGTGCCCGGGGTGCCTTCAGCAAGCCGGGCCGATTCGATCTATCCTCCGGTCTGCAGCACAGACGGCGGCACCGCCGCGCACCCCCACGACACCGCACCCAAGGAGCCCAAATGGCCCTCTCGATGTATGACGTTTCGATCCCGGCGTTCATCCGCGCGCTGAACAACCTGTCGGCGATTCTTGAAAAAGGTGCCGCCCACGCCAAGGCGCAGGGGATCGATGAATCCGAGCTGATTCAGACGCGTCTGATTGCCGACATGGACGCGCTGCCCGCCCAGGTGCAGCGCGCCAGCGATGCCGCCAAGGGCTGCGCCGCCCGGCTGGCCGGGATCGAGATTCCGTCCTATGCCGATACGGAGGCGACGTTCCCCGAGTTGCAGGAGCGCATCGCCAAGACCATCGGCTTCCTGAAGTCGATCCGTCCCGAACAGCTGGAAGGCAGCGAGACGCGCACCGTGGAACTCAAGCTCCGCAACGGCCCGGTCACCTTCGACGGCAAGAGCTACCTGCTGGGCTTTGCGCTGCCGAACTTCTACTTCCACGTGACCACCGCCTACGACCTGCTGCGCCACAAGGGCGTGCAGATCGGCAAGCTGGACTACCTCGGCGCGCGGTAAGCCGCCGTTAATCCCATTGCGGCGCGAAGCCGGGGTTGGCCAGCCGCTCGCCCCGGTCCAGCGCGGCAATCTCGGCCATCTCGCCCGCCGTCAGCGTGATCCGCGCCGCGCCAAGATTGCTCTCAAGGTTGGCGCGCCGGGTGGACGACGGAATCACCGCATAGCCCTGTTGCATCAGCCACGCCAGCGCCACCTGCGCCGGCGTGGCGTCACGCACGGCGGCAATCCGCCGTAGCACCGCATCCTCCATCACCTTGCCGTAGGCCAGCGGCATGTAGGCCGTCAGATGGATCCCCTGTTCGCGCATGAACGCCGCCACCTTGCGGTTCTGCAGGAAGGGATGCAGTTCGATCTGGTTCGTGGCGATGGCCGGCGCGCCAACGGCGTCGATGGCCTGCTTCAGATGCCCGATCGTGAAATTCGACACGCCAATCGCGCGCGTCAGCCCGGCGGCCTGGGCCTGCGCCAGCGCCTCCATATACTCGGCCACCGGTAGCGCGTTGCCCGGTGACGGCCAGTGGATCAGCGTCAGATCGACCCGATCGAGCTTCAGTTTCTCAAGACTCGTCTCAAGGCTGGCGCGCAGGGCGTCGCGGCCCAGGTGTTCGGTCCAGATCTTGGTCGTCACGAACAGGTCGTCGCGCAGCACGCCGCTGGCGGCAATCGCGCGGCCCACTTCGGCCTCGTTGCCGTAGATCTGGGCCGTGTCGATGTGGCGATAACCCACCTCCAGCCCCATCGTCACGGAATCGATGACCTGCTGGTCCTTGAGTCGGAAGGTGCCAAGGCCAAGTTGCGGAATCTGCATGAATTTCTCCGATGAAAGGAAGGTTGGCGAACAATCAGTGAGACATCGCCCCGGCCGGCACATTGCCCGCACGGTGATCGATGCCGGCGGCGCGGTCCAGCCGGCCACTCCATTCGGTCAGGCCCAGCGCCACGAGCACCACCAGCGCGCCGATCCACGGCGTATGCATCAGCCCCAGATGCTGGACGATCAGCCCGCCCGCCCAGGCCGCCCCGGCAATGCCGAGGTTGAACGCGGCGATGTTGAGGCCGGACGCCACGTCCACGGCCTGCGGCGTATGGCGCTCCGCCTGCTTCACCACGTAGACCTGCAGGCCCGGCACGTTGCCGAAGGCGACCGCGCCCCAGGCCAGCACCGTGGCCACCACCAGCCAGCGGTGCGGCGCGGTGAAGGTCAGCACGAACAGCACGGCGGCAAGTAGGAGAAATACGATGCGCAGCGCCGGAATCGGGCCATGCCGGTCCGCCAGCCGGCCGCCCCAGATATTGCCCACCGCCACGGAGACGCCATACACCAGCATCACCAGGCCCACGGCGCCGGCGCTGAAGCCCGAGACGTCCTGCAGGATCGGGGCGAGGAAAGTGAACGGAATGAACGATCCGCCGTAGCCGATGGCCGTCTTCGCGTAGACCAGCAGCAGCCGCGGCTCGGCCAGCACCCGCGCCTGCTGCAGCAGCGAGGCAGGCGGCGAATGGCGGATCTGCGAGGGCACGAACAGCAGGCTGCCGATAAAGGCGACCACGCCGAGGCCGGACACGGCCAGGAAGGTCTCGCGCCAGCCAAAGTGCTGGCCGATGAAGGTACCGAGCGGCACGCCGGTCACCAGCGCCACGGTCAGCCCGGTAAACATGATGGCGATGGCGCTCGCGGCACGCTCCTTCGGCACCAGGCCGGTGGCGATGGTCGAGCCGATCGAGAAGAACACGCCATGCGCAAGGCCGGTGAGGATGCGCGCCATGATCAGCGATTCATAGCTCGGCGCCTTCCACGCGAGCAGGTTGCCGGCCGTGAACAGCGCCATCAGCGAGAGCAGCAGCAGCTTGCGCGGCAGGCGGCCGGTGAGGGCGGTCAGCACCGGCGCGCCCACGGCCACGCCCAGCGCGTACAGGCTCACCAACAGGCCGGCGGAGGGTACCGAGATATGCAAATCCGCCGCGATGGTCGGAATCAGGCCGACGATGACGAATTCCGTCGTCCCGATGGCAAAGGCGCTGATCGTCAGCGCGAGCAAGGCAATAGGCATGTCGAACATCCTCAAGCAGGGTTTTTTCGATGGGCGCAGTGTGCCGCGTGCTTTCTTGCAGAAAAACCCCGTGATCAGCCAAAGATATTTGACTAAAATTCAAGGATGAAGCTGACGCTCGAAGAATTGCTCGCCTTTGCGACCGTGGTGGATAGCGGCTCGATCACCGCCGCTGCGGAGCAACTCGACCAGACCGTCTCCGGGGTCAGCCGGGCGCTGTCCCGGCTGGAGGAGAAGCTGGAAACCACGCTGCTGCGCCGGACCACGCGGCGGCTGGAACTGACCGAGGAGGGCGCGGCGATGCTCGCCCACGCGCGCCAGATCCTGGCGGCGGCCGATCTGGCCGAGGAGCAGATGGCGGTGCGGCGCCAGCGGCCGGCAGGGCGGCTGCGGGTGAACGCGGCGTCCCCGTTCATGCTCCACGTGGTGGTGCCGCTGGTCGGCGCCTTCCGCGCAGCCTACCCGGAAATCGAACTCGAACTGAACACGAACGATCAGATCATCGATCTGCTCGAACATCGCACCGATGTGGCGATCCGTATCGGCACGCTGCGCGATTCCACGCTGCACGCGCGGCCGTTGGGCAGCAACCGCATCCGCGTGCTGGCCAGTCCGGACTACCTGAAGGCGCGTGGCACCCCGGCCGTCGTGGACGAGCTTGCCGATCACACATTGCTTGGCTTTACCCAGCCGGAGTCGCTGAATCGCTGGCCGCTGCGCGGGGAAAATGGTGCGGAAGTGGAGATTCGTCCACAAATCTCGGCATCGAGCGGCGAGACCCTGCGGCAACTGGCATTAGCCGGGCAGGGCATCGTCAGTCTGGCCGATTTCATGACCGATGCGGACCGGCGCGCGGGCCGGCTGGTGCAGGTGCTGGAGGCCAGCACGATCGAGGTCCGGCAGCCGATCCACGCCGTTTATTACCTCAACACGCAGCTTTCGGCGCGTATCGCCGTGTTCCTGGACTTCCTGCAGGAACGGCTGGCGCCGTAGGCGGGGCGGGGTGTGTCTTAGCGAAAACCCTAGTCCCTTGCTATACTAATGGGTTGCTCGTCGCTACCCCACACAATGACTTACGCCGTCAAGGAAATCTTCTACACGCTGCAGGGCGAAGGCGCCAACGCCGGCCGCGCCGCGGTGTTCTGCCGTTTCTCGGGTTGCAACCTGTGGACCGGCCGCGAAGAAGACCGGGCGCGCGCAGTCTGCCAGTTCTGTGACACCGATTTCGTCGGCACGGACGGCACGCGCGGCGGCAAGTACAAGACCGCCGAGGAACTGGCGGCCGTGGTGGCCTCCGAATGGCCCCAGGGTCCGGGCAGCGCCGGCGGCAAGCCGCTCGTGGTCTGCACCGGCGGCGAGCCGCTGCTCCAGCTGGACGCGCCGCTGATCGACGCGCTGCACGCGCAGGGCTTCGAGATCGCCATCGAGACCAACGGCACGCTGCCCGTGCCGGAAGGCATCGACTGGGTCTGCGTGAGCCCCAAGATGGGCGCGGAACTCGTGGTCACGCGCGGCGACGAACTCAAGGTCGTCATCCCGCAGGACGGCCAGGACTTCGCAGCATATGAACAACTGGATTTCCGCTATTTCATGGTGCAGGCCATGGATGGCCCGCTGGCCCGGCAAAATACGGCCGCGGCGGTGGAATTCTGCCAGCGCCACCCGCGCTGGCGCCTGTCGCTGCAGACCCACAAGCTGCTGGGCATTCGCTGATCCATGACCAAACAAGTCTCCATCACCCGTCGCCTGGAGTTCGATTCCGGCCACCGTATTCCCAGCCATGGCGGCCAGTGCCGCAACATCCATGGCCATCGCTATCGCCTGGACCTGACCCTGTCGGGCGAAGTCCTGCACAAGGAAGGCGCCTCCGACGACGGCATGATCCTCGACTTCGGCGACATCAAGACGCTCGCCAACGAGCATCTGGTGTCGAAATGGGATCACGCCTTCCTGATCTACCGGGGCGACACGGCGCTGCTGAATTTCCTCCAGTCGATGGACAACCACAAGACCGTGGTGCTCGAGTCCATTCCCACGGTGGAGAACCTTGCCCAGGTGGCGTTCGACATCCTCGCGCCTGTGTTCAAGGACTGCTTCGGCCACCATCTGCAACTGACCCGCCTCGTGCTGTTCGAAACGCCGAACTGCTGGGCCGAAGTCAGCGCGCCGGTGCGCCTGCCTGCCCAGGACTGATCCGGGCCGATGTCCGATCCGCTGCCCCAGACCTTCCCCGATCCGGACGCGCGCGACCGCTTCTACATGAGCGCCGCGCTGGAAGAGGCGCGTCTGGCCGAGGCAGCGGGCGAGGTGCCGGTGGGTGCCGTGGTGGTCTGGAACGACAAGATCATCGCGCGCGGCCACAACCTGCCGATCCGCTCGATGGACCCGTCCGCCCACGCCGAAATGCAGGCACTGCGCGCCGCCGCCCAAGTGCTCGGCAACTACCGCATGCCCGAGTGCGAGCTATATGTGACGTTGGAGCCCTGCGCGATGTGCTCGGGCGCCATCCTCCACGCCCGCCTGCGCCACGTGGTCTTCGGCGCGACCGACCCCAAGACCGGCGCGGCCGGCAGCGTGGTGGACCTGTTCGCGCAGGCCACGCTCAACCACCAGACCACGGTGGCCCGGGGCGTGATGGCCGAGGAATGCGGCCAGATGCTGCGTGATTTCTTTGGCGCGCGGCGCCGTGCGCAGAAGTCGGCGCGCGTTAAAATCGCGGCTCCAGATTCCGGCGAAGAGAATTCAGGTTCATGAGCGAATCGATCGAAGTCCGTCTGATTGCATCCTCCGGTTATCCGCATGATGTGGCGATTGCGGCACGCGGCTGCGCCTGGCTCAAGCATCACGGCTATCACGTGGGCAATCCCGATGTGCTGGCGCGCCGCTACCAGCGCTTTGGGGGGACGGACGCCGAACGGCTGGCCGACCTGCACGCCATCGGCACCGGCGCCCAGCGTGAACTGACGCTGGCCGTGCGCGGCGGCTACGGGCTCGGGCGGCTGCTCGGCAAGATCGATTTCGCGCGGATTGCCGACCAGGCGCACGCCAGCGGCACGCCCATCGTCGGACATAGCGATTTCACGGGGTTTCAACTGGCCTACCTCGCCGCCACCGGGGGCGTGACGTTTGCCGGCCCGATGCTGCTGGCCGACTTCGGCGCCGAGCCGGTGGACGCGTACATGTGGCAGCACTTCGAGGCCATCCTGCGCGACCCGGCCTACACGGTGACGGTGGAGGCCCCACAGGCGCTGGGCCGGCCCGTGGCCGTGGACGGCACGCTCTGGGGCGGCAACCTCGCCATGCTCTGCAGCCTGCTCGGCACCCCGTACATGCCGAAGATCGATGGCGGCATCCTGTTCATCGAGGACATCAACGAGCCGCCGTACCGCATCGAACGGATGCTGCTGCAACTGGCGCAGGCCGGCGTGCTGGCGCGCCAGCAGGCGCTGGTGCTGGGGGATTTCTCCAATTACCGCACCACGGACTACGACAACGGCTACGACATGGACGCCGTGTTCGACTACGTGCGTGCCGAAGTCGGCATTCCGGTGCTGACCGGCCTGCCGTTCGGCCACTGCCCACGCAAGCTGACGCTGCCGGTGGGTGCCCAGGCCCGGCTAACCGCCCAGGCGGACGGCTTCACGCTGGCCCTGTCCGGCTACCCGACGCTGTAACGGCGTCACACCAGACGTCACATCCCGCCGCGGCTCCGGCAATCGCCCCAGCAATCCCCGCTAACGGCCCGCGAGTGGTAAAATCTCGGGTTATTTCCGCATTTTTGCCAGGTCGGACGCGCTGATGGGCAGGTCTTCCACGCGATCCCCCAGCCTTGGCAAGCCCGGGCCGGCCCGGGCGGCGCAGGCGCCCCGCGCAGCCTCCCTCTACGCACCCATACGCATTCAAAGGTTCCAGACGTGCTTTCTACCGCAAACATCACCATGCAGTTCGGCCCCAAGCCGCTGTTCGAGAACATCACGGTCAAGTTCGGCGAAGGCAACCGCTACGGCCTGATCGGCGCGAACGGCTGCGGCAAGTCCACCTTCATGAAGATTCTCGGCAGCGACCTGGAGCCCTCGTCGGGCCAGGTCATGCTGGAGCCGGGCGTGCGCCTGGGCAAGCTGCGCCAGGACCAGTTCGGCTATGAAGACAACCGCGTGCTGGACGTGGTGATGATGGGCCATACCGAGATGTGGGCTGCCGCGACCGAGCGCGACGCCATCTACGCCAATCCGGAAGCCACGGACGAGGACTACATGAAGGCGGCCGAGCTGGAAGCCCGCTATGCCGAGTTCGACGGCTACACCGCCGAGGCGCGCGCCGGCGAGCTGCTGCTGGGCGTGGGCATTCCCACCGACCAGCACCAGGGCGCGATGAGCGACATCGCTCCCGGCTGGAAGCTGCGTGTGCTGCTGGCGCAGGCGCTGTTCTCGAACCCGGACGTGCTGCTGCTCGACGAACCGACCAATAACCTGGACATCAACACGATCCGCTGGCTGGAAGATGTGCTCAACGAGCGCAATTCCACGATGATCATCATCTCCCACGATCGACATTTCCTGAATTCGGTGTGCACGCACATGGCCGACATGGACTACGGCACGCTGAAGGTCTACCCGGGCAACTACGACGACTATATGGAAGCGTCGATGCAGGCCCGCGAGCGCCAGGTGGCCGCCAACGCGCGCGCCAAGGAGCGCATCACGGAACTGCAGGACTTCGTGCGCCGCTTCTCGGCCAACAAGTCCAAGGCCCGCCAGGCCACGTCGCGCGCCAAGCAGATCGACAAGATCAAGGTGGAAGACATCAAGCCGTCGTCGCGCCAGAACCCGTTCGTCCGCTTCGAGTTCGAGAAGAAGCTGCATAACCTGGCGGTCGAGGTGGAGGGCATCACCAAGACCTACGACCGCAAGATCATCAACAACCTGACGCTGGCGATCCAGGCCGGCGAGCGCGTGGCGATCATCGGTGAAAACGGCGCCGGCAAGACCACGCTGCTGCGCAGCCTGCTGAACAATATCGTCCAGACTGGCGTGCAGCGCGGCGTGGAAGTGGATCGCGGCGAGGTGAAGTGGGCCGAGAACGCCAACGTCGGCTACATGCCGCAGGACACCTACGAAGAATTCCCGGTGGACCGCGACGTGATGGACTGGATGAGCCAGTGGACGCAGGCCGGCGACGACGACCAGTCGCTGCGCGGCACGCTGGGCCGGCTGCTGTTCTCGGCCGACGACATCAAGAAGAACGTCAAGGTGCTGTCCGGTGGCGAGAAGGGCCGCATGATCTGGGGCAAGCTGATGCTGGGCCGCCACAACGTGCTGGCCATGGACGAGCCGACCAACCACATGGACATGGAGTCGATCGAGTCGCTGCAGATCGCCCTGGACAAGTTCACCGGGACCCTGATCTTTGTGTCGCACGACCGCGAACTGATCAACGGCCTGGCCACGCGTGTGATCGAAGTCCGCACGGACGGCAAGATCACCGACTACCTCGGCACGTACGACGAGTACCTGGAGTCGCAGGGTATCGCGGCTTAAGCAGGGAACGCCCCTCTCCTCTGGGGAGGGGCGATGGTTTTACCTGGCGGCCGCCCCCTGCGCCGCCAGCATCGCATCCAGCTGATCAAGAATCGCCCGCGCGGTGATCTCGCCCTTGGCCTTCTGCAAGGCCGCGCCCAGTGCGTCGCGCAACTCGGCCAGTTCGGCTACCGTTCCCGCCTTTTCCACCTTCACCTGCAGGACGTAGCCGCGCAATCCCAGATGATTGCCGATCACATCGGTATAGAAGTGATAGAGCTGCTTGTAGCTGTCCGCGCCGCCTACTGTCACCGGCATAGGTGCGATGGCGGTATCGGCCAGCACGTCATCCAGTCCCTTGCTAAGTGCTGAATACGCCGCAAACAGGTTGGTGTCCGGCGGCCCGGAGCGGGCCGGGCGCTGTGGGGTGGTGCTCGCCGGCGTGGCGAGGGGTTTGGCGGCCTCCGAGGTTTCTGCGACCAGCAGCCCCAGTTCCACCAGCGTATCCAGCGCTTCCTCCCCGACCCCCATCCCGCCCACCTGCGCCAGCAGCGCCGATTTGGGGCGTTCGCCATTCACGATAAGCAGCAGCGCGCGCAGCTTGTGATCGAGCTTGCGGGCACGCGTGCGGATCTCCTCCTGACCTGCCTCCGTCTTCTGAAAGACCGGATCGACCATGTCTCGCTCCTCTTTTCTTTGTTTTCGATCGGCGTCATGCGCCCGGAATCAAACAAAATCCGAGTTGGCATTCCGCTCTACAATGTGAGGCACCCTAAAAGTAACAAAAAATTGCAACCGCCGATTCACCTATTGAGAACTGTGGCCATGCAACAACGAGACAAACTTTTCATCAACGGCAAGTGGATTCAGCCCCATGGCAGCGGGCTGATCGATGTGGTTCATTCCGCCACCGAGGCGGTCATGGGCAAGATTCCCGAGGGCGACGCCCGGGACGCCGAGGACGCCATCGCCGCCGCGCGGGCCGCCTTCGACGGCTGGTCCAACACCCCGCCGGCCGTGCGTGCCGGCTACATCCGCAAGATCGCCGAGGGGCTCAAGGACCGTACCGAGGAACTGGCGCAGCTGATTGCCGCCGAAGTGGGCATGCCGATCAAGCTGGCGCGGGCCATCCAGGTGGGTGGGCCGGTCTATAACTGGGGCCAGGCCGCCTCGCTGCTGGAGCAGTTCCAGTTCGAGGAACAGGTCGGCAATTCGCTGGTGGTGCGCGAGCCCGTGGGCGTAGTGGCCGCCATCACGCCATGGAATTACCCGCTGAACCAGATCACGCTGAAGGTGGCGCCGGCGCTGGCCGCCGGCTGCACGGTGGTGCTCAAGCCGTCCGAGGTGGCGCCGCTGAACGCCTTCGTGCTGGCCGAGGTGATCGAGGCCGCCGGCCTGCCGCCGGGCGTGTTCAACCTCGTCACCGGCTATGGCCCGATCGTGGGCGAAGTGCTGGCGAGCCACCCCGAAGTGGACATGGTGTCGTTCACCGGCAGCACGCGGGCCGGCAAGCGCGTGTCCGAGCTGGCCGCGCAGTCGGTCAAGCGCGTGGCGCTGGAACTGGGCGGCAAGTCCGCCTCGGTGATCCTGGACGACGCGGACCTGCCGCAGGCCGTCAAGGGCACCATCAACGCCTGCTTCCTGAATTCGGGCCAGACCTGCTCGGCCCATACCCGCATGCTGGTGCCGCGCGCCCGTTATGACGAGGTCAAGGCCATCGCCGCGAAGGTGGTGGAGAACTTCACGCTTGGCGACCCGCTGGTGGAGACCACGCGCCTCGGCCCGCTGATCTCGGCCGTGCAGAAGGAGCGCGTGACGGGCTACATCCGCCGCGGACTGGAGGAGGGCGCCGAACTGCTGGCCGGCGGCCCCGACGCCCCCGAGGGGCTCGACAAGGGCTTTTTCGTCAAGCCGACGGTGCTCGGGAATGTCGATCCGAAGGCAACCGTGGCGCAGGAAGAGATCTTCGGCCCGGTGCTGACCGTGATCTGCTATGACACCGAGGACGATGCCGTGCGCATCGCCAATGACAGCGTCTACGGGCTGGGCGGCGGGGTCTGGTCCGGCGACGAGGCCCGCGCGATCCGCGTGGCGCGCCGCATCCGCACCGGGCAGGTGGACATCAACGGCGGTCCGTTCAACATGAACGCGCCGTTCGGCGGCTTCAAGCAGTCCGGCAACGGGCGCGAGGCTGGCAAGTACGGACTCGAGGAATTCCTCGAATACAAGTCGCTGCAGCTGAAGAAGCCCGCCTGACGGGCGCTTCCTGGCGTTGCATCGCATGCCCGGCACGTCCGGGCATTTTTTCTGGCGCCGGAATCTGCGATGCTTCGGTCTTTGATCGATCCCAATCGACCTGAATCGATCTGAAATTTTCGGAGGAATACGATGCGCTGGTGGAAACGGCTCGGCGGCTGGCTGCTCTCGCTCATGTTGCTGCTGGCGACGGGTGCGGTGGGCGGCTATGCCTGGTATCGCCAGGCCTCGCAGCCGGACACGGCCGGCACGCTGATCCTGCCCGACCTGCACGACCGCGTCGTCGTGGTGCGGGACCGCAACGCCGTGCCGCACATCCAGGCCGCCCACGTGCTGGACGCCTATTACGCGCTCGGCTACGTCCACGCGCAGGACCGGCTCTGGCAGATGCAGATGAACAAGCGCGTGGTGGCCGGCCGGCTGGCGGAGATCCTCGGCCCTGGCGCGCTGGACACCGACCGCTTCCTGCGCACGCTCGGGGTGCGGCGAAACGCCGAGGCCATCCTCGCCCAGACTTCCCCCGAGACCCGCGCGGCGCTGCAAGCCTATGCCGATGGCGTGAACGCGTTTATCGATACGCGCAAGTCCGCGCTCCCCCCCGAGTTCCTGATCCTCGGCACCAAGCCCGAGCGCTGGGAGCCCGTCGACACGCTCGGCTGGCAGACCATGATGGCGTGGGACCTGGGCGGCAACTGGACGCAGGAGGTCCTGCGCATGGGACTGGCCCAGCAACTGCCGACGGCGCGCATCGCCGAGATCCTCGCGCCGTATCCGGGCGATGTGCCGCTGCGCACGATGGACTACGCGGCCTTCTATCGCCAACTCGCGCCCGTGGCCACAGCCATGGCGAGCGTGGTGGAGCGGGCGCCGGCGGGTTATGTGGAGGGCATGGGATCGAACAACTGGGTGGTCTCGGGCGCCCACACGGTCAGCGGCAAGCCCTTGCTGGCCAATGACCCGCACCTGGGCTTGCAGGCGCCGTCGCTCTGGTACTTCGCCCAGATGCAGGCGCCGGGGCTCGACGTAACGGGCGCCACGCTGCCCGGCATTCCGCTGGTCGTGCTCGGCCATAACGCGCGCATTGCCTGGGGCTTCACCAATACCGCGCCGGACGTGCAGGACCTCTATATAGAACGGATCGATCCCGCGCACCCCACCCGCTACCAGACGCCGGACGGCTGGGCGGAGTTCGAGACCCGCACCGAGACCATCCGCGTGAAGGGCGCCCCGGACATGAACCTGACCGTCCGGGCCACGCGCCACGGCCCGGTGCTATCCGATGTGGCCGAGCCGCTGACCATCGCCGCCAAGCCGCTGGGCGCGCAGTACGTGGTGGCGTTTCAGTGGACCGCGCTACGCCCGGACGACAAGACCTTCGAAGGCGGCCTGAAGCTGGCCGGCGCGCGCGACTGGAACACCTTCCTGGCGGCGATGCGGGACCTCCACGCGCCGCAGCAGAACATCGTCTATGCCGATGTGGACGGGAATATCGGCTATATCGCGCCGGGCCGGGTGCCGCTGCGCCGGGCGGACAACGACCTGAAGGGCCTTGCGCCGGCGCCGGGCTGGGATGCGCGCTATGACTGGACCGGCTTCGTGCCGTTCGACGCGCTGCCGCGCCGCTTCAACCCGCCGGACGGCATGATCGTGACGGCCAACCAGAAGATCGTGGCCGACGACTACCCGTACTTCATCACCAGCGAGTGGACGGTGCCGTACCGCCACGATCGCATCCGGGCGCTGCTGGAGGCCACCCCGCGCCATACGCCGGACACCTTCGCGGCCATCCAGAAGGACGTGCTCTCGCTGGCCGTGCGCGACGCCTTGCCGCTGCTGCTGGCCGCCCCGGTGGCCAGCGACGCCAAGCGCCCGGACCGCGAGCGCGCCTTGTTCGATGCCCTGCGCAAGTGGGACGCCACCATGGCGGCGGACCGCGCCGAGCCGCTGGTCGCCACCGCGTGGCTGCGCGAGCTGTCGCGGCTGCTGTTCGAGGACAAGCTCGACGAAACCCAGTTCAACCGGCTCTGGGACCAGCGCAACGTGCAGTTACCGATGCTCAACGCGCTGCGCGCCCCGAACGGCGCCGGCGCGTTCTGGTGCGACAACACTCGTACGCCGACGCGCGAGACCTGCGCGGAGACCATCGGCCTGGCCTGGCAGCGGGCCATCGCCGACCTGGACACCCGCTATGGCAGCAATCCGGAAAAATGGCGCTGGGGCCGGGCCCATACGGCGCGCGCCGAGCACAAGCCATTCGGCAAGGTTTCGTACTTGTCAGGGTTCTTCAACGTGCGCGTGCCGACCGGCGGTGATACGTATACGGTGGATGTCGGCCGTCACGCCCTCCGCGACGAGGCCGCGCCGTTCGAGAGCGTGCACGCGGCCAGCCTGCGCGCGATTTACGACCTTTCAGATTTGTCCCATTCCCGCTTCATGACCTCGACGGGACAATCGGGCAATGCCTTATCTCCGCACTACCGCGACTGGACCGAGCGCTGGGCGGCAGTACAGTTCATTACGATTGGCGCGCCACGCCGCAATCCCGGCGGCGACGCGTTCGACACATTGGTGCTCCGGCCAGCCGGCGCACCCTAAGCATCAGGAGAATTGACGATGACCGAGACCCGACGCCGCACCGACGTGATCCAGCATGTGCCGTTCGAGCATGCCGGTGTGATTGCGAATGCCGTGCGCGACCGCGGGCACGAGATCCGCGTGTTCCAGGCCGGCGTGGACGACCTGACGCTGGTCGCGGCCGATCCGGCGGACCTGCTGGTGGTGCTGGGCGGGCCGATCGGGGTCTATGAAACCGAGGCCTATCCGTGGCTGGAGGCCGAGATCGCGGTGATCCGCGAGCGGCTCGGCACGCGGCGGCCGATGATCGGCGCCTGCCTGGGCGCGCAGCTGATCGCGGCGGCATCTGGCGCGCGCGTCTATCCGGGCACGCGCGAGATTGGCTGGGGGCCAGTTACGCCGACCGAGGCCGGCCTGCGCTCGCCACTCGCGGCGCTGGCGGACGCCGACTGGCAGGTGCTGCACTGGCACGGCGACACCTTCGACCTGCCGCCTGGCGCCGAACTGCTGGCCTCCACGGCCGGCACGCCGCATCAGGCGTATGCGATCGGCCAGCACGTGCTGGCGCTGCAATTCCACCCCGAGGTGCTGCCCGGCGACATCGAGACCTGGCTGATCGGCCATACCGTGGAACTGGCCAAGGCCGGCATCGACCCGCGCACCATCCGCCGCCGCACCGCCGAGATCGGCGCCACCGTGGCCGCCGCCGGGGAGCGCATGTTCATGCGCTGGCTCGACGAGGCCGGGCTGTGACCGTGCCGGACATCGATATCGCCATCGACGCCTTGCTCGCGGGCAAGGTGCGCCCGTTCGGCCCGAAGGGGGTGCCGAGCGGCATCGACAAGCAGTTGCAGGACGGATCGCTGCGTGTGACCACGCTCGGGCTGGCTGGGGACGAGCAGGGCGATCCGCGCCATCACGGCGGCCCGGAAAAGGCCGTCCATCACTATCCGCGCGATCACTACCCGGCCTGGGCGGCGGAACTGGCGCGGGAAGATGGCGTGACCGATGTCCTGTCGCGCCCCGGTGCCTTCGGCGAGAACCTGAGCACCCGGGGTTTGACGGAAGCGGACGTGTGCATCGGCGACCAGTTCCGGCTCGGTTCGGCGCTGGTGGAGGTCTCGCAGGCGCGCCAGCCATGCTGGAAGCTCAATCACCGCTTTGGCTACGCGGGCATGTCGCGCGCGGTGCAGCAGAGCCAGCGCACGGGCTGGTATTACCGGGTGATCGAGGAAGGCGAGGTACGCGCCGGGGACCGGCTGGTGCTGGCCGCACGGCCTTATCCGCAATGGAGCCTGCAGCGGCTGCTGCACGTGCTCTATGTCGACCGGCTCAACCATGCAGCGCTGGCCGAGATGGCGGAACTGGCGCCGCTGGCGGAAAGCTGGCGAAAACTCGCCCGCGAGCGCGTAGCGCGGCGCGAAGTCGAGGATATGGAGAAGCGGCTGACCGGGGTCATCTCCGGATCCCTCAGCCCTGGCTGAAGCGGCGCGCAGTGCCCTCGCGCGTGATGCGGTCCCAGATCACCTGCTTTTCGGCATCGGAGTAGAACACCCAGTTACTGACCTCGACGGCGGTGCGGCCGCAACCCTGGCAGATCTCATCGAACAAGGTGGAGCAGATGCCGATGCAGGGGCTGTCGGGCCGGTCACTGAGACCTTGGGCTTCGGTAATGTCGGACGGTTCGGCAGGCATGCAGGGGTGGGGCGGGGACGGCTGGAACGATTGGGGGGCCATTATACCGGCCGGCGCCCCGGCGCCAGGGTGTGCAGCCGGAGGCTCAGGGCCGATTCTCGCTCAGGCGTAGAAGCGCGCCTTGTTGCCGGCCAGGAATTTCAGCACGCCGCGCTCGGCGCCGGTCATGGCCTTGACGTAGCGCTTATTCTCCACGCAGCCCAGCGTGGTCTTGCCGGGGCGATTAACGACCGCCTTGTCGTAATCGGCCGCGTGCTTGTAGAACGTGACCTTCTCCACGTCATCCCAGTGCACGGTGATCGCGTCGCCGTCACGCTCCAGGGACGGTGCATCCATCGTTGGCATTCCGGCAATCTGCCCGAGCCAGCCAGCCAGCATCTCGAATTTCTCGTCCAGCGTCACCGGCTTGTAAAAGGACAGCCCGTCCTTGACCTTCGCTGGCGACCCGGCCAGCACCACTTCGGCAGGCGCGTCCTTGGTCAGGTTCGAGCCGATCAGCGCAACCGTGCGACGGCCGATGCGCACGCCAGACGCCACGATGCAAGAGCCGACCAGCCAGACATCGGATTCCACATGGATCGGGCGCTCGCCGAATAGGGTGCAGCCCTCGATCTGCTCGCCGGCGGCCACGTGGGACCAGAGCTGCGAGTACATGCCGACGCGTACGCCATTCTCGATGGTCAGGCCGCCCGTGCCGTCGAGCACCGTGTTCTGCCCGAACCAGCAGTGCTGGCCGATTTCGACACCGGTCTTCGACAGGACCAGGGTGTCTGAATGGAGGGTGGTCCAGTCGCCGATGCGCACGTCGCCACCGTCGACGACCAGCTTGACGCCATCGCCCAGCGACACGTAGTCGCCAATCTGCACGGTGGCGGGGCGCAGGAAAATCACCTGCACGTTCTCGCCAATCGACGTGGCGTTCCCTACCTGAATCATCCCTTCGCCCTTCTGCTGAATCTTCTCTGCGGTCATGGACCTCCTTGTTGTATAGCCGAAGTGTACTACTCGCCACAGGTCGCTCTATGAGTATCCGACTAGGTTGGTGCGGTGTTGCGCCGCAATGAGAAGTAGCACTACCGAGGAAAGAGGCCTTGAGCCTGCTCAACTACCCCTCAGGTCATTGAGCGAATGGGCGGGGCCGGCTAGGCTGGGTGGAATCGAATTCGTACCATGCCGTATGTTCTGGAGCCTTCCTATGCCTGAATCGACTGTGGACCCGCGCCTGGCCGCGATGGTGGCGTCCGTCCTGATGGAATCGCCGGTGGCGCGCACGCTGGGCATCCGCCTGGATGCACTGGCGGTGGACCGCGTGGAGCTGGTGCTGCCGTTCAGCCCGAACAACGTGACGGTGCGGAAGGTCGTGCATGGCGGGGTGATCGCCACGCTGATCGATGTGGCCGGCGCGGCGGCGGCGTTCTCGAACGTGGATCTGGAGGTGGTACGCGGCGGCGCCACCGGGGCGCTGTCGATCCAGTACCTGGCGCCCGCCGATGGCGTGGCGTTACGCGCGGTGGCGGAGGTGATCCGCCGGGGCAAGCGGCAGGTGTCGCTCGAAGTGTCGGTCTACGCCGACGGTGCTAACGAGGGGCCGCTGGTGGCCAAGGCGCTGATGACGACGGCGCTGTTCTGAGGGGGCGAGGGGCGGTGCGGATGCCCCCTCCCGCGGGCGGGAAGGGGCGGGGGACATCAATACTTCCAGAACATCTGTTGCAGCGCCTTCGGGTCGTTGGTCTTGGTCAGCGCCAGCGCCATCAGGATGCGTGCCTTTTGCGGCAGTTGGTCGTCGGTGACGATCCAGTCGTACTTGTCGTCCGGCTGCTCGGCGTTGCGTACCACCACGCCGCTGCCCGTGCGGGAGGCGCGCACGATCTGCACGCCCTTGGCGCGGGCCGCCTTGAGCGGTTCCACCATGTAGTCGCCCACGCTGCCGTTGCCGGTGGCGGCATAGACGATGGCCTTGGCGCCATTCTTCACTGCCGCGTCGATGCTGGCCGGGTTCACGTTGCCGTAGGCGTAGACCACAGCGACTTCGGGCAGCTTGTCGATCTTGTCGATATCGAACTCGGTCTGCGTGGTGTGCGGGCGCGCCAGCGTGCGGTAGTACAGCGTGCGGCCTTCCACCACATAGCCGAGCGGGCCGAACGGCGAGCGGAAGGTCTCGGTCTTGAACGTGTTGGTCTTGGTCACGTCGCGGCCGGTGTGGATCTCGTCGTTCAGCACCACCAGCGTGCCCTTGCCGCGCGACTCGGGCCGGGAGGCCACCAGCACCGCGTCATACAGGTTCAGCGCGCCATCGGCGCCCAGCGCCGTGCCCGGGCGCATCGAGCCGACCACTACCACGGGCTTGTCGCTCTTGAGCGTGAGGTTCAGGAAGTACGACGTTTCCTCGATCGTGTCGGTGCCGTGCGTGATGACGATGCCGTCCACGTCCGGCTGCTTCAGGAGTTCGGACACGCGCTTGCCCAACTTCAGCAGGCGCTCGTTGTTGAAGCTCTCCGAGCCGATCTGGAAGACCTGCTCGCCCTTGACGTTGGCGACCTTCGAAATCTCGGGCACCGAGGCGATGATCTTGTCCACCGGCACCACGGCCGACTGGTAGGCCGCTGTGTTGGTGGCCGATGCGCCTGCGCCGGCGATGGTGCCGCCCGTGCCGATGATGACCACGTTGGCCTTGCGCGCCTCGGCAGGGGCGGTAGTGGTGGTGGCCGGGTCAGCGCCCGGGGCCGGAGCCAGTTGCGCGTGGGCCAGGCCGGACATCAGCCCGGCGGACAGCAGCAGCGCGGCGATGGGTGTCGCCATCGGCTTGGCAAGCGATTTCAGGCAGGTACGTTGCATGATGCTCCTCATGTCGGCAGGTTCGGGCGTCTTGTGGAAGCGCCGCCCCGTGTCTTCGATTCATGGACTCCGTCCGGCGTCGGACGGAGCGAGCACTATACCCACCGGCGGCGGTTGCGTCGACAACCGTCATCGCCCGCAAACGTATGCCCCATAAGACAAAGCGGCATCCTCCCCGGGGGAAGGATGCCGCTTTTTAGAGGTATTGCGAGTTGGGAGACGAGTCGGGCGAAACGGTCAGAACGCGTCGCCCGGCACGCGCACCCAGCCTTCCATCAGCACGCGTGCGCTGCGGCTCATGATGGCCTTGGTGACGGTCCACTGGCCATCGGCCTGGCTGGCCTGCGCGCCCACCCGCAGCGTGCCGGACGGGTGCCCGAAGCGCACCGCCTCGCGCTCGCCGCCGCCGGCTGCGAGGTTGACCAGCGTGCCCGGCACCGCCGCCGCCGTGCCGATAGCCACCGCCGCCGTGCCCATCATGGCGTGGTGCAACTTGCCCATCGACAGCGCGCGCACCAGCAGGTCCACGTCGCCAGCGTTGACGGCCTTGCCGCTGGACGCCGTGTACGAGACCGGCCGCGCCACGAACGCCACCTTCGGCGTGTGCTGGCGCCGTGCGGCCTCGTCGATGTCGCGGATCAGCCCCATGCGCTTTGCGCCGTAGGCCCGGATGGTCTCGAACATCGCCAGCGCCTTCGGATCGCCGTTGATGGCGTCCTGCAGCTCGGTGCCGGTGTAGCCGATGGCGTCGGCATTGACGAAGATCGTCGGAATGCCGGCGTTGATCATCGTCGCCTTGAGCGTGCCCACGCCGGGGACCTCCAGGTCGTCGACGAGGTTGCCGGTCGGGAACATCGCGCCGCCGCCATCCTCGCCTTCCTCGGCGGGGTCCATGAACTCCAACTGCACCTCGGCGGCGGGGAAGGTCACCCCGTCCAGTTCGAAGTCGCCGGTCTCCTGCACCGCGCCGTCCGTCACCGGCACGTGCGCGACGATGGTCTTGCCGATATTGGCCTGCCAGATCCGCACGGTGACCATGCCGCTGCCGCTGCGCGGGATGCGCGCGGCGTCGATGAAGCCGTTGCTGATGGCGAACGGCCCCACGGCGGCGGAGAGGTTGCCGCAGTTGCCGCTCCAGTCGATGAACGGCTGGTCGATCGACACCTGGCCGAACAGGTAGTCCACGTCGTGGTCCGGCCGCGTGCTGGCGCTGATGATTACCGTCTTGCTGGTGCTCGACGTGGCCGCACCCATGCCGTCGATCTGCTTGCCGTACGGGTCCGGGCTGCCGATGACGCGCATCAGCAGCTTGTCGCGCGGCGCGCCGGGCACGCGCGCGGCCTCGGGCAGGTCCTGCAGGCGGAAGAAGACGCCCTTGCTGGTGCCGCCACGCATGTAGGTGGCGGGAATCTTGACTTGCGCTACGTGAGTCATGCTTCGTCCAGTTTCCGGTGAATTCCCATCAAGCCGCGGCACGCGCCGATTCCAGGAAGTCCTGCGCGAACCGTTGCAGCACGCCGCCGGCCTCGTAGATCGACACTTCCTCGGCGGTGTCCAGCCGGCACTGCACCGGCACGTCCACGCGCTCGCCGTTCTTGCGATGGATGACCAGCGTCAGTTCGGCGCGCGGCTTGCGGGCGCCGACGATGTCGTACGTCTCGGTACCATCCAGGCCCAGCGTGGTGCGGTTCACCCCCGGCTTGAACTCCACCGGCAGCACGCCCATGCCAATCAGGTTGGTACGGTGGATGCGCTCGAAGCCCTCGGCCACGATGGCTTCCACGCCGGCCAGCCGCACGCCCTTGGCCGCCCAGTCACGCGACGAGCCCTGGCCATAGTCGGCCCCGGCCACCACGATCAGCGGCTGCTTGCGCTCCATATAGGTCTCGATGGCTTCCCACATGCGCACGACCTTGCCTTCCGGCTCGATCCGCGTCAGCGAACCCTTCTTGATCGTGCCATCGACCACGGCCATCTCGTTGATCAGCGTCGGGTTGGCGAAGGTGGCGCGCTGGGCGGTCAGGTGGTCGCCCCGGTGCGTGGCGTACGAGTTGAAGTCTTCCTCGGGCAGGCCCATCTTCGCCAGGTACTCGCCAGCCGCGCTGTTCAGCATGATGGCGTTCGATGGCGACAGGTGGTCCGTCGTGATGTTGTCCCCCAGCACTGCCAGCGGCCGCATGCCGCGCAGCGTGCGCTCGCCGGCCAGCGCGCCTTCCCAGTACGGCGGACGGCGGATGTAGGTGCTCTGGGCGCGCCAGTCGTAGAGCGGGCTCACGGCCTCGCCCTGGTCCACCGAAATGGCGAACATCGGCTCGTAGACCTTGCGGAACTGCTCCGGCTTCACGCTCTTGGCGACGATCTCGTCGATTTCCTCGTCGCTCGGCCAGATGTCCTTCAGGTAGATCGGCTTGCCGTCGGCGTCCTTGCCCAGCGCATCGCGCTCGATGTCGAAGCGGATCGTGCCAGCGATGGCGTAGGCCACCACCAGCGGCGGCGAGGCCAGGAACGCCTGCTTGGCGTACGGGTGGATGCGGCCGTCGAAGTTGCGGTTGCCGGACAGCACCGCCGTGGCGTACAGGTCGCGGTCGACGATTTCCTTCTGGATCACCGGATCGAGCGCGCCGGACATGCCGTTGCAGGTGGTGCAGGCGAACGCGACGATGCCGAAGCCGAGCTTTTCGAGATCGGGCAGCAGCTTGGCTTCCTCGAGATACAACTCGACCGCCTTGGAGCCCGGCGCCAGCGACGACTTGACCCACGGCTTGCGCGTCAGCCCGCGCGCGTTGGCATTGCGGGCCAGAAGTGCCGCTGCAATCACGTTGCGCGGGTTGCTGGTGTTGGTGCAGCTCGTAATGGCGGCGATGATGACGGCACCGTCGGGCATCTGGCCCGGCACGTCATCCCACTGGCCGGCGATGCCGCGCGCGGCCAGGTCGGACGTCGGCAGCCGCTTGTGCGGGTTCGACGGGCCGGCCATGTTGCGGACCACGGTGGACAGGTCGAAATGCAGCGTGCGCTCGTACTCGGCGTTGGCCAGCGAGTCGGCCCACAGGCCGGCCGTCTTCGCGTAGGTTTCCACCAGCGCGACTTGCGCGTCTTCCCGGCCGGTCAGGCGCAGGTAGGCCAGCGTCTGCTCATCGATATAGAACATCGCGGCCGTGGCGCCGTATTCGGGGGCCATGTTCGAGATGGTCGCGCGGTCGCCCAATGTGAGGCTGGAGGCACCTTCGCCACGGAATTCCAGATAGGCACCGACCACCTTTTCCTTGCGCAGGAACTCGGTCAGGGCCAGCACGATGTCGGTGGCGGTAATGCCGGGCTGGCGCTTGCCAGACAGCTCCACACCGACGATGTCAGGCAGGCGCATCCACGAGGCGCGGCCCAGCATCACGTTCTCGGCCTCCAGGCCGCCCACGCCGATGGCGATCACGCCCAGCGCGTCCACGTGCGGCGTGTGGCTGTCCGTGCCCACCACGGTATCGGGGTAGGCCAGGCCTTGCTCGGCGTGGATCACCGGCGACATCCGCTCCAGATTGATCTGGTGCATGATCCCGTTGCCCGGCGGGATGACGTCCACGTTGCGGAACGCCTTCTTGGTCCAGTTGATGAAATCGAAACGGTCTTCGTTGCGTCGGTCTTCGATGGCGCGGTTCTTGGTGAACGCATCGGGATCGAAGCCGCCGCATTCCACGGCGAGCGAGTGATCGACGATCAGTTGCACCGGCACCACCGGGTTGACCAGCGCGGGGTCGCCGCCCTGGTCGGCAATGGCATCGCGCAGGCCGGCCAGGTCCACCAGCGCGGTCTGGCCCAGGATGTCGTGGCAGACCACGCGTGCGGGGAACCACGGGAAGTCCAGTTCGCGCTTGCGCTCGATCAGTTGTTGCAGCGAGGCGGTCAGCGTGGACGGGTCGCAGCGGCGCACGAGATTCTCGGCCAGCACGCGCGAGGTGTAGGGCAGCTTGTCATAGGCGCCCGGGTGGATGGCTTCCACGGCGGCGCGCGCGTCGAAGTAGTCCAGTTTGGTGCCGGGCAGCGGCTTGCGGTAGGCAGTGTTCATGGCGTGGGGTGGTTATGGAGCGTCCGTGGCGGGCGGCGCGGGGCAGGGGGCCCCGCGCTGCACCGGTCAGCGCTTCTCGATCGGCACGAACTTGAGGTTCTCGGGCCCCGTGTAGTTGGCGCTCGGGCGGATGATCTTGTTGTCGATCCGCTGCTCGATGATGTGCGCGGCCCAGCCCGAGGTGCGGGCGATGACGAACAGCGGCGTGAACATCGCCGTCGGCACGCCCATCATGTGGTAGCTCACGGCGCTGAACCAGTCGAGGTTCGGGAACATCTTCTTGGCATCCCACATCACCGTTTCCAGGCGCTCGGCGATGCTGAACATCTTGGTCGAGCCGGCGTCCTTCGACAGCTTGCGCGCCACTTCCTTGATCACCTGGTTGCGCGGGTCGCCCGTGGTGTACACCGGGTGGCCGAAGCCGATCACGACTTCCTTGTTCTCCACGCGGCGGCGCACGTCGGCCTCGGCTTCGTCCGGGGTGTCGTAGCGCTTCTGGATCTCGAACGCCACTTCATTGGCGCCGCCATGCTTCGGGCCGCGCAGCGCGCCGATGGCGCCACAGATCGACGAATGCATGTCCGAACCCGTACCGGCGATCACGCGCGCGGTGAAGGTGGAGGCGTTGAACTCGTGCTCCGCGTAGAGGATCAGCGACGTTTGCATCGCGCGTTCCCACAGCTTGGACGGCGCCTTGCCGTGCAGCAGGTGCAGGAAGTGGGCGCCGATGGAGTCATCGTCCGTTTCCACCTCGATGCGGCGGCCGTTGTGGCTGTAGTGGTACCAGTACAACAGCATCGAGCCGAGGCTGGCCATCAGCTGGTCGGCGATATCACGCGCGCCCGGCGTGTTGTGGTCGTCCTTCTCGGGCAGCACGTTGCCGAGGACCGACACGCCCGTGCGCATCACATCCATCGGGTGGGCGCTGGCCGGGACCCATTCCAGCGCCGCCTTGACGTTGGCGGGCAGGCCGCGCAGGGACTTCAGCTTGGCCTTGTAGGCGGCCAGTTCGGCCTTGGTCGGCAGCTTGCCGTGCACCAGCAGGTGGGCGATTTCCTCGAATTCGCAGGTATCGGCGATGTCCAGGATGTCGTAGCCGCGATAGTGCAGGTCATTGCCGCTGCGGCCCACGGTGCAAAGCGCGGTATTCCCCGCGGTCACGCCGGACAGGGCGACGGACTTCTTGGGCTTGGGCGTGGCGAGCGGTTGAGCTTCGGACATTGTGGGTCTCCTTGTTGGTCTGGGTGCTGATGGGTACTGATGGGTGCAGATCGTTGTAGATCGAGGCGGATGGTGTCGGGCGGGCTGGCTTACTTGGCCTTGCCCTGCGCGAACAGCGCGTCGAGCTTCTGCTCGTAATCATGGTAGCCGATGCGCTCGTACAGTTCGGCGCGGGTCTGCATGGTGCTGACGACGTTCTTCTGGGTGCCGTCGCGGCGGATGGCCTCGTACACGCTCTCGGCGGCCTTGTTCATGGCGCGGAAGGCGGAGAGCGGGTAGAGCGACATCGCCACGCCCACGCTGCGCAGATCGTCGAGCGTGAAATACGGGGTGGCGCCGAACTCGGTCAGGTTGGCCAGCACCGGCACGCGCACGGCATCGACGAAACGGCGGTACATGTCGAGGTCGGTCATGGCTTCGGGGAAGATGGCGTCGGCGCCGGCTTCCGCGCAGGCCACGGCACGTTCGATGGCCTTGTCGAGGCCTTCCACGGCCAGCGCGTCGGTGCGGGCCATGATGACGAAGTTCTCGTCCGTGCGGGCGTCGACGGCGGCCTTGATGCGATCGACCATTTCGCCCTGGGTGACGATTTCCTTGCCCGGACGGTGGCCGCAGCGCTTGGCGCCAACCTGGTCCTCGATGTGCATCGCGGCGGCGCCGAACTTGATCAGCGAGCGCGTGGTGCGGGCCACGTTGAAGGCGGAAGCGCCGAAGCCGGTATCTACGTCCACCAGCAGCGGAGTGTCGCAGACGTCGGTGATGCGGCGGATGTCGGTCAGTACGTCATCCAGGTTGGAAATGCCCAGGTCAGGCAGGCCGAGCGAGCCCGCGGCCACGCCGCCACCGGACAGGTAGATGGCGCGATAGCCCGCGCGCTTGGCCAGCAGCGCGTGGTTGGCGTTGATGGTGCCGGGAATCTGCAGCGGGCTTTCGTCGGCCAGGGCCTGGCGGAAGCGGGCGCCGGCGGAGCGGGCGAGTTCGGAGGCGGAAAAGGTCATGGGCGTGTGCTTGGAGTGTTCTGGAATGGCATTGAGAGCGGCCAGATAGAGCGCAAGGGGTGTGCCATGTGGTGGCTGGCTTCGCTGGATGGCCGTTCAGATAGATAGATATCGTTAATAAACAACTATCTACGCCGGTAATCTCAACCATCGCGTCAGGTCCGACATAGGCGCTTTCATCACATTCACATTTCAAATATGAAATGCAAGTCGTTCAGGATTGAAAGATCGAACCATCCGGCGCACAATGCAATTGTCTACACGGCCGTTCCCATCATGAGTCTCCTGCCTTCCTCCGCGCCCCTCCATGCGCCCGCCATGCCGGCCGGCGGCCGTCCCCGCATCTGGGCGATGGGCATCAGCCGTCTCTCGCGCGCCTTCGCAGAATTGATCCCGGCCTACGCGGCCCGTGCGGAGTTCCGCATCGTCGGGCGGGCCTTCGAGGCCGCCGCCAGCGCCATCAACCGCGAGGTGCGGGAGGGTCGCGTCGATGTGGTGGTGGCGGGCGGCTCCAACGGTGCCTATCTGCGCCAGCATGTGGATGTGCCCGTGGTGCTGGTCAAGGTGACCGGCTTCGACGTGATGAGCGCGCTGGCCACGGCGCGTCGGATTTCGCCGAAGGTGGCGCTGGTCACCCATGCCTCGACCTACGCCGAAGTCGACGAATTCGTGCGCGCGTTCTCGCTCGACATCCCCCGCTACACCTATCTGACCGAGGATGACGCCACGGCACGTGTGCGGGCGCTCAAGGAAGAGGGCATCCGCGTGGTGGTGGGGCCGGGCATGGTGACCGACCTGGCCGACAAATACGGCTTGATGGGCGTTTTCCTATATTCGGGCAATGCGGTGCGGCTGGCGCTGGAGGATGCGATCGAGGCGGCGCGGCTGCGGCGTATCGAATCCACCCGGCGCGACTACGTGAATACGATCCTGGCCCACCTGAACGAAGGCGTGGCCGCCGTGGACACTGAAGGCCGCGTGCAGGCGTTCAATCCGGCCATGGAACGGTTCCTCGGCACCCCGACCGGCGTGGCCGTAGGGCGCAAGCTGTCCACGCTGGCGCCGGGCCTCGCGCTCGACGCCGTGATGGAAAGCGGCACCCGCGAGCTGGAGGCCATTCACCGGCTGGGCGACCGCATGGTGGTGGTCAACCGCATTCCCATCGTCGGGGAAGCCGGCACCACGGGCGCGGTGCTGACCATTCAGGACGCCAACGCCATCCATCGCGCCGACCGCAACCTGCGCTCGCGCGCCCGCGCCCGCCCGGCCGGGGTGCGCTACAGCCTGGACGACCTGGCCGGCGCCTCCCCGGCGATGAGCGACCTGCGCGCGCTGGCGCGGCGCTACGCGCTGGTCGATTCCACGGTGCTGGTTGGCGGCGAGAGCGGCACCGGCAAGGAAGTGCTGGCGCAGGGCATGCACGACGCCAGTCCGCGCCGCGCTTTCCCGTTCATTGCCGTGAATTGCGCGGCGTTTCCCGAGTCGCTGCTCGAATCCGAACTGTTCGGCTACGAGGAAGGCGCGTTCACCGGCGCCCGGCGCGGGGGCAAGGCGGGCTTGTTCGAATCGGCCCACAACGGCACGTTGTTTCTCGACGAGGTGGGCGACATGCCGCCAGCGCTGCAAACCCGGCTGCTGCGCGTGCTCCAGGAAAAACAGGTGCTGCCGATTGGCGGCATCGAGGCCGTGCCGATCAATGTGCGCGTGATTGCCGCCACGCACCGGGACCTCGCCGCGCGGGTGCGTGAGGGCACCTTCCGCCAGGATCTCTACTACCGGCTCAACATCCTGCGCATTGAAATGCCGCCGCTGCGCGAGCGCGTGGCCGATCTGCCCGATCTCGCCGAACTGCTATACCGGCGCGCGCAGGAGCGGCTCGGCACCAAGGCCCCGCAGCGACTGCCCGCGACGGTGCGGGAGCGCCTGACCCGCTATGCCTGGCCAGGCAATATCCGTGAGCTGGAGAACGTGACGGAGCGGATTGCCGTGCTGGTGGCAGGCGCCGAACTCCAGCCGGCGGCGTTGCAGCGCGAGCTGCAGGCGGCTGTGCCGGAGCTGTTTTCTTCGGAGAACGGCGAGGGGGCGCCAAGGGTGCCGATGGAGATGGAGATGGCGATGCTGACCGCGCCATCGGAAGAGAGCCGCTCGCTGGCCGGCGTGGCCAAGGCGAGCCAGGCGGAGCACATCCGCCGGGTGCTGGCCGAATGCGGCGGCAATCGGACGGCCGCCTGTGCCCAGCTTGGGATCAGTGCCACCACGCTCTGGCGTCGGCTGAAGGAGGGCTGATCAGAACATCGATCGGCCTCTTCGAATCTTAAATTTTTCAATTAACCGCCAGAATTTTGCCCCACCACCGAAAGTCGGGCTGGCAGGGCATGCGGTCGGTCGGTCGGTCGGTCGGTGAGTTAGTCAGCCAATCAGCGGATCACACATCGTCCGCAAGCCGGACGCCCGTGAACTGCCAGCGCTGGTGCGGATAGAAGAAGTTGCGATAGCTGGCCCGGATATGGGATTCCGGCGTCACGCATGAGCCGCCGCGCAGCACCATCTGGCTGCTCATGAATTTGCCGTTGTACTCGCCTACCGCGCCCGCGCTCGGGCGGAAGCCGGGATAGGGCAGGAAGGCGCTGGCCGTCCATTCCCAGACATCGCCGAACATCTGGCGCAAGGCTCCCGAGGTGTTCTGCCGATCCGGCAGCGGCCGCAGCGTGCGGCCTTCCACGAAATTGCCGGTCGCCGATAGGTTGCGCGCCGCGTGCTCCCATTCGGCCTCGGTCGGCAGCCGGCGCTCGGCCCAGCGCGCGAAGGCGTCGGCCTCGAAGAAGCTCACGTGCGTGACTGGGCTGTCCGCATCCACCGGCTGCATGCCGCGCAGCGTCATCTGCCACCACGTGCCGTCGCGCTCTTCCCAGTACAGCGGCGCCTGGATGGCGTTGTCGCAGACCCAGCGCCAGCCATCGGAAAGCCACAGCCCGGCCGTCTGGTAGCCGCCGTCCTCGATGAATTCGAACCATTGATGGTTGCTGACCGGATGCGAGGACAGCGCATACGGCTGCAGCAGCACGTTATGGCGCGGGGTTTCGCAATCGAACGCGAAGTCATCGCCGGCATGGCCGATGGCCACCACGCCGCCCGAGAACTTCAGCCACTCCGGCGCCGGGCGCGGATCGGCGATGACCGGCGCGGTCAGCGCGGGCGCATATGCCGGACGCAGCGGATTCTGGGCGAACAGATGCAGGATGTCGGTCAGCAGCAGTTCCTGATGCTGTTGCTCGTGATTGAGGCCGAGCGTGACCAGCGCGGCTTCCGCGTCGGTCTGGGCATCGGTGAGCAGCGAGAGCATGGATTCGTCCACGGCTTCCCGATAGGCCAGGATCTCGTCCAGCGACGGCCGCGTCAGCAGCCCCCGGCGCGGACGCGGATGCCGCGCGCCGACTGCCTCGTAATAGGAGTTGAACAGGTAGCGGTACTGCGGATCCACCGGCTCGTAGTCGGGGATGCGCGCGGCCAGCACGAATTCCTCGAAAAACCACGTCGTATGGGCCAGATGCCATTTGGCAGGACTGGCGTCGTCCATGGATTGCACGGTTGAATCGGCGTCGGAAATATCCGCCACCATGGCTTCCGTGGCGGCGCGCACGTGCCGGTACTGGCCGAGCAGGGCGGGCTCGTGCGGCGGATGATTGGCGGCGGCAGGCAACAGTGCAGAGGTCATGCAGGCTCCCAGGGACGACTCGAATGCGACGCGATGGCAGGCCGATGGGAATCGACCCGAATCCGACCCATGATAGACCCGTTCGCCCGGCGGAGCGAGCCGGGGGAAGGTGAGGCGGGCCGTAGGCCGATGCCTACACCCGGCGGCACGCGTGACGCACCGCCGCAAGGCCCGGACGCAAAAAAAGGGCCGCGCCCGGAAGGGCGCGGCCTGGAGGAAAAACCGGTGCCAAGGGAGGCGGCACCGTTACCACGGAGGAGCGGAAAGCAGTTCTGGCAGCAGATCAGGCAGCGGCGCGGGTGGCGTCGTTCAGCGCGGCGATGGCCGTGCGGGCGGCGCTCAGGCCAGCTTCGCGGCTGTCCGGGCCCATGGCCAGGCCGTGGGCGCGCACGATCGAGATGTCGGCGATGCCCAGGAAGCGCAGGACCGTATCGACGGTGATTTCATGCAGATCCAGCGCGTCGGCGTTCTGGCGTACGCCACCACGGGACGACACCACGATGGCGCGCTTGCCCTTGAGCAGGCCTTCCGGGCCGGCTTCGGTGTAGCGGAAGGTGCGGCCAGCTTGTGCCACGCGGTCGATCCACGCCTTGAGCTGGCTCGGGATGCCAAAGTTGTATTGCGGTGCGCCAATCACGACGACGTCGGCAGCCAGCAGTTCGGCCAGCCAGGCTTCGGTGCGATCCAGTTCGGCTTGCTGCACGGCGTTCAGGCCATCCTTCGGGCCGCCCAGCACGGGCAGCAGGTTGCCGGTCAGGTGTGCCGGGGCGTCCTGGTCCAGGTCACGCACGGTCACCTTGGCGCCGGGGTTCTTGGCGACCAGGTCGGCCACCACGCTGGCGGTCAGCGAGCGCGAAACGGAGTTGTCACCAAGGACGCTGGAATCGATCTGCAGGATGTTCATGTCTTTCTCCACTAGGGTTCGGTTGGATGGAATGAAAGATAGCGGCTGGGCATTGGTGCCGGTAGTGAGGCAAAATGCAAATAATTGTTCTACCTTCGCAACGACCTGCGTCCTCAACGCCCCCAATCGCCGCCATCGCCTCACCGGAGACCCGGATGCAAGACCTCAATGACCTGTCGCTGTTCGCCCAGGTGGTACAACACGGCAGCTTCTCGGCCGCGAGCCGCGCCAGCGGCGTGCCGAAGTCGCGGCTTTCCCGCCGCATTGCCCAGCTGGAGCGCGACCTGGGCGTCCAGTTGCTGCGCCGGACTACACGTCAGGTGCGCGTAACGCCACTCGGCGAGCAGTACTACGCCCGCTGCCGGGACATGCTCCAGGCCGCCGAAGCCGCGCGGGAAGTGATCGAACATGCCCGCGAGCAGCCGGGAGGATCGCTGCGCATCAGCTGCCCGGTGGCCATCGCCCAGATCCTGCTCGCCCCGTGGATCGGCGGCTTCATGCGCGCCAACCCCGGCATCAAGCTGGAAATCGACGCCACCAACCGGCGCGTGGACGTGATCGGCGAGGGCTACGACCTGGCCCTGCGCGTGCGCGACGTGCTCGAGGACTCCAGCCTCGCCGTGCGTACCTTCGGCAAGGGCGAATTGCGGATGGTGGCCAGCCCGGCGCTGCTGGACAGCATCGGCCGCCCGCGCACCCCGCAGGCGCTGGAAGGCATGCCCGGCGTCGGCCAGCGGCCGCACGATGGCAAGTTCATCTGGACGCTGTTCGACAAAGCCGGCGAATCCGTCCATATCCAGTACGACCCCAAGCTCGTCTGCGACGAATTCGCGCTGCTGCGCGAGGCCGTGCTGGCCGGCGTGGGCGTGGCCATGCTGCCGGGCATGTATTGCCGCGACGAGATCGCGCGCGGCGACATGGAAGTCGTCCTGCCCCAGTGGGATTTGCCGATGGGCGTCCTCCATGCGGTGTTTCCGTCACGCAAAGGCGTGACGCCGCCGCTGCGCCGCTTCCTCGATTTCCTGGCCGAGGTACTGCCCGAGACCGCCCGCCGGGTGGGCATGATGACGACGGGCGTCATGCCGATGCACGCGGCGCCGCCTTTCGCGGCGCCTCCGCCGTTGGCCCCGTCTTCGACCATGCTTTCGCCCCCGAAGGACGAGCCCCAGCCCTGACCTCGCCATCTGGGCATTGCGCCTTTACCTTCACGCCGGTACACACTAAGGTACTTGTGCGGCGCCCCGGAGGGCGGGGGCCGTACCCCCGTTTCCAAACCAAGGGCAAGGAGGCGCAGCAATGAGTCGCACGCAAGGTTCGCAGGACCTGGGCAAGGCCGTTATCCGGATCGTGTTGGGCGTGTTGATCCTGCTCCACGGCATTGCCAAGCTGATGGCGGGACCCGGCTTCGTCATCCAGACGGTGACCCAGGCCGGGCTGCCTTCCTATGTGGCCTACGGGGTCTATATCGGCGAGGTGGTGGCGCCCATCCTCCTGATCATCGGCCTATGGACGCGGCCGGCGGCGCTGATCGTGGCCATCAACATGATCTTCGCGCTGGCGCTGGTGCATGCGGGCCAGCTCAATATGATCAACAAGAACGGCGGCTGGGAGCTGGAGTTGCAGGGCATGTTCCTGGCCAGCGCCATCGCCGTGGCGCTGCTGGGCGCGGGCCGCCTCAGCGTGGGCGGCGTCGACGGCAAGTGGAACTGACACCATGCGCACCCAGCTTCCGATCCAGATCCTGAGCCGCGCCCGGGGCGTATTCGGCGCTGCGGCGCTTGCCGCACTCGCCGGCTGCGCCACCGGCCCGGATATCCGCACCGACTACAACCGCACGGCGGACTTCTCCGCCTATCGCACCTTTGGCTTCGTCGCCCGGCCCGGCACCGACCGACAGGGCTACGAGAGCCTGACCACGCAATATCTGAAGACGGCGGTCCAGCGCGAAATGACGGCGCGCGGCTATCGGTATACCCAGCAGTCGCCGGACCTGCTCGTCAACTTCAACGCGCGGCTGCGCCAGAAGGTGGTCAGCGACCCGGCGCCGATGCCGCCGCCCGGCTACATGGGTTACTACGCCTATCGCGGCGGCATGTACGGGCCGTGGCCGGGCTACGGCTTCTACAACGACACCTACGTGTATACAGAAGGCACGCTCAATATCGATCTGGTCGATGCCCGGAAGAACCAGTTGGTCTGGGAGGGCGTGGCGCAGGGCGATGCGAGCCGCGTGGATCCGCAGGACAGCCAGCCGGCGCTGGACGCCGTCGTCACTCAGATTTTCGCGAAATATCCGTTCCGGGCGGCGCCGTAAGGCCGGCCCATGCCGGCGCCGCGGCGAGGAAATCGTCCGGCGCCAGCGGGGCCGCGGCGAGGAAATCGTCCGGCGCCAGCGGGGCCGACCACAGATAGCCCTGTCCCAGATCGCAGCCAAGCGACGCCAGCGCCGCGCGCTGCGACACCGTTTCCACGCCTTCCGCCACGCATTCGCGCCGCAGGTCGCGCGCCAGCGCAATCACGTGCCGGCAGATCGCCGTACGCTGGTCGTCCCCATCCACATGTTTGACGAACGAGCGATCCAGCTTGATCTGCGTGAATGGCAGATCCGCGAGTAATTTCAACGTGGCGATGCCCATGCCGAAGTCGTCGATCGCCACGCCATAGCCCAGCAGCCGCAACTGGTTGAGCGCCACGGACAGCGCCACGGTGTCCGGCACCGGGAATTCCTCGGTCAGTTCGATCACCAGTTGCCGGCGGGGCAGGCCGGCGGCGGCGACCATCGCGTCCAGCCTCGGCAGCGTCTCCGGCCGGCAAAGCGTGCGCGCCGAGGCGTTGACGCCCAGCACGATCTCCAGCCCGGCTGCGCGCAGGCGCCGATGCATGGCCACGCAGGCATCAATCGCCATAAAGAGGATGGGGTCGGCGGCGTCGAGCATTTCCAGCCGGGCGATGAAACGGTCCGGCGGCACGTTGCCCAGCGTGGGATGGCGCCAGCGGCACAGCGCCTCGGCCCCCGCCAGCCGGCCCGTGGCGAGGGCGAACTGCGGCTGGAGCACGATGTGGAGGCCATCGGGCACGGCGGCGAGCAGGGTGGCATCGTCGGGCGTCGCCGCGTCCGGCCGCGCGCCATCGCCCCGGGCCGCCTCGGCCAGGATGCCAGCCAACTCGGCCTGCTCCAGCGGTTTGCGCAGCGCGTGTACCGCACGCAGGCCGAGCGCTTCGGCCAGACGCTGGTGCGAATCGAGGATGTCGGCATCCTGCGCGGTCATCCAGACCCAGGCCGGTGCCGTGGCCGCGAAAGCCCGATCCCCGCGCCGCGCCAGCTCGGCCATCAGGCCCGGGCCGTTGAGCCGGGGCATCGCGATGTCGCAGAACACCACGTCGAACGATTGCGCGGTGAGCCGGTCCAACGCGGTCGCGCCATCGTCGGCTTCCACGATCTGCGTCGCGCCGAGTGCGCGCAGCATGTCGGCGGCCACCGCGCGCTGGAATGCGTGGTCTTCCACCAGAAGAATGCGCAGCGTGGAAATCGGCGAGGTCATACGGAGAGGGGGAGGAGAGAAGAACGTTGCGGCGATGGTACTCCCGCGTCGTCGCTGGTCATGCAGAGTCAGAGAATCCTCTGATTTTTGGCAATTGGCCGGGATTGGCGCCATCCGGGGCGCTCAGACCCGCTACAATCGCTGCCCGTAGTTTTGACGTTTTCATATTCATCATGGGTCTGGGCTGGTTCGGATTGTCGACCTTCTGGCTGTTGCCGCTGGCATGGCGCACAGCAACGCGCGCGCTCGCCGGCGACCGCCGGCCGTTTGGTCGTGGCTCGCTGCGGGTGTGGCTGGGTACGCTGCTGGTGCTGGGCGCCAGCGCCACGCTGGAGTCCCTGACGGCGGCCGAAGGCGAGGGCGCCGGCGGCGCCGTGGGGCACGCGCTGGCGGGGCTGGCGTCGAACCTGCTGGGCTGGACCGGCGCGCTGCTGATGATGCTGGCCGTGCTAGGGCTGGCCGCACCGATGGTCTTTGGCGAAACGTGGCGCAGCCTGTTCCTGCTGCGCAAGCCGCGCGCGCAGGAAGATGCGCCGCGTCAGCCGGCACGTCCCGCCGCACGACCCGAGTCCCGGTCCGATGCCGGCGCATTCGCTGGCGCGGCAGCGTCGCCGTCGATGGCCGCTGGCCGCGAGGGGCTGGACCGTTGGGAAACCACGTCCCTGCCTACCCATAGCGCCGCCGGCTGGAGCCCCACGCCCCCGCGCACCAAGCAGATCGAAGCCGTCTCCGCACGCAAGCAGCCCGCATGGCAGCCGCCCCCGCGCACGCGCCAGTCGCCGCCGCAACCGGGCGAGATCTGGCTGCATCACGCCGATTCGCCCGGCGCTGTGAAGGCCGCGCCCGCCAAACCGGCGCCCGTGATGCCGCCGCCAGCCGCGAAGCCGGCGCCGGTGTCGCCGGCCCGGGCCGGTGTACCCAACCCCGCTCCCACCCCTGCGCCACAAAAGCCCGCCGCGCCGCGCGCGACCGTGGTGAGCAGCCCATTCCGCAATCCTGCGCTCGGCCTGCGCTCGGCCATCACCACGCTGCCGGAAGCCGCACAGGCTGCGACGGTAGCGGCGGCGGTGGCGGCGGCCCCGTCCGACGTGGCCGTCATGGAGCCGCCCGCCGTCACGGCGACGATGCCGATGGAGCCAGAAGTCGTGGCACGCGCGGAAGCGATCGTGAACGGGATCGACGATCTCGCCACAGTGGATACCGTGGATACCCCCGCGCCTGCCGCCGTCCCCGCGACACCCGACGCACCCGTGACGATGGCCGCGATCCGCCAGGAGGCCTTGGAACTGCTGGCCGAACTGCGCGCGCTGGCGGGCCGGGCAGGGCAGGAAGTGGCGCCCCATGCAGTGGCAGAAACAGTGGCAGAAACGCCCGTTGCCGAGCCAGAAGCGGTGGAAGAGCCCGTGGCGGCAGTGCTTGCCGAGCCGGAAGCCGCACCGGAGCCCATCGCTGAACCCCAACCCGAGCCAGAGCCGGAACCCGAACCCACGTTCTCCGTGGCGGACGCCGTGGCATCCGCCGATTTCGTCATCGAAGCGCCCACGCCGTCACCAGCCGCCGCCGAGGCATCGGAAGACGATGCAAGCGACGACACCAGCGACGACGTCCCGCCCGCGTTCGACGCCAACACGCTGGTCCAGCCCGCGCCCAAGCCGCGCATCGTGCTGCCTGCGGTGGTCGGCCGGACCGTGCCGCTGACGCCGGCCGCTGCGCCTGTAGCAACCCCCGCCCCGGTCACCCCGCCGCCGCCCCGTATCGTGGATTACCGCCTCCCGAGCGCCAGTCTGCTCGAAGCGGCCGTCGAGAACGGCGAGGAAGTGTCCGAAGAACATCTGCGCGAAACGGGCGAACTGATCGCCCAGCGTCTGGCCGAGTTCAAGGTGCCGGTGTCGGTGGTCGGCGCCAGCGCCGGGCCGGTCATCACGCGCTTCGAGGTGGATCCGGCCATGGGCGTGCGTGGTGCACAGGTGGTGGGGCTGATGAAGGACCTCGCGCGCGCGCTCGGCGTGACGTCGATCCGCGTGGTGGAAACCATTCCCGGCAAGACCTGCATGGGGCTGGAGCTGCCCAATGCCAAGCGCCAGATGATCCGGCTGTCCGAGATCGTGGCCGGCGCGGCGTTCCAGGCGCATGCCTCGCGGCTGGTGCTGGCGATGGGCAAGGACATCACCGGCAACCCCGTGGTGACCGACCTCGCCCGCGCGCCGCACCTGCTGGTGGCCGGTACCACCGGCTCGGGCAAGTCCGTCGCGGTCAACGCGATGATCCTGTCGATGCTGTACAAGGCCACGCCGGAAGACGTGCGCCTGATCATGATCGACCCCAAGATGCTCGAACTGTCCGTGTACGAGGGCATTCCGCACCTGCTGGCGCCCGTGGTCACGGACATGAAGCAGGCCGCGCACGCGCTGAACTGGTGCGTGGGGGAGATGGAAAAGCGTTATCGGCTGATGTCCGCGCTCGGCGTGCGCAATCTGGCCGGCTACAACCAGAAGATCCGCGCGGCCGAGGCGGCCGGCGAGAAGGTGCGCAACCCGTTCTCGCTGACGCCGGACGCGCCCGAGCCGCTGTCCACGCTACCGCTCATCGTGGTGGTAATCGACGAACTGGCCGACCTGATGATGGTGGCCGGCAAGAAGATCGAGGAACTGATCGCCCGACTGGCGCAGAAGGCGCGCGCCGCCGGTATCCATCTGATCCTGGCCACGCAGCGGCCGTCCGTGGACGTCATCACGGGCCTGATCAAGGCCAATATCCCGACGCGCGTGGCGTTCCAGGTGTCGTCGAAGATCGATTCGCGGACCATTCTCGACCAGATGGGCGCCGAAAGCCTGCTGGGGCAGGGCGACATGCTGTTCCTGCCGCCCGGCACCGGCTACCCGCAGCGCGTGCATGGCGCGTTCGTGGCGGACGACGAGGTGCACCGGGTGGTGGAGCACTGGAAGCAGTTCGGCGAGCCTGACTATGATGAAGCCATCCTGGCCGGCGACACGCCGGAAGGCGCCACCGACCTGTTTGGCGAGACCGGCGGCGAGGGCGAATCCGACCCGCTGTACGACGACGCGGCCTCGTTCGTGCTCAACTCGCGGCGGGCGTCGATTTCCGCCGTGCAGCGCCAGCTGCGCATCGGCTACAACCGTGCCGCACGGCTGATCGAGCAGATGGAAGCGGCGGGGCTTGTCTCGCCGATGGGCCGCAACGGCACGCGCGAGGTGCTCGCCCCGGGCGGACCCGAGTAACGCCCCGGCAGGCCAGGCGGAGGAAACCAGCGATGACACCGATCCACGGCAACCTGCTGCAAGACGTGCCGGCGAACGCGCCGGGCGAGGTGTTTACCGCGCTGACCCAATGGCCGGGTGCCGGAGATGTGCGGATCGAGCGGATCGTCTCCAACGGGCAGGCCAGCCCGCCCGGCTTCTGGTACGACAACCCCGAGGACGAATGGGTGGTCGTGGTCAGCGGCAGCGGCGCGGTGGAGATCGAGGCCGGCGCCACGCACACGCTGGGCGCCGGCGACTGGCTGCACCTGCCGGCCCATTGCCGCCACCGCGTGGCCTGGACCGACGCCGCCCAGCCGACGATCTGGCTGGCCGTGCATGTTGCACGCCAGCCCTCCGGCGACCAACCCCCCGGCCAATCCGCCAACCAGGCTGGCCCAACTTCCTGATCCACTGCCGTTATGATGTCGGGACATCCCCACGCGGAGCCCCGGCTTGCCTGCCTCGACCCAGCGTTTTCCCACCGCATTCCCGCTGCTCGTGGCGTGGATGGCGCTCATGGCGGCCCTGCTGTGCGCCCGCCCTGCCCAGGCCGAGCCGCTGCGCGTTGGCTCCAAGCGCTTCACCGAGTCGTACATCCTCGGTGAAATCCTGACCCAGACTGCCGCCGCTGCGCACAGCGAGGCGCGCCATCTGCCGGGCCTGGGCAACACCGCCATCGTCTTCGAGGCGCTCAAGGCGGGCAGCATCGACCTCTATCCCGACTACACCGGCACGCTGGCCGGCGAGATCCTGAAGCTGCCGCCGGGCGCCACGCTGGCCCAGATCAACGCGGCGCTGGCGCCGATGGGCCTTGGCGCGGGCATCCCGCTGGGCTTCGAGAATACCTATGCGATTGCGGTGGCCGACGCCCGCGCGGGCAATCTGCGCAAGCTGTCCGACCTCGCCGGCCAGCCCCGGCTGCGGCTTGGCCTGTCGCACGAGTTCCTGGGCCGGGCCGATGGCTGGCCGATGCTGGCGCAGCGCTATGGCCTGACGCAGCGGCCGGTCGGCATCGACCATGGCATTGCCTACGAGGCGCTGGCCGAGGGGCAGATCGACGCCACCGACATCTATTCCACCGACGCCAAGATCCGCAAATTCCACCTGCGCGTGCTGGAGGACGACCGGCATGTCTTTCCACCTTACGAAGCCGTGATCGTCTATCGGCTCGACGCGCCGCGCCGGCATCCGGCCGCATGGCAGGCGTTGCAGGGACTGGCCGGCCGGATCAGCGTGACGGACATGATCGACATGAATGCGGCGGCCGAGATCGATGGGGAGTCGTTCGCGGCCATCGCCCGGCGGTTCGTGGGCGGGGCGGGGGTCGCGTCGACGGGGGAAAAGAAGGGCGACCGGCGCGATGGCCTCGGCGGGGTGCTCTGGAGCGCCGATACCTGGCGGCTGACCGTGCGGCATCTGTCGCTCGTCGGCGGCGCAGTAGGGGCGGCCACGCTGCTGGGCGTGCCGCTCGGGATTGTCGCGGCGCGCCGGCGCCGGCTCGGGCAGGCGGTGTTGGCCGTGGTGAGCGTCTTGCAGACGATTCCCTCGCTGGCCCTGCTGGCCATGCTGATCCCGCTGCTGGGCCAGATCGGCGTCTGGCCGGCCATGGTTGCGCTGTTCCTCTACGCGCTGCTGCCCATTGTCAGAAACACCTGTACTGGATTGCAACAAATCGCGCCGGGCATGCGGGATGCGGCGCGCGCGCTGGGCTTCCGGACCGGGCAGGTGCTGCGCTATGTGGAGTTGCCGCTGGCGATGCCGATCATCCTGGCCGGTGTGAAGACGGCCGCCATCATCAGCGTGGGCACGGCGACCATCGCCGCCTTCGTCGGGGCCGGCGGCTACGGCGAGCGGATCGCCACCGGTCTGGCGCTCAACGATTCCACGCTGCTGCTGGCCGGCGCCGTGCCGGCGGCGGTGCTGGCCCTCGTTATGCAAGGCGGCTTCGGGCTGGTGGAAGCCTACTGGGCCTGGCGTCGCCGCGCCTGAATCGTCGGGCTTCGTCGGCTATCGGCCGGCTTTCGCCAGTGTGCCCAGTGTCTTCACCGCAGCCTCGGCCGTCTCGTTCCAGGCGTGCCCGTAGTTGATCCGGATGCAATGGCGAAAGCCCTGCCGCGCCGAGAACACCGGCCCCGGCGCAATGCCGATACCCGCCGCCCGGGCCGCCTGATGCAGCGCCAGCGCGTCGAAGCCTTCGCCCAACTCCACCCACAGGAAATAACCGCCGTCAGGCCGCGATACGCGTACATCGTCGGGGAAATACCGGCCAATGGCGTCGATCATCTGCCCCTGCTGCATTTCCAGCACATGGCGCAGCCGGCGCAGATGCTTGTCGTAGCTGCCATGGCGCAGGTATTCGGCCAACGCCAGCTGCGTGGGCACGCCAGCGGAGAGCGTAGTCATCAGCTTCAGATGGCGGATGGCTTCGCCGTAGCGCCCGGGCGCCACCCAGCCGATGCGGAAACCCGGCGCCAGCGTCTTCGAGAACGAACTGCAGTGCATCACGAGCCCTTCGGTGTCGAACGCCTTGGCCGGCAGCGGGCAGCGGTTGCCGAAGTACAGCTCGCCATAGACATCGTCCTCGATCAGCGGCACGCCGTGGCGCGCGAGCAGGGCCACCAGCGCGCGCTTGCGGTCCTCGGCCATGCTGGCGCCCATCGGGTTCTGGAACTGGGTCATGAACCAGCACGCTTTGATGCGATGGCGCCCGAGGGCGGCCTCCAGTGCGTCCAGATCGAGGCCATCGACGGGATCGACCGGAATTTCCACCGCCTTGAGCCGGAGCCGCTCCAGCGCCTGGAGCGCGGCGTAGAACCCCGGCGATTCAATGGCCACCACATCGCCCGGCTCGGTCACGGCCATCAGGCAGAGGTTCAGGGCGTCGAGCGCGCCGTTGGTGACGATGATGTCGTCCACCGGCTGCGGCGCGCCGGTGCCGAGGTAGCGCAGGCCGATCTGCTGCCGCAGCGCGGCATTGCCCGGCGGCAGGTCGTCCACGCTGTTCCACGGATCGAGTTCGCGGCCGGCGCGCGCCAGCGCCTTGCCCAGCCGCTCCCACGGGAACAGCTCGGGCGAGGGAAAGGCGGAGCCGAACTGCACCAGATCGCGCTCGCGCGCGCCGTCGAGCACGGAGAAGACCAGCCGGGAGACATCGACCTCGGTCGACACCTTCTGCGGCGCGTGCGCCCGGGGCGCCGGCAGCACGCGGGTGGCCGCGCCCGCCACGTAGTAGCCGGATCGCTCGCGCGCCCGCACCAGCCCGCGCTCCTCGAGCCGGTAGTAGGCCTGGAAGGCCGTGGACGGGCTCACGCCATGCTGGGCCACGGTCTTGCGGATGGAGGGCAGGCGCGTGCCGGGCGGCAGCGTGCCGTTGCGGATGTCGGCGGCCAGTGTCTCGGCCAACGCTTCATAACGTTTCATGCTTTGGGAATCGGCGCAAATCTGATACGGTAAAAAGTCATGCGGCTGATTCTGTTCCGTTTCGGGCTCAGGCCGCAAGATGTCGGGTCCAATCCGTCCCCATGCAGTCCGATTACAGGATGCGCCCCATGCGATGTTTCGGAAGGTGGTTGCCGGCCGCCCTCGCCGCGCTTGCGGCCTTGACCGTGATGAGCGTACTGACCGCGCTGCCCGCGCGGGCAGCGGCGCCGGCGAGCGCGCCGTCCCCGGAGCAGATCGCACGCGGCCGCTACCTGGCCGGCATCGCTAACTGCGCCGCTTGCCATACCAAGGAGGGCGGGGCGCCCATGGCCGGCGGTCTGCCGCTGCGCACCGGCGCCGGCACGGTCTATTCGACCAACATCACGCCTGACGCCGCCACGGGCCTCGGCGAGTATTCGCTCGATGATTTCGACCGCGCCGTTCGCCGCGGCGTGGCGCGTGACGGCAAGCACCTCTATCCGGCCATGCCGTACACGTCCTATGCGCGCATGACACGTGACGACGTGGCGGCGCTCTACGCCTACCTGCGTGCCGAGGTCAGGCCGGTCAGCCAGTCCAACCCGGACGCCGAGATGCGCTGGCCGTACAACATGCGCTGGCTGCTGGTGCCCTGGAACTGGCTGAATTTGCGCGATGACCCCGTGCGTACCGATGCCTCCAAGGGCGCCGCCTGGAACCGGGGCGCCTACGTGGTGCAGGCCGTGGCGCACTGCGGCGCCTGCCATACGCCGCGCGGGCCGCTGTATGGGGAGAAGGGCCTGGACGAGCGCAGCCGGCATTTCCTGGCTGGCGCGTCCGTCGAAGGATGGTCGGCCACCAACCTGACGGGCGACCAGATCACGGGCCTCGGCGCGTGGACGAAGGCGGACGTGGCCGAGTACCTGCGCACCGGCCGCAATGCCCACGCCACCTCGTTCGGGCCGATGTCCACGGTGATCGCCGCGTCCACGCAGCATATGGCGCCGGGCGACCTGGACGCCGTGGCCACCTATCTGAAGTCACTGCCCGGCACGCGCGGCGAGACCCAGCCATTCCGCTACGACCCCACCGTGACCACGCTGCTGGAGCAGGGTCGATTCGATGCGGCCGGTGCGCGCCAGTACGCCACGTTCTGCATGCCCTGCCACAACGCCAGCGGACGTGGCTTCGCGCGGGTGTTTCCGCCGCTGGCGGGCAACCCGACCGTGGCCGATCCAGACCCGGCGTCGCTGATCAACCTGCTGCTCGAAGGCGCCGTCACCGCGCGCGTGAGCACCGCGCCCACCGATTACCACATGCCCGGCTATGGCTGGACCATGGAAGACCAGGAGCTGGCCAACCTGCTCACGTTCATCCGCGGCAGCTGGGGCAACCGTGCCGCGCCCGTGACGGAGGCCGCCGTGGCCGCCCGCCGGCGCGAACTCGGCACGCCCACGCCCGAACCCGCACGGCCCCCATCGCGCTGACGCCATGACGATCACTCGCAGAGACTTCCTCAATGGCGCCGCGCTGACCATCGCGGCCGGTATCGCCCCGGCGGGCTTGGTGCGTGCACAGGCCACGGCGGCCGGCTACCCGCCATCGCTCACCGGGCTGCGCGGCAACCATGCCGGCACGTTTACGCTGGCCCACGGGCTGGCGCGCGAAGGCACCACGTACCCGACCGTGCTGGCGCGCGAGTCGTATGACCTCGTGGTAGTGGGCGGCGGCATCAGCGGGCTGGCGACGGCCTGGTTCTATCGCCAGAAGTTCGGCGCGGACCGGCGCATCCTGATCCTCGACAATCACGACGACTTCGGCGGCCACGCCAAGCGCAACGAATTCACGGTGCGCGGCAAGATGCTGGTGAGCTATGGCGGCAGCGCCGAGATGCCGCCATCCGCCACCGACAGCGCGGCCATGCGCACGATGCTGGCCGGGGTGGGCATCGACATCCGCACCGCGCCGGCACCCGGCCCGGGCGACGCTTATCAGCGCCGGGGGATGGGCCGCGCGGTGTTCTTCGACGCCGAGCACTTCGGCCGCGACCAGTGGCTCGCGGGCGATCCGTTCGCAGACGGGATCGATGCCCGGAACGCCGCCAGCCAGCCGCCCGCCGACGGCATCGCCCATTTTCTCGATGCCGCGCCACTGCCCCCGGCAGACCGGCAGGCGCTGCTGCGGCTGGCGCAGGGCGGGGTGGATTACCTCGCCGAGATGAGTGGGACCGATCGCACGGCCTACCTCCAGCGGACGCGCTATGCGATCTTCTTGCGCGAGAAAGCGGGGCTTGGCCTGCCGGCCGTGCGTTTCCTGCGCAGCCGCAGCCACGATGCCTATGCGCTCGACGCGGACGGCATCTCGGTGGCGCAGGCTATCGCCATCGGTCTGCCGGCGGGGGCGGGCATGCCCAAGCCGGTGCTCGATCCGCGCCTCGGCAAGTCGCCAGCCTCGCGGCTCTGGTTTGCCGATGGCAACGCCACGCTGGCCCGGGCGCTGATCCAGGCGCTGGTGCCGGGCGTGTCCCCGGCATCGCGTGGTGGCGCGGGGCTGGCCGATGCCCGCTTCGACTATGCCCGGCTGGACCGCGACGGCAGTCCGGTGCGCGTGCGCCTGAACAGTACGGCGGTGGCCATCGAACCCGATGTGCGCATCACGCGCGTGACCTATGGCTGGCAAGGCAACCTGCAACGCGTGGAGGCGCAGCACGTGGTGGTGGCCGGCTACAACATGATGGTGCCGTTCATCCTGCCGACGCTGCCGGCGCCGGCCAAGGCCACGCTGCGCGCGTGCGTGAAGGCGCCGCTGGTGTATACGAAGGTGGCGCTGGACGACTGGCGCGCCTTCGAGACCCTCAAGGCGTGGCGCATTCATGCGCCGACCATGGCGTACTCGGACCTGTGGCTGGAGGCGCCGGCTGGTGCTGCGGCCGATCCGGCCAATCCGGCGGTGCTTCACATGCTCTACGTGCCCACGGTGCCGGACAGCGGCATGAGCGCGCGCGAGCGCTTCCGCGCCGGTCGCGCCTTCCTGCTGGGCATGCCCTTCGACGCCCTCGAGCGCGAAATCCGCGCCCAACTGGACCGCATGCTGGCCCCGGGCGGCTTCGCTTCATCGAAACAGATACGTGGGATTACGCTGAACCGCTGGGCGCATGGCTACAGCTATATGCCGGGCGGGCTGGCGCCCGACGACGCCTCGCTGCAGGCCGCGCTGGAACAGGCGGGGCGAGGGGTCGGCAATGTGCGGATTGCCGGCGCGGACAGCGCCGGCAGTGCATCGGTGACGGGCGCGGTGGATACCGCGTGGCGCGCCGTGGACAGCCTGTCTCGCCCCGCAGCCTAGCGGGGCAGGAGCGGGAGGCGGGCGGCTCCGGTCAGTTGCCGGTGACGAACTTCTGGAGCAGCCGGCGGAATTCCTCGAATTCCTCCTCGCTGAAGCCCTTCAGGTGATGGTTCAGCACCTCGGGCGCGATATCGGGGATCTGCGTGGCGACGGCCTTGCCTTTCTCGGTCAGGATCAGATTGACCACGCGCCGGTCGTCGATGCTCCGGCTGCGCTCCAGCAGCCGCTTTTCCTCCAGCTTGTCGAGCATGCGCGTCATCAGTCCGCTGTCGATGCCGAGCAGCTTGCTGATCTCGAACGGCGTGGTCGCCATGCCGCGGTTCAGCGACAGCAGGATGCCCATCTGCTGGCCATTGATGTCCAGCGGACGCAGGGCCGAATCCATCTCCAGCAGCAGGCTGTTGCGCGCCTTGTTGAGATGGAAGCCGATGCTCTGTGTGAGCTGGAAGTTGTCTTTGGTGTAGTGGTTCACTGCGCTTACCCCCTCTTGCATCCAATCGATCAAGCCGCGCGACGGCTCGCCAGCGCGTGAGCGCGGCTGATACGGCCGTCTGTTCTTTGCCTTCGGTGGCGTGCGCGCATACGCGGTGCGCGCCGGGACATGTGCCCCATGCCATGTCCGCAGCTAGTCTGGCAAATCTTGTAAAAAATGTGAATTCAATTTTATTGTGATTTGATGTAAATGCCGCTGGTATCTAAATTGCCGCCCAAGAATAATCCCCTAGATAATCACCCATCCGGGTGGCACGATTTCCATCGAGATAATGATGGATGACCCAAGCGGGTAAGTTGCAAGGTACGGCATCGACACTGGCGCAGGGCGCCTGGAAAAGAAAACTAAACACGCGCGCAAGAACGTTCATATCGGCGATCCGGTCATGGAGGCGCAGGCTACGTTACATTCGCCGCAGGGCGTCGCCCCATTTAGCACGCCAGCTCATCGATGAGAGCCACCATGCATCCTTTCGCCCGGGCCTCGATGGCGGGCCTGATTGCGGCCGCCGCATCGGTCGGCCATGCCCAACCGGTGCCGGACGCGCTGGTCCCTTCGCAGGCACAGCCACCAGCCGCCCCGCCAGGCAAGTCGGAAAAACCGCCGCTGTCGTTCTTCGACCCCGAGGACGGCATGCTCGACATGAGCGATTTCCTGCTCCACCACAAGGGCGCGCTGCCCGTGCCGACCATCATCACGGAGCCGGCCGTCGGCTATGGCTTCGGGCTCGGGCTGCTGTTCTTCTCGCAATCGCTGGCCGACCGGGCCGCCGAGGCCCACGCCAGCGGCGAGGGCCCTGCGCCACCCAATATCACCGGCATCGGCGGCGCCTATACCGAAAATGGCACCTGGGCGGCCGGGCTCGCGCATTTCCATACCTGGCAGGGCGACCGCATCCGCTACCTCGGCGCGATCGCCAAGGTGAGCGCGAATCTGGAGTATTTCGGCTTGTCGAACCAGCCGCGTCACTATTCGCTGGACGGGGTTTTTCTGGTGCAGCAGGTGCTATTCCGCGTGGCCGATTCGCACTGGTATGTCGGACCGCGCTATACCTATTTCGATTCCACGGCCACGTTCAAATTCGGCGGCAACGCCCCGGAAGTGGGGGGAGTGACCAGCGAACAGCGCATCGGAAAGGGTGCACTCGTGGTCGATTATGACTCCCGCGACAATATTTTCTTCCCGGGCAAGGGGATTTATGCCGAATTCGAGGCCCAGTTCGCGCGCGGGGCGCTCGGCAGTTCGCAGGACTTCAATATGTATAACGCGCGGGGTTTCACCTGGCTGCCCATCGCCCGCACGCTGATCCTGGGGCTGCGCGCCGACACCAAGTTCTCGACGGGTGATGTGCCGTTTTATGCGCAGCCCTATGTCGATCTGCGCGGCGTACAGGTAGGCCGCTACCAGGACCGCAACGCCGTGGTTTCCGAGGTGGAGTTGCGTTGGGACGTCACGCCGCGCTGGTCGGTGCTCGCCTTCAGCGGGGTGGGCAAGGCCTACGGACGCTGGAACGACTTCTCGGACGCCAGCACCGTGGTCAGCGTGGGCACCGGCTTCCGCTATGTCATCGCGCGGAAGCTGGGGATTTCGATGGGGATCGACATCGCCCACAGCCGGGACCAGAACGCCTTCTATATCCAGATGGGCAGCGCGTGGCGCTGAGTGGCTGACCACGCACCGCCCATCCGCCCTGATCCTTACACGGCCGGGAAGTCCAGTGTGGTGTCGTTCAGGCGATTGATCATATTGGTGAAGAGGATGGCGCCGACCGCGTGCACCGCCTCCACGATCTGCGTGTCGTTGAAGCCGGCGGCGCGCACTGCCTCCACGCTCGCGGCCGGCAACGTGCCGCGCGTGCCCACCAGTTCGAGGACGAAGCGCACCAGCGCGTCGGTCCGGGCGTCCTGCGGATAGCTGCCCTGGCGCAATTGGCGCGTTTCCTCAGCGGTATAGCCAGCCAGCTTGGCGATCATCGTGTGGGCGGCCACGCAGTAGTCACAACCGCTGTGCTCGCTCACGGACAGGTTGATCGCTTCCCGTTCACGCGCAGAGAGTGAACTTCCCTTGACGACTTCGCCGGCCTGCAGCGTCTGCGCCAGCACGGCCGGCGCGTTGCTGCCGATGGTGGCGTACATATTCGGCACCTTGCCGAGGCCCTTGCGGATGGCGCCGAACAGTTCGGCGGTCTGGCCGGTGGCTTGCTGGACGGGGGCGGTATGGAGACGGGTGGTCATGATTGCAACTCCTTGCTGATGCGATGGGTGAGAGTTCTGGGTTCCTTGCTGCGGAGACACCGTGCTGCGTGGCGCTTCCTTGGACTCCATAGTAGGGGCGTCGACGATCCGAATGGACTAGAATTCACTCAACTATTTGCTCAATCGTCTCAATGGATAGTCTCAGCGAACTCGTACGCCTGCTCGCGCCATCGGGCACCGTGGACCTGCATTGCCGCGTGGCGGGGGTCTGGTCGACCTTCAACGCCCAGGCCGCGCCGGGGCACGTGCCGTATCACGTGATCCTCGAAGGTGAGATCGAGATTGCCGTGGGCGATGGCCGCCTGCGCGCCACCGCCGGCGACGTGCTGCTGTTCCCGCATGGCGCCGCCCACACGCTGATCGGCCTGCAGGCCGGCTCGCGCGCCGTGGCGGCGTCGCGCCATTTCAACGGGGTGGTCACCGAAGTCACCGTGCCCGGCGCCGCCGCGCCGCTGGACATCCTGTGCGGCACCTTCGTGCTGGGCAGTTCGGCCGATGTGCTGCTGCGCACGCTGCCGGAGGTGCTGTGCATCGGCACCGACGATCCCAACCTCAACGGGAATGCGAGCTGGCTGCGCGGGCTGATCGGCATGATGCATGCCGAGGCGGACCGGCCACGGCCGGGTGGGGCGGCGATTGTGGCGGACCTGTCCACGGCGCTGTTCACGGTGCTGCTGCGGGCCTTGATCGATCGGGGCGGGGTGTCGCGCGGGCTGATCGCGCTGATGGCGGACGCCCGCATGGCGCGCGTGGTGGAGGCGGTGGTGCGGGCGCCCGAACAGCCGTGGACCGTCGATAGCCTGGCCGTGCTGTGCAACGTCTCGCGCGCGACCCTGGCGCGGCGCTTCAGCCAACTCGGCGGCATGACCCCGCTGGAACTGGTGACCACGCTGCGCATGGATCGCGCCGCCCGGCTGCTGCGGCAGGACGGGCTCTCCGCCGCCGCCGTGGGCGAGCAGTGCGGCTACGCCTCGCAGGCCGCGTTCGGCCGCGTGTTCGCCCAGCATTTCGGCATCGCCCCGGGCGCGTACCGGCGCCAGCATCGTGCGCGCCGGGCCGCCGACGATTGATCGATGTGAGCCATGATCGACATTTTTGCTGTGGGAGGTGACCCGTCACGAACATGCGGCACGCGCCCGCTGGCGGGCAGGGCCCCGCGTTGACTAGACTCGACGGAACGACAGGAGTCTCCAGGAGGGCTGCGCCATGGCCGCACGTTCCATCGCCTCGCTATCCATCAGCTTTGGGCTGGTGTCGATTCCCGTGAAAGTGTTCTCGGCCACTGAGAGCAAGTCCGGCATCAGCTTCAACTTGCTGCACAAGGGCTGCGGCTCGCGCCTGCGCCAGCAGTACATCTGCCTGAAGGAAGACGTGGTGGTGGAGCGCGCCGAGATGGTCAAGGGCTACGAGTTCGAGAAAGACCGCTACGTCACGTTCACGCCCGAGGAGCTTTCCGCGCTGGAAGAGGCCGCGCAGCAGACCATCGACATCGTCTCGTTCATGCCCGCCGGCGCCATCGACCCGATCTACTACGACAAGCCCTACTACCTGGGCCCGGACAAGCGCGGCGCCAAGCCGTACAACCTGCTGGCCGAGGCCATGCGCAAGACCAAGACCTGCGCGCTGGCCAAGTGGTCTTGGAAGGGCAAGCAGTACATGGTGCAGATCCGCGTCGGCGACGATGGCCTGATCCTCCAGCAACTGCTTTATGCCGACGAAGTACGCGACATGGCCGACCTGCACGTCGAGGAGACCGACGTGCAGCCCGCCGAACTGGCGCTGGCGCAGCAGTTGATCGAGCAAAACTCGGTGAAGGGCTATGACGCCTCGGCCTATACCGACGAGGAGAAGCAACGCATCCTCGAGCAGATCGACAAGAAGATCTCCGGCAAGAAGATCACCGTGGCGGCCGAGGCCCCGGCGCCGTCCGGCGGCGAGGTCATCGACCTGATGGAGGCCCTGCGCAAGAGCATCGGCGCGAACAAGCGCCAGCCGGCGGCGGCCAAGAGTGCGGGGAAGGTTGCCGCCCCCGCTGCCGAAACCGCGCCACGCAAGACCGCCCGCCGTGCCGCTGCGGCGCCGGCCAAGACCGCCGCCGAGCCAAAACGCGCTCGCAAGCAGGGCTAGCGCGATGACGGATGCGTATTGATGGATGACTACTCCATGCGCGATGTCCAGGGCGTTCTGGGCATTTCGCGCACCGTGGTGACGGCGCTGATCGCCGCTGGCGTGATCGCCCCCCGGCGCGGCGCGCGCCAGGCCTATCGGTTCACGTTCCAGGATGTGGTGCTGCTGCGCACGGCCCAGTCGCTGCGCGATTCGCGTATTCCCACGCGCCATATCACGCGCTCCCTGAAACGGCTGCAAGGGCTGGGCGAGGGGCGGCCGCCTACCGGCCTGCGCCTGTCCGCCGTGGGCGGCGACGTGACCGTGCAAGACCGCCAGGGCCGCTGGCACGTGGACACCGGCCAGTTCGTGCTCGACCTGGACGCGGCCGGCAGACCGCCGCACCCATCGGGCAATATCGTCGATCTGCGACACGCGCGCGCACCGGCAGCGCCGTCCCCCTCGGTCGGCGACACCGATCCCACCGGCTGGTTCGAACGCGCCGTGGCCAGCGAGCAGCATGACGACGCCCCCGGCGCCGAAGCGGCCTATCGTCAGGCCGTAGCGGCGGCGCCGGACTACCTCGACGCCTGGCTGAACCTGGGCTGCCTGCTGAGCGAGCAGGGCCGCCATGCCGATGCCGTGGCCAGCTACCGGGCCGCGCTCGCGGCATTGCCCGCGCAGCCGTTGCTGCACTTCAACCTCGGCGTGGCGCTGGAAGACGCCGGCGCGCCGCGCGAGGCGCTGGAGAGCTACCACGCGTGCATCGAACTGGCCCCTGATTTCGCCGATGCGCATTACAACGCCGCGCGGCTGCACGAGGCCCTCGGCGACCCGCGTCGCGCCATCCGGCATTACAACCAGTACCGCAGGCTCGAGCCAGTGGACTAAACGCCACAGCGACGCGCATGTAGGCGCTTGTCGGACAGCATTGAAACGGCAGGCCGGCCCACAATCAGCGGACAGTCCAGGTTGGCGGAGGGGAAGTCTTGGGCATGGCATGGCGCGACCGCTTCGAGGGATGGTCTTTCTCGCCCGTCACGTGGCTGGTGTCGTTGGTGGTGTGCGCCGTGACCACGGCGAGTGCGCTGTGGGTGGGGCAGCAGTATGCCCAGCAACTGGTGGATCGCCGCGAGTCGATCGTCGCCCAGGACGTGGTGGCCGCCATCGAGCGCATCATCGCCACCGTCGAGCGCGAGGGCGCCCTGCACGTGGCGCCGCTGGCCGGCCGGCCCTGCGCAGAGATCGGCCGCCCGCTGCGCGAGCGCGAAAGCTACATCCCCTATGCGCGCGCGGCGGCCGTGGTGGCCAATGACGTGATCTATTGCTCGTCGGCGCGCGGCGAGATCAAGGTGCCGCTGAGCTGGTATTTCGGCGATAACAAGGCCGCCGCGCGACAGCAGCGCATCGTGCTGGTCGGCCGCACGCCGTTCCGCGAACAGGCGCCCGCGCTGGTGCTGTACCTGCCCAGCGCCACCGAGCCCTCGCAGGGCGCGATTTTCCTGATCGACGGCACCTACCTCGTGGACACCCTGGCGCACGGCAAGGAATTCGGCGCCGGCACCATCGCCCTGAGCGTCGGCGAGGCCACGATGGACCAGGACGGCACCTACCGCGACGCGCCCACCGCCATCCCACGCAGCACGCTAGCCCGCTCCACCGCCTATCCCCTCACCGTGGCGGTGGCGGCATCCCCGGCGTTCTCCTGCGAGCTGTTGCACCGCTACGCCCTGTTCATCGGCGCCATCGGGCTGCTGCTCGGGCTGCTGGCCGTGGCCGGCTTCCTGGCCGTGGCCGCGCCGAAGCGGCTGCTGCTCCAGGCCGTGCGGCAGGGCCTGCGGCGTGGCGAGTTCCATCTGGCCTACCAGCCGATCGTGGCGGTCCGCACGCGCGAGACCATCGGCGTGGAAGCCTTCCTGCGCTGGCGCCACCCGCGCTGGGGCATGATCCCGCCCTCGTCGTTCATCGAAACGGTGGAATCGACGGCGGTGATCGACGACATCACGCGCTTCGTCCTGCATCAGGCCGTGGACGACATGAACCGCTACCGCCCGACGCGCGCGCTCCATGTGGCCGTGAACGTGGCGCCGCTGAACCTGCGGCGCAAGGGCTTCGCGGCGGAACTGGCGGCATTGCAGGCATCGATGCCGGACGGCTCCGGGCTGGTGATGGAAATCACCGAGCGCCACCTGCTGGCCGACCACGGCGCGGCCATGGAGGCGTTCGACCGCCTGCACCACGCCGGCATCCGCCTGGCCGTGGACGACTTCGGCACGCGCAACAACAACCTCGACATGATCCGCAACTTCCCGTTCGACTACCTGAAGATCGATCGGCAATTCACCCAGGACGTCTCCCCGGACGGCCGGGCCCTGCTGCGCAGCATCGTGGCAATGGCCCACCACTTCCGGCTGGTGGTCATCGCGGAAGGCATCGAATCAGAAGCACAGCACGCCTTGCTGGCCGAAGTCGGCGTCGACTGCGCCCAAGGCTACCTGTACCGCCGCCCGGCCAGCGCCCGGGAGATCCTGGGGGACGGGGAGGTGCAGGAGTCGAAGGCGGTGGTGGCGGCTTAGGTGGTGGCGCAGGGGGGCCATCACATTTACTTCAAAGGCAGGTCGACCGTGGCCCGCTGAAGCTGGTCGGCGCGCCAGTGGTTAAGCTCGGCCTCACAGGCCAACCGCCAGATTTCCAACGCGTTGCCAATCGCGCCGCCGCCCAGCGCTGCGGCAAGCGAGCACTGATCCTTGCGATAGGTGGCAAAGGCTTTCGTGCTGGCAGCCAATCGCACTTTTGCGAAATTGACGTATTTGGGGTCTTCATCCCATCCGGCAAGTCGGCCACTGGCCTCCGCCTCGGCAGCCTTCAATGCTTTCCGACTTTCGTCGACTTTCGCCACAAGGCATTCGCGCATGCCAGCCTGCGAATACGCTCCGCACGCTTCGCGCAAGGTCCGCTCGTTGACCGTGGCAGCGGGCGCCGCACCCGACAAACCTCACCCCTCCGCCCCAATCATCCAGCACGCCACATCCAGCCTGACTGTCTCGCCGTGCACGTACGGGTCGAACGCCGGGCGTACTACGTCGATGATGGCTTTCTGCCGGGTTTCGTCGAGGTTGGGGAGGATGCGGCCCAGGGGGCCGAGGCGGGTGATGTAGGTGAGCAGGTCTTTTTCGGCGAAGGTGCAGGTGACGTCGATGGGCTGGAGGTCGATGTCGTGCCAGCCACTGTCTTTTAGGATTTGTTCGACGCGGGCGGCGTTGGCGAAGGCGAACTGACCGGGGGCGTTGGGTTGGCGCGGGGGCAGTTCGGGCAGCAGCGGGGCGGCGGCCTGTTCGGCGGTGGTCATGAAGGGGTTTTCGCCGGCGCTGCGCCAGGCGATGACGCGCAGCAGCCCGTTGGGGCGGAGGGCTTGGCGCAGGTTGGCGAAGGCGCGCACCGGGTCGTCGAAGAACATCACGCCGAAGCGGGACACGATCAGGTCGAAGCTGGCCGGGGCGAAGGCGTGCGTCTGGGCATCGGCGAGGATGAACTGCGCCGGCACCTGCTCGCGGGCGGCGCGGGCCTGGGCGGCGGTGATCATCGGGGCGGAGATATCGATCCCGGTCGCATGGCCGGCCGCCCGGGCCACGGCCACGGTAGTGCCGCCGGTGCCGCATCCCACGTCCAGGACGGCGCGCGCCTGATGCTCGGCGGTGGTCCGGGCCAGCAGGTCTTCGAACGGGTGGAACAACTGGTCGAGGATCGCCTGGGCATCGACCCAGGCATTGCCGGCCGTGCCATTCCATAGCGCGGTCTGGGAGTCATCGGTCGGGCGGGTGGCATCCATGCGGGTCTCCGGGTGGTCTGGCGTTGTCTGCACGCGTCGAAGCCAGCAATATGCCAGTTGCGCCCGCGCCCCGCCGGATGCCTCACAATCGAAATGGCCGGAATTCTTGACTTATCGTTCCAGAACGCCTAGATTTCACCCATGGCCAGACCAAGAGAATTCAACAAGGACGAAGTCCTCGACGCGGCAATAGGCGTGTTCGGGGAGCATGGCTTCGCGGGTACGTCCACCGAGATGCTGACCGCCGCCATGAAAATCGGGCGGCAGAGCCTCTACGCCACGTTCAACGATAAATGGCAACTGTATTGTTCCGCGGTGGAGCGCTATGCCGGGGCGGAAACGCAGGCGCACATTGCCACGCTATACAGCAATGCCAAGGCTTTCGAGGGCATCCAGCGGATGGTCGAACGGGTGGTAATCCACGCCGGCGAGCCGTGTCTGGGCGTCAGTTCGATCAGCGAGTTTGGTACCGAGCGCGCGGACCTGACCCAGATTCGTCATGATGCCGCGAACGTCCTGGCCAAGGCCTTTACCGCCAGAATCAAGGAAGCACAGGTTGATGGCGATATTGCAGCGGATCTCGATCCGCATCACATCGCCGGATTCCTGCAGGCGAATTTCGCTGCCATTCGGCTCGCTGCCCGTGCTGGAGCCGGCGAGGCGGAATTGCGCACCTTTGGAAAGCTCACGCTGAAAGCGCTGCGGTGAGCTGTTTTTTTTCTCTATTTTGGAACGAACGTTCAAGAAAGGATGACAAATGAAAGTCGTAATGCTGAATAGCCCGGACGTGATCGATGTGGTCGAGGCGCCCATCCCGGTGCCTGGAAAAGGGGAGGTACTGGTCGAGGTTGCCGCTTCGGGCGTGAATTTCATGGACATTGGCGTCCGGCGGGGGGAGTTCTGGACGGAAATGCCTTACCCGAAGGCGCTGGGCGTCGAAGGTGCCGGACGGGTGGTGGCCACCGGTGAAGGCGTCGATGACATCCAGCTCGGTCAGCGCGTGGCCTGGGCTTACGCGCCCGGCAGCTATGCCGAGATGGCCGTGGTCCCGGCAACCTCCCTGGTGCCCGTGCCCGATGGCATCGACGATCGGACTGCTGCCTCCATCATGATGGCGGGGCTGACCGCCAGCCACTTCGCGACCGAGTTCTATCCCGTGCAACCTGGCGACGTCGCGCTCGTACACGCGGCGGCCGGTGGCGTTGGGCTGCTGCTGACGCAGATCATCAAGCTCCGGGGCGGCCGGGTGATTGGCCGCGTATCGTCGGAGAGCAAGGCGGTGATCGCGCGGAATGCCGGAGCGGACCACGTCATCGTGGACAAGGCTGGCCAATTTGCCGAAGAGGCCGTGCGCCTGTCCGGCGGCGAGGGCGTGCACGTCGTCTATGACGGCTCCGGTCCCGCGACCTTTCAAGGGTCAATGGATTCGCTCCGGGTTGCAGGGACGTTCTGCTGGTTCGGGCCGGTCCTGGGTGGCCCCGGTCTCATCGACATCATGAGCCTGCCGAAGAGCGTCAAGCTTGGCTACGCGGTCTTCGCCCATCATGTGCGTACGCCGGAACGCCTTCGGGCGCACGCGGCGCAGCTCTTCCGGTGGGTCCTCGACGGCAGGTTGCGCACGACCATCGGCGGTGTTTATCCGCTGGCGGCCGCCGCGCAAGCCCATGCCGACATGGAAGGGCGGGCGACCACCGGCAAGCTGCTCCTGGTGCCGTGAACGTGCCTATTGCATCGCGCTCCAGAGGGCAGGCAGGCGCGGCAGCGTGATGGTGGCGCGCGTGCCGCCTTCCGGACGCGGGGTCAGGTCCAGTTGACCTTGATGCGCGTCCACGATGGCCTTGCAAATGGTCAGGCCCATGCCCATGCCGTTCGGCTTTGTGGTGAACAGCGGCTCGAAGATGCGGTCCGCCAGTTGCGGATGGAAACCTTCGCCGCCGTCGTCGATGTCAATGCGCAGCACGTCTTGCGAGGGGCTGCATGCCAGCACCAGCAGTCTTTCGCCAGCCGGCTGCCCATGCATGGATTCCGCGCCGTTGATCAGCAGGCTGATGATGGCCTGTTGCAATTGCACACGTTCGCCGCGTACCTGCGTCGAAGGCGGGAATGCATCGAGGCGCAAATGCACGTTCATGGCATCGAGCGTGCAGGCGACGATCTCTGCCGCCTCTCGAACGGCCTCGCCGAGGTCGAAGGCGGTGAAGGTCGGCTCGACCTGGCGCGCCTGCGCGCGCAGGCCGCTGATGATGGTGCGGGCGCGCATGGCGCAGGCGGAGATGTGCGCGAGCATTTCGCGGGCGGCATCGATGTTCGGGGTGCTGCGATCGAGCCATCTCAGGCCGGCCCGGGCAGAGGAGTCGAGGGCCGAGACGGGCTGCGCAACTTCGTGCACGATCGACGCCACCATCTCCCCGAGCGCCCTGAGCTGGCTGGCACGCGCCAGTTCCGAGAGCGTATCGCGCATTTTTTCCTCGGTACTGCTCAGCCGCGCGCCCTGCACCGAAAGCGCGTCATGAAGGCGCGCGTTTTCCAGGGCGAAGCTGGCCTGCAAGGCAATGATCTCGACCACGGCGATCTTTGCCGGGGTAAAGGCGCCTGCCGCGTGCCGGTGTTCCAGATACAAGGCGCCGACCGCCGCGCCATCGCACCGCATCGGCACGCAGACTACGGAGCGGGGCGCGCAACGTCGGACATAGTCGTCGCCCCCCCAATGATGCGCGGCGCAGGCATCGTGGAGCGCCAGTCCGCTCTGCATGTGGATGGCTGTCGACAGGATGGACAGCGGCAGGTCGGCCATAGGCAGGGGCTCGGTACAAAAGGCCTGGGCGTCCGATGCCGTGGCGCTGGCTACGGTCTCCCAGCTGTCTGCGTGCACGACCGCGATAAAGCCCCACGTGGCCTCCGTGCTTTGCATGGCGGCATGGAGCAGGGTGCCCAGGCGCCTGGCCGGCATGACCTCCGTGGCCAGGGTCCGGGAGGCCCGCCGTAGCGTGTGCATGTCAAGGTCGGGTAGCCATGACGATGGGGGGCCATCGATTGCTGGCGCGATTTCGGCGGCGCTCCTCTCGGAGGCCGGTTTCCAGGCCGGCGCGGTGCGCCGGGAATTGTCGAGTTCGTTGTTCATTCTTCTTGCCTCTCGCCCACCTGTCGTGGACCCCGTTCAACCTGGATCCGTTCACTTCATGTAGTGAACGCTCCATTAACCAACGTTAGCACATCGGCGTTGACAATGACAGATGGAAATCTGATGAGGTGAGGATTCCGGCTCGCAGAAACGAGGTGGCTAATGATTCTAAACTGTTGAACTACAACGGTATTTCGTCGCTACCTTGCAACTGCTTTTAGGGCCATGTATGATCATTCACTCATGTAGCACTCACTGTATGAAAATTGCAGTACGAGTTCTGGTCGGAGAATGTTGGTGCGGCGGATCGGCATGCCGCCACCATAGGAGTGATATGACCCCAGCAGGAAAAAAGGCTGTGCGCGGAACCGGCATCCGGGAAGCGACGGCGCAAGCCACCCGCGACAAGATTCTTCGCGCGGCGACCAAGGTCTTCGCTCGATACGGCTACGAAGGCGGCAGCGTGGAAAAGATCTCCAGCCTGGCGAAGTCTTATGACCGGATGATCTATTACTACTACGGGAGCAAGGAGGGGCTGTTCGTCGCGGTGCTGGAAGATATCTACCGGCGAATGGACGAGGCCGAAGCCAAGGTGGCGCCGGATCCGGCGAGGCCGGTGGAGGCGCTCGAGATCCTGATCCGGTTCAAGCTGGACTACTACCGGCGCAATCCCGAGTTCGTCAATCTGCTCAACACGGAGAACCAGCACAAGGGCCGGCATGTGTCCAAGCTGGAGCGCCGGGGCGAATATTCGGCGCATGCGGTGCAGATCGTGGCCCGGATACTGGCGAGTGGCGCCGAGCGGGGTCTGTTCCGCCCGGACCTGAATGCACGCGATGTGTTCCTCCTGATCGCATCGGCGGCCTATTTTTATACGTCGAACCGCTACACCTTGTCGGTGTTCCTTGGCGAGGAACTGGATACCCCGGAAGCGGTGCGCCATTGGGAAGAATTTGTGATAGATAGTGTGTTGCGCGCCGTCCGCGCGGATGCCCCCGCCCCGGCAATGCCGCCTTCCGCCCCATAGCCATGAACTATTTCCGTGCCCACACCGTCGAGGAAGCGCTCGCAACGCTTGCGGATGATCCGCGGCGGCGTGTGGTCTGCGGCGGAACCGATGCCTTCGCCGATCTGGCGCTCGTGCCGGCCCGGTCGGAATGGGTGGACATCAGCCGCATCGACGCCTTGCGCCGCATCGAGCGGAGCGATGGCTGGGTGCGGATCGGCGCCGCCAGCGCCTGGGAATCCGTCGCACTGACCACGTGGCTGCCGGTGGCGCTCCGGGACGCGGCGGCGGCCGTTGGCTCGCTGCAGATTCGCGTCCAGGGCACCGTCGGTGGCAACCTGTGCCACGCGTCGCCGATTGCGGATGGCGTGCCGCCCTTGCTGTCGCTTGATGCGCAGGTCGAACTGGCGAGTGTCCGGGGCGTGCGGCGGCTGCCGCTGCACGAATTTCTCCTGGGCGCCCGTCAGGTCGCCCTGAAGGCCGATGAACTGCTCGTCGCCATCCTGTTTCCGCTGCCGGCCGACGCGGACCGCACGGCGTTCGTCAAATGCACAAATCGTGACGGCTCGGCCCTCGCCGTGGTATCAGCCGCCGTGCGGCTGCGCATGTCCGCAGTGAACACAGTGGAGGACGCCGCCGTTGCTGTCGGCGGCGCCTCGGCGGTCGCGCTGCGGATGCCGGCACTGGAGGCGTCATTGCTGGCGCAGCGGCCGGAAGCACTGCGCGACATCATCGACGGCGCCTCGCTTGCAGCCCTGTCTCCGATAGAAGACTGCCGCGCGACTGCCGCCCATCGCACCCATCTCGCACGGCTCGCCATCATGCGCGCCTTGACCCATTGCATCGAGGAGGCCGCTCATGGCGTATCTGCTGGATGACATTTCCCTTTCCGTTCCCAACGCAGGCGCTGCCGGCGAAGCACCGACGCCGCCCGGAGAAGAGGGCTTCGAACTGAACGGCAAGCGCCTGCCGCTGCCAGCGGACCAGTCCCAGCGCCTTCTCGACTACCTGCGCACCGGGCTGCGGCAATTCGGCACGAAGGACGGCTGTCGCCAGGGTGACTGCGGAAGCTGCACGGTCCTGGTGGATGGCGAGCCGCGCTATGCCTGCCTGACCCCCGTGGGGCAGGTGGCGGGTCGCCGCGTCGTGACCGTCGAGGGACTGGCCGAAGGCACGCAGTGTGGCGCGCGGCTCCAGCAGGCGTTTCTCGCGCATCAGGCGGTGCAATGCGGCTTCTGCACGCCGGGCATGCTGATGGCGTCGGCGACGGCGATCGACGCCGGCCGCGTGACCGATCGCGCAACTGCCCGTGCCGCCATCGAGGGCGTGCTGTGCCGGTGCACCGGCTACCAGAAGATCGTGGACGCCGTGACCGAAGTCGGTTGCGGCAGCGGGGTGCGGCATTGCACCCCCCCGCCATCCGAAGGCCCCGCCGTGGGCGTGCCCCTGACTCGGCTGGATGGGCCGGAGAAGGTCGATGGGAGCCAGCGCTTCGGCGGCGACGCTTACCCGGCCAACAGTCTGGTCGTGCGCGCGGTCCGCAGCCCCCATCACCGTGCGCGCTTCGCATTCGGCGACCTGAACGCGTTCGTCGATGCGCATCCCGGTGTGCATCGCATCCTGACCCATGCCGATGTCCCCGGGATCAATCTGCATGGTGTGGCCACCCCGTACGCCGATCAGCCTGTCCTGCCGGAAGCGGAGACGCGGCACTATCTCGAAGCGGTAGCGCTGGTCGTCGGCGAGCGCGAGGCGATCGAGGCCCTGTCCCTGGCGCGCTTTCCCGTGGCGTGGGAGCCCCTCGCGCCGGTTCTGACCCCCGCGGAAGCTGTAAGCGAAGGCAGCCCGCAGCTCCATGCCAACCGTCCGGGTAATGTGCTGATCGAAGGGCACGTACGCCGCGGCGACACCGGGCGCGCGATTCAGGACGCCCGTCACGTGGTGAGCGCCACGTTCAACTCGAGTTTCGTCGAGCACGCCTACCTTGAGCCGGAGGCGGGCTGGGCGCGGCGCGTCGGCGACATGATCGAGATTCACTCGTCCACCCAGGCGCCGCACCCGCATCGCGGCGATCTGGCCCGTATCCTTGGCGTGCCGCCCGAGCGGGTGCGCGTGGTGGCCACGGCCGTCGGCGGAGGCTTCGGCGGCAAGCTGGACATGACGGTCCAGCCGCTGCTCGCCATCGCGGCGTGGCACCTCGACAGGCCCGTGGCCATGGTGTTCTCGCGCGAAGAATCGATGGGCACCTCGACCAAGCGCCACCCGGGCCGCATGACGTCTACCATGGCCGCCGATGCCGATGGCCGGTTGTGCGCGGTGGAGTTCGAGGGCGATTTCAATACCGGTGCCTTTGCCTCCTGGGGCACCGCTGTGGCCAATCGGGTGCCGGTGCACGCTGGCGGCCCGTACGTCCTGCCGCACTACCGTGCGCACACGCGTGCCATCCATACCCACATCACCCCCGCCGGGGCGTTCCGTGGCTTCGGCGTGCCGCAGACGATGATGTCGCAGGAGCAACTGATCGACGAACTTGCGCTCGCGGCGGGCATCGATCCGCTGGAGTTTCGGGCGAAGAACGCCCTGCGGCCCGGCGACTCGTTGCCGACCGGGCAGGTGCTCGACCACAGCGTGGGGCTGGTCGAATGCCTCGACGCGCTGCGTCCGGCATGGCAGGCGGCACGGAGCCGCATCGCCAGCCTGAACGCAGCCTCGCCCAGCCATATTCGCCATGGCGTCGGCATCGCCGCGTTCTTCTATGGCTGCGGCAACACGGCGTTGCCGAATCCTTCCACGGTACGCTTCGGTGTCCGGCCGGACGGCACGGTGGTCCTGCATCAGGGCGCGGTGGACGCGGGGCAGGGCGCGAACACGGTCATTCCCCAGATCGCCGCCGACGCGCTCGGTGTTCCGGTCGACCAACTACAGTTCATCGGGCCCGACACGCATCTCACACCGGACTGCGGCCGCACCTCGGCGTCGCGCCAGACCTTCATCACGGGCCGCGCAGCCTATCTTGCCGGTACGGCCTTGCGCCACCGGCTGCTGGCGCTGGCAGGCGCGGCGGCCGATGCGAAGATCCGGGTCAGTGCGAGCGGCATCGCCATCGACGATCACGCCCTGGATCTTCGGACGCTCCCGGTCGACGCCCACGGCTATGTCGTCGCGGCGGAAGAGCGTTTCGATCCGCCCATCACTTCTCTAGATGCCGCCGGGCAAGGCAGTCCCTACGCGACCTATGCGTTCGGCGCCCAGATGGCGGAAGTGGTGGTGGACTGCGAGAGCGGACGCGTCCGCGTGCTGAAAGTGGTGGCGGCGCATGACGTGGGCCGCATGGTCAACCCGACGCTGCTCGAAGGGCAGGTCGAGGGGGCGGTGGCGCAGGGCGTCGGCATGGCGTTGATGGAGAAATACCACCCGGGCCGGCACAACAATCTGCACGATTACCTGATTCCCACGGTGCACGACATGCCCGAGGTCCAGTCGATCTTCATCGAGGCGCCCACGGCCATCGGCCCCTACGGGGCAAAAGGCATTGGCGAGCCGGCATTGGTGCCCACGGCGGCCGCCATCCTCAATGCCATCCATGATGCGATTGGCGTGCGGATCCGCGAGGCGCCTGCTACCCCCGATGTCATCCGTCGCGCGCTTGCCGCCCGCGACGCGGCATCCGGCGTGCCCCGATAGTTCCTTCGAACGGCCTAGACAATGACAACAAAAAACATTGACCAGCCCGCGTTGCCGAGCCCATCCAGCCTGGACTGGTATGCGGAACTGAGCCCGCAAGCCAGGCGGACGTTCCTGGCATCGTTCATCGGCTGGGCCACCGATGCCTTCGATTTCATGGTGTTCAGCTTTGTCCTCGCGTCACTGATCGACGTCTGGGGACTGGACCGGGGCCAGGCAGGGCTGCTGGGCACCGTGACGCTGATCTTCTCCGCGATTGGCGGATGGATCGCGGGCATGCTGGCGGACCGCTACGGCCGGGTCAAGGTGTTGCAGGGCACAATCCTCTGGTTCTCCGTCTGCACGTTCGCGATCGGCTTCGCGCAGAATTTCGAGCAGATCTTCGTGCTCCGTGCCTTGCAGGGGCTCGGCTTCGGCGGGGAATGGGCCGTGGGCGCCGTGCTGATCGGGGAGATCATCGCCCCGAAGCACCGTGGCAAGGCGGTCGGCCTGGTGCAAAGCGGCTGGGCGGTCGGCTGGGGGCTCGCGGCGATTCTCTACAGCATTGCGTTCTCGGTGCTACCCGAGTCGCTGGCGTGGCGCAGCTTGTTCTGGGTGGGCGTCCTGCCCGCGCTGCTCGTCCTGTACGTGCGCAAGCACGTGCCGGAGCCCGAAGTGTTCGCGACGGCGGCCGAGGCAAGGCGACAAGGGGTCAAGCCCGCTTCGATGTGGGTCATTTTCTCGCCGGCGTTGCTGCGCCGGACCGTGCTGGCCGCGCTGCTGTGCACGGGCATCCAGGGCGGCTTCTATGCGATGTCGACATGGCTGCCCACCTACCTGAAGCTGGAGCGGCACCTGTCCGTGCTGAACACCGGCGGCTACCTGATGGTGATCATCGTCGGCTCCTTCTGTGGGTATGTCGTCGGCGCCTATCTGTCCGACTACTGGGGGCGCCGGCGCAACTTCATCCTGTTTGCGCTGCTGTCGATCGCCTCGGTATACCTCTACCTGACGCTGCCCCTTTCCAACGCGGAGATGCTGTGGCTCGGTTTCCCGCTGGGCTTCGCGTCCTGCGGCATTTTCAGTGGGGTCGGCGCCTACCTGACGGAGTTGTATCCCTCGGAAAGCCGCGCCAACGGGCAGAGCTTTACCTACAACTTCGGGCGCGGCATCGGCGCCCTGTTTCCGAGTCTGGTCGGCATGCTCAGCCACTCCACGAGTCTTGCCATGGCCATCGCCATTTTCTCGGGGGCCGCGTACGGCGTGGTGCTGCTCATGGTCTTGCTGTTGCCCGAGACAAAGGGGCAGGCGCTGGATACCGTGTAGACCCATACCTTGGTATGGATGCGCGCCTGCCGGCGTATGTCAGAGCATTCCAGATTCACTTCTTCTATAGCGCACCGTTTCCGACCATGACTGCCCCCCACCATGCTTCCACGGCTTATCCGCAGGTGCTCGCCCAGGGCACGGTCCATATCGTGGACGACGACGAACTGATGCGCAAAGCCCTGACCAGCCTCCTGGAGTCCATCGATCTGCAGGTCCGGGCGTTCGGGTCCGTGGAGGACTTTCAGCGCGCGCCGAAAGTGATCGGCCCCGCCTGTCTTGTGCTCGATGTCCGCCTGCGCGGGCAAAGCGGGCTCGCGTTCCAGAAGTCGGCAATGCAAAAGGGCCAGCCGCACATGCCGATCGTCTTCATGAGCGGCCACGCCGATATCGCCATGTCGGTGAAGGCCATGAAGGCTGGTGCGGTCGATTTCCTGGCCAAGCCGTTCCGGGACCAGGACATGATCGACGCCGTCATTGCCGCGCTGGAGCGCGACATGCAGCAGCTTGAAACGGAGCAGTCGTTGCGCGGGCTGCGACGGTCCTGGGATACGCTGACCGCCCGTGAGCGCGAGGTCCTCCGGCATGTCGTGGCCGGCATGATGAACAAGCAGATTGCCGCGGCCATGGGCATTGCCGAGATCACCGCGAAGATTTATCGCGGCCACGCGATGCGCAAGATGAACGCGCGCACGGTGGTAGAGGCCGTTCAGATCTTGCGCGCGCTGGGCGAGGCGCGCGCTGCCTAGCCCGGCCACCGGCGAAGCGTTCGCGTAAATGAAGGTTTAGGGACCGCCATCTCACCGGATGATGGCGCCTTGCACCGCGTCATGGTGATATTCCGCAGCGCCGTTTGGTTGACGGCGAACGGAGAATGCCAATGACTATGGAACCGGGAGCCCTGACGAGTGTGCTCCTGCTCGGATGCGCCGGATTGCTGCTCTTTGCACTGGTTTGTGCGCAATGGATGTACCGGCGATGCAAGGCGCGAGAATCCGAGCTGCTGACCATGCAGGCATCGTATGCGCATGACTTGCGCACGCCGCTGACACGCATGCTGCTGCGTTGCGAGATGATCGACGACGCGCCGCTGCGTCACGCCATGGAGCGTGATCTCGACGAAATGCGGGAACTCGCCGAAGCCAGCCTGTCCTGCGCGCGCATGCAGAGCGGCCTTGTACAGCCGCTGCGGAGCGTGGACGCGGATAGCCTCCTCGACGTGCTGGTCCAGGACTATCGGGATGCGGGCTGCGCACTGGCGCTGGAAGGGCAGGTGGGACGCCCGATCGTCACCTGTCCACACGCGCTGCGCCGCGTGCTGGTCAACCTGATCGACAATGCGTTTCGCTATGGCAGCGTTGTCCGCATCGCCGTTCGCATGGAGAATAGGCGCCTGCATCTGGCTGTGATCGATTCCGGACCCGGGATCGCGCCATCGGAGCTGGATGCCGTGTTGAGGCCATGGTACCGGTCGCCGCACACCGCCAGCCGGGGTCCGGGCAGCGGCTTGGGGCTGGCCATCGCCCTGCGACTGGCCAAGGCCATGCGTGGGGAGTTGAAGCTACAGAATCGGCGCGAGGGCGGCCTGGAAGCGAGCTTGTCGCTGCCGCTCTGAGCGGCGCGGATTCACTGGGGAGGCAGGATTTTGAAGGAAGACACATCGGCGGCAGCATTCGTCGCACGATTGACGGCGCAGGGCACGACCCGCGTCACGGAAGCGGCCGGGTGCCGCATGGTGTGGCGCCGCTTTGGCAGCGGGCCGGATGCGCTGCTCGTGCACGGCGGCCACGGCAGCTGGCTGCACTGGGTGCGCAATATCGAGGCGCTGGCGGCCCGCCATACGGTCTGGGTGCCCGATCTGCCCGGCTATGGCGTCTCTGGAGACCCGGTGGGGACCGACATGCCGGCGCTGGTGGAGGCCGTGGTGGCGAACTTCGCCCAACTGCCCGATATGGGCGATGTCGATCTGGTCGGCTTCTCGTTCGGCGGGCTGACGGCCTCGCATCTGGCCTCCCGCCTGCCCAACGTGCGCGGGCTGGCGCTGCTGGGGCCGGGTGGCCACGGCGGCACACGGCGGCAGACCATCGCGCTGGTCGACTGGCGCCGCGCCGAGAGCCCCGAGACGCTGGCGGCGGCGATGCAGCAGAACGTCGCCGCGTTCATGATCGCGGACCCCGCCAAGGTGGATGCGCTGGCGCTGCTCGCCTACACCGAGTCCTGCCGCGACACGCGCTTCCGCAGCAAGCAGATTTCACGCGCCGGCGGGCTGCGCGCGGCGCTGGACCGCTTCGGTGGGCCGGTGCTGATGGCCTTCGGGGAGCACGACGTGACCGCTGATCCGCCAGAGGTGCTGGCAAGCCTGATCGACGGGCGGGAAGGCAGGCGCGGCGAGATCGTGCCCGGCGCCGGCCACTGGGTCCAATACGAGGCCGATACGGCCGTCAACGCGCTGCTGCTGGCGTGGCTGGCGCGCTGAGCGGACGATAAACGTAGACTGGTCCGGTCAGCCCGAGCTGAACTTGGACCACCCCGCGCCACCCCGGCCACCATCGGCACGTCCGGCCAGCTTCACCGGCCCGCAGCAGGCACACCCTGCACCATGGCCCGCCAACTCCGACGGCACGGCCCCCGGTGCCCCCGCCAACGCCGGCGCGGCCACCAGCGCCCGCGCCGCAGCCTTGCCACAGTGCGGGCAGCCAACCGGCTCGTCCCGCTGCGCCATCGGCCGCATCAACGCAAAATCGCCGCAATCGTCACACCGGTAGTCATAGGTGGGCATCGCTTCTCGCTGGGTCGGGAAATAAGAGGGGTTCAGCTTACGCCAGGCCTTGTGAAACGTCGATGGCGGGGAACCCGGGCGGTTAGGGGCCAGCGTTTCCCCCGCTGACCTATCCTGAAACCATCCCGGGCTCAGCGGCTTGATGCCGGGTGGCGCATGCGTTCCTGTCCCGTTTGTCCGGGCATCGTCCGTCGGCGTTCCAGGCCGTGCTTTCTGCAGGCGTGATGCCATGTCCACGTACTTTTTTCCCGTTCTGGTTGCCTTGGCGACGCTGGGGGTGTCCGGGGCGGCCGGCGGGGCGCCGGCGCCTTCGCAGGGGCAGCCGTCTTCGGCGTTGTCGGTGACGTTCATCCATCCCGAGACCTATACCGATGCCTCATGGTCGCAGTCGTATGGCAGTGACCGGCAGGTGCTCGATGACATCCGAAAGCACTTCGCCAAACTGGCGGCGCGCAAGTTGCCGGAGGGGTATTCGCTGACGATCGAGGTGCTGGACATCGATCTGGCCGGCTATATCGACTGGCGCTACGCGCAGCAGGTGCGCGTGATCCGGGATGCCACGTGGCCGCGCATGACGCTGCAATATGAACTGCGCCACGGTGACGAGGTGGTGGCCAGCGCGCAGGAGCGCATCTCGAACATGAATTTCGGTTGGGGCGTGAACCTGTACGGGCCGTCGGACCGGCTGCGCTACGAGAAGGTCATGATCGACGACTGGTTCGGGCGCCGGATCGGCAAGCTGACGGGCAAGAGCTAGGCCGCCTCGCCCCCGGCAGGCGGGAAATGAAGCGCGATGGTCAGGCCGCCGCCGGGCGTGTCGCCGAGCACGATTGCCGCGCCGTGGAGTCGGGCGATTTCCCGCACGATGGATAGCCCGAGCCCGCTGCCGGCGCGCGCTGCGCTGGCCTCCCCCCGATAGAAGCGCTGGAACACGGGTTCCCGGTCCTGCGGCGCGATGCCGGGGCCGTTGTCCTCCACCTGTAACCGCGTGCCGCGCACACGCACCGTCACCATGGCGCCAGCGCCCGCGTAGCGCACCGCGTTGTCGATCAGGTTGCCGAGTAGTTCCTGGAGGAGTTCGGGCTGGCCGTCGATCTCATCCTGCGCGTCGCCAGCTTCGGCAACGTCTCCTTCGAAACCCAGATCCACCCCGTCCCGCCGGGCGAGTGGCGCCCAGTCCAGGGCCACCGCCTGCGCCAGCGCGCCGAGCCGCAGCCGGTGGAGCGTGGGCGCATAGCCGCTGTCCGGCTCCAGCCGGGAGAGCGACAGCAGCTGCTCCACCTCCTTCGCCGCCTGCCGGACCGAGCTGTTGAGGCGGGCCAGATGCGCCCGCGCGCCGGCCAGTTCGCGTTCGCGCAGCGCCAGTTCCGATTCGGCCTGGATGATGGCCAGCGGCGTCTTGAGCTGGTGCGCGGCATCGGCAAAGAAGCGCTTGCGCCCCTCGACCATGCGCTGGAGCCGCGCCACGTACTGGTTGACGGCGTTGACCAGCGGCTGGGTCTCCACGGGCAGCGTGGCGGCGTCCAGCGGCTGGAGGTCGTCCGGGCCACGCGCGCTTATCGCCTCGGACAGCCGGTGCAGCGGCCGCAGCCCGCGCCGCACCCCGAACCAGACGATGGCCAGCGCCAGGCTGACCAGCATCAGCTCCTGCAGCAGCGATCCCATCAGGATGTCATTGGCCAGTTGCGCGCGCGGCTCGGTGGTCTCGGCCACGAGCACCCAGACCAGTTGCGTGCGCGCGGAGCGCACGTCGTGCAGCGGCAGCGGCATGGCGGCCATCCGCACCGGCTCGCCGCGATAGTCGGCATCGTAAAACTGCGTGCGATAGAGCGCGCGCACGGGTTGGGCCGGCATCGGCAGGGCCGGATAGCCGGTGATGGTGGCGCCGGTCTCGTCGCGGATCTCGTAGTAAATGCGCGAACCGGCTTCGGCGTCGAAGACTTCGAGGGCGAGGTAGGGTACCTCCACCTCCACGCGGCCGTCGCGCAGACTAATGCCCTCGCGCATGGCCTTGAGCGAGGCGGCCAGCGTGCGGTCGAACGCCTCGTGGGCGGCGGCCATGGCGCGGCGGTCGGTCAGCCAGGCGTCGAGCGCCAGCAGCCCGAGCAGCGGCAGCAGCAGCCACAGCGAGAGCTGCCAGCGCAGGCTCGCCGATTTCATCGCCGAGGTCCTGACCGGCTCACGGCTGGGCGGCGAGGTTGGCGTCCTCGGGGGCCGGGGCGCGCACCTCGAGCAGGTAGCCCAGCCCGCGCAGCGTGACGATGCCGACGCCGCTGCCTTCCAGCTTCTTGCGCAGCCGGTAGACGTAGATCTCGATGGCGTCCGGGTTCACCGACTCCTCGATGCCGAAGATCTTCTCCGATAGCGCGGCCTTGTTGACGGCCCGGCCATCGCGCATCAGCAGGATCTCCAGCACCGCGCGCTCGCGCCCGGTCAGCGCCAGCAGTGTGCCGTGCAGCGTGAAGGCCCGGCTGACGGCGTCGTAGTGGAGTGGCCCGCAGTGCAGCGCGGTGCGGTCGTGGCCGTGGCTGCGCCGGATCAGCGCGCGGGCGCGGGCTTCCAGTTCGGTCAGGGCGAAGGGCTTGGCGAGGTAGTCGTCGGCGCCGAGGTCCAGGCCGCGCACGCGGTCTTCGACGGAACCGTGCGCGGTCAGGATCAGCACCGGCACCGGGTTGCGCCGCTGCCGCAGGCGCCGCAGCACTTCCAGGCCGTCCAGGCGGGGCAGGCCGATATCGAGGATGGCCAGCGCGTAGTCCTGCGTGGAGAGCAGGTTGTCGGCGCTCGCGCCGTCGTGCATGCAATCGACCGTGAAGCCGCTCTGGCCCAGGGACTCCACGAGGGAGGCGGCCAGTTTCAGGTTGTCTTCGGCAAGCAGGATACGCATGGCAGGGGGACGGCAGTAGCGGCAGGGGAACGGCAACAGCGCGTGATTGATACCGGGAAGCAGCGGGGCGGGCTAGCTAGGGAAAGCCCCAATCCGCACGCCCGCAACGGTCCGTATTTGAAGGATTTTCGAAAGCGATCTGAAAGTGAGCCTCCCATACCATTCGCGCCGTTCACTCACAAAAAAGACACAGGAGACAGGCATGAAACGGATGGCATGGGTCGTTGCCGGGATGGCTTGCGTTGCTACGGGCGGTGCGGCAGCGCAGTCCAGCGTCACGCTGTACGGCATCGTGGATTCGGGCGTGGAGTACCTCAACCACGCCGGGCCGGGCGGTGGTTCGGCAGTCAAGGTGATCTCGGGCGGCAAGAATACCTCGCGCTGGGGCCTGCGCGGCACCGAGGACCTGGGCGGCGGCCTGAAGGCCGTGTTCCAACTGGAAAGCGGTATCGCCATCGACACCGGCAAGCTGGACACCGACAACACACTGTTCGACCGCCGCGCCACCGTGGGCCTGCAGAACAAATGGGGCCGCCTGCTGCTGGGCCGTGACTTCACCACGACCTACGATTTCATGCTGCCGTTCGACCCGATGGGCTACGCGCCGAACTACTCGTGGGCGACCTCGTCCACGGCGTCGGGCGGGCGCAAGGACGGCATGTTCTCGCGTGCGACCAATGTGGTTCGCTATGACGGCACGTTCGGCGGCGTGAAACTGGGCGCCACGGTTTCGCTGGGCGAGGTGCCGGGCGAGTTCAAGTCTTCGTCGAAATACGACGTCGGCGTCGGCTATTCGTCGGGCGGCTTCGCTACCGCCGTGACCTGGGATCGCCAGAACGGCGCGGGCGGCAGCACCACGCCGGCCGATACGATGGACTATATCCAGGGCGTCCACGCCGGCCTGAGCTATGACTTCGGCTCGCTGGCGCTGTACGGCGGCTACCGCAACTACAAGCGCACCTTCACGAACGGCGCGGCCTCGCAGCTGAGCGACCTGTACTGGGTGGGCGCGGCGTACGACTTCACGCCGGCCTTCACGCTCTACGGCGCGGTGTACAAGCAGAACATCAAGGGCGCGACGGACGGCGATCCGATCCTGTTCTCGCTGCGCGCTCAATACAATCTTTCCAAACGCACCATGGCCTACCTGTCCGCAGGCTATGCCAAGGCGCGCAACGGTCAGACCGTGAGTCTCTCGCGCGACTTTGTGGGCTCTGCCAACAATCAGGTCGGCGTCACGGCGGGTCTCCAGCACCGCTTCTGATTCTTCACAGTCGGATTGTTGTTTGGACCATCGTGGTGGGTGGTCTTCCGGCGGCGCGAGGGGCTCGCGCCGCCGGTTTTTGCTTTTCGGCGCTATCTATTTAGTCGCGCCGGTCACGCGCCAGATCACATTGCCGACGTCATCGGCCACCAGCAACCCGCCGCGCTTGTCCACGGCCACGCCCACCGGGCGGCCCTGGGCGTCGCCGTCGGCGGTCAGGAAGCCGGTCAGCACGTCGAGGGGCGCACCGTTGGGCTTGCCCTGCTCGAACGGGACGAAGATCACCTTGTAGCCGGCACGCGGCTTGCGGTTCCATGAGCCATGCTGGCCGATGAACATCCCGTGCTGGAACCTTGCCGGCAGGCTGTTGCCGGCGGCGCTGGCCAGCCCTAGCGAAGCCGTATGCGTGCCCACCGCGTAGTCGGGCACGATGGCCTTCGCCACCAGATCGGGGGCCGGCGGCTTCACGCGCACATCCACATGCTGGCCGTAGTAGCTGTACGGCCAGCCGTAGAAGCCGCCATCGCGCACGGAGGTAATGTAGTCCGGCACCAGATCGCTGCCGATTTCATCGCGCTCATTCACGGCCGTCCACAACATGCCGCTGGTCGGCTCCCAGGCCATGCCGTTCGGGTTGCGCAGGCCGCTGGCGAACACGCGGTGCTGGCCGGTCTGGCGATCCACCTCCCAGATGGCGGCGCGGCCCGCTTCCTTGTCGATGCCGTTTTCGGCCACGTTGCTGTTCGAGCCGACCGTGACGTAGAGCTTGTTGCCGTCCTGGCTGGCGATGATGTTCTTGGTCCAGTGATGGTTCAGCGGCCCGCCTGGTAAATCCACGAGTTTCTGGCCCGGATCGGTGATGCTCGGCTGTCCCGGCGCGTAGGGATAGCGCACTACGGCGTCGGTATTGGCCACGTAGAAGTCGTTGCCGACCAGCACCATGCCGAACGGCGAATTCAGGTCCTTGAGGAAGACGGAGCGCTCGTCGGCCACGCCGTCGCCGTTGGTGTCGCGCAGCAGCGTGATGCGGTTGGCGCTCGGCACGCCCGCGCCGGCGCGCTTCATCACCTGCTTCATGACCCAGCCCTTGATCCCTTTCCCGTCGTCCGGCTTGGGCGGCGCGTTCGACTCGGCCACGAGGACATCGCCATTGGGCAGCACGTAGACCCAGCGCGGATGGTCGAGCTTGTCGGCGAATGCGGTCACCGTCATGCCATCCGCCGCCACCGGCTTCTTGCCGTCCTCCCAGCCCTTGGCCGGCGCGATATGCACGGTCGGGATCAACGTCTTGTTCGGCTCGGGCAATTGCGGCGAGGCGCCGATGCCGGCCGACTCCGGCAGCTTGGCGGATTCGCCGCATCCCGTGGCGAGTAGCGCAGCGACGGTCAGGCAGACGGCCAACGGGAGAGGAAGAGGGCGGAAGCTCGGCATGTCAGGCTCCTTGCGCGCGGGGCGCCATGCTTGGAGCATAGGAAATCACTTGGCAGGCGTCTGTCGGCCAGTGTCCGACTTTAGGCCACTCAGGCCAGCAGGCGGTGCCGCTTGTGCCAGTCGTGCAGCGATTCTTCCGGCCAGGTCTCGCAATGGCGATGGCCCTTGCCGCGTGGCACATCCACCCATGGCGCGACGTTCTCCAGCGAAGCCTCCACCACTTCGGGTGGGCGGGGCAGGGGCGTGTCGATGGCGCTCGCGTTGGGGTAGACCATGTCGGGCCAGCGCGGGTCCCAGAGCCACAGCGGACTGCCGCACTCGGCGCAGAAATGGCGGAAGGCCTTCGAGCGCTTGGGGCGCTGGCCGGGCTCGCGCATCACGGCGTGATAGCGCGAGACATGCTTCTTGCCGCGAACGCGCAGCGAGTGGGCATCCCCGCCGAGGTTGATGCCATAGCCTCCGCCGCCGCCAGTCTTGCGGCAGATCGAGCAATGGCAATGCATGTAGGGGCAGGGCGAATCGGACTCCAGACTGAACTGCACGGCGCCGCATTGGCACGAGCCTTCGAGATGCATGATCCCTCCTGGTTGGCACGGTCGATGCCTCCCAGTGTGGGCGACGGAGCCGGTCGCTTCAAGCACGCCAAATCTGCAGAATTCGCGAAAAGTGTGGCGTTGTCGGAGAGTGTCTGTCAGCGCCGATGAGTTTTTGTAAGGAGATGTTGGAATGCGGCACGCGGGGCACGAGTCGGCTTCTAAACTTCGGTGCGCGGCGCAGGAAGGCAAGACATCCTGCGTGCGGCATTGCGTGGTGCCCGCGCTGCCACAGGTTGTACGCGGGCACCGTCCGAGATAACAACATCTTGAGAGGTCTCATATGTCCAAGAACATGTCCACGAACCGAATCATCCGCACTGGCTCGCTGATCGGCGCCCTGACCGCTGGGCTGTTGTCCGCCACCGCTTTCGCCCAGACCACGGCCGCCCCGGCACCCGCCGGCGGCAACGCCGCCGTGCCGCCGGGCATGACGCAGATTCAACCGCCGAAGGACCCGCTGGTGGAGCGCCGCGAAGCCCGCAAGGTTGCGAGCGACCAGTACAAGGCCGAGAAGGCCGCCGCGAAGGGCGAATACAAGCAGGATGTTGGCGCCGCCAAGCAGGAGCGCAAGGACGCCAACAAGGCGGCCAACGAAACCGCCAAGCAGGAACTGCAGGCGCCGAAGCAGTAAGCGAATCCCACCCGGATTCCCGGGGGCGGGGCTAGACCAGCCGCGCTCCCGGCCACGCGCCGGACATCACGATATTCCGCACGGACTGCCGCACGGTCTGCATGATGTCCCACAGCTCGGGCACCACGGTGCGATTGCGCGCCGTGGCCAGCACTACCTGGCGCGTCACCACCGGCTCCACCAGCCGGGCCGAGTGCAGCCGCCCCTGGGCCACGCGGTCCGCCACGGCGGCGAACGGCAGCAGCGTGGCGCCGCAGCCATCCTCCACCAGCCGCATCGACACCGTATTCGAGGCATCGCACTCCAGCGCCATGTTCAGCGTGGTGCCGGCGCGCGCGGCCAGCGATTCGGCCAGCACGCGCAGGCCATGCCCGGTACTCGGCAGGATCAGCGGCACTTCGCCCAGCCGCCGCACCGGGAAGGTCAGGCCGAGGTGGCTCCACGAGGTGGGCGTCACCAGCGTCAGGTCTTCTTCCAGCAGGACATCCACCTTCAGCGCGCCTTGCTGCTCGGGCAGGTAGAGCAGGGCGACGTCGATCTCGCCGGCAGCCAGCCAGGCAAGGATCGGGCTGGCCAGCCCTTCGGCAAAGCGCAGCTTGGTCGCCGGAAAGCGCTGCTTGAGCGCCGTGCCGATGGCCGCGAAGGCCGTGTTGGCGATGGTCGGCTGCGCGGCGATGACCAACTGGGACGGCCCCTGTGCCGTGGACTTGCGCACGGCGGCACGGGCCTCGTTGAGCGTGACCGCCACCTGGCGCGCGTAGCCGAGCAGCGTGGAGCCGGACTCGGTCAGCACCACGCCCCGGCCGCTGCGGTGGAACAGGCGCGTGTCCAGCGCCGTCTCCAGCCGGGCGATCTGGCGGCTGACCGTGGACTGGTCCGCGCCAAGCTCCAGCGCCGCGCGGGAGATGCTCTGCGTGTTGGCCACGCAGACAAAGCACGCAAGGTCGTCGGAGTTCAGCGCCGACATCAGCCCGCCGTCTTGGGCTTGTCGCCGATGGCGAACGACGACATATGCTCGATCGCCTTGACCAGCCCCGAATGGTCCCAACCCGCGCCACCCTGCGCCACGCAGACGTTGAACAGCTGCTGGCAGGACGCCGTGTTCGGCAGTCCCACCCCCAGCGCCTTGGCCGTGGACAGCGCCAGGTTCAGGTCCTTCTGGTGCAGTTCGATGCGGAAGCCGGGGTCGAACGTGCGCTTGATCATCCGTTCGCCATGCACTTCCAGGATGCGCGAGCTGGCAAAGCCGCCCATCAGCGCCTGACGCACGCGCGCCGGGTCCGCGCCGGCCTTGGCGGCCAGCACCAGCGCCTCGCTCACGGCCTCGATGGTCAGCGCCACGATCACCTGGTTCGCCACCTTGGCCACCTGGCCGTCACCGACATTGCCGACCAGCGTGATGTTCTTGCCCATCAGCTGGAGCAGCGGCAGCACGCGGTCGAACACATCCTGCTTGCCGCCGGCCATGATCGACAGCGTGGCCGCCTTGGCCCCCACCTCGCCACCGGACACCGGCGCATCCACATACTCGCAACCCAGCTGCTCGATGCGGGCCGCGAACTCGCGCGTCTCGATCGGGGAGATCGAACTCATGTCGACCACGGTCTTGCCCTGGCTCAGGCCCTCGGCCACGCCGTGCTCGCCGAACAGCACGCGCGCCACGTCCGGCGTATCGGGCAGCATCAGGAAGATGACGTCGGCCTGACGCGCCACCTCGGTGGCATTGGCGCAGGCCTGCATGCCGGCATCCTGGAGCGCCTGCGGCACGCCGCTGCGCGTGTGGGCGTAGACCGTGTGGCCGCCCGCCTGAAGGTGTTGCGCCATCGGCGCGCCCATCACGCCGAGTCCGATGAATCCGATCTTGCTCATATCCGTATTCCTATATAGATAGCGTCATTGCGCAAAGCGCTCGCGCAGCGCGCGGGAGGCGTCGCGCAGCAGCGTGTGGTCCAGCCCCACGGCGACGAAGTGCGCGCCCATGTCGAGGTAGCGGCGGGCGTCTGCCTCCACGGGAGTCAGCGTGCCGATGGCCTTGCCGGCGCGGTTGGCGGCGTCGTAGATCTGCGCCACGGCGGCCTGCACCTCCGGGTGGTTCGGGTCGCCGAGGTGGCCGTAGGCGGCGGCGAGGTCGTTCGGGCCGATGAAGATGCCGTCCACGCCGGGCTCGGCGCAGATCTCGTCGGCAGCCTCCACGCCCTTGCGGCTCTCGATCTGCACCAGCACGCAGATGTTCTCGTTGATGGTCTTGAAGAAGTCCGGCAGCGTGCCGTAGCGGTTCTGGCGCTGTACGCCGGACACCCCGCGCACGCCGTCCGGCGGGTAGCGCGTGGCCCGCACTGCGCGGCGGGCTTCCTCGGCCGACTCCACGAACGGGATCAGGAAGTTATAGAAGCCGATGTCCAGCAGGCGCTTGAGCAGCACGGGATCGTTCCAGGGCGGCCGGACCACGGGCGCGCTGGTGCTGTCCTTGAGCGCCATCAGCTGCGGCACGAAGGTCAGCACGTCGTTGGGCGCGTGCTCGCCATCGAGCAGCATCCAGTCGAAGCCGGCCAGGCCGATGATCTCGGTGGTAACCGGCTGGCCGAGCGAGGTCCAGCAGCCAATCAGGCGCTTGCGCGCGAGGATGTCCGCACGGAACTGGTTGGGCAGCGGGGAAAGCTGGGGCAGGTGAGGGGTCGTCATGAGAATTCCTTGAGCCTTGGGTTCAGTCCGCCGCCAGGGCGGAGAGCGGGCCGGGGGATTGGCCGCGCGCCTGGAGCACGCGCGCCGCGGCGTCGTCGAGCTGGGCCAGCGTGCCGGCATCCACGGGGATAAAGTCGGCGCGCGCCTTGCGCCATGCGCGCTCGGGGTCGCCGGGGAGGCGGATGGCATCGTTGCCCGGTTGCAGCCGGGACGCCTTCAGCCAATCAACAAAGGATTCCACCTCATGGCCGAAGGTGGTGCTGCTGCCGAGGCGGGCCGGATCGAAGATGATCGCCAGCATGTTGTTCCAGACCGCATGCTCGTGCGTCAGCGTTTCCGGGCGGATGGTGTGGCCGCCAGTCACGGCCGCGCCGAGCAGCTCGCACATCACGGCCAGCACGTAGCCCTTGTGCTCGCCGAAGGTGCGCAGCGCGCCGTGCGGCGTACCGGGCGGCGGGAACATGACCGACGGGTCGTCGGTGGGATGCCCGTTCGGGTCCATCAGGCTGCCCGGCGGCACCGGCACGCCCTTGTTGTTGGCCACGCGCACCTTGCCCATTGCGATGGCGCTGGTGGCGAAGTCGAGCACCAGCGGCGGGGCCCCCGCCACCGGCACGCCGATCGTGAATGGATTGGTGCCGAAGCGCGCGTCGTAGCCGCCATGCGGCGCCACGAGCGGCTTGGACAGCACATTCACGAAGTGGATCGAGATCATGCCGGCCGCCGTGGCCTGCTCGGCCCAATGGCCCACCCGGCCCAGATGGTGCGAGCGCCGCAGCCCCATCACGCACACGCCGTGCTCCTGTGCGCGGGCGATGCCCATGCGCATCGCCTCCTCGGTCACGACCTGGCCCATGCCCCGGTTGCCGTCCAGGCTCAGGATGCCGCCGGACTCATGCACCACGCTGACCTGCTGGTTGAGCTGCAATTGCTCGCCCTGCCAGGACAGCACGTACTTCGGGATCATGCCCACGCCATGCGAGTCATGGCCCGAGAGATTGGCGCCGACGAGGTGGTCGGCGGTCAGCTGCGCCTCACGCGCATCGGACCCCGCCGCCAGCCACAGGTCCACGACCCAGCGATGCAGGCCGGCGGTCGGAATACGGTGTTCTGCCATGCGTTACTCCAGGTGGATGTTGGCGACCTTGATCAGGTTGGCCCACTTGGCCACCTCGCTCTTCTGGAACTTGCCGAGTTCGGCCGGGCCGGCGCCAGACGGCTCCACGCCCATGCCCACCAGCTTCGCCTTGACGTCCGGCTGGTGGATGATCTTGCCGATCTCGGTGGCCAGCTTGTTGACGATGGGCATCGGCGTGCCGGCCGGCGCGAAGATCGCCTGCCACGAGACGATTTCATAGCCCGGCAGGCCCGATTCGGCCATGGTCGGCACATCGGGCAGCTCGGCGGCGCGCTTGGCGCCGGTGGTGGCCAGCGCGCGGAACTTGCCGGACTGCACCATCGGCATGGCGGCCACGCTGTTCTCGAAGACGATATCGACCTGATTGCCGAGCAGCGCCTGTACCGCCTGGCTGCTGCCCTTATAGGGCACGTGGGTCATCTTCAGGCCGGCCATGTTGGCGAACAGTTCGGCCGCCAGATGCTGGGAGGTGCCGTTGCCGGACGAGCCGAAGTTGATCGACCCCGGTTTGGCCTTGGCCGCTGCCATCACGTCCTGCACCGACTTGTACGGGCTGTTCACGTTCACCACCAGCACATTGGGCAGCGTGCCGATCAGCGCCACCGGCTGGAAGTTCTTGACCGGGTCGTACGGCATCTTGGGGTACAGGCTCACGTTGATGGCGTGCGAGCTGATGGTGCCGCCGAGCAGCGTGTAGCCGTCCGGCGCGGCCTTGGACACGTAGTCCGAACCGATATTGCCGCCGGCGCCGGCGCGGTTTTCCACCACCACCGACTGGCCGAGCACCTGCGACAGCCGCTGGCCGATCAGTCGGCCGAGCAGGTCCGTGGTGCCGCCCGCCGCGAACGGCACGACGTAGTTGATCGGCTTGCTGGGGTACTGGTCGGCGGACTGGGCTTGCGCCAGTGGGGCCGCCGCCATGCATCCAAGGCAAAGCACGGCCAGGGCCGGCCGCATCAATCGATGAGGGAAGGACATTGCATGGTCTCCTGTTTTCGCGAGCATTGTTATGGGACGGCCGGGATGGCCGTCAGGTGTCGCGGGCGGGCGCGCTGTCATGGCAGCATCGCCTCGGTAGCCAATCTACACGGGCGCGAGGCGGGCTGCCTTGCATAAAACGCATAACAGAAATGCACGATAGACCCCGCGGCGGCGCCCGTCAAACGGAAAAATCGCTGTCATCGCCGCCTGCTTCGGGTCTGGCGCCTGCTTGGCTCCACCTTGGCGCCGCCTCCGATCCTGTCCATACTTTTCGTCATGACCGCTCAAACCCCATCCTTTCAGGCCCGCACCGGCGGCCGTGTCCTCGTGGACCAACTGCGCCTGCATGGCACGGAGCGCATCTTCTGCGTGCCCGGCGAGAGTTTTCTGGACGTGCTGGACGCGCTGCACGACCAGCCGGCCATCGACCTCGTCGTCACCAAGCACGAAGGCGCCGCCGCCAACATGGCCGAGGCCGACGGCAAGCTGACCGGCCGCCCCGGCATCTGCTTCGTCACCCGGGGGCCGGGCGCCACCCACGCCAGCATCGGCGTGCATATCGCCCAGCAGGACTCCACGCCGATGATCCTGTTCGTGGGGCAGATCTCCCGCGCCCACAAGGGCCGGGAGGCGTTCCAGGAGGTGGATTACGCGGCAGTGTTCGGCACGATGGCCAAGTGGGCGGCCGAGATCGACGATCCGGCCCGGATTCCCGAGATGGTGGCGCGCGCCTTCCAGGTGGCCACGTCCGGCCGGCCCGGCCCGGTGGTGCTGGCGCTGCCCGAAGACGTGCTCGACGATCTGGTGGACTGCGCCGATGCCGAGCCGTACCGCACCGTGGCGGCCGCCCCGCGCGCCGAGGATGCCCGGGCGCTGGCCGCCGCGCTGGCCGAGGCCCGCCAGCCGCTGGTGATCGCCGGCGGCGCCGGCTGGACCGACGCGGCAGTGCGTGACTTCGCCGCCTTCGTCAAGGCATGGAACCTGCCCGTAGCCTGCGCCTTCCGCCGGCAGGACGTGATCGATAACCGCGACCCGCACTACATCGGCCATCTGAGCCTGGGCGTGAGCCCCAAGCTGGCCGAGCGGGTGCGCACGGCCGACCTGATCGTGGCGGTCGGCACCCGGCTGGGCGACATCGCCACCGATGGCTACACGCTGCTGGAAGTCCCGCGCCCGAAGCAAAAGCTGGTGCATATCCATGCCGATAGCGGCGAGCTGGGCCGCGTCTACCAGTCGGCACTGCCGATCCATTCGGGCGTGGTGCCTGCGGCAGCCATGCTGGCCGCGCTGCCGGCGCCGGCTTCTATCGGATGGAAGGACTGGACCAGCGGCGCCCGGGCCGAGCACGAGGCCTTCGTCACGCCGCCCAAGCCCCATGCGGAACTGACGGGGGTGGATATGGCTGCCGCGATGTCGCACCTGAACGCGGTGCTGCCCGAAGACGCCATCCTCAGCAACGGCGCCGGCAACTATACGGTCTGGCTGCACCGCTTTTATGCCTACAAGCGTCCGCGCACGGAACTGGCGCCCACCTGCGGCGCGATGGGCTACGGCCTGCCGGCCGCGATTGCCGCGAAGCTGCGCGCGCCCGAGAAGACCGTGGTCTGCCTGGCTGGCGACGGTTGCTTCCTGATGTATCCGCAGGAGATCGCCACGGCCGCCGCGCATGGCGCCAACCTGATCGTGATCCTGGTGAACAACCGCATGTACGGCACCATCCGCATGCATCAGGAGAAGCGCTACCCGGGCCGCCAGAGCGGCACGACCATCGCCAACCCGGATTTCGTGGCGATGGCGCGCGCCTGCGGGGCGTGGGCGGAGCGGGTGGAGAAGACGGAGGACTTTGCGGCAGCGTTCGAGCGCGCCCGCAACGCCGGCCAGCCGGCCGTGCTGGAGCTGATGACCGATCCGCTCCAGATCACGCCCGCAATGCGCGTGACCGAACTGCCGGCCTGAGCCCGGATCAGACGCTGCCTAGGCGATCTAGAACAGCGCCGCTTGTGGCCGGGCCTCGTGCCCGGCTTTTTCATGGCCGGACGTCGGGCGGGCCAGGATCTTGCGGATCTGCTCCAGATACCGCTCGCCCACCGCGCGATGGCTCTTGCGAGCCTCGTCCGCCAGCGCGCGGCGCGACGGCGCCCGAATCCCGATCAGGCGGCAAATCGTTGAAAGATAAGGCTTTTTATCGTCGACGGTGGCCCGGTGCGCGGCCGACAGCAGGGCGGCATCACCAATGCGCCCCCGCAGCCAGACCAGCACCTGGCGGTCATATTCGTTCTGCACACGGATCAGGTGGATCAGGTGTTCCATTCCGCACTCCGATATACTGTTCATTCATACAGTTACTGTAAATATATACAGTGCATCGGAATTTTCAAGGTGTGCGTCGGAAAATGCTTGAAAGTTCTTGCGCTGGGCCGGCACGCGTGGCCACCATGGCGGTCTGCCAGCCGCCTTTTCGCATCGAATCATGGACGACACCACCGCCACCTTCCACAAGCTGCGCCCGCGCCTGCACGGGATTGCCTACCGGATGCTCGGCGCCGTGGCCGAGGCCGAGGACGTCGTACAGGACGCCTGGCTGCGCTGGCACACGGCTGACCAGACGGAAATCGAAAATGCCGAAGCCTGGCTGGTCTCGGTAACCACTCGCATCGCCATCGACCGCCTGCGCGCCGCCAAGATCCAGCGCGAGCACTACACCGGGATCTGGCTGCCCGAGCCGCTGATCACGGACAGCCCGGACAACCCCGAGGCCATCAAGGAGCGCGCCGACGACATCTCCGTCGCCTTCCTCCTCCTGCTGGAGCGCCTGACGCCCGAGGCCCGCGCGGCCTTCCTCCTGCGCGAGGTTTTCGACAACGACTACGACGAGGTGGCGCGCGTGATCGGCAAGAGCGAGGCCAACTGCCGCCAGCTGGTCAGCCGGGCAAAAACCCAGCTACGCGACGACCGGCCGCGCTTCACGGTGTCCCCGGACACCCATCGGCACATAGTCCAGGCGTTCGCCCAGGCGATGCAGGGCGGCGACTTCGCCGGCATCCAGGCGCTGCTGGCCAACGACGCCACCCTGGCCGGCGACGGCGGCGGCAGGGTCCAGACCTTCCCCAAGCCGCTCGAAGGCGCCCGCCGCATCGCCCAACTGTTCTACGCCACCCGCCTCAGATTCCCCGGCGAGGGCCTCCGGGTGCGGCTGGTGCTGCTCAATGGCGAATGGGCGCTGCTGCGCTACTTCGACGGTGCGCTGGAGTCCGCGCAGACCTTTGTGGTCGAAGGCGACCGCATCGCCCGCATCCACGTGCAACGCAACCCGGACAAACTGGCGCGGATTGCGGCGTATTTTGGCGGAGAGGCGTAAGGAAGGGGCGGCCGCTGTGAGTTCGTGCGCCTTGATCGCAGTCATGTCCAGGTACGGGCTTGTCCCGGCTGCACCGGCATAACGCCCGGCGGGCGTTTTCTGCGGCCTGATCCAAAAAAGAGCCCGCCAAGGCGGGCCCAAAGACGAAGGGAAAGTCTCCGTCAAGTGGATTTCAGCGTGGCCGCTGCGCTCAGAAGCGGTGGCGGATGCCGACGATGGCGCCGAACTGGTTCTGGCCGGCGCCCACCTGTTCGGTTGTGGCCGTCAGGGTGCTGGCGCTGCGGTTCAGCGACGGGCCGAAGCCGGACAGGCCCATGGCCGAGCCGTCCCGGTTCTGGGCGTAGGCGACGATGGTGTACAGGTCGGTGCGCTTGGAGAACGCGTACGTGCCGGACAGCACGAAGCTGTACGGGTCGCCGCCGCTGTTGCGCACGTCGGTGTAGTAGGCCGCGCCAGTCAGCGTGATGGCCGGCGTGACCTGGTAGTTCGCGCCGATCCAGTACAGGTTGGTGCGCAGCGAGCTGCTGGCGAAGTCGCCGTAGTACCAGCGATAGCCGGCGAAGGCACGGGCCCGGCCGAAGTCGTAGCTGGCGCCGAGGGTGGCGCGGCGCTCGCGGTTGTCGTCCGTGACGACGGTGCTGCCGCGCACTTCGTCGTACACCACGCGGGCGGACAGCGGGCCGGCCGTGTAGCCGACGCTGGCGCTGAAGTTGCGGCCGGCCTTGTAGTCGCCCGGCACCTCGCCGCCGGCGCTGCTGTCGTAGCCGGTGCTGTAGAACAGACCGTAGTACAGCGCGCCGGTCTGGCCGGTGAACTTCACCGAATTGTCGGCGCGGCCGGACATCCACTTGTCGTGCATCAGCACCGAGTAGCGCGTGGCGATGGCCATCGGGTCATAGGCCAGCGAGAAGTCGTACAGCACGGTCTGATGGCGGCCCAGCGACAGCGTGCCGTACTGGTTCTGCAGGCCGACGAACGCCTGACGGCCGAACATGCGGCCGCCCTGGTTGGCGCTGCCGGTGTCGAGGTCGAAGCCGTTTTCCAGCGTGAAGACGGCCTTCAGGCCGCCGCCCAGGTCTTCGGCGCCGCGCAGGCCCCAGCGGGAGGTGGAGAGGTTGCCGGCGGACATCCGCACGACGTTGTTGCTGCCGCCGGTGGCCGCGTTCGGCACGTTGGTCAGGAATTCCACGCCAGCGTCGACGACGCCGTAGAGCGTGATGCTGCCCTGGGCGTGGGCAGCAGCGGGCAGGGCAGGGAGGATGGCCAGCGTGGCCAGGCAGGCGAGACGGGTCTTCATGCGTTCGTGATCCTTGTTATGGTCGCCGCCCGCGCACCCCGTAAGGGCTCGGGCGTGCCGGCGGCGACTGCAATGTAACGAGGGATCAGGAACGGGAGAAGCGCGTCTGGGCTGACAGACTGTCCCGGGATTTGAACAATTGGGGCGTCAAGCGCCCTTCAGCGCTCCGTCAGCGGCTGCCCTTGAGCAACGGACATTGCGACTTCGACGGCGGGATGAACGCCTGGTCGCCCGGCACCGTGGCCAGCACCTTGTAGTAGTCCCACGGGTACTTGGACTCGGCCGGCGTCTTGACCTCGAACAAATACATATCGTGCACCATGCGCCCATCGGCGCGGATGCGGCCGTTCTTGGCGAAGAAGTCGTTGATCGGCATCGCCTTCATCTTCTCCATGGTCGGTGCGGTCTCGTCCGTGCCGGCCGCCTGCACGGCCTTCAGGTAGTGCGTGACGGAGGAGTAGACGCCTGCCTGGCTCATGTTCGGCATCTTCTTGACCTTGTCGAAGTACTTGCGCGACCACGCGCGCGTGGCGTCGTTCATGTCCCAGTAGAACGCCTCGGTCAGCACCAGCCCCTGCGCGGTCTTGAGGCCGAGCGCGTGGATGTCGTTGATATAGAGCAACAGTCCGGCCATGCGCTGCTTGCCGTCGCGCGTCAGGCCGAACTCGGAGGCGGCCTTGATGGCGTTGACCGTGTCGCCGCCTGCGTTGGCCAGGCCCACCACCTGCGCCTTGCTCGCCTGCGCCTGGAGCAGGTAGGAGGCGAAGTCGCTGGTACTGAGCGGATGGCGCGCGGCGCCGAGCACCTGCCCGCCGGCCTCGGTGACCACCGTGGTGGCTGACTGCTGGAGCGTGTGGCCGAACGCGTAGTCGGCGGTCAGGAAGAACCACGTCTTGCCGCCGCGCTGGACCATGGCCTTGGCCGTGGTGTTCGCCAGCGCGTAGGTGTCGTAGGCGTAGTGGACCGAAACCGGCGTGCACAGGTCGTTGGTGAGGCGCTCGCTGCCGGGGCCGGAGAACACCACGATCTTGTTCTTCTGCTTCGCCACGTCGAGCACGGCCAGCGCGGGTGCCGAAGCCGCCACATCCAGGATGGCATCGACCTTGTCCGTATCGAACCATTCACGCGCCTTGTTGGCGGCGATGTCGGCCTTGTTCTGGTGATCCACCACCACCAGCTCGATTTTCTTGCCGAGCACCTTGCCGCCGAAGTCGTCGATGGCCATCTGCGCCGCCGTGGCGCTGCCGCGCCCGGTCACGTCGGCGTAGAGGCCGCTCATGTCGAGCAGCAGGCCGATCTTGACGACATCATCGGAAATCCCTGCCTTCGGCTGGGCCGAGGCGATGCCGGCCACACCGCCAGCACCGGCCAGCGCCAGCAGGGCAGCGGCCGTCCGCCGCCATGTCGCGGAAGTCTTCATGGTTGTCTCCTCCAGTTTTTTATCTAGTTCTTCTACGATTTAAAAACGCACACCGCAGATCACACCGTGGCCACCGGCGTCACCGGCGAGCCCACCGCGCCCGGCAGCCGCAGCGGCGGCGCCGTGAGCATGAAGCGCGAGCGGCGGTGCGCGCGCAGCCAGTCCGCCAGGTCCTTGAGATACCAGAGTTCGCCAAGCGGCAGCCCCAGCTTGAACAGGCAATGGTGGTGGAGCGGCAGCAGCGGATGCGTCTTCGCCTCGTCGGGCGGCGGCAGGGCCGGGTAGCGCTCCACGGCGTAGTTGTCGGCGATCAGCGCGGCGATGCCGGAATCGGTGATCCAGTTCAGCAGCCGGGCGTCGCGCCCGTTTAGCGCTGCGCAACTGTGGTGGAGCACCGCTTCGTCGGGCTCGCGCTGCATCGACAGCACGACTTCGGCAAAGCCGGTGCGCAGCAGGAGCATGTCGCCGGGCTCCACTTCCACGCGATGGGTGTCCATGGCGTGCATCAGGTCGTCGTAGCCGACGTTGCGGAAGTCCATGCCGAACACATCGGCCAGATCCACCAGCACGCCCCGGCCCTGCATGCCCTTGACGGCGAAGTTCTCGATGCCGAGCGCATCCGCGTGGCTATGGGTATGGCCGTGGCTGCAATCGTGGGCGGCGAACTGGTCGTCATCGGCATAGTCGACCGGGCCGACGATGTCCGCGTTGGCGCGATAGCCGTTGTAGTAGACGCGCTCGAGCTTGCCATCGCCGTCCGCATCGAACAGCGCGCCCACGTGCGCCAGCGAGTCCCACTGGGTGGAGTACTGGAGGCAGAGCAGCACCTGATCGTCGCTGATGACATCGGTCGCGGCCGGGTTCACCTTGGCCAGCGGGAAGTTCATGTACGGGGAGTCGTCGCGGAAGGTGGGGCGCAACTCGGGCGGATGGCGGCGCGGATTGAGCTTGTTGCCGCCGGGGTAGTCCAGCGGCAGCGAGAGGCAGAAGCTGCGCCCCGCCTGGATCTCGCGCGCGCCCTTGACCACCTGCTCGGGGCCGATCAAATTGACGCGCCCCAGTTGATCGTCAGGACCGAAATCGCCCCAGTTGGAGCCCTGCGGACGTTGCTGCCAACGCATGCCTGATACCTCCCTCGCGAAAGATGTTGTCGGTTGAAGCGCCGCCGCCACATCGCGGCGCAGCATCCGGTTATACGTGATCCATGCGGCGCGGTCATTCTGCGTCGCATCAAGTTCCGCGTGACGAAATAGGAGGAAGGAAGGCGAGGGGGACGGCTATTCGCCGAGGAACTCGGCCACCACCTCGAGCCCTTCGACGTGGTCGGCCACGACCTTGGCGATGACGGCCAGCGGAATCGCCAGCAGCATCCCCCAGGTGCCCCAGAGCCACGTGAACAGCAGCAGCGAGACGAAGACGGCGACGGCGTTCATGCGCGCCATGCGGCCCGTCATCCAGGTGGTCATGCCGGAGCCGATCAGCGTGGCGATCAGCATCGACCCACCGGCCGCCGCTGCCGCGACGGACAGCGTGCCGAACTGCATGAACCCGGCCACGCCCAGGCACAGGGCGATCAGTACCGCGCCGAAGTACGGCACCAGGTGCAGCGAGGCAGCCGCCAGCGCCCATGCGCCGGCATTGTCGATCGACAGATACCTGAGCAGGATGTACGTACAAAGCCCCAGCGCGGCGTTCGTGATGACCAGCATCAGCATGTAGCGCTGGATCGCCCGGTTGATCTCGTCGAGCATGTGCACGCTGATCTTCTTCTGGCTGATGGTGGTGCCGGCCATCTTGATGAACTTGCGCTTGAACATGTCGCCGCCCAGCAGCAGGAACCAGGTCAGGAACAGCACGACGATGGCCTGCGCCAGCATCGCGAAGACGCCCATCGATCCCACCCAGATGGCGTTGTTGAGGGCGTCGGCGGAACGTTCGACGACGATCGGCGCGCCCTTGGCCGGCGGTGGCTGACCGGTACCGACCAGTACCGTGGTGGCGCGGCGGATCTTTTGCAGCATGGAGTCGTCGCCGCTCACCAGTTCGCCCAGCGAGCGGGAGAGCTTGCTGGCGATGGCGGGCAGCCGGTCGACGATAGATTCAATCTGCCCCTGGAGCAGATAGGCGCCGCACAGCAGCAGGGCCAGCATGCCGAGCAGCACCACGGTCGCGCCCACGGCGCGCGGCACCCGCTGGCGCTGGAGCCACTCGACCATCGGATCGAGCAGGTAGGCGATGACGATGGCCACCACCACTGGCACGATGAAGTCGCGGGCGAGGTGCAGGGTGTAGAGCGATGCGAGCGTCGCCAGAATGACCAACGCCGTGCTGGCGCGGCGCACAGAGACGGACAGCTTGGGGGGCGTACGGGTGGGTGACGCCGGCGCGGCGTCCGCGGGCACCTCAGCCGTGACTGCGGGCACCCCCTCCGGTACGACATCCGGCACAACATCAGGCCCGGCCACGGTGCCGGGCGGGGCGGCCCGCATGGCGGGCTGGATCGGTACGCGCGACATGGATGGCGGGGCGGCTCGCAGACAAGAAGGACATGGCGTCACGAGGCGGACGCCTGCCATAACGATAGTCACTGCGGGGCGCGGGAGGGTGTCGGTGCGTTCCGGGTCGCGGTGTAGGACAGCGGCGCGACCTTCCAAGGCGGGCTTGGGCGTGTGCAGCCTGATACACGAAAGCCCCACCAAAGCAAAAGCCCGGTCTCGTGAACCGGGCTTCTGGGGATTGCGTGGCTGGCGTAGCCGGGGGGCGATCAGCGCATGGCGGGTTAGCGCGTCAGCGTCGAATGATCGTCGCCGTGAGGGCGGGCGCCCGACTGCTTGAGCAGCGGGTCATTCTTGAGCACCCAGCGGGCGCCAAAGGCCAGTGCGACGATACAGGCCAGCATATACGCAACGATCACAGTGAGAGTCAGCATGGCATCACAGGAGTAGGTTGCGACCGCGTTGCCAGCTTTCGTTGGCGGGCCGATGGGAACGAATTGTATGTGAGACAAGACGTTTCACCGGCGCCGATTTGCCTGAAATTTTCTGTATGCCGATCTAAGCCTGACTAATATCGGCAGGTTCTACGAGGGGCATGGATCATGACCGCCTCGCATCAGCCTCGGCCCTAGAAGTAGCACCCCATCTCGTATTGCTGCGAGCGCAAAGCATGGACGTCGCTGCGGTAGCGGTCCGCGCGGCTCCAGTACTCGGTGGTATGCATGGCGCGCTCGGCGGCCCGCGCCTGGTACTCGAGTGCCCGGCACTGATTCCAGAAGACGTTCTGCGCGCGCAGGTCGAGATCGTCCTCGCGCCCCTGCCAGACCTGGATCTGTTGCGCCATCTGGGCGCGGCTCTGCAGGTAGGCCTGCTCGTCCTGGCGGATCTTGGGGGTCTTGGTGATGGTGGTCACATTGGCACGCATGGTGGACGTGACATCGCGGTAGCCCGCCGGGCACGATGCCGCCGTATAGAGCGTGTCCTTGCCGCTCTGGCACTTGGTGACGGCATGGGCGGCGCCGGAGGCGGCCAGCATCAGCAGCAGGATGGCAAATTGTCTGGACATGGCGGCGCCTTGGACGAATAGCGATGTCATCCAATGTAGGCAGCGATGCGCCGCGCTGCCAGTGCGGCAAGGTATCCAGATATTTCAGGTACGGGGGTTGCCGCGCTTTCGGTGTCCAGGCAGCGCCTTGGCGCCCTGCATTTCGGCATTGGCGGTCAGCAGCATGTCGTAGAGCTGCTGCGCCGCCGGCGACAGGGACCGGCCGCGCCGCCGGATCAGCCCCACGGTACGCGAGACGGTAGGCTCCACCAGCGGCACGCTGGTCAGCGTGGGATGCTTGCCCGGCGGCATGGCCAGCCGGGGTACCGCCGCCACGCCGAGCCCGGCTTCCACCAGGCTCACCAGCGTGCTGACGTGCCGCACCTCGCAATACCACTGTGGGCGATCGGGTACATCGGTCAGCGCCAGGTCCAGCAGCATGCGGTTGCCGCTGGCCTTGCCCACGGTCATGTAGTCGTACTGGCCCAGTTCGGCCCAGGTGACCTTGCGCTTGCGCGCCAGCGGATGGTCGGGCGGGCAGGCCACCACGAACGGTTCCTTGAGCACGGGTTCGAACTCGACATCCGGCTCCTGCGTGCCGATGTAGTTCAGGCCGAAGTCGGCCTCGTTGCGCACGATCAGGTTCAGCACCTCGTTGGCGCCTTCGTCGATCAGCCGCACGACGATGCGCGGCCACGTCTCGTGGTACTTGCGCAGCACCGCCGGCAGGAAGTAGCGCACCGCCGAGGGCACGCACGCCACCGTGACTTCGCCGGTCACGCGGGTGGCCACGTCCCGGATGCCGAGCAGCGACTCCTCCAGCCCGTTCAGGAGTTCGCGCGCCTTGCGCGAGAACTCCCGGCCCACGGCGGTCATCTCCACCGAGCGCGTCGTCCGGTCGAACAGCCGCACGCCGAGGGCGTCTTCCAGCTTCTCGATCCGGCGCGACAACGCCGGCTGGGACAGATGCAACTCCGTCGCTGCCGCGCGGAAGCTGCTCAGTTCGGCCACCGCCACGAAGGCGCGCAGATCGGAAAGGCTGAAGTTCATGCGCGGCTCATTTGTGGCTCATGCCGAAATCAGATGCCAGACCGCCTCGGTCTCGCGCGCCACGCCGTCTTCCTCGAGCTTGCGCAGGTGGGCCAGCAGCGAGCGCTGCGCCACCGGATGCATGCGCTCGGGCACGTCGTCGTAGACGCTGGCGAGCAGCGTGCCGATATCGGCCGGCGCCAGCGCGCGCAGCGCGTTCAGCACCTTGGCCTCGCGCTGCTGCCGATGGCGAATCAGCAGCCGGATGGCATCCCGGGGGCGCGGCATCAGGAAGCCGTGGCCCGGCGCAATCCACTCCAGGTCTTCGTCGAGCAGCGCCTGCAGGGACGCCAGATAGGCGCGCATGTCCCCATCGGGCGGATTGATGACGACGCTGGAGCCCTGCATGACGTGGTCGCCCGTGAACAGCGTCTTCTCTTCCTCGAGCAGGTAGCAGAGATGGTTCGATGCATGCCCCGGCGTGTGCACCACCCGCAGCGTGGCGTGCGGGCCGAGCACGATGCGCTCTCCGTGCTCGGGCATGCGGTCCGGCGCGAAAGTCTGGTCCTGGCGGTCCTGCACGGCCGTGACGCGCCCCCAGACCGGCGCGCCGGTGGCCTCGCGCACCGCCACGGAGGCGGGCGAATGGTCCAGGTGGGTATGCGTGACGAGAATCCACTTCACCGGGCCCGGCGCGGCGGCCAGCACGGCGGTGATATGGGCCGGATCGGCGGGGCCGGGATCGATCATCGCCCAGGTGTTGTCCGCGCCGCCGCCCACGAAGTAGGTGTTGGTGCCGGGGCCAGTCATCACGTTGCCGTTGTCCGCCGTGACGCGCCAGACCCGTTCGGAGAGCTTCACCGCTGCGCCCGGCGCCAGCGCGTAGCGGCCATGGCCGGCGCCATCGGGGTCGATCCGGGCGATTTCGGCGTACGGCGCTTCCTCCGGCATCACCGGCCGCACGCCCTTGGGGCCGGTGGCCAGGCGCGGCATGATCTGCACGATGTTGCGCAGCTTTTGGGCATGGTCGAAGCACGCCTGCGCAGTCGGGAAGTGCGAAATCGACTGGAGCATGCGCCGCGTGACGTTGACCAGGGAGATCTCGTTCGCCGGGTCGAGCGCATCGACGGGCCGCATCCAGCGATGCTCGACCGCTTCAACGCCATCGTGCCGCGCGGTCTGCCCAGCCGGCGCCAGCGCGAAGAAGAAGCGCGTGTCGAAGCGCTTCGGCAGGCCCGGCGGCGTCAGCCAGTGGCTGCCGTAGGCCAGTTGGTCCACGGCGAGGCGCACGCCCAGCCGTTCGCAGACATGGGCGATGCCGGCGCCGCCGTAGCCGGCGGCTTCGCGCAGGCTGCCGTAGGTGTCCGCGTCGAGTGCATCGAGATCCACATTCTGGCCGTTGGCATCGCGGGCGAACAGCAGGCCGGCTTCCTCGAACGCTTCGCGTGCGGCGCAGAGGTAATAGTCGAGCCCGTTTTTGTCGACATTGAGCCGGGCGCTGGCGGCGGCATCGTCGAGGCCATCGCACAAGGGGTGAAGTGCCGTATCCTGCTCATCGAGTGTGCCGCCCGGGAAGACAAAGGCACCGGCGCTGCGGTCGTCGTCGCGCTGGGGGCGGCGCATCATCAGCACCTCCATGCCCGCCGGGCCGTCGCGTAGCACCAGCACGCTGGCGGCGGCGCGCAGGGCTTTGGAGCGAACGGGGGCGGCAGTGGCGTGGGTCTCGGACATGGACGGAATGGGGCGCAGTATCAGAACAGGCGCCAAGTGTAATGGGTTCGGGCGGTTCGAATCTGCCGCGATGCAGCAGGAATCCCGCGCTGCTCTTGGGATGGGGGCGGATTTCAGTCCGGAAACAGCGCCATCTGCCCAGTCAGCAGCGTGTCGAAATCATCGTCGAGGAAGGGCAGGATGGCGTCGGCAATCGGCTGGAGCTGTTTTGTGATGTAGTGGTCATAATCGATCGGCGACTGGCGCGGATCGAGCGTCTCCATCGGCATCGGCCCGGCCACCGTCATCACATAGCTGATCCAGCCGCCGTTCTGGTACTGGCGCGGGCGGCCCTGGCTATCGTTATAGGCATCGGCCAGCCGCGCGGCGCGCACGTGAGGCGGGACGTTGCGCTGGTAGTCGCCAAGCTGGCGCCGCAGGCGCTTGCGGTAAACCAGTTGCGCGTCCAGTTCGCCGGCCAGCGTGCGGCGCACGATGTCCCGCACATAATCGCGGTACGGCTCGCGGTTGAAGATCATCGCGTAGAGCGTCTGCTGGAACTGCTGCGCCAGCGGCGACCAGTCCGTGCGCACCGTCTCCAGCCCCTTGAACACCATCTCGGCGCGGCCATCGGCACGCATGACCTGACCGGCGTAGCGCTTCTTGCTGCCCAACTCGGCGCCCCGGATGGTTGGCATCAGGAAGCGCCGGAAGTGGGTCTCGAACTGGAGTTCCAGCGCGCTGTCCAGGTCGAAGGTCTGGCGCAGGTGGTCGCGCCACCAGTCGTTGACGTAGGCGACAAGTTCACGCCCGATGCGTGCCGCATCGTCCTCGGCATGGGCGCCGCGCAGCCAGACGAAGGTGGAGTCGGTGTCGCCATAGATCACGTCATAGCCGCGCGCCTCGATCAGCAGGCGCGTCTGGCGCATGATCTCGTGGCCGCGCATGGTGATCGACGACGCCAGCCGCGGGTCGAAGAAGCGGCAGCCGCTCGATCCCAGCACGCCGTAGAACGCATTCATGATGATCTTCAGCGCCTGCGAGAGCGGCTTGTTCTGCTCGCGCTTGGCCGCCTCGCGGCCCTGCCAGATCCGCGCGACGATGGCCGGCAGGCAGTGCTTGCCGCGCGAGAACCGCGCGCCCCGGAAGCCGGGCACCGAATCGGCGTCATCGGGGTGGGCCAGCCCCTCCACCAGCCCAATCGGATCGATCAGGAAGGTGCGGATGATCGATGGATACAGGCTCTTGTAGTCCAGCACCAGCACCGACTCGTACAGGCCGGGGCGCGAATCCATGACAAAACCGCCGGGGCTGGCCTCGGGCGCCAGTTCGCCCAGATTCGGCGCCACGTAGCCCTGCCGGTGCATCAGCGGCATATATAGATGTGTGAAGGCGGCCACCGAGCCGCCGCTGCGGTCGGTCGGCAGGCCGGTGACGGTGGCGCGCTCCAGCAGGAAGGTCAGCAGCTCGGTGGCGGCGAAGATGCGGGTGACCAGCTCGCAGTCGCGCAGGTTGTAGCGTGCCAGCGCGGGCTTGTCCTCGGCGAACATGCGGTCGATGGCGTCCATGCGGTCGTAGGGGTTGTCGATCGCCTTGCCTTCGCCGAGCAGGGTCTGGGCCACCGACTCCAGGCTGAACGACGGGAAGCTCCACGTGGCGCCGCGCAGCGCCTCGATGCCGTCGATGATCAGCCGCCCGGCCGCCGCCGCGAAGTAGTGCTGCTGCCTGGCGTGCTCGCGCCACTCCATCTCGGCGCCGCCCCGGCCCAGCCGCAACGGCACCTGGAACTGCACTGCGTGGGCCTGCAGCACGCGAAGATCGAACTGAACGAGGTTCCAGCCGATGATGGCGTCCGGGTCGTGCTCGGCCAGCCACTGGTTGAGTTTTTCGAGCAGGGCGGGGCGGGTGTCGCAGTATTCGAGCGCGAAGTCCAGCGGGGCCGGATCGCCCGCCGGCGCCGGGCCGAGCATATAGACCTGCCGCTGGCCGCAGCCTTCCAGCGCAATCGAATACAGCTCGCCATGGGCGGTGGTTTCGATATCGAGCGAGACCAGGCGCAGGGTGGGGCGATAGTCGGTGGCCGGCTTCATCTGCGCTTGGCGCAGCACGCCGTGCGCGTCCGGCTGGCCGTCGAACCAGACCGGCGCGGTGATGAAGCGCTCCATCAGGTAGCGCTCGGGCGGGCGGATATCGGCCTCGTAAACATCCACGCCAGCCTGCCGCAGCGCCTTGTCGATCCGGATCAGCTGGCGGTGCTGCTGGCAGTAGAGCCCGAGCACGGGCCGGCGGTGGAAGTCCTGCAACTCGAGCGGGCGCAAGTCCACATCGCGCTCGCCGCGCAGCAGCGGCTCGGCCTGATCGCGCTGGGCCTCGGGCACGAAGGCCACCGACGGCTGGGGCGGCAGGCGCAGCAGGCGCGGCCCCTGGTCCGTGGCCAGCCAGAAATCGACCTCGGTACCGGAGGGAGTATCGCGCCAGTGCCGGGTCAGGATGAAGCCCTGCTCAAGTGCCACGCTGGAAGCCTATGGAAAACCTGTGGGGAGGTGCTGGCGGGATTCTAGCCCCTACCGAACCGTTTGCAGGAAGGCCAGCAGGTCGGTGATCTCGCTGTCGTCGCCGATGCCCCAGAAGCGCATCTTGTTGCCCGGCACCACCTTGTTCGGGGCGTGGATGAAGGCGCGGAGCGTCTCGGAGGTCCAGACCACCTTCGACGTCTTCATGGCATCGGAATAGCGGTAGTCGGAAGTCGTGCCCGCCGGCCGGCCAACGATGCCGTTGAGGTGGGGGCCGAAGGTGCCGCGCGCCGCCGGGCCGATCTTGTGGCAGGAGGCGCACTTGCGGTCGAACACGGCACGTCCGGTCTCGATATCGCCGGCGGCGTGGGCGCTGGCCTGCATGACGAGGCAGGCAGTCAGCGCGATCAAGGGAAAACGCATGGTAGGTCAGCGAGGAATTGCAGCGGCGACAGTGTAGCCGCCCCCTCGGCTTTTCCCTTCGTCACCCCGAAAAATCGGCCGAATCACGATTCGACATCGCCTGATAACTATGATTATCTCGACCCGATATTTAAGCCGACAACAGCGGGCCGCCAGACAGCCCTGAAACTCGGACAATCCTGTCGCGCGGTGCCTTCCGGGCAGCTTGCGGCTGGCGGCTTGGTATATGCTGTCGCGGCGCCTTTTCGCGCATAGATATAGACAGGTGCCGGTGCCAATGAATGACAGCGTGAAGATGCAGTGGGACGATGGGGAGCGCGTCTTCCATCGAGGGCGGCACCCGGGCGGCGGCAACGGGCCGACCGTCCTGCTGGCGCGGCCCGCCGCCGAGCATCCGCTGCCTGCCTCGCTGGATCGCCTCGCCCACGAATTCGGCCTGAAGGACGAACTGGATGGCAGCTGGGCCGCCCGTCCGCTGGCACTGGTCCACGAAGGTGGCCGGAGCCTGCTGATCCTGGAGGACGCCGGCGGCGAACCGCTTTCGCAGCAACTGGGCGTGCCGATGGAGACGGAGACGTTCCTGGGGCACGCCATCGGCATCGCATCGGCACTGGGCAAGCTGCACCAGCGCGGGCTGGTCCACAAGGACCTCAAGCCCACCCATATCCTCGTGAATTGCGCCGACGGCCAGGCCCGGCTCACCGGTTTCGGCCTTGCCTCGCGGCTGCCACGCGAACGGCAGGCCCCGGAGCCGCCCGAGACCATCGCCGGCACGCTCGCCTACATGGCGCCCGAGCAGACCGGGCGGATGAACCGGTCGATCGACTCGCGCAGCGACCTCTATGCCCTGGGCGTCACGCTGTACCAGATGCTGACCGGTGTGCTGCCATTCGTGGCGACCGACGCCATGGAGTGGGTCCACTGCCATATCGCCCGCCTCCCGGTGGCGGCGCGCACGCGGGTGGAGACCATCCCGGACATGCTCTGCGACATCGTCGCGAAGCTGCTGGCCAAGACGGCCGAGGAGCGTTACCAGACCGCCGCCGGGCTCGAGCATGACCTGCGGCGCTGTCTGGACGACTGGAGGCGGCAGGGCAGCATCGACGCACTCCCACTCGACGGGCACGGCACGCGCGACCGGCTGCGGATACCCGAGAAGCTGTACGGGCGTGAGCAGGAGGTCGATACGATGCTCGACGCCTTCGCGCGGATCGTCGACGGCGGCGTGCCGGAGATGGTGCTGGTCTCCGGCTATTCCGGCATCGGCAAGTCGTCGGTGGTCTATGAACTGCACCGGGTGCTGGTGCCGCCGCGCGGGCTGTTTGCGTCCGGCAAGTTCGACCAGTACAAGCGCGACATCCCGTATTCCACGCTGGTGCAGGCCTTCCAGGGCCTGGTGCGCTCGCTGCTCGGCAAGCCCGATGCGGAGCTCGAACGCTGGCGCGGCGCGCTGCTGGAGGCGCTGGAGCCCAATGCGCGGCTCATGACGGACCTGATCCCGGAACTGAAGCTGATCATCGGCGAGCCGCCGCCGGTGGCCGAACTGGAGCCCCAGCAGGCGCAGCACCGCTTCCTGCTCGTCTTCCGGCGCTTCATCGGCGTATTCGCCCGGGCCGAGCATCCGCTGGCGCTGTTTCTCGACGACCTCCAGTGGCTCGACGCCGCCACGCTGGCCCTGCTGGAAGACCTGCTGAGCCATGCGGACCTGCGCTACCTGATGCTGATCGGTGCCTATCGCGACAACGAGGTCGACGACGCGCATCCGCTGGCGGGCACGCTGCGCGCCATTCGCGGCAAGGGTGTCAGGATCGACGAAATCCGGCTGGCGCCGCTTACCGGCGGCCATGTCGAGCAACTGGTGGCAGAGTCGCTGCATGGCGAGCCGGCGCGCATCGCGCCACTGGCACAGTTGATCTGGGACAAGACCGTCGGCAACCCGTTCTTCGTGATCCAGTTCCTGCACGGGCTGGTCGATGAGAACCTGCTGACCTTCGACCATGCCGCCCGGGATTGGCGCTGGGAGGCCGACCGCATCCACGCCAAGGGTTACACCGACAACGTGGTGGAGCTGATGGTCGGCAAGCTGGCCCGCCTGCCCGACGCGACCCAGCAGGCCTTGCAGCAACTGGCCTGCCTCGGCAACGTCGCCGGCATCACCACGCTCTCGACCATCCTCGGCATGGCCGAAGGGCAGGTCCATGCGGCCTTCTGGGAGGCGATTCGTCAGGAGCTGGTCGAGCGGCAGGAGGGCGCCTACGCCTTCGTGCACGACCGGATCCACGAAGCCGCCTATTCGATGATCCCCGAAGCCTCGCGCGCCGAGGCCCACCTCCGGGTCGGGCGGCTGATTGCCGCCCAGACGGCACCGGGCGAGCGCCAAGGCGCGATCTTCGAGATCGTGGGCCAGCTCAACCGGGGCGCCGCGCTGATCACCGAACAGGACGAACGGGACCAACTGGCCGAATTCAACCTGCTGGCCGGCGAGCGCGCCAAGGCGGCGACGGCCTACGCCTCGGCGCTCACCTATTTCGCGGCGGGCGCGGCACTCCTGAACGACGACGGCTGGGTCCGCCGGCCTGCGCTGCGATTCGCGCTGGAGTCGGGTCGCGCCCAGTGCGAGTTCCTGTCCGGGCAGGCGCCGGTGGCCGAAGCGCGGTTCGCGGCGCTGTCCGCGCGCGCCACGACGACGGTCGAACGTGCCCAGGTCACCTGCTGGCAGGTGGACATCTACGTGGTGCTCGGCCAGCGCGACAACGCCATCGCCGTTTGCCTCGCCTTCCTCCGCCATGTGGGGATCGACTGGTCCCCGCACCCGGACGAGACCGCGGTGCAGGCCGAGTACGCGCGCATCCGGTCCCAACTCGGCGATCGGCCGATCGAAACGCTGATCGACTCGCCGCCGATGGAGGATCCCGCCTCGATCGGTACCGTCGACGTCCTGATCAAGCTTTTCGTGCCGGCGTCGCATACGGATGCCAACCTCGCGTCCCTGACCATCTGCAAGGCGACCAACCTCAGTCTGGAGCACGGCAACGCCGATGCCTCGTGCGTGGCCTACACCAACGTGCCCCGGGTGGTCGGGCGGCGCTTTGGCGACTACGCGCGCGCCTTCCAGTTCGGCCAGCTTGGCTGCGAACTGGCGGAGCGGCGCGGGCTCGATCACTACGAAGCCCGCACCTACCTGTCCTACGCGCTGTTCGCCCGGCGCTGGGCGGAGCCTGTGCGGACCACCAACGACCAGTTGCGCCGCGCCTTCGACGCCGCGAACCGGACTGGCGACGTGCCGTTCGGCGCCTTCGTCTGCAACAGCCTCGCCGCCAACCTGCTGTTCATCGGCACGCCGCTGGCGGAGACCCAGAGCGAAGCCGAACGCGGCCTGGCCTACGTGAAGATGAAGCGCTTCGGCCTCGTCATCGGCTTCATGGAGACCCAGCTTGCGCTGATCCGGATGTTGCGCGGCCTGACGCCGGCATTCGGCAGCCTGGACGACGCGCAGTTCAACGAAGCCCAGGTCGAGGGCCGCCTGCCCATGGGCTCCATCCTGAACGCCTGCTGGTACTGGATCCGCAAACTGCAGGCGCGTTATGTCGCCGGCGACCATGCGGGCGCCCTGGAGGCCGCGTCCCGGGCAGAACCGCTGCTGCCGGCCGCGCACGGGTTCATCGAAGAGGGCGAGTACGTCTTCTATAGCGCGCTGGCCCGGGCCGGCCTGTGCACCGCCATGCCAGCCGACGACCGCCAGCCACATATGGACATCCTGGCCGCCCAGCAACGCGAACTCCGCATCTGGGCCGATCTCTGCCCGGAGAACTTCGCCGGCCATGCCGCGCTGGTGGCTGCCGAAATCGCCCGGCTCGAAGACCGTGTGGTGGACGCCGAACTTGGCTACGAGACCGCCATCCAGCTCGCGCAGGATGGCGGTTATGTGCACAATGAGGCGCTTGTCAACGAACTCGCGGCACGCTTCTATGCGGCGCGTGGTCTGGCGAAGATCGCCCGTGTCTATTTGCGGGACGCCCGTTACGGCTACCTGCGCTGGGGCGCTGCGGGCAAGGTGCGGCAGTTGGAGGCCGAATATCCGCAACTGCGGACGGAGGAAGCCGCGCCCGGGGCGACGAACACCATCGCCACGCCAGTCGAACATCTCGACCTTGCCACCGTGATCAAGGTGTCACAGGCCGCCTCGGGCGAAATCGTCCTGGACAACCTGATCGAGATGATCATGCGCACGGCCATCGAGCAGGCCGGCGCCGAACGCGGCCTGCTGATCCTGTCGGACGGCGGCGAACTGCGAATTGCGGCGGAAGCCACGACCGGCAGCGACGCGATCCTGCTGCAACTGCGCGCGGCGCCCGTGAGCGCGGCCATGCTGCCGGAATCGGTCCTCTACCATGCCCTGCGCACGCGCGAGAACGTGTTCCTCGACGACGCCGTGGCCGAGCCGTCCTTCTCCGCCGACCCGTACATTCGCCAGCATCGCGCCCGCTCCGTGCTCTGCCTGCCGCTGATGAACCAGGCCAAGCTCATCGGCGCGCTGTACCTCGAAAACAACCTGACCGCCCGCGTGTTCTGCCCGGCCCAGATCGCAGTGCTGAAGCTGCTGGCCTCGCAGGCCGCCATCTCGCTGGAAAACGCCCGGCTGTACCGCGACGTGGCGGAACGGGAAGCGAAGATCGGGCGACTCGTGGACGCCAACATCATCGGGATCGTCTTCTGGCGGGGCGAGGGCGAGATTCTCGAAGCCAATGATGCCTTCCTGCGCATGGTGGGATATGAGCGCGAGGAACTGCTCTCGGGGCGCGTGGGCTGGGACGACCTGACGCCGCCGGAATTGCGCCCGGTCAACCACCATGCACTGGCCGAGGCCGTGCGGACGGGGCACGCGCGGCCCTTCGAGAAGGCGTACGTCAGGAAGGATGGCAGCTACTTGCCGGTCATCGTTGGCCTGGCCACGTTCGAAGCCGGCCGGAAGGAGGGCGTGGCGTTCGTGCTCGACCTGACCGAGCGCAAGCAGGCCGAGGAAAGGGTCCACCAGGGCGAGCAGCGCTATCGCGAAGTCCAGGCCGAACTGGCGCACGCCAACCGCGTGGCCACCATGGGGCAGCTTGCGGCGTCGATCGCGCACGAAGTCAGCCAGCCGATTGCGGCGACGGTGACCAATGCGCAGGCGGCACTGCGCTGGCTGGGCGCCAAACCGTCCAATATCGACGAGGTGGGCCAGGCGCTCACCCGTATCGTCAAGGACGCCAACCGCGCGGGGGACGTGCTCGGGCGCATCCGCCAACTGATCAAGAAGGCGCCGCCGCGCAAGGAGCTGGTGGACATCAATCAGGCGATCGGCGAGGTGGTCGAGCTGACCCGTGGCGAAGCCGACAAGGGCCGCGCCACGGTGCAGGCGCAGCTTGCGGATGGCTTGCCAGCCATCGAAGGCGACCGCGTGGAACTGCAGCAGGTGCTGCTCAACCTGATCATGAACGCGCTGGAGGCCATGGGCGGCATCGGCGACGGTGCCCGGCAATTGCTTATCCGCACCGTGCAGGCCGAGGCCGGCAGCGTGTTGGTGACGGTGAGCGACACCGGCCCAGGCTTTGCGCCGCAAGACGCCGAGCGCGTGTTCGCCCCGTTCTACACGACCAAGGCCACGGGCCTGGGCATGGGGCTGTCGATCTGCCGGTCGATCATCGAGGCCCACGGCGGCCGGCTCTGGGCGAGCCCGAACCAGCCCCGGGGCGCCGTGGTCCAGTTCACCGTGCCTGCGCAACCGGCTGCGTGACGGCCGGCGTGGCAGCTTTCGCGGCGGGGGCGGCTGGCGCGGCTGGCGCGCCGGGTGCGGGGTGGGCCGGCTGGGCCACCGTCGCCTGCGTCCATCCGCCGCCGAGCGCCTTGTACAGGCCCACCCGGCTGGTCAGCCGCGCGAGGCGGATCGTCACCAGCGTCTGCTGGGCGTTGTAGAGCTGCCGCTGGGCATCGAAGACGCCGAAGTAGTCATCCACCCCGTTCTTGAAGCGGATTTCCGACAGGCGCCGCGTCTCGGTAATCTCCTTCGCCAGCGCCTCCTGCGCAGCCGTCTGGCGGTCGTAGGTGCCGCGCGCGGCCAGCCCGTCGGCCACTTCGCGGAACGCACCCTGGATGGTCTTCTCGTAGGCGGCCACGTTGATGTCCTTCTGCACCTCGGAGACGGTCAGGCGCGCCTGATTGGCGCCCGCATTGAAGATCGGCAGGGTGATCTGCGGCGCGAAGACCCAGGCCATGCCGCCCGAGAACAGCCCCGCCAGCGTGCTGCTGGCCGCGCCGACGCTGGCGGTCAGCGAGATGGTCGGGAAGAAGGCCGCCCGCGCCGCGCCGATATTGGCGTTGGCCGCCTTGAGCCGGTGTTCGGCGGCCATGATGTCTGGCCGCTGCTCGAGCACGGTGGAGGGCAGCCCGGCCGGCAATTCGGCCACGAAGGAATTGTTCTCGAACGGCTGCGGCGCCGGCAAGTCGGCCGGCAGTTGCCCGCCGATCAGCAGCGCCAGCGCGTTTTCATCCTGCGCCACCTGGCGCGTGTACTGCTCCACGCCCACGCGCGCCGTCTCCAGCTGGGTCTGGGCGCGATGGGTGTCGAGCTGGGCCATGCCGCCCGCGCGCTTGCTGCGGTCGATCATCTGCGCGGCGTCTTCCTGCACCTTGAGCGTGTCCTGCGAGATCTTCAGCAGTTCCTGATCGGCCCGGAGCGTCAGGTAGGCACTGGCAACCTCGGCCACGAGGCTGATTTGCGCGCTGCGGCGCACCTCCTCGATGGCGAGGTATTGCTCCAGCGCCTCGTGCTTGAGGCTGCGCACCCGGCCGAACAGGTCCAGTTCGAAGGCGTTGAAGCCCACGCCGGCGGTCCACGCGTTGATGATCGGGTCCTGCCCCGGCGGGCGCAGGTCGCCGCTGATGCGCGAACTGGCGAAGCCGGCGCTGCCATTGATGGCCGGGAACTGCGCCGCCCGCTGGATGCGGTACTGCGCGCGCGCCTGGTCGATCGACAGCGTGGCGATGCGCAGGTCGCGATTGTTGGCCAGCGCGAGTTCGATCAGCCGGCGAAGGCGCGCATCGGTGAAGAAATCTTCCCAGCCCAGGCTGGCGGCGGGTGCCTGCGCCTGCGCTTGCCCCGGTGAGGCCGCCTGGGCACCGGATGCGCCAGATTGGTACGCGGCGCCGGTCGGCCATTGCTGGGGCACCGGCGACTCGGGCCGCTGGTAGGTGGGTTCGAGCGTGCAGGCGACCAGCGCCAGCGGGAGCAGGGGAACTAGGTAGCGCATCGTCGTGATTGTCTTGGTCATGGTGGTTATCCCGAAAAAGCGCGTCGCAGCAGCTGGGCGATGGCCACGCCGGGCCGGCCACGGTCTGCGATGTTGTGTGCGGGCTCGCTGAACAGCAGGCGGATCAGGCGGTGGCGGGCGGCCGTGTCGGGGCGCAGCGCCACGCCGGCGAGGTTGCCGCGCGCACGCGCCACGCGGCAGGGCACCCAGCCCAGCGGTTCCAGCCAGATCGCCCCTTCGGCGCCGTCCATGCCGCGCGTGACGGCCGCGTTGCCGTCGAGCAGCAGGCCCGCGCCGTTGCAGGAGAGGTCGCGCGTGGTGCCGTGGAATTCGTAGGCGTTGCCATCCTTGCCGAAGAGCCGCAGCACGGCGCGCTCCCGGTGCGGAAAGCGTTCTTCCTTGCGGGGGCGCGGCAGCTCGAAGCACACCAGCAGGGAGGCGAAGTACAGCACCATCGACACCAGCGTCCAGCCGATGTTGAAGGCCAGGCCGGGCGCCGAGCCATCGGCGGCCACGGCACGCGCCAGCCCCATGCCGGTGAGCAGGAACATTCCGCCGTAGAGCGCGGCGAACTTGCCGTGGATCACCAGCTTCGAGCGGTCCAGCCCCTTGTTGGTGACCTTGAACGGTCGCCCGAACGGCTTGAACACGGCGCTGGCCAGCGTGGCGGTCACCGCCAGTGCCGCCACGATCTGGGTGACCTCGGTGAAGATCGGCATCGCCCGCGAGCCGGTGATCCAGATGCTGTAGGCCCAGTACAGTAGCAGCGCCGGCACGCCATAGGCGAGGAACTGGACCGGATCGCCATATAGCGTCGGCACGTTGAAATACCAGTAGAGCAGGGGGCCGGCCAGCAGCATCAAGGTGAACGGGCGGCTCAGCCAGTGGAGCAGGCCGTGCACGTAGTGCAGCCGCTGCCGCAGCGAATAGCCGCGCCCGCGCAGGGGACCATCGGCGGTGAGCGCCACCTGGATCGTGCCCAGCCCCCAGCGGCTGCGCTGGCTGATGTACTCAGGCAGCCCTTCGGCAGACAGGCCCACGCTGAGCCGCTCGTTGAGCCAGCGCGTGATGTAGCCGTGCGGCATCAGGCGGTAGGTCAGGTGGATGTCCTCGGTGACCGTGCCGGTCGGAAATCCGCCGATCTTGGTCAGCGCGTCGCGCCGCACCACGAACGAAGTGCCGATGCAGAACGCGGTGCCCCAGGCGTCCTTGGCCGGCTGCATGACGTCGAAGAAGGCCCGCTGCTCGTCCACCCAGCATTCGGTGGAGCGCAGGTTGTACTGGATCGGGTCGGCGTTGTAGTAGAACTGCGGCGTCTGCACCACGCCGACCACGGGGTCGTCGAACAGGCCGACGATGCGCAGCAGGATGTTCCGGTTCGGCGCGAAGTCCGCATCCAGCACCATGATGAACGGCGCGCCGCCCGCCTCCGCGCTGTGCTGCAGCCCGTTATTGAGGTTGCCAGCCTTGGCGTGGGTGTTGTCCGGACGGGTCACGTAGCGCGCGCCGACCGTGCCGCAGAAGTCCTTGAGCCAGTCGCGCCGGGTATCGTCGAGCACCCAGACGCGGAAGTTGGGATAGTCGATGGCCAGTGCGGCGACGATGGTCTTTTCGAGTACGTCCAGCCCCTCGTTATAGGTGGCGATGAAGATGTCCACCTGCGGCACCTCGGGGCTGCGGCGCAGGACCGCCTCGCCGGCATCGGCCGCCGCGCTGTGGTCCGAGGTGCGCGTCAGCGTGACGATCGAGATCAGCGTGTAGGCAATCGTCAGGGTCTCGAAGCCGAAGAACGCGTACGACCACACGCTCGGGAAGTCCATGCGCCAGTCCGGCAGGGTCTGCGTGCAGCGCCAGACGTAGTAGCACGACAGCAGCACCCCGGCGGCGATGCCGAACAGCCAACGGTCCGCCGCGCGATGGCGGCTGCCGCGCAGGCATAGCACCGCGATCAGGAAGGCGCCGGCGTTGATCTCCATCAGCATCCGGTTTTCGAGAAAATCGGCGAACATCGTCACTCCTTGTTGGCGACATTGGCGGTGTCGGCCTGTCGTCCGCCGGGCTGGAACGGATTCCAGCCGGCCGCGGCCAGGATGGCCCACGCGGTGGCCCCGAGGTGGGGCAGGTGGTAGTAGTAGAAATCGTCGGTGGTGCTGTCCGGGCCGATCTGGAGACCGGTGCGGATGCGGCGCTCGGGCGTGGCAAAGAGGTAGCCCGAGGGCGCCCGCTGGGCCAGCAGCAGCGGCCAGAGCGGGCGGGCCTCGTCCTCGCGGCCCATGGCGCGCAGGACCAGCGCGGCCTGTCCGGTGCCTTCCGTCCAGACGCCATCGGGGCTGGCGTTGAAGCCGTAGCCGCCGCCCACGGCGTGGCGGCTCCGCGTCCAGTCCAGCGCGCGGCGCCAGGTATTGGCCGATTCGGGCACGGCGATCAGCGGCCATAGCGAGGCATCGAGCGCGGACGGCCCGGCGTTGAGCGAGCGCCCATCGTCGCGCGTGCCGATGACGAAGCGGCCTTCGCCGGGCTGCCACATCGCCTCCACGAAGCGCTTGGCGCGGTCCGCGCCGGTGCGCCAGCGCGGGTCATCGCTGTAGCGGCCCAGCCAGCGGAACGCCGCGTAGGCATCGACATTGTGTTCGGTGGACTTCCAGCCCTGCCGCTGCGGCGCGGGCTCATGGCCGAAGAAGCCGCCGATAAAGGCCGCCGGGGGCTCGCTGGCGAAGGTCTGCTTGTCGATCCAGCCCATCAGCGTGCCGGCGGTGTCCAGGTAGCGGCGGTCCTGCGTCGATTCATAGACCGCCAGCAGCAGCAGCGCGGCCCAGGCGACATTGCCGGTGGCCGTGCCCACCTGGTAGCGGTCTTCGAACCATTTCTTGCTCGGCTCGTCCCACCAGCCCGGCAGCGGCACCGGGCCATCGGGCACGGCGCCGGCGCGGTAGGCGTTGCGCACGCGGCCATCGTGGTAGTGGCGGTCACGCGTGACGCCGGCCACCACGCCATCGGCAATCCGGCGCGCGGCGGCGGGCTGCCCGCAGGCAATGAGGGCGATGCCGGCCAGCGCGTTGTCATAGACGAAGGCCGACTGGCGCAGCGGGGCGGGCAGGGGCTCGCCGCCGGGGGCCGGCTCGTAGCTGCCGAGCATGACCGGGCCCTTGCCGGGCAAGGCGCCGACGCGCGCGGTCAGCGCCTGGCAGGCGCCATCGCGCAATTGCTGGCGCGCGGCGTCGGGCGGAACCGGGGGCGCGGCCATGGCGGGGGGCGGCGTGGCGAGCGCGGCGGCCATCAGGCACGCCCCCGCGCACGCCAGCGCTTGGGAGGGTAGGGAATAACGCTGCACGGCGAGGTCTCCTTCCTGCGGGCGTGGGGAACGTGGCGGATTGCCGATCCAGTCGAACGCAATCGAACGCAATCGATCTCAGATCAGGCTCTTGAACCACGGGCGATCGAGGCTGACCTTGGCCCAGTGGCCGAGCGCGCAGCGGTCCGTGCCGCTGCCGCTGCTGCCGGGCAAGTCAGGCAGAGGCTTGTTCAGCTTGGCAATCAGATAGATCTCGTTCTTCTCGATGGGCGGGAAGGGCACGAAGTAGCGCGCCTGGTCGCCATCGGGGGCGCGCGGCAGGATCTCGGACACGGCGCCCGACAGCGGCACGGCCACGCCATCGACCTGCACCTTGACCTTGGCGCCGGGCAGGAGGTCCTTGCTGAGGCTGCGCGGGAACACCGCCACCACGCTCGGCTGGGCGCAGTTGGTGGTGCGCATCAAGGTGGCGCCGGCCGCCACGCGCGTACCCGGCGGGGCGGTCACATCCTCGACGATGCCGCCGCCATAGGCCTTGATGTCGAGGTTGGTGACCCGCTCCACGCGCTCCTGCTCGGCGGCGACGAGTTTGTCGACCGACTGGCCGTACTCCTCCAACTGCTTGATCTCGGCTTCGAGCTGCACGTTCTCCGCGCGCAACTCGTCCTGCCGTTGCGCGAGCGAGCCCAGCGCGCCGTCGGTACTCGACATGTACACCTTGCCGCGCGCCGCCTCGCTGCTGCCGCGTGCGGTATCCAGTTCGGCCTGGATCGCATCCCGATTGCCGGCCAGCACGGTGAGCTGGTTGCGCGAGGCATCGGTATAGGCCTGGCTCACCGCCCCGGCCCACTGCATGGCCTGGTTGCGATTGACGAGGTCGGTCTGTTGGTCGATCTGCTGCTTGGCCACGGAGAGCCGCGCCTCGATGCCGCGCAGCTTGGACGCATGCTCGCGCTGCGCCGCCGACTGGTAGCGCTTGATGTCGTCGCCGGTGGACGCCAGCCGCGCCTGGTTGCCCTCGAGCTTGGCCTTGGCGGCTTCATAGCGCTTCTGGTTGTCGAGTTGCTTGCCGAGCAGTTCCACCAGCAGCGAGCGGTCGGTATTGGGATTCTGGAGCGTCATCAGCGACTGCCCCTGCGCGAAGGTGCTGCCCACAGCCACGATCTGCTTCGTCACGATGCCTTCGACCGGCGTGGTGACGAGGTTCACGGGGCTGTTCACCACGGCGCGCTCGGAAGACCGCGTGAACACGGGCGGGAACATCACGGAGAGGACCACCCAGATGATGAAGGCCACCATCCCGTAGCTGGCCAGCCGCGGCACGATCTGCCACAGCGGCCGCAGGCTCAGCGTGCCGCCACGCCGCGCGACGAGGGGGTCGTCGAGCTTACCGCCGGGCGGGGGCGCGGGGGAGGTGGGCCGGCGCGTCGGCAACGTTGGTTTGTTGTCGGGCTTGTCGTTCTGCATGCCATCCTCCGAACAATAGTCAGCGCCCGTCAAAAAACGGGCAAAAGCGTCCCCACCGCGATGGCCGGAGCGGAATCGCGGAAATCACGGGCAAAAGCTGCACCCCGCACGCGGTGTTGGCGCGCGCGGAGGCGCAACGTCGTCGTCCCCAGGTAGTTCTTATGCGCGTGGTCCCGGGCTGTTGCTACGCGCCGGAACTGGCTTTACTTCCAGACCGGGCAGGCAGGCCGGTCATTTGAGAGGCCCACAAAAGCGGACCGGTACAGCGAGGCGATACACGCCCATTGATGCTCCGTCACACCATATCGCGGATGGGATCGGCATGGCATTGCCGGAGCGATTCAAAGGTAGTCAGTTTGACGGGGGCGTGCTGTAAGGAAGTGTAAGGACTGTATATCGCGATACTTAGTACGGCCGTTCGGTTGGCCGCGTGCGACAAGGGTCATGCGCGCGTCACGCAACACTAGTAATGAAGCGGTGACGTGAGAGCACTGCATCAGGGCATGATGCAGTGTCTCGGTGCAGTTGTGATGGAAGAAGCGTGGGGGAAAATGTTACGAGGTCGTAGAGATTGCAGCGTGCTCACTGCGCGACGCGCGGCACGAGAAGGTCTCCCATGCCCACGCGATGGAGCATCTCGGCACGCAGGCGGTCCAGCACGGCGAAGCCGACGTCGGCGCCGTCCTGCGTCGGATCGACATGCACGCGGAACGGCCGCTTGCCGAACGGCGCGTTGACGACATCGACGATGGCGTCGGCCACTTGTCCCGCATCCGCATCGGGCGGCACGATGCCGGCGAACGCGTGCTGGATTTCATCGCCAAAGCCGGGATAAGGGCCCGACTCGTATTCCTCCGCGCGCGCGGTATCGGCAGGCAACCCCGTGTGCGCGAAATGGTTGGTGCCGCTGGTGAACGCGCCCGGGACGATGATCGATGTCTCGATGCCCCAGCGCGACAACTCGCGCGCGTACTGGACCGCGATGGCATCCATCGCCGCCTTCGCCGCGAAGTAGGGGGCGAGGTAGGGCGGGGTGCCGCCGGCCGAGCTGCTGCTCGAGACCCAGACCAGCAGCCCTTGCTTCTGGCGGCGCAGATGGGGCAGCACCGCGCGGTTCACGCGCTGGGTGCTGAGCACGTTGATGTCGTACAGCTGGGCGAATTGTTCCGGCGTGAACGCCTCGGCGGGGCCGAAGGCCATGTGGCCCGCGTTATGCATCAGCACGTCGATGCGGCCCGTGGCGGTGAGGATGCTGGCCACGGCGTCATCGATGGACGGCTGCGACTGTACGTCCAGCTCCACCGTACGCAGATCAGCGTCATGCCTGCGGGCGAACGCAGCCATTTGCGCCACGACTTCGGCATTGCGGCTGGCCGTGTTGCGCATGGAGGCGTAGACCGTGTGGCCGGCCTTGGCGAGGGCCTCGGCGGTCAGGCGGCCGAAGCCGCTCGACGCGCCAGTGATGAGGATGACTTTCTTCATGATGGACTCCGCTCCTGCATCAGATGATGCCGCCGTTGACGCGGATGGTTTGCCCGTTGACCCAGGCGCCATCGGGGCCAGCCAGGAAGGCCACGGTGTTGGCGATGTCCTCCGGCGCGCCCAGGCGCTCCAGCGGGGCGAGCCGGGCGAGGTTGTCGATGACTTCCTGCGGCTTGCCGTCGAGGAACAGGGCGGTGGCAGTGGGGCCGGGTGCCACGACGTTCACCGTGATGTTCCGGCCGCGCATTTCCTTCGTCATCACATGCGTCATGGCTTCCACGCCGGCCTTCGTGGCGGCGTACACCGCGTAGGCGGGCTGGTAGAGGCCGACCACGCTCGACGACAGGTTGATCACTCGGCCGCCGTTGCGCAGGCGGCGCGACGCTTCGCGCAGCGTGTTGAACGTGCCCTTGAGGTTGATGGCGATCTGGCTGTCGAACAAGGCGTCGTCGCTGTCGGCCAGCTTCGCCAACTTCATGATGCCGGCGTTGTTGACGAGGACGTCCACACCACCGAAAGCGGCTTCGGCGGCATCGAACATGCGCGCCACGGCGGCCGGGTCGGCCACATTGGCCTGCTCCGGAATCGCCCGGCCGCCGGCGGCTTCGATTTCGGCCACCAGCGCCTCGGCCTCGCTGGCGCTGCCGGCATAGTTGACGACGACGGTGAAGCCCTCCTGCGCCAGCCGGCGGGCGATGGCGGCGCCGATGCCGCGTGAGGCGCCGGTCACGATGGCGACCTGCTGGTTGGACTTGGCCTGGGCGGTGGCTTCGGGGGTGATCTGGGTGGTGCTCATGGTTCTTCTCCGGGGTTGGGTGGCCGCCATTCGCTGTGTGGCGCTGCGGGTTGAGTGAACTATGCGCGATTGGAGCGGATAGATAATCGGTCTAAAATTGCCCGCACTTGTTCTGGCAGGGAAACAATCGGCGGAGGGTGGGGTGGACCGGTTCGACGCAATGCGGCTATTTACGCGGGTGGTGGAGCGGCGCAGCTTTACGCTGGCGGCGCACGACATGGAGGTGCCGAGATCGACGGTGACCAAGGTCATCCACGATCTGGAGGGGCGGCTGGGAGTTCGGCTGCTGCAGCGGACCACGCGCGTAGTGCGGCCGACGCTGGACGGGGAGGCGTACTACCGGCGCTGCCTGACCATCCTGGACGACATCGAGGACGCCGAGGGCGCCTTCAACGGCGCCGAGCCGAAGGGGCTGCTGCGGCTGGAGGTGCAGGGCACAATCGCGCGCCATTTCCTGCTGCCGGGATTTCCGGACTTCCTCGCCCGGCATCCGCATATCCAGATCTCGATGAGCGAGGGCGACCGCTGGGTCGACATGGTGCAGGAGGGCGTCGATTGCGTGCTCCGCTATGGCAAATTGCCCGATAGCGAGCTGGTGGCGCGGCAAGTGGCGACCCTGGACCGGCTGACCTGCGCCACGCCGGCTTACCTGGCGCGGTTCGGCACGCCAACGAGCCTGGCATCGCTCGACGGGCACCAGATGGTGGGCATCCGATCGGTTACGACGGGGAATGTCACGCCGCTGGAGTTCGACGTCCACGGGGAAATACAGGCCGTATCGATACCGGCCGTACTGACCGTGACCGGGACGGAAAGCTACCTGGCCGGGATCAAGCTGGGGCTAGGGTTGGCCCAGGTGCCGCGCTTCCATATCGAACGGGAACTGGCCGATGGCGAACTGGTGGAGATCCTGCCGGACACGCCGCCGCCTTCGGCGCCGGTCTCGCTGTTGTATCAGCGGTCCCGGCAGCTATCGCCACGGGTGAGGGCGTTTCTCGACTGGGCCGCCCGGGAATTCGCCGATCGATGCAGAAAAGAGACGGAAAGCGACTGATCGATCATTTCCAGGCGAGATGCTCAATCTCTCGTGATATACCACATACAAAATATTTACAGATGGTGCGACGCATCATATAATGGAAACTCCTAAACGTAGCTGGAGTGCTTCATGGAAGTCGCCACCCTTTTCGCCCTTGCCGTCGCTTTCCTGTTCTCGGGCGTCAGCGTCACCATGGCCATCGCCGATCTCGTCGATCCCCAAGGGGAGCGTGGCGCGGCAGGCGAATTGGTGGACGTGCGCGCGGTGTGAGCGCTTTGTAACCGTCGGCCGCGTTCAGAGTGAACCGTACGAGTGCAGGCCAGCCAGGTACATGTTGACGCCAAGGAAGGCGAAGAGCGTGACGAACAGGCCGGCCACCGCCCACCACGCCAGCACGGGCGCGCTCACCTTGCCCAGCATGCGCAGGTGCAGCCACGCCGCGTAGTTCAGCCAGACCGCCAGGGCCCAGGTTTCCTTGGGGTCCCATGACCAATAGCCGCCCCAGGCTTCCGCCGCCCACAGCGCGCCGAGGATCGTGGCGACCGTGAAGCAGGCGAAGCCGCTCGCGATGGCGCGGTACACCGCTTCGTCGATCCATGCCGGATCCGGCATGCGCGACCTCATGAAACGCCGTCCCGACAGCAGGCGCGCGCCGCCGAGCATGGCTGCGATCGAGAACGCGCCATAGGCGAGGAAGTTCGCCGGCACGTGCAGCTTCATCCAGTACGACTGCAGCGCCGGAATCAACGGCGTGATCGCGCCTGCGCCGCGCACGCCGCCATACCAGAACAGGAAGGCGTAGGCCGCGCACAGCAGCGGCAGGGTGAACACCGTGAACCCCGCCGCGCGATAGCGGGACGCCATGTACAGCATCATCAGGCCGGTCAGGATGATGAAGACGACAAACACCTCATAGAGATTGCTGACCGGTATGTGGCCCATGCCGGCACCGATGCGGTACGACTCGTACCAGCGCGTGAGGAAGGCCGCAGCCGCGAGCCCCAGCCCGCTCCACGTGGCAGCACGGCCGATCGCGGCCAGGCGCGCCCGCTGTCCTACCCAGCCGGCGATGGAGGCCAGCGTGGCAACGCCGATCAGCGCGCCCGAGCCCAGCAACACCGGCTGACTCACCGGGCCGCTGGCGAGGTTGTCGACGGCCACGGCGCCGCCGATATCGCGGCCGAGCTGCCAGCAGAGCAGCGATGCCACGGCACCCGTGCCGGCCATGAACGCCCGCAGGGGCGGCCACGCATTGCCGGCATAGACCAGCCCGGCGGCGGCCAGCGCGAGGATCACGACCTCGTAGCCGTCCATGGCCGCCCACCAGCGTGCGTAGCAGACGGCGACCCCGCCCGCCAGCGCGATGGCGAACAGCTTGCCGGGGAGGGCGCCCGCCGGTGGCGGGTTTCCCACCGCAGCGGCGTTCAGGGCGGGGGCGGAGGCACCCGCCGGGGCGGGCTCTGCAATGGCAGTTTTCATGATGGTTCCGATAAGTCACGGTTGCCGGCGTCCACCGGCGGGAGGGGGCCGAGCGGCGCCAGCCATGCAGCCAGTTCCGCTTCGAGCCCGGGCATCTTGCGATTGGCGCGCAGACCGGCCACCGCCACGCGGCTGGCGGGGTCCCACCACAGCCAGAGGCGCCGCTCGCGCACCGCGTACAGCAGCCACACGCCGATGGCCAGCATCGACAGGCTGACGATCAACAGCGCATCGCCACCACGCCGGGCGACCTGCAGGCCGGAGGCGGCGCGCTGGCTGACGGTGCCGGCCAGCGCCCACGCGGGCGCGTCACTGGCCACCATGTCGTCGTGGGCGTTCAGCAGGTCCTGCAGGCGGCGCCGGGCGGAGGCGTCCTGTGGACCCTGCTCGTCGTCCTCGGCGGCCAGCGCGCGCGCGGCGCGCACCACCAGGCCGGAGAGCAGCGTGGTGGCTGCGCCCCGTTCCGCCTCGGGCACCGTCGCTTCCACCAGCGCGGCGATGCCGGGCGAGCCGTCATGGGCGAACACCTCCAGCGCACGGGCCGCCACGTCCGCCATTTCCGCGGAGGGCTTGGCCAGTATCCGGCGCGCCGCACGCTGCCGCGCGGCGGGATCCTGCAGCTGGCGCTCGAATCGCTCGAACGTGGTCGCCGATCCGTCCGCATCGACAGGCACGCGGATGTACTCGTAGCCCTCGCCATCCGCCCGGCGCACGCCGCTGACGAAGTAGCGGTCGCCGCCAAAGGTCAGCGGCCGCAGGTACGTCACCATGGTGCGGGGCTGGCCAGCCGGGTCGCGCAGCACGTATTCGATGGTCGGTCCCAGGTCGGCGACGGTGCCGGAGCGGCCTTCGAGGTAGCGGCGCAGCAGCCCCTGTGCCGGCGCGTTGCCGGTGTCCTGGATGTTGTCCATGCGCAGGTCGCTCGCCTGGAACGTCCAGGGCGCGTTATCGATCAGCAGCGGCACATCGCTGCCCACGGTGGCCGCCAGCGGCACCGCCGCGCCAGTCCGGGAGAGCATGCGCAGGTTCAGCGTGCTGCCACCATCGGCAAATCCGGACTGGTAGAGCGTGACGCCGTGCTCGGCGAGCGGATGGTTGACGCGCAGCGCGTGGCGTGTCGGCGGCTGCCCGGGCAACTGGATCTCCAGGTCGCTGACGAAGTCCCGGGGCTGGCCGTTGGGATAGCGCTCGATGTGGAAGCGGTGCAGCCGCACGGTGAACGGCAGCGGCTGGACCAGATAGCCATCCCCGATGGGGACGATGGCGTTGCTGGCCGATTCACCTTCGGCAAGGGTGAGCTGGCCGCGATAGCTGAGCGTGCCGGCCGGCAGCACGCTGCTGGGCGGCACGGCATCGACGGGCAGGTCGCGGGTCTCGATCTGCTGGAGGCCGGCCAGCACGCGGCCCCGCACGGCGAGATCGCTGTCAAGGAACGCAGCCACGGTAATCAGGACGATTGCGGCGTGCGTCAGGATATAGCCGACGCGCCGCGCGCCACCGCGCCGCGCCGCCACCAGCAGCGCCCCATCGGCAGTCCGCCGTGTGGCGACACGAAAGCGCTCGCGCCGCAGCGCCGGCATCAGGGTGGCCAGCAGTGCGGCCTCGCCTGCGTCGTGACGGAAGCGCACGCGGCAGGGCAGGGTCTCGACGAACTTGCGGTTCACCTGATCCTGCCGATCGAAGACCTGCCGGAGCATGGCGGGCGTATTGCGCACCACGCAGATCGCCGTCGACGTGGACATGACCACCAGCAGCGCGCCGAACCAGCTCGCGTGGTAGACGTCGGTCATGCCGAGGAACACCAGCACCGCCGTCCAGGTCGTGCCGTATTGGGAGACATAGGCGGCCGGCCCGGCGTTCTGCGGCACGATGCTGCCGATGCAGGCCGCCAGCGCCACGATGACGAGGATCGCCACGGCGAAGCGCATCGAGCCAAGCAGGTGATACAACGCGCGGGCCGCCTTCCGCACCCGTTCCCCGAGTGCGATGGGTGCGGGGTGGGCCGATGGCCGGGTTGGGGCGTTCGTGCTCATACCCGTACCTCCCTATCCAGTGTGCCGAGGCGCGGCGCGCGGGCGGCACGCTCGCGGAACAGCATGACGTAGAGCGCCGGCATCAGCAGCAGCGAGAACACCGGCGCCGACAGCATCCCACCCAGCAGTGGTGCGGCGATCCGCTTCATCACGTCAGCGCCCGTGGCGTCGGACAGCATGACCGGCAGCAGCCCGGCAAGGATCACCGAAACCGTCATGGCCTTCGGCCGCAGCCGCAGCAGCGCGCCGCCCACCACGGCGCGGTAGAAGCCCGCCGAGCCGAGGTGCCCGCCATCATGCCGCCAGCGGCCGACCGCCTGGTCGAGGTAGAGCACCATGACCACGCCGAACTCGGTGGCCACCCCGGCCAGCGCGATCAGGCCGATCACAACCGCGACCGACATCTGGTAGTCCAGCCACCACACCAGCCACACGCCCCCGGCCACGGCGGCGGGCAGGCAGAGCAGCACCAGCAGCACGCGCCGCAGGCTGCGGAAGTGCAGGTAGAGCAGGCCCAGCACCAGCGCAGCCGTGGCGATGCCGATCAGTGCGAGGTTGGCGGACGCGTTCTCGAACTGCAGGTACTGCCCGGTCCAGGTGGCGGTGTAACCCTGCTGGTGGATGCCGGCCGCCGCCAGCGCGGCGCTGGCGCGGCGGTAGTAGCCGCCGATATCGGCGCCAGCCACGTCGACGAACACGTAGCCGATCAGCTTGGCGTTCTCGCTCTTGATCTCGGTGGGGCCATCGCTGATGCGGATGTGCGCCAGATCGCGCAGTGGCGCGAGCGCGCCGGATGGCGCCTTGACCTGCAGCGCGCCGATGGCGTCCGGCGTCTCGCGTTGCCAGGCCGGCAGCCGCAGCGTCACGGGGATGCGCTCCCGCCCGTCGGTCATCACCGTCAACTGCTGGCCGCCGAGCGCGCCTTCGATCACACCCTGGATGTCCGCGATGCGGATGCCGAGGCGCCCGGCCGCGGCGCGGTCGATGTCGATATCCAGATAACGGCCGCTGCCCGCGCGCTCCGCAAACACCGAGCGCGTGCCTTCCACCCGGTTGAGCACGGCCTGGATCTCGCCGGCCATGGTGTCGATGCCCGCGAGTGTCGGCCCGCTGACCTTGAGCGCGAGCTGGCTGCGGATGCCGGTAGACACCATGTCGATGCGCGTGCGGATGGGATAGCCCCAGGAGTTGGTCAGGCCTGGCACGCGCACGGCGGCGTCCAGCTTTGCGATCACGTCCTCGATCGACGTGCCGGGGCGCCACTGGTCGCGCGGATGCAGGCGGATAGTGGTCTCGATCATCGACAGCGGCGCCGGATCAGTGGCCGAGTCCGAGCGGCCCACCTTCCCGAACACGTGCTCGACCTCCGGTACCTGCAGGATCATGCGATTGGTCATCTGCAGGATGTGCTGCGCCTCGGCGGCGGAGACCGATTGCAGCGTGGTCGGCATGTAGAGCAGGTCGCCTTCGTCCAAGGGCGGCATGAACTCGCTGCCCAGCCGGTAGAGCGGCCACGCGGCGCTCAGCACCAGGGCGAGGCCGGCGACCAGCGCCAGACGGGCATGGCGCAGCGTGCCGAAGAGCAGCGGCGCATACACGGCACGCAGGACACGGCTGACGGGGTTGCGGGATTCGCCACGGATCTTGCCGCGCACCGCGTAGCCCATCAGCACCGGCGTCAGCGTGATGGCCAGCCCGGCCGCGAAGGCCATCGCATAGGTCTTGGTGAAGGCCAGCGGGAAGAACAGCTTCGCTTCCTGCCCCTGCAGCGCGAAGACCGGCAGGAAGGACACGGCGATCACCACCAGCGAGAGGAACAGCGAGGGACCCACCTCGTTCGCGCTGGCGCGCACCATCTCCCAGCGGCGCGCGGGTGCGGGGTCGGGTTCCTTTTCCAGGCGCCGGTGCATGCTTTCCACCATGACGATGGCGGCGTCCACCATCGCCCCCACGGCAATCGCGATGCCGCCCAGCGACATGATGTTGGCGGTGCTGCCCTGCAACCGCAGCACGAGCAGGGCGCCGAGAATGCCGACCGGCAGCGTGACGATGGCGGTCAGCGACGAGCGCAGGTGCAGCAGGAACACCAGGCAGACGAGCGCGACGGCCAGCGATTCCTCGATCAGTTTGGTGCGCAGGGTATCGACGGCGCGCAGAATGAGCGAGGAGCGGTCGTACTGGATGGTCACCTTCACGCCCGCCGGCAGACCGCCCTGCAACTGGCCCAGGCGCGTCTTGACCCGCTCGATGGTGTCGAGGGTGTTCTGGCCCTGGCGCATGACCACAATGGCGCTGGCGGCATCGCCGTGGCCGTCCACGTCGACGGCACCCTCGGTGGGGCGCGGCACGGTGGCGATGGTGGCGACATCCCGGAGCCGGATCGCGCCGCCGTCTGCACTGTTCGCCACGGGAATCTCGGCCAGGTCGGCAGGCTTGCGCAGCAGGCCATTGGCGCGCACCACCAGTCGCGAGCGCGCCAGCTCGAACGCGCCGCCCTCGATGGCCTGGTTGCTCTCGCGCACGGCGCCGGCAACATCCGCGATCGAGAGATCGAGCGATGCCAGCCGCTGCGGATCCACCTGGATCTCGTACTGCCGACCCTTGCCACCCACACCCGCGATTTCCGCCACGCCGGGGATGGCGCGGAGTTCCGGCGCGAGATAGTAGTCCTGCAGTGCCTTGAGCCGATCCGGCGGCACCTGCCCGGATGTGTCCTCCAACGCGTATTCGAGGATCCAGCCCACGCCCGAGGCATCCGGACCCAAGGTGGGCGACACGCCGGCGGGCAGGCGGTCGCGGATCTGGTTGAGTTGCTCGGTCACGCGCGCACGCGCCACGGCAGGTGCCACGCCATCACGAAAGACGATGTACAGGTAGGACTGGCCGTACATGGAGAAGCCGCGCACGGCGTCGGCATCCGGAATGGACAGCATCGCGCTGGCCAGCGGATAGGTCACCTGATCCTCGACCAGCTGAGGCGGCTGCCCGGTGTAGTCGGTCTTGACGATGACCTGCGTATCGGAGAGATCGGGCAGGGCATCGAGCGGCAAGCTGCGCAGCGAGACGATGGCCGCCGTGCAAAGCATCGCCGCGGCAAGCAGGACGGCCGCGCGATGCGCTATGGACCAGTCGATGATGCGTCCTATCACGATATGTTCTCCGTCATGCCGATGTCATTGGGGCGGATTCGCTGCCGCCGCGCTGTTGCCTTGTCGTTACAGGATCTCTTTCGCGGCCGCGCCGCCGCCCATGCGCTGGCGCGTGGCCGCCAGAGAAGCCTCCGCACCGAGCAGGAACTGGCCGTTCACGGCGATTGCCGCGCCTTCGGCCAGTCCGTCGACAATCTCAACGCGCTCGGCGTCTTCCTTGCCCAGCCGCACCTCGGTCGGCACGAAACGTCCTTCGCCCAGCGCGACCATGACGAAGCTCCCGTGGCCGGTGCGCAGCACGGCATCGCGCGGTGCCGTTAGCGTGGTCTCGCCCGCGACCTCGACGATGGCATGGAGGAAGGTGCCGGCGACGAGGGCGGCGGGCACCTGGTTGAGCGTCACGCGCACACGGGCCTTGCGGGTGGCCGGGTCCACCTCCGCCGTGGTGGCACGCAGCGGCGCGGTGGCGCGCCAGCCGGGCACGGTGTCCGAGGTCAGCGTGAGCTGGCCACCCTGCGCAAGCAGTGGCAGTTGATCGGGATAGAGCGACAGCGTGGCGCTAGTGCCGCGCGGGTCGCCGTAGGTCAGCACCGGCTGGCTGGGTCCGGCAAAGCCGCCGGGCCTGACATTGATGGCGGAAACGATGCCGTCGCGCTGCGCCAGCACGGGAATGACCTCGGTAATGCGGCGCTCCGTATCGAGCTTTGCCATGACCGCCGGCGGAATCTCGGCTTCGCGCAGGCGGTCCCGCTGGCGGGCAATTTCGCGCGCAAGACTGCCGAGCATCGCGTTGCTCTGTTCCAGCGCGGCCATGCCGCCGGAGGTCAGGCCGTCGCGGCGGGTCAGCAGGTCGAGGTAGTCGCGCTGGCGCTGTTGCGCCTCGGCGGAGTAGATCTCGTAAAGCACCTGGCCCTGACGCACCCGCTCGCCGGTTGCGGCGACGCCCAGGCGCTTGATCCAGCCCTCGAACTTCGGCGTGGCGGACGTGGCACGTCCCTGGTCGGATTCGAGCACGGCATAGGTGTTGATGACCGGCTTCAACTGGCGGTGCGTGACGACCTCCACCGCGATGCCCATCTGCCGGTAGGCGGCATCGCCCACGGTCACGGCAATCGGCGCGGCGGCAGCGGATTGCTGCGCGTGCTGGTGCTGCGGCATCGACTGGGTGGCGCCGGCCTTGACCAGGTGCATGCCGCAGATCGGGCAGCTGCCCGGCTGGGCCGTGACGATGTTCGGATGCATGGGGCAGGTGTACTGCGTGACGCCGCTGGCGGACTTGGTTGCCGCCGTCAGCAGTGCATTCCCGGCTTCAGGTCGACCGTGCATCTGGTCGTGCCCGCCATCCGCATGCGCCCCAGCATCGGCGGTCACCGCCCGCGCCTGGCTGATCAGTGGATCGTTGACGTAGTCGTACGAAGCCACCATTCCCACCACACCAGCCAGCAGTGCCACGGTAGCGCCGCCGATGCCCAGCATCGCACCTTCTTTCATGTTTTTCACCTTGCTCTCTGTGGCCGGCCGCGACGATGTCCCCGCCTCGGCCAGCCGTTAGCCCCGCGCTGCTTACCTCACGAGGATGTTGTCGCCCTTGCCGGCCTTCGGATCGGCATCATTGGAGAACTGCATGATGGCGATGGCGCCCGACAGCGCCTGACGCAGCGAGTGCGACACGATGGCGTTGGCGCCTTCCTTCGGCGAGATCAGGTCGAACGTGGCGGCATCGCCCGGCCCAACCACGAAGCTCTGCATGCCCACGTGGACGTTCTTGGGGTTGCCGCTGCCGTAGACGCGATCCCAGATACCCGCGATGGGGTGGAGCGACGAGAACTCGTTCACACCGGCGTTGACGAAGTAAATGCGCACGCGCTCGCCCGGCTTGGCTTGCAGCACGCGGGTGGCGCTCGGATCATGCACCGGGTCGTACTTGAAGATGCTGCCGTTGAACATGACGTTGGTCCACTTGTTGGCCATCATGTCCGCCTGGTTGTCCGGATTCGCGTACAGCTCGGACTGGATCAGCACATACTCGCGATCCGCCTTCGGCATGGCCTTGGAATCCTTCGGATCCACAATGATCGTGCCGTACATGCCGCGTGCGATATGCTGGATCATCGGGTCCGCGCCGCAGTGGTAGAAGAACACCCCCGGGTAGTCGGCAGTGAACGTGTAGTGGGCTTCTTCACCCGGCTTCACGGCCTCGAAGTCCTTGACGACATCCACGCGTGCCGCGTGAAAGTCCATCGAGTGCGAGTTCTTGTTCGCCTTGTCGTTGATCAGTGTGAACTCGATCGTGTCGCCTTCGGTGACATGGACCACGGTGCCCGGCACCTGGCCGTCGAAGGTCCAGGTGCGGTACATCGTCCCCTTGTTGTCGATAGGCAGGTCGATCTCCTTGGCTGTCATCGTGACCTTGACGGTCTTCGCATGCGCCTGCACGCCGGCCAGGAGAGCGGCGGCGGCAAAGAGCAGGGTTGGAAGGGCTTTCATTTGTCTTGTTTTTCCTCGGTTGCGTATTACTTGGTGCCAGTCTTGCTTACGAAGCGCAGGTAACTGACCATTTCCTTCATGTCGTCGTCGGTGAGCAGGCCCTCCCATTTCGGCATCAGAACGGATTTCCCTACAGCGAGACCACCTCCCTTGATCGCCTTCAACAGCGTTTCATCTGGTGTGTCACCCATAGCCTTGGTGTCGGTGTGATCGCGCGGCTTGACCGCCATGTCGCGGCTGTTCACACCGTTGCCGTCACGGTTCACACCGTGACACTGCACGCAATACGTGTTGTAGAGCCGTGTGGAATGCGCGAACTGGTCGTCGGCATGCGCACGGTTGATGCCAGCGGCCACAAGCAGCGGCGCGAGCATCAGGAAAGTCGTCTGGCGCCTCATTTCGGCTCTCCCTTCAACGTGGTGATGTATCCGGCCAGCTTCTGGATATCGGCATCATTGAGGTCGAGGCGCGGCATCCAGACATGCGGGTCGAATTTCTGTGGATCCTTGATGTAGGCGACCACGTAGTCCGGCTGCAGCCGCGCGCCACCATCCACCATCTCCGGCCCAGAGCTGCCGCCGTTGCCCGGCTTGGCCGAATGGCAGGAGGCGCAGCCGCGCAGCTTGGCAAACAGCAGGCTGGCCATGGAGGCGTTGGGCGGATCGTTCTTGAAGCCGCCTTTCTCCACCAGGCCGGCATCGCCGCCGAGCTTCATCAACTCGGCGGCTACGGCGGCGGCCTCGTCCTTGTCCAGCTTCGGGTGCGGGCTCAACGCGGCGGGGTCGATGGTGTCGGGCCCCTTGTCGGCAGAGGCCTTGACCGCCCGGGCCACCATCACCCCCGCGGGGCGGATGGTGGTCGGGCTCTGCAGCCACTTCTCCAGCCATGGCTGGTTGAACTTGACGCCCGCGTAGTACAGGTCCGGGCCCTTGCGTTGCCACAGACGATCCACATCGAGCTTCTGGGGTTTCGTGACGGCGTGGCAGGCCACGCATTGCGCCTGCAGGACTTCCTGCCCGGTTTTCGCCTGGGCGGCGGTGCCCGCCGCCGTGAAGGCGAGGGCGGCCACGGCAAGGCGCGTGAGGTGAGGGATGTTCATCGAGATCGTTCCTGGGTCGATTACTGGACGGCCTTGCCCTTGAGCAAGTCGTTGCTGTACTGACCGGGACCCTTCTTCAGCGATTCCTCGTAGTAGAAGTTGGGCTGGTACTTCTTGCCGGCCCAGTCGTACCAGGGGTCCGAAGGCACGCCCGCATACTCCACGACGCTCATGATTCCGCCCATCGGACGATCGCCGTTGACGGTATGGGAGTCGACGTGGTCGTGAACCATCCAGCGGCCAGGGTTGTCGGCTTCGAAGATCAGGTCGTAGCGCTCACCGGGCCCGAACAGCACGGTGTCGGCCATGATGGGGTTGGCCAGCGGGAAGCCATCCTTGAAGGCGATCTTGAAGCTGTGCCCGTGCAGGTGGAAACTGTGCGTGCCGTCGCCAGCGCCAATCAGGCGCAGGCGGACCACGTCGCCTTTCTCGATACGGATGGGCTGGGTGTCCGGATAAGCCTTGCCGTTGATCGTGAAGTAGTCGGGCTTGTCTGATGGCAGGCCGCCGAAGCCGGGCTTGTCCGCCCACTTGGAGTCCCACTCGGAGAACATCAGGATGAATTCCTTGGTGACCTTCTTCTCCAGAGCGGTCGGATTCTTCGGCCGGACGATCAACGGACCCCACATGCCGCGCAGGGCGACGTGTTCATTGACGTTGACGTGGCAGTGGTACCACATGGTGCCGGACGGCGCCGCCTTGAACTGATACTTGAAAGAGTCGCCGGGCTTGATGGCCTCCTGGGTGACACCCGGCACGCCGTCGTTCTTCCAGGAGTTCTTCTGGTACATGCCGTGCCAGTGCACGGTGTGGGGCAGGGCGGTCAGGTTGTTGACGGTGACGTTGACATCGTCGCCTTCATCCACCACATACAGCGGGCCTGGCACCTGCCCGTTGAATGCAAACGTATGGAATTGCTGCTTGTCTACCAACGTGACCCGGGTGTCTTCGATGTTCATCTCGAAGTTCCGGGTTGCCGCGCAAGCACCGTGCGCCGTCAGAAGCGCCGATGTGGCAAGGATTGCGGAAAGTAAGGACTTCAACTTGGTACCCCCGATTGTTTGAGTGGCCGGCCTTCGCCTTTAAAGATGCATTCACTATACATCTTTAGATGCGGCAAAGCGGGTTAAGCCACACCACCCGTGAGGACTATCGCGTCCTCCATGCAACGGAAATTTGCCTCTTTATCCGATGCATAGCATTTATGTTGTATTGGTTATGCATCTTTAATAGACTTCATCGAAACATGGATCGGGAAGTCTTGCGAGCAAATGGATACCTATGTCGCTGTCTTTTTCCGCCATCCGACGGTGCCGCCTTGCCGGAATGCGTGATGCGCCTGACCGTCTATACCGAGTACGGACTGCATGCGCTGGTCCATCTCGCGCGCAACGATGGCAGGCCGCAGACGGCGAGGAACATCGCCGACGCCATTGGGCTGCCGCTCAATCACGTCGTCAAGATCGTCCACGCGCTGCGCCGTGCTGGCTACCTCGACACCGCGCGCGGGCGTATCGGTGGAACACGCCTGGCGTGTCCTGCATCGGCCATCACTGTGGGCGACGTGGTCCGGGTCTTGGAATACAGGTTGGACTTGATGGCGTGCTTTCGCGCCGGGGGATTTTGCGTGGTCTCGAGCGTTGCCGATTGTCACGCGGCGCTGAGTGGGGCGCTGGTGGCCTACCTCACCGTGCTCGATGGCTACTCGATAGCGGATCTGCTGCCCTGATCGATGCCCGACATCGCAATAGACCTTTTCAATGCCGTGCGCTGCCATGTCGCATGGCGCAGGCCGATACGTGCTTCGTATGCTTCCGTTGCTTGCCCGGGGTCCATACCACGGCACCTGAAACGTAGACGAGAACAAAATGAGATCTGAAAAAGCCTGGCGCAAGACCGCCATTGCTGTAGTCGTACAGACGCTCGCGCTGAGCGGCGCGGCCATCGCGCAAACCAACGCCACGCAGGCATCCAATGACGCGCCACTCCCCACGCTGCCCACCATCACCGTCAGCGCAGCGGCGCCAGCCGAGGGTTCACTCACGGTGCCCGGCGTGGCCCGCCAGCGTGACACGCTGTTCCAATCGGCCGGGTCGGTCGGATTTGTCGATGCGCAGTCTTACACCGATACCTACGCCAGCAATCTGCGCGATGTCCTCAAGGACTCGCCCGGGGTCTACGTACAGGAGCGCTACGGCCAGGAGCTGCGCCTGTCGATCCGCGGCTCCGGCATCTCGCGCGGCTTCCACACGCGTGGCCTGGAAATCCTGCAGGACAGCGTGCCGACCAACTTCGCGGACGGCAGCGGTGACTACTACCAGATCGATCCCATCGGACTTTCCGCGGCCGAGGTCTACAAGGGCGGCAACGGGCTGGCATTCGGCAGCTCGACGCTGGGCGGCGCCGTCAACTTCACCACGCCAACCGCGCTGACGGCGGATGCGCCAAACATGCTGCGCGTGGACGGTGGCAGCTTCGGCACCGCGCGCGCCAGCGGCCAGGTATCGCGACAGATCGGCGCATTCGACTTCCTCGCCAATCTCAGCGTCAATCACTCGGAGGGCTACCGCAATCACGAACGCGGGCAGTACGAACAGCTCAACGCCAACTTCGGCTACCGCTTCAGCCCGGCCGTGGAAACGCGTTTCTACTTCGGGGCCTACGTGGTCGACCAGCTGCTGCCAGGCACGCTCACGCTCAATGAGGCGCTCAACGATCCGCGCAAGGCGTCCGCCAGTGCGCTGGCAGGGGACCAGGCACGTAACACGCGCACCGAGCGGCTGGCCAACGTGACCAGCGTGAAGCTGGACAACGGCCAGCTGGACTTCAGCACCTGGATCATCCACAAGAGCCTGTACCACCCGATCTTTCAGGTCATCGATCAGGACTACTGGACCTACGGCTTTGCGCCGCGCTACACCGGCAACTTCACGCTGGGCGGCATGCGCAACCAGTTGATCGCCGGGGCACGCTTCTTTGGTGGCAACAACAATGCCCGCCAATACGTCAACGTTAATGGCGACCGCGGCGCACAGACGCTGAACGCCCGGCAGGATGCCTTCAACTACGAGGCCTATCTCGAAGACCGGCTGTACGTGCGGCCTACGGTCGCGCTGATGGCGGGAGCGAAGGCGTACCGCAACCGGCGGGAGTACCAGGACTACGGCGGCTTGTCCGCCAGCCCAACGGCCAAGTCGGACAGCGCCACCTACAGCGGCGTGAACCCGAAGTTCGGCGTGCTGTGGGAGCCGCGCAAGGACGTGCAGGCCTTCGTCGACATCACGCGCAGCGCCGACGTGCCGGACTTCTCGGACCTGAACCAGACCATCGGCGCGACCAACCAGTTCGTGCCACTGGCGCAGCAGCGCGGCTGGACGGTGGAGGCGGGCACGCGCGGGCAACTGGACCGCTTCGGCTGGGACCTGACACTCTATCGTTCGCTGGTGCGCGACCAGATGCTGCAGTACACGGTCAGCCCCGACGTGCCAGCCTCCACGTTCAACGCCAACCGGACCATCCTGCAGGGCGTGGAGCTGGGCGCCAGCGCCGAGATACTGCGCAATATCATTGGCGCAGGCGACCGGCTCACGCTGTCGCAAATGTGGAACTACAGCGATTTCCGCTTCGACAACGATCCGGTTTACGGCAACAACCGCATCGCGGGCGTGCCGCAGCATGTGCTCCGCACGACCGTGGCCTACAACAGGGGCTCCGCGCTGCGCGTGGCGGGCACGATCGACTGGGTGCCGACCGGCGCCTACGTGGACTACGCCAACACGATGAAGGTGCCGGCCTACGTGCTGTTCGGCATCCAGGCCAGCTACGAATTCCAGCGCGGCGTCACGCTGTTCCTCGACGCCCGCAACCTGGCCGACAAACGCTACGTCAGTGACTTCGGCACCGTGGCGAATGCGCGCACTGCCAACACGGCGGTTTTCTACCCAGGGGTCGGACGCGCGTTGTATGCGGGGGTGAAGTACAAGTTCTGATCGTGGTGGGATGCGGCGGTCCTGGCGGCCGCATTCCACCTGACTCGGAGGTCGATTCCCTAAAAGATGCATTTGGCGCGTAAGATATACTGACGCGTCCCGTCCTGGAGGCGAGTGGGGATCGAAGATGAGACTGACCGACTACACCGACTATGCACTACGTACGTTAATCTACATTGCTGCGCACCCGGACGAACTGGTGACGATCCAGCGGATTGCGGACAGCTTTAGCATTCCCAGGAACCACCTGATCAAGATCGTGCACCGGCTGGGGCAGGAGGGTTTCCTGCATACCCTCAGGGGCCGCTCCGGCGGCGTCCAGCTCAACCGTCCCGCGTCCAAGATCAACGTCGGCGAAGTGATTCGCACGATGGAGAGTGATTTTGCGATGGTCGAATGCTTCCACGCGGAAGGCAATCAATGTGTCATCACCCCGATATGTGGCTTGCGCGGCGTGCTGCACGCGGCGCTGGACGCATACTTCCGGGTGTTGGACGAACACACGCTCGAAGATCTCATTCTCAAGCCGAAGATGATGCAGCGCGTGCTGGACGAGCACGCTGCCGCGTCTGTGCTGGCGCGGATCCCCGTCAAGGTCTCGAGGCAAGCTGCGAAGACCTGACGAAGGGCAGGGGTTTATCTGCGCATTCGTCAGCCCCGACTATATAGATGATAAGATGCATTCGTGATGCATCTTTTAGGGATGACGATGCCCGGGAATAACCTTCAGACCGCCAGCGACGCCGTGGCCCAAGGCGCGCAACTGCCCGACGAAGCCGAAATATCGGCATTTGTCCGTGCCTTCTACGTGCGGGTTCGCGCCGACGAGAGTATCGGCCCGCTTTTCGACCGAGTCATCTCCGGCCGATGGGACCAGCATCTCACAACGATGGACACGTTCTGGTCAAGCATTGTCCTTGGGAGCAAGCGCTACCGGGGCCATGTCCTGTCCCGCCATATGATGCTCGCGGGGATCGAGGGCCATCATTTCGACCGCTGGCTCGAGCTCTTCATCGACACGGCACAAGCCACTTTCAACAAACCAATAGCAGCCGAGTTCGTGCGGCCGGCATTGCGCATTGCCAAGAGCCTGCAGTTGGGGATGTACGGCATGTCCTACGAGGTGCCAGCCGGGCAACGGGAGCTGCTGGAACGGTACACAGGCAGGTAGCCAGCCGCAGCATGGCCGGGGCAAGGCTGCCTGCAGGGCTTTCGGCCTCGGATCATTGATTTAACATAATACGCATTATGCGTATAAGGGATGTTGGCCGTTATTAGTAATGTCACCTTTGCGACGAATAGAGATGTCACCTGAGGCTGCCTCCCCGTACGCTCCGAGTTTCGTCGGGCGCTTTGGGAGGCAGCCATGCACAGACAAGGATTGGTGACCATGAGCATGCGCGAAGTTGACCGCATGAAGGTGATCCAGGCTGTGGCCGATGGGCACCTTGCGCGCTGGCGGGCAGCCGAACGTCTGGGCGTCAGTGCCCGGCATGTCAGACGGCTGGTCTTGCGGCTCCTGGAGGACGGGCCAAGCGGGCTGGTATCGCGCAAGCGCGGACGTTCCAGCAATCGCCAGTTGCCTCCCGGCCTGGAATCTCGTGTCCGCGGCCTCGTCCGCGACAGCTACGCCGACTTTGGGCCGACCCTGGCCGCCGAGAAGCTGCGCGAGCGCCACGGCATTGATATCTCCTCCGCGTGCGTCCGCCGGATCATGATCGACGCCGGCTTCTGGGTGCCGAGGAAGCTGCGCCCGCCCAAGGTCCACCAGCCGAGGAACCGCCGCGCCTGCCTGGGCGAGCTGGTGCAGATCGATGGCAGCGATCATCACTGGTTCGAGGACCGGGCGGCGGCGTGCACGCTGCTGGTCTACGTCGACGACGCCACCGGCCGGCTGATGCAGCTGCTGTTCGTGCCGACCGAATCGACGCCAGCCTACTTTGCCGCCACCCGGGCCTATATCGAACGGCACGGCAAGCCGATGGCGTTCTATTCCGACAAGGCTGGCGTCTTCCGCGTCAACCGACAGGAGAATGCCGAAGGCCGCGGCTATACGCAGTTCGGGCGCGCCCTCTTCGAGCTGAACATCGACATCCTGTGCGCCAACACGAGCCAGGCCAAGGGCCGCGTCGAGCGAATGAACGGCACGCTGCAGGACCGGTTGGTCAAGGAATTGCGGCTGCGGGAGATTTCCAGCATGGAAGCCGCCAACGCCTACGCGCCGGCCTTCATGGCTGACTTCAACGCGCGCTTCGCCAAGGTGCCGCGCAGCGACTTCGATGCCCATCGGCCGCTGCGCGGTGACGAGGACCTGGAACGGATCTTCAGCTGGCGCGAATGGCGCAAGGTCTCGCAGAGCCTCACACTGCAGTATGCGAAGGTCATGTACCTGATCGAGGACCTGCCTGAACATCGCCGGCTGATCCACCGCTATATCGAGGTGGCGGAGTACCCCGATGGCCGGGTCGAGCTATGGGCCGATGGCGCTGCCCTGCCCTACACCACCTATGACCGGTTGCCGGAGGTGGATCAGGGCGCGATCGTGGACAACAAGCGGCTCGGGCACGTGCTCGCGATTGCCGCCACGGTCCAGGCCGAGCGGGACAGCCGGCACTGGAGCGCGCCGTCGCGCACGCTCTCGGGCGAGTCGCCGCGCCCGGCCAAGGTGCCCTTGAACGTCAAGCGCCAACGGCTGATCAACCGGCTGGATCTGGAACGCGCCATCGCGGGAACGGAATGTCCCACCCTGCTCCCGGCTCAGGCGCCATCGGCCAGCGCCACCGCCTTACGGGCA
>NZ_FOWM01000015.1:0-121773 GCF_900115455.1 Cupriavidus sp. OV096
TGCCCGTAAGGCGGTGGCGCTGGCCGATGGCGCCTGAGCCGGGAGCAGGGTGGGACATTCCGTTCCCGCGATGGCGCGTTCCAGATCCAGCCGGTTGATCAGCCGTTGGCGCTTGACGTTCAAGGGCACCTTGGCCGGGCGCGGCGACTCGCCCGAGAGCGTGCGCGACGGCGCGCTCCAGTGCCGGCTGTCCCGCTCGGCCTGGACCGTGGCGGCAATCGCGAGCACGTGCCCGAGCCGCTTGTTGTCCACGATCACGCCCTGATCCACCTCCGGCAACCGGTCATAGGTGGTGTAGGGCAGGGCAGCGCCATCGGCCCATAGCTCGACCCGGCCATCGGGGTACTCCGCCACCTCGATATAGCGGTGGATCAGCCGGCGATGTTCAGGCAGGTCCTCGATCAGGTACATGACCTTCGCATACTGCAGTGTGAGGCTCTGCGAGACCTTGCGCCATTCGCGCCAGCTGAAGATCCGTTCCAGGTCCTCGTCACCGCGCAGCGGCCGATGGGCATCGAAGTCGCTGCGCGGCACCTTGGCGAAGCGCGCGTTGAAGTCAGCCATGAAGGCCGGCGCGTAGGCGTTGGCGGCTTCCATGCTGGAAATCTCCCGCAGCCGCAATTCCTTGACCAACCGGTCCTGCAGCGTGCCGTTCATTCGCTCGACGCGGCCCTTGGCCTGGCTCGTGTTGGCGCACAGGATGTCGATGTTCAGCTCGAAGAGGGCGCGCCCGAACTGCGTATAGCCGCGGCCTTCGGCATTCTCCTGTCGGTTGACGCGGAAGACGCCAGCCTTGTCGGAATAGAACGCCATCGGCTTGCCGTGCCGTTCGATATAGGCCCGGGTGGCGGCAAAGTAGGCTGGCGTCGATTCGGTCGGCACGAACAGCAGCTGCATCAGCCGGCCGGTGGCGTCGTCGACGTAGACCAGCAGCGTGCACGCCGCCGCCCGGTCCTCGAACCAGTGATGATCGCTGCCATCGATCTGCACCAGCTCGCCCAGGCAGGCGCGGCGGTTCCTCGGCTGGTGGACCTTGGGCGGGCGCAGCTTCCTCGGCACCCAGAAGCCGGCGTCGATCATGATCCGGCGGACGCACGCGGAGGAGATATCAATGCCGTGGCGCTCGCGCAGCTTCTCGGCGGCCAGGGTCGGCCCAAAGTCGGCGTAGCTGTCGCGGACGAGGCCGCGGACACGAGATTCCAGGCCGGGAGGCAACTGGCGATTGCTGGAACGTCCGCGCTTGCGCGATACCAGCCCGCTTGGCCCGTCCTCCAGGAGCCGCAAGACCAGCCGTCTGACATGCCGGGCACTGACGCCCAGACGTTCGGCTGCCCGCCAGCGCGCAAGGTGCCCATCGGCCACAGCCTGGATCACCTTCATGCGGTCAACTTCGCGCATGCTCATGGTCACCAATCCTTGTCTGTGCATGGCTGCCTCCCAAAGCGCCCGACGAAACTCGGAGCGTACGGGGAGGCAGCCTCAGGTGACATCTCTATTCGTCGCAAAGGTGACATTACTAATAACGGCCAACATCCCTTATACGCATAATCTATCTTATGTTAAATACAATTCGTACTCCGGTGCCCCAACCATCCCGATCAACACTCTCTTACAGCGCAAGGGTCACCACGCGCAGCGTCGTGTCGTCGGGACACGGTACGTCGGCAAATCCTAAGCGGTGAGCCAATCGCCGCATCGCGGTGTTCGATGACAGGACATAGCCTTCCATGGATCGGTAACCGCGGCGGCGAGCGGTGTCGATTAGCGTGCTCAGCAGTCGGCTGGCAAGGCCAAGCCCATGCCAGTCATCGACGATCGTGACCGCAAACTCGCAGGTATCGTTGCCGGGCGCCGCGGCATAGCGCACGCCCCCCACAATAGACGGGCCCTTGCCTTTGGTGGCTACTGCCACCAGGGCAAGCTCGCACTCCGGCGACGGATGCGTTGCGTGCTCGAGCATGGCTTCGGGTAGCTGTTGCATGGCGGCCATGAATCTCGTGTAACGCGCGTCGGCGGAAAGTCTGTCGAACGCCGCCAGCAGGCCAGCCCTGTCGTCTTCGGCAATCTCCCGAACCAGCACCTCCCGTCCATCGCGCAGCAACACGCTGAACGGCACGAATGTTGTTGTGTCAGGCTTGTCTTGCATGGCAACCGTGTCGTTAGGGAAAAGACGAGTTCGATGCATTCGCCTCGTCGCATTTCATACTAGGTGACCCGGTGCAGTTCGCCGAAGTCGGCGTCGGACCACCGGACACGGCATCCGGGCCCTCAGGTTTTCCCGGACTATCCCGAAAAGCAAAATGCATGTCCCGAACGGTCAAACCGTACGCAACTGATTCTAGATACTTGCTTCCGTTGCGACCGGACGTTGGCAAGCGCCATGGAAGGACGCGTCAGCGCCTCGGCTCAAGTGGCCGGGAGTCGTCAAAGTGATCCTTCTGAGGTATTCATGCTCGAACAACGTTCCACATTTCCGACCATGGCAGCAGATCCAGTCAGGCCAGTCGGACTCCACTACTACTCGTGGGTAGTGTTCGCGCTGGGCTTTGGTCTGCTGCTGTCAGACTACATGTCGCGCCAGGTGCTCAATGCCGTATTTCCGCTACTGAAGCAGGAATGGGCGCTGACCGATACGGAACTCGGCGCGCTCGGCGGCATTGTTGCGCTGATGGTGGGTATCCTGACATTGCCACTGTCTGTCCTCGCGGACCGCTGGGGCCGGGTCAAGAGCCTTATGCTGATGGCCGGCTTGTGGAGCCTCGCTACGCTCGGCTGTGCCGTGGCGACGAACTTCGGCGAAATGTTCATCGCCCGACTGTGCGTGGGCGTCGGCGAAGCCGCCTATGGCAGCGTGGGCATTGCCATGGTGCTGTCGGTATTTCCCCGCCGCTTGCGCTCCAGCCTGAGCGCCGCGTTCATTGCCGGCGGCCCGTTCGGATCGGTGCTGGGAATGGCCCTGGGCGGCACCCTCGCCGCTCATCTCGGGTGGCGCTGGGCGTTCGCCGCGATGGCCATCTTCGGCCTGATACTCGTAGCCGTGTTTCGCTTCGTGGTGACGGAACCGCGCCTGAAGGCGCAGCGCGCGCGGATTGGCGAGGACAAGGGCGACGCGGGAGCACCCAAACGCCTGGCTTTGCGGCCCCTGGTATCTGCCCTGTTCTCGGCCCCTTCGATTCTTTGTACCTATGTCGGCAGCGCCATGCAGTTGCTGGTCACGGGCGCCCTGCTTGCGTGGATGCCGAGCTACCTGTCACGCTACTACGGCATGGCGACGGACCGTGCAGGCCTGACAGCCGCAGGCTTCGTGCTGGCGGCCGGCGCAGGCATGATTGCCTGCGGTGCGCTGACCGACTGGGCCGCCCGCAATGCCCCGACCCGCAAGTGGCTGATGGCCATTGCCTACAGCACCACCAGCTGCGTGCTGCTCGTGGCGGCCTTCCACACGCCGGCGGGCACGACGCAAATGGTCCTGATCTTTGCCGGCATGCTACTGGTCGGCGGTACGGCCGGACCGGCGAGCGCCGTGGTGGCCAACCTCACGCATCCCAGCATTCACGCGACGGCCTTCGCCACGCTCACGCTCGCCAACAACCTGCTGGGCCTTGCGCCCGGTCCCTTTGTGACGGGACTGCTCGCCGACAGAATCGGTTTGCTTGGCGCCCTGCAGATCATTCCGCTGGCCGGCCTGTGCGCCACATTGTGTTTCGCGATCGGGCGCAAGTACTACGCCGCCGACCTGCGTCGCATCGAGACCGAGCGCGCCTCGCAGGCACAGACCTGACCGCCCTCCCCAACTCTCCTATGATGAGTGCCATGGGAGGGTCCGACGTCGCATCTCCATGCAAGACGATGGGAGGAGACCGGGGTGAAACTGAAGAACATCGCCATCGCATCGCTGCCCCTGTGTTCTGGGGCGGCATTTGCGCAGTCTAGCGTCACGCTCTACGGTGTGGCGGATGTGAACGTCGAGTATGTCAATCACCTGGGCGTTGTACCTACGGCGTTCAATCAGTTCAATCGCGGGCCATCCCATGACGTCGCCCGTATGACCTCGGGCGGACTGGCCGGGTCGCGTTGGGGCCTGCGTGGTGTTGAAGACCTCGGTAGTGGCTTGAAATCCATCTTTGTCCTGGAAAGCGGCTTCAATCTGGAGACCGGCACCTCGCAGCAAAGTGGCCGCCTGTTCGGCCGCCAGGCGTTGGTGGGCCTGCAGAGTTCTTATGGCCAGGTCAGTTTTGGCCGCCAGTACACCTCGATGTTCGAGATGCTCGCGAATTACTCGCCGACCGCCTATGCCACGCAGTACGAGCCCATCATCCTGCAATCGGGCCCGAATTTCCGCGAAGACAACACCCTCAAGTACAGCGGCCAGTTTGGCCCGGTGAAGGCAATTGCACACTGGTCCTTTGGCGTCGGGGTGGCCCTGCCCGCGACGGTCGGCATCGCAACGCCGATTGGTGGCAATGGCGAGGTGCCTGGCCAGTTTCGGCGCGACTCCGCCTACGGGGCTGCCGTGGCGTATGAAGCGGGTCCGATTGGCCTCACCATCGGCTACGACCAGTGGAATCCGACCATCGATACGAGCAGTGGCACGGTCAGGAAGGCCGTGGTCGGCGCCAGCTACGCCTACGGCCCGGCCAGGATCATGGGCGGTTATCGCTGGGGTCGAAACACGAATGCGGCGGACGTTATGTTTCAGCGTGACGATTTCTACTGGATCGGTGCGATCTACCAGGTCTCCCCTGCCGTGGGCCTCACGCTCGAATACAACTACGACAACGTGAAGAGTCTGTACGGCAACACGCAAGTGGCCAACCCATGGCAGATCGCCTTCGTCGCGAACTACGCGTTCTCGAAGCGTACCGATGTCTATGTGACCACGGCGTTCGCAAGGAACGCCGGCCTGATGCTCGAATCGCTGGCAACCGTCTACGCCAACAGCCTGTCGCTGGGCAACAGCTATGCCCTTGGCAACGGGCAGAGCACGATGATCGGTGCAGCCGTAGGCCTGCGTCACAAATTCTGACTAAAGCGAATCTGACAAAGGTGGCCTCCCGGATTCCGGGGGGGGGCCACTGCGTCAGGCCTGAGGCTGACGCAGGAAACGCAGCACCACCGTTGCTGCTTCGCTGACGCGAGTCAGGAGAAAGAGGTGTCCATCGTCGAAGATGTGGAGCGCTGCATGTCGAATGCGCGAAGCGAGGATCCTGGCATTGACCAGGGGCACGATGGGATCGTCGGAGCCGTGCATGACCAGCGTGGGCTGGCCCAGAGCGCCGAGCCACAACAGGCTGCTCCATCCCCATGCCGCCAGCAACTGGTACACATAGCCGCGGCCGCGCGGCGGATGCATATGCCGGCCGTGCGCTTCCAGCAATCCGGGATCGTCGCGGAAGGCACCGCCATAGATATCGGCGCCCACGCGCCGCAGGTAGTCCGGGTCGTTATAGCGGCGCGCGCCGATCATCTTCGAGAGGACCGACACGCTACCCGGCACCATGATCACGCCGGGCGACGTTGCCGCCAGCACAAGGCGCCGGCAGCGCATCGGGTAGAGATGCGCGAACTCCTGCGCGAGCGCCCCGCCCCAGGAAACGCCGAGCACGTCGACCTGCCCTTCATAGCCGAGATGGCCAAGCAGTTTGTCGGCGAGCACGCACAGGTTGGACAGACGATAGGGAAGCAGCGGCGCGGGAGAACCGCCAGCGCCGGGGACATCGAAGATGATCACTTCGACACCCTCGAGCGCATCGACGAACGGTTCGACGAGTTCGAGATTGGCGCCGATACCGTTGAACATGAGGAGCGGCGGCCCCGCATCGTTGCCGGGCCGGATGCCGACCCGCAGCACCTGTCCATCCAGGTCTACGGTCCGGATTGCCATCTTGTGGCCAGATTCAACGCTGGCACCGTTTATTGTCATCAAGTCGTCCTGGATGCATTGCCCTGAAGCGGGCGGGACGGCACGGCCCGGGGAGGCCGTGCCGCGGGGGTTACGGCTTGGGGCGCAGGATGCTCTTCACTTCTTCCACGTTCTCCGCGAAACGCTTGCCGACCACGGCAAAGCTGTCGGCTTGCGTCTTGTACACGGTGTCGGTCAGGCCGCGCAGACCGGTCACGGCCTTGTTCAGGCTGAGCGGCAGCAGGTCGGTCACGCGCACAGCCGAAGCCTTGGCGTCATCGCCCTGCTTCGGCGTGCCGAGCGACTGCAGATCGGCTGCGGTGCCACTCAGGTACTCGGCCTGCAGACGGACCAGCGATTGCAGGCCGCTCAGCAGCGCGAGATTGACGCCGGCCAGCGCCTCGATGTCCTTGCGACGGGACTCCAGGATCGCCACCGGGTCAAGGCGGTTGTGTTTGACGAAGTCAAACAGCTTCTTGTGCGGGGCGAACGCGCCCGCGGTGTTGGTCGATTCCATCTTCATGGTCTCCATTCAGGTTGCGTTGAAAAACTGGGAACACTGCGACATGGCCGGGCGTCAGGCTTCGATCACGTAGCGTCCGGGGGCTTCGCCGCACGGTGCGTGGCGTGCGTTGCCAGGCGCCAAGGGTGCGTTGCGCGTCGGGCCGGACCGCTGCTTCAGCCACTGGCTCCAGTGGTTCCACCACGAATCGGACGTGGCCTCGGCGCCGTCCAGCCAGGCTTGCGGGTCGGACGTATCGTCGCCGTTCACGAAGAACTTCGCCTTCGCGTTGCCGGGCGGGTTGATCAGGCTTTGAATGTGGCCGCTGGAGCTCAGGACGAATTCGGTCTGTCCGCCAAAGGCACGTGCGGCGCGGTACACGCCCTGCCACGGGGTGATATGGTCGGTGACGCCGGCCAACACGAACTTGTCGCAGGCGACCTTCGACAGATCGATGGGCTCGCCCAGCACCGTCAGCGCGCCCGGGGTGGCAAGCAGGTTGTCCGAGAGGATGTCGAGCAACTGGCAATGGAATCCTGCGGGCAGCCGCGTCGTGTCGTTATTCCAGTACAGGACATCAAACGCCGGCGGCGCCTTGCCAAGCAGGTAGTTGTTGACCCAGTAGTTCCACACCAGATCATTGGGCCGCATCCATGCGAATACCCGGCCCAGTTCCTCGCCGTCGAGCACACCCCTCGCCTGGCTGCTTTGCCGCGCGGTGGTAACGGCCTCCGGCGTGGCAAACAGGCCTAGCTGAGACTGCTCGTCCAGGCCGAAGACGGACACCATCAGCGTGGCGGCATGCACCAGTTTCTCGCCACGGCTTGCGCAATAGCCCATCAGCGCCGCCATTGTCATCGCGCCGGCGCAAGCGCCATGCAGGTTCACATCATCACTGCCGGTGATATCGCGGATGGCATGGATCGCTTCGATCAGCGCCGCCACGTAGGTGTCGAGATTCCACTCGCGCTGCGCGGCAGTCGGATTGCGCCAGCTCACCATGAACACCTGGAATTCCTGCCCCACCAGGTACTCGACGATGCTCTTGCCCGAAGCGAGGTCGAACACATAGAACTTGTTGACCTGGGGCGGCACGATAAGCTGCGGGCGAGCGTGGACTTTGGCCGTGACGGGCGTGTACTGGATCAGTTCGAGTATGTCATTGCGGAAAACCACCGTTCCCGGTGTCTTGGCCAGATCCTTGCCAACACGAAACGCGCCCTTGTCGACCTGGGAAGGCATGCCCTGATTGGTCAGGGCATCGGTCAGCAGGTTGGTCATCCCGGAGAGCAGGCTGAGACCGCCCGATTCGAACGTCTCCCTGAGCGCCGCCGGGTTGCCCAACAGCATATTGGTCGGCGCCAGGGCGTCGAAAACGAGTGATGTGAAGAAGTGCGCGCGTTCCTTGCTGCGCGCATCCATGACAGAGCGGCTGACAAAGCCGGCCGCGGCATCCCGCCACGCAAGGTAGCCCTGCAGCGGCATGCGGAACAGCGGGTTGTCATGCCACTCCCTGTCCGCAAAGCGACGGTCGCGGGCTGGCGGGGCACTGGCCGTGCCGGCGAACACGCGCAGCAGGTCATGCGCCAGTTGCGTCTGCTGTTCCAGCAGCAGCGCGGGCTCCTGAACGCATTGCGTGCCGATCTGGTGGGCGGTGGAAGCCAGATCCTCCGGGCGCAGGCCCACAAAGGGATTGGGGACGGCGGCGATGGCGCCACCGCTGTCGGGCAAGGCCGGCCGATTGGCCTTGGTTGGCTTGCCGGCCTTGCCTGTACGTTGCTTCGTCATTTCCATGGTTTCTCTCCTCAGGCCACCAGCAATGCCAGCGACTCGGCGACCAGAGCCGGCCGGGTCTGGCCCTCGATCTCCATGGTGTTCTCCGTCCTCAGCATGATGCGGCCTTCGCCTTTGTCCTCTGCCGCGAGCAGCTTCACACGATTGCGCACCCGGGCGCCGGCCCTCACCGGCGTCAGGAAGCGCGTTTTCTCCAGCCCGCAGTTCACGGCCGCTTTCGCATCGACCGGGACGATGCCCATGCGGGTCAGCTGGCCGCCCAGCAGGGAAAGCGTGAGGAAACCGTGCGCGACGGTGCCGCCAAACGGGCTTTCGCGACCCGCCCGGTCCACGTCCACGTGGATCCACTGGTGGTCGTCCGTGCAGTCTGCAAATGCATCGATGCGCGCCTGATCGATCTCGACCCATTCCGATACGCCCAACTCCTGGCCGACGAACGCGCCAAGCGTCGCCATGCTGTAACCGTCGATTTTCATGCTGCTGTCCTTCAATGTGTCTGGGTCTGGTCTGACTGCGTCAGAACTGCGCGTCGTTCAAGGCAAGGAATCCGTCCGTGCCGGCGACACTGGTGATCGCCGCTTCCATGGCCGGCGCGCGCACCAGGATATGGTTGGCAAAGAACGCCGCGGTGGCGATCTTGGCGCCGTAGAAGGCCTCGTCCTCGTGATGCTTCTCGATGGCAACGATGAGCGCCCGCGCCATCTGCCATCCGGTCAGCACAATGCCAGCCAGCTTCAGGTAGGCCACGCTGGCACCGAACACGGCGTTGGCATCGGTACGCGTTTTCGCGACGACGAAGTCGACGACGTTCGCCAGTGCGGTGTGCGCCGCGCTCAGACGCTTGTACATTGCGCTGCATGCCGCATTGGCGCCACGTTCCGCGAGCGCGACAAGCGTGTCGTCGATCTGCGCGAGGATGGCCCGTGCGGTGGCGCCGCCGTCGCGCACGGTCTTGCGGCCAATCAGATCGTTGGCCTGGATGGCGGTGGTGCCTTCATAGATCGGCAGGATGCGCGCATCGCGGTAGTGTTGCGCCGCACCCGTTTCCTCGATAAAGCCCATGCCGCCGTGCACCTGCACGCCGAGGCTGGTGACCTCCAGCGACATCTCCGTGCTCCATCCCTTGATGACGGGCACGAGGTATTCGTAGACCGCGGCATGTTGCGCGCGCGTCTCGGGATCGGCAGCGGCGTGCGCGATGTCCGAGTAGCCGGCCGCCACCAGCGCGAGCGCCCGTGCGCCTTCGGTCAGCGCCCGCATTTCGGTCAGCATGCGGCGAACGTCGGGGTGCCGGATGATCGGGACGGGTTCCTTTGCCGTGCCGTCCACCGGGCGGCTCTGCACGCGATCCTTCGCGTAGGCGACGGCCTGCTGGTATGCGCGATCCGAAATCGCGATGCCCTGCACGCCCACGCCAAAGCGCGCCGAATTCATCATGACGAACATGTATTCCAGGCCGCGGTTCTCTTCCCCGATCAGGTAGCCGGTGGCGCCGCCGTGATCGCCGAACTGAAGCACGGCGGTCGGGCTGGCCTTGATGCCGAGCTTGTGCTCGATCGACACGCACTGGACATCGTTGCGCGCCCCCAGCGAGCCGTCATCGTTGACGAGGAACTTCGGCACCAGGAACAGCGAGATGCCCTTCACGCCTTCGGGTGCGTCCGGCGTGCGTGCCAGCACCAGATGCACGATGTTCTCGGCCATGTCGTGCTCGCCGTACGTGATGAAGATCTTGGTGCCCGATACCTTGTAGGCGCCGTCCGCCTGACGCACGGCACGCGAGCGCACCAGCGCGAGGTCGGAGCCGGCCTGCGGCTCGGTGAGGTTCATCGTCCCGGTCCATTCGCCTGCGATCAGGCGCGGCAGGTAGCGCTGCTGCAGTTCGTCGGAGCCCGCCGTGAGCAGTGCCTCGATGGCGCCGTCGGTCAGCAGCGGACACAGCGCGAAGGACATGTTTGCCGCGTTCATCATCTCGATGCATGGCGTGGCGACCAGCTTGGGCAATCCCTGTCCGCCGAATTCGGTCGGATGGACCACACCTTGCCAGCCGCCTTCGCCGAACTGGCGAAACGCCTCCTTGAAGCCGGCCGTGGTCCGCACTTCGCCGTCGTGCCAACTGCTCGGGGCCCTGTCCCCTGCCACGTTCAGCGGCGCCAGGACCTCGCCGTGGAATTTCGCGGCCTCATCGAGAACCGCCTCGACCGTCTCCGGGGTGGCGTCCTCGAAACCGGGAAGCGTGGCAATCTTTGTCAGTCCGGCCAGATCCCGGATAACAAACAGCATGTCCTTGGTGGGTGCGCTATAGCTCATCTCGTGCCTCTTTATCTTGAGATGCAGCGCCCGCGGCTCGGTGGCCTGCTGCGCTGCGACATTGACGGAGTGATCGTAATGTCCGGCACCGCAAAGCCGATTACCCGAACTGGCCCATTCGCTGACAAATCGTGCCGCTTTCAGCCTCGAAGCCGCGCACGCACCCGGCAGACGGCGTGAGCGTCGCCTGAAGTGGCAGGATTTGTTAGTCGACGGCCAGGATTGACAGTCCGCACCGATCGACGCCAGCCGACGCCGATCGAAGGATCAGAGCGGGCGACGGTAGGCGTTGGGGGTGCTGCCCGTCCAGTGCCGGAACGCCCGATGGAAGGCGGTGGGATTGTCGAAGCCTACGTCGTAGGCAATCGCGGCAATGGGATCTTCGGAGCGCGTCAGGCGCTGGATGGCAAGATCGCGCCGCACCTCGTCCTTGATGGCCTGGAACGTCGTGCCTTCGGCCGACAGGCGCCGGCACAAGGTGCGCACGGAGTGATGGAGTGCCTGCGCGACCGCATCGATGGTCGGCGACGCAGGCAGGCATTCGGCAAGGTGCTGGCGCACGCGGTGGCAGGTCAACTGCTCGGCGAACGCGACGAATATCCAGTCTTCAGGCGCGCGTGCAAGAAATGTTTCGAGGTCCGGCTTGCGTTGCCTGACCGGCAAGTCAAGGTAGGCCGCATCGAAACTGATCTGCGTGCGTGCGCAGTCAAAGCGGACCGGGCCTGGAAACAGATAGAGATGATCGCTGCTCTGCGGCGGGTGCGGAAAGGCGAACTCGGCACCATTGAGCACGATTCTATGGCGGATGAGCCACGAGGCCATCCCATGCACCAGCTTCAGCATCAGTTCGCAGCCCAGCACGCTCACGCCCGGGCCATCCGGGTTCGCCACCAGTTCGACATACCCCTCCCCACCCTCACGCCGTAACGTCAGACGAAATTCATCAAGGATCAGGTGGAAGAACTGGCCAAAACGATGCAGGGCTACCTCCAGCCTTGGCGCGTCTAGCAGGCTGAGACCCAGGAACTTCAGCACGCCATTGCGCAGCGGACGGCTGAAGATGCCAGGCATTTCATCATCAAGCTCCATCGCCAGCAGCCGATAGAGCGTGGCGAACTGTTCCTGGGTGACCCGCGCGGCGGGTTGTTGCAGCAGTTCATGCGCAATACCCGAGCGTTCGGCAAGCCGCGCGATAGCAGCCGGATCCGCGCCCGACAGGAAGCCGTTGACGACGGATATCGGGACGGTAGCGGACAGGCCTGTCAAGTGAGGGAGCCGGCAGTGTCACATCCGCAGGATCCCAGGTCCGGGTGGGAGCCCCGCCCGCCTGCCGCCACCCAATCGATCTTCGCGCGTACGAAGCGGATCATCGAGTCCAGTTCCGCCGCCTTCGCTTCGAGTCCGGCAAGTTGTCCCTTCAGGATTTCGGTCCTGCGATCCGGAGAGAAGCCGGTTTCTCGGCGCTCGGTATCCAGGGCGGCGATTTCCTTGAGCGATAGGCCGAGGGACTGCCCCACCCGGACCACCTCGGCGGCCCGGCGATCCTCGTCGGTGAAAAGCTGATAGGGACGTCGCCCTCCCTTGCCGCTTGTTGTCGGCCGGAAAAGCCCGAGCCGTACGTAGAAGCGCACCGTCTCCCGCGACAGTCCCGTGATGTGGGAAAACTCCGAAATCATCATGATCGGTCTATTGACTATGTAGTGCAGTACACACTTAGAGTGTACGCATCTTCAACGACCTGTGGAAAAACATATGTCAAACGGCTCGCTTGGTTGGAAATCGACAGCAAACGATGTGCTGGCCGGGATCGACCTCAAGGGGAAACGGGTGCTGGTCACGGGTGTCTCCGCTGGGCTGGGCGTCGAGACTGCGCGATCCCTCGTGGCGCACGGCGCTGAAGTGGTGGGTGCGGCACGAGATCTGAGGAAGGCCGAGGCGGCGACTACCGACGTTCGCGCGGCGGCCAGCGGCGGCAATGGGCAATTCGAAATCGTGGAGATGGACCTGGCTTCCCTTTCGAGCGTCCGGCGCTGCGCCGATACGCTCCTTGCAGCAGGAAAACCTTTCGATCTGGTCATTGCCAATGCGGGAGTGATGGCAACGCCGTTTGGACGCACCGTAGACGGCTTCGAGATGCAGTTCGGCACGAACCACCTTGGCCATTTCGCATTGGTCAACCGGATCGCAACGCTCATGCCGGCTGGCGCGCGACTGGTCATGCTCGCGTCCTCGTCGCATCGGGTCGCAGACGTCGATCTGGAGGATCCGAACTTTGAACACAAGCCCTATTCCGAAGGACTAGCCTATTCGCAGTCCAAGACCGCCAACGTCCTGTTCGCCGTCGAATTCGATCGACGCAACAAGGCGCGCGGCGTGCGCGCGACGGCGGTCCACCCCGGCACCATCCAGACAGAGCTGGGGCGTTACGTAGATCCGGTCATGATCCAAGAACGAATTGAGGCGCTGAACGCCCAACTGGCGGCCGAAGGTAAGGCGACCATCCGCTGGAAGAGCATTCCTCAGGGAGCGGCGACTTCGGTCTGGGCTGGCGTCGTCGCATCCGCAGACGACATCGGGGGACGTTATTGCGAGAATTGCCATGTCGTCGAGCCTTCCTCGGACGGCAGTTTCGTGGACGGCGCCAGCCCCCATGCCTTCAATCCGCAAACAGCCAAGGCGCTCTGGGCTAAAAGCGAAGAACTGGTGGGCGAAAGAATCGGGTAAAGCTTGCTACGGTGGCAGGTCCGATTAACGCCGTTTGGCAGCAGCGGCCTTCACGTCCAGGCGGACGATCCAAGCCACGACAATCACCATTGCGACGATGATTGCGTTCGATAGCGCGCCGCCCGCCTCGGCGCGGAGTGCGCCCATCAGCCAGCCGCCGCAAATCAGGACAACCAGCACCTTGACGATGGTGAGGCCGTAGGAGCGGATCAGGTTCGCTATGTAGTCGATCATGGTTAGGTTCCGGTTGCGAGCGCCGGGCTGCTCCGCCAGCGCCCTACAGGTAAGGCGCTGGCATTATGGGGCTCAGGCCTTGCCTACTCAAGGGCCACCCGTTAACGATGCATGCACAATTTTGCGCTTGCGCACGCGGACGGCCCCCGCAGGCGGTACCATGCCCGCTCCCACCCCCTAATTGGAACCCCCAATGCAAGTACTGGTTGACGCAGACGCCTGCCCGGTTGTCGTCAAGGAAATGCTGTATCGAGCCGCGCAGCGTGTCGAAGTGTGCGTCACGCTGGTGGCAAACCAGTACATGCGCACGCCGCCGTCCCGTTTTATCAAGACGATCCAGGTGCCGGCGGGGTTCGATGCCGCCGACAACCGTATCGTTGAACTGGCCTGCAGCGGTGACCTCGTGATTACGGCGGATATCCCTCTGGCCGCCGCGGCTTTGGACAAGGGCGCTCACGTGCTCGACCCTCGGGGAAGCTGGTTCAGTCGCGAGAATATCCAGGAGCGACTGACAATGCGCGATGTGATGGATCAGCTCCGCGCCTCAGGCATCGATACCGGCGGGCCGGCACCGTACTCGGCACAGGACAGCAAGGCGTTCGCTGGCCAGCTCGATCGATTCCTGGCACGCCAGGTGCCATCGGGCGGGGGCGCCCGGAACCCTTAGGCGAGCCACCTCCCCTGTTACTGGCTTCCCGACGTTACCGTCGCGCCCAACTATGGCGCGGGCAGCCGCGCGCAGAGCCGCGCCGCGCCGACCGATCCCGCCACCGCGAGCAGGACCGCCGGCACCAGCGCTTGGGGCAAACCGGTGAACTCCGCCACCAGAACGATGGCCGTCAGGGGCATGCGCATCGACGTAGCGAGGAATGCCGCCCCGCCGACAATCGCGCAGGCGCTTGCCGAAACGCCGGGCAAGGCGGCATTCCACAGCGCGCTGCACGCAATCGCAAGCAGCGCTCCGCACGCAAGCCCGGGCGTCAACAGGCCGCCGATGGCCCCCGCGCGCAACGATGCGCAGATGACGATCACCTTGAGTGCGAGCAGCGTGCAGGCCATGCCCAGCGCCATCTCGCCCTGGAATCCGAGCTGCGCCGGGCCCTTGCCGTTGCCCAGCAATTCCGGAAAACGCATGCTCAGGAGCCCCAGCGCCGTAAAGCTCAGCATGCAGAGCACGGGCAGCCAGACGCCGCGCGGCGCGTGGGCGCGGGCAGTGGCAGTCGCCCGCCTGAATGCAAAGCCGGCGACACCGAAGATCGGCCCGAACAGGAGCGCCCACACCGTGAGCCAATGGTTGAGCGATAGCGTAGGAACAGCGTATTGCACGCCCGAACCGAGCCCGAGGGACGCGATGAGCGCCGCCAGCGCGGACATAAACAGCGCCAAGGCCGCCGCGCTCGGGTTAAACGTGCCGAGCAGGACTTCGAGGGTGAAGACCGCGCCGGCCAGCGGCACGCCGTAGACCGCAGCCAGCCCGGCTCCTGCGCCGGCGGCCACGATCCAGGTCCGTTGTTCCGCCGGTAGCGCGAAGACCGCAGCGAGGCGCGAGGCAATCAGTGCGCCGATCTCGCGCGGCGCCACTTCGCGGCCCAGCGGAGAACCCATGGCAACGGTGAAGATCTGAAGCAGCGCGTGGACAATGGTCGACCCGGGCGGCATGGGCGCGCCTTCGTCGACAGCACGTTTGATGCTGACCAGCGGACGTCCATAGCGATAGAGGGCGAACCAGCCGACGCCCGCCACAACGCCCGCGCCCATCGCCACCGCCAGCCTCCGGTGCGGCGTGGCGCTCTCCACGCCGGCCAGGAAACTCTCACTGCTCACCACGTGAGAAAGGCTGTAGTGATAGGCCAGATGCTGGATCGCATGGAGTAGCAACGCCAGTGCCATCCCGCCCAGGCCTGCACCCACTGCCGTGAGCGTGCCAGCGAGGAGCAGGCGCCCTATCGCGGCGGTGTCGCGCACTACCGTGCGGTGCCTGTCGTCATCGATGCCAGCACGCCGTCACGCCGGATCATGCCGTGGTACAGCGCGGCCGCGATGTGAAGCAAGAGGACGGCGAGCAGCAAGAACGCGCCTACAGTGTGTGTCTCCCGCAAGAACGCATAGAGATGAGCGCTGTGCGGCAAGATGGGCGGCAGTTGCACCGCGCCGGCCAGCACCACCGGATAGCCGCCCGCCGAGAGCATGCCCCATCCGATCAAGGGCATGGCGAGCATCAAGCCGTACAGCACCACATGCGATGTCTTGGCCGCCACGCGCTGCAGCTGGGGCATCGACTGCGGCAATACCGGCGGCCGGCTCAACAGCCGGTTGCAGACACGAATCAGCGCCAGCAACAGGATGCCGATGCCAATCGCCTTGTGCAGCGACAACAGCGCCAGATACCGCGAGGACACCGTCGCCACCATGCCAATCCCGATGAACAGCATCGCAAGGATGAGCACCGCCATCGCCCAGTGCAGGATGCGGGAAGGCAGCGAGAAATCACGGACACGGGATTTCATGATCGACCTCCTGCCTGGACTTCGGCTTCTGTGACGGCACTGGGTGGCTTGGCGGTGCGCTCGCGTTGCCGCAGCGTGAACGATTTCGCGTACGCAGCCGAGCGGGCGCTCGGGATTGCATCCGCCGACGTGCGCATGCCGGCGGGCAGCACGGTCGGATCGAAATTGATGTCAGTGCAGGTGCCGCGCTCTTCCGCCGTCAGGTGGTCGAGCGTCACGGTGCCCACCTCCACGCGCGTTCGGTCGTCGGGCCAGGGAACGTTGGGACTGACCGGATCGGTGGGGTGGCCAATGGTGACCACCATCTTCCACTGCAATGGCTGTTGGGCGGCATCGGCAATCAGGCCATCGAAGAGGTAGTTGGGATCGTTGTGCGATGGGGGACCGGCCGGCGCGAACGCTCGCACAGGAACGGCGGACCACCGCACCGGTATGGCGACGCCTGCCTTGTTGACGAAGAGGAAGGTGTCGAGTCCGTTGTAGGTGTCGTTTGCAAAGCCAGAAGACACCGCACGCTTGCTCACGATGGCGATGGCTGACCCGAACTCTGGATGCGTCGCGGCGAACGCCTTCATCTTCTCGGGGTCTGGCTTGCCGGTCCGCTGATCGGGAACCGAAGCGATCATCTGATCGTAGAACGCCTGCACGTTGGCGAACGGGAAGACCGGAATGTCGATCATCGCAGTTCGCCACTCTTCCCCGCCCCGGGGGTTGAACTGCAGGGCGAGGCTGCGCACCAGGGTCGGCGCATCCGGGATGAAAGGCATGCCCCCCGCAAAGGCGAAGCGCCCGGTCACGGGCACGCGCCCCGGCGCCAGCACATCGGCCTTGCTGAACGCCGTGCCCGCGCCCGTGCTGTCGAACCATCCGGTTGCGCACAGCCCCTTGGCGTGGTTGCGCCGGAAGCCGATGTGCCTGCCGTTGACGGCCTCGAAGCCGTCAATCACCTTGCCCTGGGTCAATCTCCCGGGCGTCAGCCATCCGCCGGCATAGGCGAAACCGCCTGCAATGCAGAGGATGACTGCGCCAATGGTGCCCAGCCGGATTGCCACGGCGGCGGCGCCAAGCTTGCTGGAGTCTTCGTCCATATTCGGTCCTCGTTGTACCGGCCCCTAGGGCAGTGAAGACCAATACTTGTCGATACGCCAGTGGTGCCCGTTTGGCGCGGGCAACCTATTGTCCGATCTGCACACTGATGCGCGGGCAGGCGCCTCTTAATGCGCATCCGCCGACGGCGCCTTGGGGGCGGCCACCTTGCGCATCAGCGGCACCATCGCCGTGGCAATGGCGAAGCACACCAGAATCATCAGGTAGATGTCGCCAAAGGTCTGCGTCTGGGCCTCGCGCCAGGCCAGCCCCCATAGTTGCCGCAGTGCTGCCGTCTGCGCATCGAGGGCGTCGTGGCCGGCTGCCATGAACCGCTCGGCAACGCTCTGCAGCAGGTTGCCCATCGCCTCATTGCGGATGTTCAGATGCTCCGCCTCGCGCAGGAAGTGCATGTTTCCGCGATCGTTGAGCACCGTGGCGCACGCCGCAATGCCGATGGCGCCGCCGAGGTTTCGCATCAGGTTGAATAGCCCCGACGCCAGCTTGAGCCGTTCCGGCGGCAGGCTGCCGAGCGTCAGCGTGACCGTCGGCGCCACCGCAAACTGCTGCGCCATGCCACGCAGCGCCTGCGGCAGCAGCAGCTCTGCCGATCCCCAGTCGTGCGTGATGGGCGCGAAGTACCACATCGAGATGCCGAACATCGCCAGCCCGAACATCATCAGCCAGCGCAGGTCCACCCGGTTCGCCAGGAAGGCATAGAGCGGGATCGACGCCATCTGGAACACGCCCGTGGAGAACACCGCGAGTCCGATATCGAGCGCGCTGAAGCCGCGCACGCGCCCCAGGAACAGCGGCGTCAGGTAGATGGTGGCGAAGATGCCAATGCCTGTGACGAAGGAGAAGAAGCAGCCGAGCGCGAAGTTGCGCTCCTTGAGCGCGCGCAGGTCCACCACCGGATTCGCATAGGTCAGCGAGCGCCAGATGAAGGCCACGCCCGCCAGACCGGAGATCCAGGCCGTGGCCAGGATCACGTCATCGCCGAACCAATCCCAGCGCGGCCCTTCTTCCAGCGTGTATTCGAGGCAACCCAGGAACAACGCCATCAGCCCCATGCCGAGGTAGTCCGCCCCGCGCACCAGCGACCAGTTGGGCCGGTCGACCTTGACCAGCAGCGGCACCGCCACGGTGACGAAGATGCCCGGCACCAGGTTGATGAAGAACAGCCAGTGCCAGGAGAAATGATCGGTGATCCAGCCGCCAACCGTCGGTCCCAACGTCGGCGCCAGCGAGGCCAGCGCGCCGACCGTGGCGGCGGCGATCACGCGCTGCGGCCCGCTGAAAAACGCGAAGGCCGTGGTGAACACCATCGGGATCATCGAGCCGCCCAGGAAGCCCTGCAGCGCGCGGAACGCGATCATGCTCTGGATGTCCCACGCCATGCCGCACAGCAGGCTGGTCACGGTGAAGCCGGCTGCGGAGGCGGCGAACAGCCAGCGCGTCGACATCACGCGCGAGAGCCAGCCCGACAGCGGAATGACGATGATCTCGGCGATCAGGTAGCTGGTTTGCACCCAGACGGTCTCGTCGGTCCCGGCGGAGAGCGCGCCGCCGATATCGCGCAGCGACGCGGAGACGATCTGGATGTCCAGCAAGGCGATGAACATGCCCACGCACATCGTGCCGAAGGCAAACACCTTGGCGGCGGTGGACATCTCGCCCGGAGGCGTCTCCGCCACGGCGCGCGGCGGGCTGGTCAGGCTGGCGGCCGTCATCACTGCACCTGCTTCGGCGGCAGCGTATTGACCTGCGCGATGACCGAGAGGCCCGGGCGCAGCACGCCAAGCCGCGCATCCTGCTCATCCAGTTGCACCCGCACGGGCACGCGCTGGACGATCTTGGTGAAGTTGCCGGTGGCGTTCTCCGGCGGCAATACGCTGAACTGCGCGCCGGTGGCGGGCGCCAGGCTTACCACGTGGCCATGGAAGACGCGGCCGGGCACCACGTCGGCCTCGATCTCCACCGGCATGCCGGGGCGCATATGCGCGAGCTGCCCCTCCTTGAAATTGGCGTCGACCCACAGCCCGCCCGCCGGCACGATGGCCAGCAACTGGCTGCCGGCGCCGGCAAAAGCGCCCACGCGGGCGCGCCGGTTGCCCACGGTGCCATCCACGGGCGCGCGCAGTTCCGTATAGCTCAGGTTCAGTTTGGCGATGTCCCGCTCGGCAATCGCCTGCGCCAGCGCGGCCTGCGCCTGCTGCTTCTGCGTGCCGATCACATCCAGTTGGCGCTGCGCGGCGAGCAGCGACGCACGCGCGCGCTCGCCATTGGCCTGCGCCTGCTTGTAGTCCGAATCCGCCTTTTGGGAGCTTTGGATCGAGACCGCCGCCTTGGCCACCAGGCTGGCGTAGCGGGCCTGGTCGTCTCGGGCGCGCACGGTGTCGGCGTTGGTCGACGCAATGCCAGCCTTGGCCTGCCCGATCACCGCCTCCTGCAAGCGCGCCGTCGCATCGAGGTTGGCCAGCAGTGCCTGCTGGGCCGCCACGGCGCCCTCGGCCTTGGCCAGCGCGGCGCGATAGTCGCGGTCGTCGATGCGCACCAGCAGGTCACCGGCGCGGACGGACTGGTTGTCGGTCACCGCCACTTCCGCGATATAGCCGCCCACCTTGGCGCCAATCACTGTGACATCGCCGCCGACGTAGGCATCGTCGGTGCTTTCCACGAACCGGGCGGATGTCCACCAGTGGTAGCCGTAGCCCACCCCGGCCAGCCCGGCCGCTACCAACAGGCCAGTCGCCAGCAGCCGCTTGGCGCTGACCTTGGATTTCGTCGCGGGAATAGAGTCGGCTCCGACCCGTTCAGTCAGCGCATCGCTGCTCATGGCACTTCCTCTCTGCATGCGGGGATTGCCCGCTGCCTGCGCAGCGGTGTTGATAAAAGGGGATGGATTCAGGGGATCGACTCAGGCCTCGGCCGAGCGCTCCAGCCGCTGGCGCAGGCGCTCGGTGGCGGCGGGGCCGGGCACGACGTGGAAATCGTGTCCGACGATGGGACGTCCGCTGGCGGCATCCACCAGCACCGGCTCGACGCGCTCGCCGGTCTGACGGTCCACCAGTTGCACGCTTTCGCCTTCGGGCGCGAGATGCCTGTTACCCCAGGCGAGCATCGCCAGCAGCACCTGGCGGAAGTCACGGCCGCGGTCCGTCAGGATGTATTCGAAGCGCGGCGGGCGCTCGCAGTATTGGCGGCGCTCCAGCATGCCCTCCTCCACCAGCGAGTTCAGGCGGCGGGTCAGCATGTTCGGGGCGATGTCCAGGTTCTGCTGGAACGCATCGAAGCGGGTGATGCCGTAGAACGCCTCGCGCAGGATCAGCACGCTCCAGCTGTCAGCGACCCGGGCAACCGTGCGGGCGATGGGGCACGGCGTCTCGCCAAGTGGCTTTTTCTGCATCTCCGGACTCCTTGAAATACACGTTGCTATCAATTTGAAAGTTAGTCTAGACTAGTCACTATCATCATGCAAGTTAGTTGATGCAATTCTCCCTAGTTGCTGTCGAAAGGTGTCCGCAATGCCGCTTCATTCGCCCCGCCCCACCCGCGCCGGTCTCCCGCGCCTTCTCTCTACCTTGATCGCCGCCGGCGTCGCCGCCACCCTCGCCGCCTGCGCAGCCGGCCCGGACTACCACGCGCCCGATGCGAATATGCCGGCGGCCTACCCGCATGCCGCGGCCCTGGCTGCCCGCGAAGCCACCCAGCCCGCACCGTCACTGGATAGCTGGTGGCTGGGCTTCGACGATCCCGCGCTCACGCGGGTCATCCAGAGCGCGCTGGAGCAGAACCTGGATCTGGCGGCGGCCATCGCCCGCGTGGATCAGGCCCGCGCCGCCGCGCGCCGGGCCGGTGCCGAATTGCTGCCGCAGGGGTCGTTCTCCGCCAGCGTCGGCAAGCAGCGCCAGTCTCTGGAAGGGCCGCAAGGCAGGCTGGGCAGAAACCTGCCGGGCTATGACCGCAACCAGACGCTGTACAGCACGGGCGTGGGGGCAAGCTGGGAGATGGATGTGGCCGGTGGCCTGCGCCGGGGCGCCGAGGCGGCCAGCGCAGAAGCCCAGGCCGCCGAAGCCGAGCATCTGGGCGTGCGCGTGCTGGTGGTGGCGGAAGCCGCCGATGCCTACTTCCGCGTGCGCGGCGCGCAGCAACGCATTGCCATTGCACAGGAACAGGTGCGCACCAATGCCAGGCTGCTGGAGCTGGTGCAACTGCGACTGGCCGATGGCATCGGCGCCGAGCGCGAACGGGCCCAGGCGGAAGCGCAGCTCGCGCAGACGCGCGTCACGCTCCCGCCGTTGCAGATCGAACTGGAGACCCAACTCAACCGCCTCGACGTGTTGATGGGCGCGCAGCCGGGCACCTACAGCGCCGAACTGACGACGCCCACCGAGCGTATGACCGTACCGCAGATCTCCGTGGCGCAAGGGCCGGCCAACCTGCTGCAACGCCGGCCGGACGTGATCGCGGCCGAACGCCGTTTGGCGGCATCGAACGCCCAGATCGGCGTTGCCACGGCGGAGTACTACCCAAAGGTGTCGATATCGGCCCTGCTCGGTTTCGAGAGCCTGACCGCCAGCACGCTGTTCACCGCGTCGGCATTCCAGCCCGCCGCTATCGCCGGGCTGCGCTGGAGACTGTTCGATTTCGGCCGGGTGGATGCCGAGGTGGCACAGGCCAAGGGCGCCAATGCCGAGGCCCTGGCCAACTATCGCAAGTCCATGCTGCGCGCCACCGAGGACGTGGAAAACGCGATCATCGCGCTGACCCAGCTGGAGGTACAAAGCCGGGAACTGGCCGTGGAAGTGGCAGCCCACGCCCGCTCGCGCGGCGCCGCCGAGGAAGCCTATAAGGGCGGCGCGGTCAGCCTGTTTGAAGTCCTCGAAGAAGACCGCCTGCTATTGGCGGCGCGTGACCAGCAGGCCAGCGTGCGCGCCGACAACGCCCGCGCAGCCGTGGCGACGTTCCGCGCGCTGGGCGGCGGGTGGACGGAGTGAAAGCGCGGCCACGCTAGCCGCGTCAGCCCGGGCGCGCGGGGTCTGCCGGCAAATTCAGATAGTCATCCACTGCGCTGCCCACGGTGGGATGAAAGCGATCATTGCTGAAGACCTCGGTCAGTTCGAAGCGCCTGAGCTTGTCGCGGACCGGGTCCTTCATCTCGGCGAAATGCAGGGCGATGCCGTCCGCGCTCAGGGCGTGGCTCAGTTCGCGCAGCATGTCCGCCGAGGTGACGTCGACACTGGTGACCGGCTCGGCGGCCACCACCACGCGGCGCACCGGGGTGGGCGAGTCCGCCACCGCCTCGGTGAGCCGTTGCTGGAATTGCTCGGCATTGGCGAAGAACAGCGGCGCATCCCAGCGAAACAGCACCAGCCCGTCGATGCGCGCCGCCTCGGGGTAGCGCTTCATATCGTGATAGCCGCGCAGCCCGGGCACCCGGCCCAGCACCGCGAAGTGCGGCCGCCAGCCGTCCCACAGGAACTCGATCACGGCGACCACCACGGCGAGGCAGATGCCGGGAATCGCACCGAACACGGCCACGCCCGCGAAGCACAGCATCGACAGCCAGAACTCCCATTGCTGGATGCGAAAGATGCGCTGCAGGTCCTTGAACTCGAACAGCCCGATCGCTGCGGCGATGACCACGGCGGCCAGCGCGCTGGTGGGCAGGTAGCGCAGCAGGTTGGGCGCGAACATCAGCAGCGCCGCCACGGCGATGGCGCCGACCACGCCGGTCAACTGCGTGCGTGCGCCGGCCGCCTCCGCCACCGGGGTGCGTGACGCGCTGCTGCTGATCGGAAAGCCCTGGAAAAAGCCCGCCGCCAGATTAGCGGCGCCGAGCGCCACCATCTCCTGATTCGGGTCCACGCGCATATGCGCGCGCGCCGCGAAGGTGCGCGACAGCACGCTGGTATCGGCAAACGCGATCAGCGCCACGGCGCAGCCGCCGAGCACGATCTTGACCAGATCCGCCTCGCTGAGCCACGGCACCGCAAACGCCGGCAGGCCCTGCGGAATTTCGCCGAGGATCTTCACGCCGCGGCTATCCAGATGGAACAAGGCGACCGCCAGCGTGGCCAGGATCACGGCGATCAGGATGCCGGGAACCCGTTCGAAGCGCTTGAGCAGCAGGATCACGACCAGGCTGGCCGCCCCCACCGCGAAGCTGTAGCCGTTGGTCTGGCCATCGGCAATCGCCCGGCCCAGCTCCCACAACTCGCGCAACGGCCCGGCATCCTCGATCTGGATGGCGAACAGTTTCGGCAGTTGGCTGACCAGCACGGTCAGCGCAATGCCATTCATATAGCCGTAGCGGATCGGCTTCGACAGCAGCTCGGTGATGAACCCAAGGCGCAGCAGCCCCAGCACGATGCAGAACAGGCCGGAAACGATGGCCATCAGGCTGGCTGTGGCGATGGCGCGCGCCGGATCGCCGGCGGCAGCGGTAATGACGACGGCCAGAATCGGCGCCGCCAGCGCGGAATCCGGCCCCAGCACCAGAATTCGGCTCGGGCCGAACAGCGCGTAGGCCAGCAAGGGGACGATCGTCGCGTACAGGCCATAGACGCCGGGCACGCCCGATGCCTCGGCATAGGCGATGCCCACCGGCACCAGCATCGTGGTCAGGACCAATCCGGCAGCGATGTCACGGGGTAGCCAGGCTGGCTGGTAGGTCGCCAGGGTTGCCAGTCCGGGCAACCAGCGCCGCCACGGGGAGGCAGGCGCGTCACGCGGGGCAGAGGCGTTGGCCATGGATGGGGTGGGCAGGCACGCCGCATGCAGCGCGATGCTTCAGCATAGGCCGGGAACGCCGCAAAGGGAAATGGCGCGAACGTCAGGTCTGGATGAAGTCCCGGTGGGCCGGCGCGGCGCTCTTGGGGGCTTCGCCGATCATCTCCAGCACCGTCGATTCGATCATGTAGGACATGGCGGTCAGCGCCAGATCATTGGGTTCCTCGCCGAACGGCTCCTCGATCTCGGCGCTGAGCGCCTCCAGCGCGAAGAAGGTGTAGGCGATAAAGCAGACGATCACCGGCGTCATCAGCCCGATCGAATCCAGCAGGCCGAACGGCAGCAGCATGCAGTACAGGTAGATGCACCGATGGATGATGACGGAGTAGGTGAACGGGATCGGCGTGCCGGCCAGCCGCTCGCAGCCGCCCAGCGCCGTGCTGAGCTGATTCAGCGACATTTCCATCGACTGGGCCAGCGGCGGCGCCAGTTGACCGGCACGGAGTCGCTCCCCCACCCATTCACCCGCCATCAGCAGCACGATGGCGGGTTTGAACTTCGCGGCCTTGAGGCGGGCCGCATCCGCCTCGTCGAGGAACGGCGCCACATCGGGCCAGGCCTCGCTGCCGCGCAACTGATGGCGCAGCGCGTGCACGAACGCGCAGAGCCGATAGGCCAGCTGGCGCGCGTCGCGCGGGTCGGCCCCGAGCGTCAGCGCCTGCCGCGTCAGCGAGCGCGCTTCATTGAGCACGCTGCCCCAGAGCGTGCGCCCTTCCCAGAAGCGCGCGTAGCTGGTGCTGTTGCGAAAACCGAGGAAGATGGCCAGCGTCAGGCCGATCAGCGAGAACGGCACGAAGTTCAGCGACACCTTCCAGTCGCCAATCCGGCCGTGGAAGGTGGTGATCAGCGCGGCAAACAGCGTGATGGTGACGAGCTGCGGGGCGATCTTGGGCAGCACCGAGCCCCGCAGGACAAACAGCATCCGGAACCAGTGCAGCGGCGGGCGGGTAATCATGTCAGGGGGCCTCGCGCAGCCGCAGCGCCGCCAGTGCCAGCGGCTTGGCGACGACGGTCGTGGCGAGGGCCATCAGCAGCAGCCCCGAGAACGCCGCCGCGCTGATCAGGCGGTTCTCGAGCAGGATGGCCAGCACCACCACCTCCATCAGCCCCTTGGTCTGGGCCAGCGCGCCCAGCGTCCAGGCATCGCGCCGCCCCAGGCCGGCCATCCGCGCCGGCAGCGCCGTACCCGCCATCTTGCCCACCACGGCCACGACGGTGGCCACGGCAAACACCACGAGGGCGTCGCCGCCGGCCGTGGTCAGGTCCGTGCGCAGGCCGGTCATCAGGAAGAAGAACGGCATCAGCACCACCACCGTGGTCGGCTCCAGTTGCCGGCCGATATCGGCCGCCGCGCCCCGCGGCAGCACCACGCCGGCCAGGAATCCGCCCAGGATGTAGTGCAGGCCGATCAACTCCGATGCGCAGGCCGAGCCGAAGATCAGCACCACCACCGCAGCCAGCCGGGCGTCCGTCCCGCGCAGGCGCGGCAGCCCCGCCGCCAGCAGCGGCCGGACGATCAGGAACATGGCGGCCACGTAGGCGGCCCCGGTCAGCACCAGCTGTAGCGGCGCCTGGGCGGCCTGCCCGGTACTGGCGAGAATGCACGAAAGCACGATCCAGATGGCGGCATCGCTGACCGCCGCGCAGGCCACCGCGAGCCGGCCGGCCGTGGAATCGCTCAAGCCCATTTCCCGCAGGATGGCGCCGAGCACTGGCAGCGCGGTCACGGCCATCGACACCCCCACGGCAATCGCGAATTGCCAGGGCGTGGCGGCCTCCCCAAGCAGCCCGGGCCGATAGTGGCCGAGCCCCAGCCCGGCGCCCACGCCCAGCACAAACGGCACCAGCACGCAGCCCAGCGCGGCGCTAATGGCGATCTTCCGCAGGCCGCGCGCCTCGCCCCCGCCAATGTGCAGGCCGGACAGGAAGGCGAACAGCACCGCGGCCAGCCATTGCAGGCCGGTCAGCGCGGTCAGCCGGGTGGCGCCGAACAGCGCCTGCCAGCTATCCGGCCAGAAGGCCCCGAGCAGCGACGGCCCCAGCAGAATGCCGCCCACGATCTGCATGACCACGAGCGGCACGATGCCACCCATGCGCAAGCCGCGCCACAGCAGCAGCGGTGTGCCGACGACCAGACAGGCCTGGGCGAAGAAAATCGAAGTGGGATTCATGGTCTGAGCGATGGTTGGCGCGATGCAGCGGCGATGATACCTCGCCCGCACCGCGCCTCATCGCTCAGGCCGGCGTCTTGCGGAAGGCAATCGCGAAGCGGTTCCAGGTATTGATCGCGGAGATCAGCAGCGTCAGGTCGACCAGTTCGGCATCCGAGAAATGGGGCCGCACGGCTTCCCAGACAGCGTCCGGCACGTGATCCTGCGAGACCAGCGTCACCGCCTCGGTCCAGGCCAGCGCGGCCTGCTCGCGCGCCGTGAAGAACGGGGTTTCGCGCCAGACCTGCAGCGTGGCCAGCCGGCGGTCGTCCTCGCCGCCTTTCCGGGCGTCGGCGGTGTGCATGTCGATGCAGTAGGCACATCCATTGATCTGCGAGGCGCGCAGGCGTACGAGTTCGACGAGCGACTTTTCCAGTTCGTTCTTGGCAATGCGATCTTCCAGCCCGAGGACGGCCTTGATGGCGGCGGGACTGGCCTTGTAGAAGTCGAGACGGTGTTGCATGGCTTGCTCCGGTAGTGGATGTAGTCGATTGCGGCGGCAGCGTCGTCGCGGCCTTGGATCCAAGCTTAGGAGCCGGAGTGGTATTTCCCAATTACCAATTTCCGGCATTTTCAGGTAGCCACCCGGCGTGGCGGGTTCACGTGATACAGGCATGATCGATCACACGCGCCAGCGGCATTAGGTCGCAGCCGCAACCGTCACCCGGAAGGTATCCTTGGCGCACGTTCTTTTCGCACGCCTCATGCCCCAAATCGCTCCCCGGCCCGCCGCCCTCGCCAGCGCGGACGCCTCGTACCGCATGCTCTGGCGCTGGCATTTCTACGCCGGCCTGTTCGTGATGCCGTTCCTGATCGTGCTGGCCGTGACCGGCACGCTCTACTGCTTCCAGCCGCAGATCGAGCCCCTGCTCTACCCGCAGTTGCTGAAGGTCGAGCCGTCCGGCGAGCGGCTACCTGCCCAGCGCCTGCTGGACCGCGCACGGGAGGCCGCGCCCGCCGGGGCGACAGTCACCAACTACACGCTCAATACCGATCCCCGGGCGAGCGCCGAATTCGTCTTCCGCCTGCCTGCGGGCGGCAGCGACAGCGTCTTCCTGAACCCCTACACCGGCACCTACCTCGGCAGCCTGAGCGTGGAAGACCGCTTCATGAAGCAGGTGCGCATGATCCACCGCGCCCTGCTCGTCGGCAAGCCGGGCGAGTTGCTGATGGAACTGGCGGCATGCTGGGTGCTGGTGATGATCGCCACGGGCCTGGCGATGTGGTGGCCGCGCCTGCGCCAGCGCGGCGCGCGCGCCTTTGTGCCCGGCCCCGCCACGGGATCGCGCGGCGGATGGAAGGAAATCCATCTCGTGCTCGGCGCATGGCTGGCCGTGGGCGCCTTGGCGTTCATCCTGTCCGGTTTGCCGTGGACGGGTTCGTGGGGCAAGCAGTTCAAGGCGCTCGCCACGGCCGCGAATCTCGGCCGTCCGGCCGATGGTCAGGGCGACATGCACGCGCATGCCGCGCCCCCGGCCGCCGGCGCCGATCACGCCAAGCATCACCACACGATGGAATCGCTGCCGCTGGCAGACATGCCATGGGCCGTCGGCCTGACCGCCGTGCCCAGCGTAGCCCCGGCGCAGACCGCGCCGCTGACACTGGATCAGGTCGTGGCCGTGGTGGCCGCCCAAGGCATCACCACCGGCTGCCAGGTGGTCTTCCCGAAGGCGCCCGGCGGCGTCTATACCGCGTCCTGCTTCCCTGCCGATCCGAGCGGCGAGCGCACGCTCCATATCGATCCCGCCAACGGGCGAGTCGTCAAGGATCTCCGCTTCGCCGACTACGGGCCCGTGGCGCAGGCCATCTCGTACGGCACCTCCCTGCATATGGGCCGCTACTTCGGGCTGGCCAACCAGCTTATCTGCGCGGCGATTTCGTTGGGCCTGATGGCGATGGCCATCACGGGTCTGGTGATGTGGATCCAGCGCAAGCCGGCGCGCAAGCTCGGCGCACCGAGCCATCCCGCCGCATTGCCGCCGATGCGCGCCTGGGCCATCGGGCTGGGCCTGCTCGGCGCCGTGTTCCCGATGATGGGCGTCACGCTGCTCGCGGTCTGGCTGCTCGACCGCCGCATCGCTGGGGCGGGCGGTGTGCGGACTGCGCCGACGGTGTGACACGCCTTGCCGGGGAATTGGGGGTAAGATCGCCCCACTCCCCAGCCTTGCCTCCACCGTGGAAGACTTTCCTTACCTTGATTTCGACGCCTTGCAGCAACTGGCGCAGCGCACCGACCACGTCACCGCCGACTGCACCTGCGCCGCCGACGCGCTACGCGGCTGGGCCAGCCTGCCAATTTCGTTTCCCGACGCACAACTGAAGAAGATCGGCACGCTGGTTGCCAGCGCCTATGAGGAAGCGACGTTCCAGGAGTACGACCCCGACAGCGTCGGCTTCTGGTCGCCCGAGGCCCCGGTGGCGCCGCTGTACTACCCGGCCAACCGCTGCGATGTCTGGGCCTGCACGGTCTGCGACCGCGCGTTCCTGCGCTATGTGGAAGGCGGCGGCTACTTTGTCGATCCCCGCATCCGCCGGCTCACGGGCCGCGTGCTGGTCGATGCCCGCCTGGGTTGAATCGCCCGACTAGCGCAGGCGCAAGCGCCTGACCCACCGGTCGCCGGCTGCCTGTACGCCGGTGACCAGCGCAATCAGCACCACAATCACCACGACCATCACCACCGTATCGAAGCGCTGGTAGCCGTAGCGGATCGCCAGGTCGCCCAGCCCGCCCGCACCGACCGCGCCGGCAATCGCGGACGCCCCGATCAGCGAGACCACGGTGATCGTGAACCCGCCGACGATGCCCGGCAACGCTTCCGGCAGCAGCACATGCCAGACGATATGGCGGCGCTGGCATCCCATCGCCTGGGCCGCCTCGATCAAGCCATGGTCCACTTCGCGCAGGCTCACCTCGGCAATCCGCGCGAAGAACGGCGTGGCGCTGATCGCGAGCGGCACCACGGCCGCCCAGACGCCAATCGTCACCCCTACCACCAGCCGCGTGAACGGCAGCAACGCCACCAGCAACACGATGAATGGCGTAGCGCGGAAGCCGTTGACCAGGGTGCCAGCCAGCCGATGGAAGCGCGGCGCGGGCCGCATGCCGCCCGGCGCAGTCACCACCAGCAGCACGGCGAGCGGCAGCCCGGCCAGCGCGGCGATCAGCGCGGAGGCGCCGACCATCGTCAGCGTATCGAGGAAAGCGGCCCAGAGGCGGTCAATGAGTATCGGAGACATAACCTAGCGTGGTGACGTGATGGGCGATAGCCCCGGCCGACGCCACCGCAGCCTCCAGCGCGGCGTGGGCGGGGATGGAGAGCAGCAGCGCGCCTTGCGTGTGCCCCTGAATCCGGTCGAGACTGCCATGCAGCAGCCGCACGCCGGCGCCGAACGCGGCGGCCACGCGCGACAGATCCGGCACCTCGCCGCCGGCATAGCGCAGTTCGACCACTCGATGCCAGTCCCCCGCGCCCTCCGGCTGCGCATGCAGGCGCTGCGCGATGTCCTCGGGCACGCGCGTGGCCAGCGGCGCCAGCAGCGCCCGCGTGGCATCGTGCTGCGGATTCCCGAAGACCTGCCACACCGGCCCGGTCTCGGCGATGGCCCCGCGTTCCAGCACCAGCACGCTGTCGCAGATCGCCCGAATCACGCGCATTTCGTGGGTAATCAGCACGATGGTGATGCCAAGCCGCGCGTTGATGTCGCGCAGCAGGGCCAGGATCGACTGCGTGGTCTCCGGGTCCAGCGCGGAGGTGGCCTCGTCGCAAAGCAGGATGTCGGGCCGATGAACCAGCGCGCGCGCAATGCCCACACGCTGCTTCTGTCCGCCCGACAGCCGGCCGGGGTACGCATCCGCCTTGCCGTCGAGGCCGACCAGCGCCAGCAGCGACGCCACGCGCTCCGCGATCTCCGCCCGGGGCACGCCGGCCACCTTGAGCGGCAGCGCCACGTTTTCGGCCACGGTCTTGGCGGACAGTAGGTTGAAGTGCTGGAAGATCATGCCGATCCGCCGGCGCAACGTCACCAGCTCGCCCGTCCCCAGCGTCGCCACGTCCACGCCGCCCACGGTGACCCGGCCTGCGCTCGGCGTCTCCAGCCCGTTGATGGTGCGCAGCAGGCTCGACTTCCCCGCGCCGCTGCGACCGATGATCCCGAAGATGCCGCCAGCGGGAATCTCAAGGTCAATCTCGCGCAGCGCCTCCACCGGCCCGCTCGCCGCGTGATAAGTCTTGCCCACGCCCTCGAATCGGATCGAACCCGCATTGGGCGCGGTTGTGCCTTCCGCGCGTGCCACCGGCGGCGCGCTACGCGAAGCAGTCTGGAGAAGTCCCCTGCGGAACAACGGAAAGGTGGCGGCCATCTGCACGAGTCTCCAGTCAGGGCTTCAGCCAGGGCAGGCTGTAGAGCTTGTCGTTGTTCGCGAACGAGGTGCTGAGCTGCTTGCGCACCGCCGGCGACTCCTGGTAGATCTTCACGAAGCGCGCCACGCGGGCATCGCTGGCATTGTTCTCCCGCGTCACGAAGCGGATGGCGAAGTAGGTGTCGTCGATGCCCGAGTAGAGCAGTCCGGAGCCCGCCACCTGCGGCTTGCCGGCGTTGACGAAGTGCGCCGGGTAGCCCTGCGCGAGGTCCACGTCATCGAGCGCGCGCACGAGCTGCGGCCCCTCCACTTCCACGAACTTGAGCTTCTTGGGGTTGTCCACGATGTCGTTGACGCTGCCCTTCGCGCCCACGCCATCGCGCAGCTTGATCAGCCCCGCCTTCTGCAACAGCAGCAGGCCGCGCCCCTGATTCACCGGATCGTTCGCCACGCCCACGCGCGCGCCGTCCTTGAGGTCGCCGAAGCGCTTGATGTGGGTGGAATACAGGCCGATGTTGGGCAGCACCCCAAGCGCCACGCTGCGGAACTTGTAGCCGCGCTCCTTCACGGCGTTGTCCAGAAACGCCTGATGCTGGAAGTAGTTGATGTCGAGGTCCCCGGCAGCCAGCGCCACGTTCGGCGTGGTCCAGTCGGTGAACTCGATCACCTTGACGTCGAGACCCTGCTTGCGGGCCTCGGTGGCGGCCACCTCGACCGAGTCGGCCAGCGAGCCCGGCGTGACGCCAATGGTGAGCGGCGCGGCGTGCGCGGCTGAAGAGGCGGAAGCGACGATCGCCAGCGAAGCAAACAGGGGAAGCAGCAGTGAGGATTTCAGCATGGTGATGGGCAGGATGAAGAATCAAAGGCGGCGGAACTGCGCGGCCGCGTGGCGATCTGGCAGGCGGTCGCCGTCGCCGAACAGCTTGTGGCGCAGCGACCCCTCGGCATAGGCCGTCTTGAAGCGGCCCCGGTTCTGTAGCTCGGGAACGATCAGGTCGACGAAGTGCGTGTAGCTCTCCGGCACCACGGTGCGGCTCAGGTTGAAGCCGTCGATGCCGGTCTCGTCGATCCAGGACTCGAGTTCGTCGGCCACCTGTGCGGGGTCGCCAACGATGGCGGGATAGCGTCCGCCCAGCTCGAACAGATCCAGCAGCTTGCGGCGCGTCCAGCCATGCTGGGCGGCGGTGCGCTGCGCGGACTCGATGGCGTTGCCGCCGCCATAGTCCACCGGCTCATCGAGGCCATAGCGCGCGAAGTCCACGCCCGTGCTGGCGGCGAAATGCGCAAGCCCGGCTTCGCGGCTCGCGTAGTCGCGGTACTCGGCGTGGAGCGCGCGCGCCTCCGCTTCGGTGCGGCCCGTGACCACGGCAGCGCCGGCAAAGACCTTGACGTCATCCGGGCGCCGGCCCGCCGCCACCAACTGCTCGCGCAGTGCGCTGACGGTCTTGCGTGCCGCCTCCTTGCTCGGCGGCGAGATAAACACGCATTCCGCATGGCGCGCCGCGAACTGCTGCCCGCGCCCCGAACTGCCGGCCTGGAATAGCACCGGGGTGCGCTGCGCGGAGGGTTCCGCCAGGTGGTAGCCCTCCACGTCGTAGTAGCGGCCGTGATGGACCACCTTGTGCACCCGGGCCGGATCGGCGAATGTGCGCGTGGCCTTGTCGCGCAGCACGGCGCCCTCCTCCCAGCTGCCCTCCCAGAGCTTGTAGAGCACCTCCAGATACTCGTCGGCGCGGTCGTAGCGCTCGTCATGCGGGAACTGCCCGTCGAGGCCCATGGCGCGCGCCGCGCTGTCCAGATAACCGGTGACGATGTTCCAGCCGACACGGCCACGCGTCAGGTGATCGAGCGTGGAGAAGCGCCGCGCCAGCAGGTACGGTGCGTCGTAGGTCAGGTTGACGGTTACGCCGAAGCCGAGGTGGCGCGTGGCGGCGGCCATGGCCGGTACCAGCAGCAGCGGATCGTTGACCGGCAGCTGGATCGACTCACGCAGCGTGACATCGACATTGCCGCGATAGAGGTCGTAGACACCGACGATATCGGCGATAAACAGCCCATCGAACAACCCGCGCTCCAGCGTGCGCGCCTGCTCCACCCAGTATTCGAGCGTGTTGTATTCCGTGGAGCGGTCGCGCGGGTGGGTCCACAGGCCGTGATTGATGTGCCCGACGCAGTTCATGTTGAACGCGTTGAGCAGGATCTGCTTGCGCGCCATCAGAGGGCTCCGTGCCGCGTCGGCAGGCGGTCGTTGAGGTAGTAGTTGCCGATGGCGTGATACTTCCATCGCACCGGATCGTGGAGGGTATGGGTGCGCGCGTTGCGCCAGAAGCGGTCTAGCCCTTGCCCGTCGAGCGTCGATGCCGTGCCGCCCAGTTCGAACAGCCGGGTGCCGGCCAGCAGCGAGGCGGTGGTTGTGGCCGCGCGCGCTTCCGCCACGGCGATGGATGCCGCCGCTACGGTCTGGGCGTCGGGGCTGCGCTGCGCCGCATCGACGATGCGCCCGGCCCGCCGCACCAGCGCCTCGGCGGCGCGGAGCCTGACCTTGACGTCACCGACCTGATGGATCGTCAGCGGATCCTCGCTGGCATGTGCGACCTTCGCATCCACCCAGGGCCGCGCATGATCGCGGATGAACGGCAACGTGGCGGCGAACGCGCCGTGCCCAATGCCAAGGTCAATGGCCGCATGCATCAGCTGCGCCACGGGACCGATGGTGGTCGGCGTCTCGAACGACGCCTGGAACGGCAGCACCCAGTCCGCCTCGACGCGCACGTTGTCGAAGGTCACCGATCCGCTACCCGTGACGCGCTGGCCAAAGCCATCCCAGTCGTCGACGATGGTGATGCCGGCTGCATCGCGCGGCACGATAGCGATGTAAGTGACCTCGCGCCCATCCTCCTGCGCCACGGCCAGCGTGGGAATCTGGTGCGCGAAGATCGCACCCGTGCAATAGAACTTGTTGCCGATCAGCCGGAAGCCGTCGCCATCCGGCACCAGCCGCGTGCGGCGCTTGAAGTCCTTGTGACCGATCTCGGCCAGCGCATTGCCGAAGCGCTCACCGGCCAGCGCCCGGGCGTAGAACGCCGCTCGCTGCGCCGCCGTGCCGCCCACGCGCAGCACTTCGAGCGCGTAGTAGTGGTTCTGCGGGATCTGGCCCAGCGAGCCATCGGCAGCAGCGAGCGTTGCGATCACTTCGGCCAGCGTGCCGTTGGACACGCCGGCGCCGCCGTGCTCGCGCGGCACAGTGATGCCCAGCAGGCCGCTGGCGCTCAGCGCGTCGAGTTCTTCCCACGGCAGTCGGCGCTCGCGGTCACGCAGCGCGGCGTCGGGGGCAAAGCGTTCCGCCAGCAGTTGCGCGGCGGCGATGGCTTCGGCGTCATCGGCAATGCGATGGGCGCGCGGCGGCGGCGCGGCCGGTGCGGGACGGCTGTCCCGATGATCGGCAGCAGGTGGAGGCGTAAACAGCAAGGTCATATCAATTCCAGGAGTGCCGTGCCGGCTGAACGCCGTTGAGGTGATAGTTGCCGATCAGGTGGAGCTTCCAGCGCACCGGATCGTGCAGCGTATGGGTGCGCGCGTTGCGCCAGTGGCGGTCGAGGTTGTGCTTGGCGCGCGTGGCGGAGGAGCCCGCCAGCTCGAACAGCTTCTCGCTGGCCGCGAGCGCGATCTCGGTGGTCAGCACCTTGGCTTCCGCCACGGCCACCGACGCCTCCGCGCTCAGCGCATCCGTCACCGAGCCTGCGGCGATGGCTTCGAGCGCGCGCCCAGCCTCGCCCAGCACTTCGCGCGCGGCGTGGAGATCCACGGCAAGCCGGCCGACATCGCCGATCAGATAGGGATCGTCGGTGGCGTGCTCCACTTTGGCGTCGATCCACGGCCGCGCGTAGGCGCGCACGAAGGCGATGGCATCGTCAAAGGCAGCCTGTGCGATACCCAGGTCGATGGCGGCCTGGATCAGCTGCGAAGTCGGCCCGTAGATCCCGGGGCGCTCCGCAAGCTGCCAGACCGGCAACACGTCTTCCTCTGAGACGGCCACGTTGTCGAAGAGCACCGTGCCGCTGGCGGTGGTGCGCTGGCCGAACGACGACCAGTCGTCGTTCACGGTCAGGCCCGCCGCATCGCGCGGCACCCATGCCTGCACGGCGCGGCCTTCGTCGTCCAGCGCGCGTACGGGCACCCGATGCGCGAACAGCGCGCCGGTCGAATAGAAGCGCTGGCCAGTCAGCCGCAAGCCCTGTTCTGTGCGGCGCAGCCGCGTGCCGGTTTGCAGGACGGTCTGGCTCGTGGCGGAGCGGCGCTCCGGCCCCGCATTGCCAAGCCGCTGCCCGGCGAGCACCTCGGCGTAGTAGCGCTGCTTCTGCGCCGGCGTGCCGATCTCGCGCAGCACGCCGAGCAGGCCGAAGTGATTCTGCGGGATCTGACCCAGTGAGCCATCGGCGGCGCTGAGGATCGCAAAGACCTCTGCGAGCGTGGCGTACGACACGCCGGCACCGCCGAACGCGCGCGGAATCGTGATCGCCCCAAGCCCGCTGCCGGACCAGCGGTTCAGTTCGTCCCAGGGCAGGATGCGCTCGCGGTCGCGTCGCGCGGCGCCTTCGGCAAAATCGGCCGCCAGGGCATGCGCCACGGCGATGGCTTCGGCGTCGTCCGCAATGCGCCGCACAGGCGCACCGGAGCGCTGTAGGACGTGCAATTCCGAAAGGTTGGTCATGGTGCAGCGAGTGGGGGAACAAGCGGCCATTGGAGCATGGCCCCCCTACACGTCACGACGAATTTTTTCGAGGATGCTTAGGCGCTGCGGCCCACATATCGATAGCCGCAGGCAGACATCGGCTGGCGTCAGGAATGGCAGACGAGGCCGTCGCCAAGCTGGCTGGCTTCGTAGGCAATATCGCCGGCGCGCTGCGTACGGGCAGTGGCGAGCGCCCCGCCGATCTTCCAATGCCGCACGGCGCGATCGAGCCACGCTGCGGAGCGGGAGTCGTCCTGCCGGATCACGATCTGCGGACCGGCGTTGTCGGGAAGCAGGCCCGCGTCGAGCCGCCGATAGAAGCGCCACTCGGGCAATCCCATCAGCCGCGCCACCACAGGGGCGTCTTCCGCCAGCGCCTGGCATTCGCCGGCCATAAACGCGGCCACGGCGCGGATCGACGAAGAATACGAACGTACCTGCGCGCCCAGCGTCTCCGTGACGGGATGCGCATAAGGGCTACCCTGTGCGACACAGACCGCGCGCCCGGCGAGATCACTCGGCGCACGATAGTCGCTGCCGCGCAGCGTGACGAGCGCGCCGGCGCCGCCGGTGTAGGCGGTCGGCACGGCATACGGACCGCTATCGATGGCGCCGGCCACCACAAGATCGACACCGGGCACGCTCACGCCGCGCGCATCGGCAGGCAGGCCGACTACCCGCAGACGCACCTGCAATCGTTCAGCAAGATAGCGCGCGAGCGAGACATCGAACGCATCGGGTTCAGGCGGCGTCGGCCGGCTAGGCGGCGCGGGACGGGCGTATTGCCGCACGCCCACCACCAGCTCGCCACGCGCCCGCACGGCTTCGAGCAACGGGCCGCGCGGCAGCGTCGTCCAGTCGGGCTCCCGCTCCAGGTACCGCGCCCCCGCCTGCAAGGCAACCGGCAATCGTTCGACAAGATGCGGCGACTGTTCTAGCCAGCGTGGCGCGGCAGCCAGGCCGAGCAGGCCGGCCGCCACCGCCAGCGCGATGGCATGCCACGCGCCGGGGATCAAACGCGGCGCTTTGGCCGCCGGCGCGCACCCGCATTCGGACGCGATCTCAGCCATTGAGCGTGAGCCCCTTGCGCCAGCGCGTCATGCGGCGCTCCACCCGTGCCAGCCCGTAGTTGAGCACCAGCCCCAGCACCGCCAGCAGCAGGATGCCCGCGTACATGGTCGGAATCTGGAAGACCTCCTGCGCGTTGAGCGTCATGAAGCCGAGCCCGGAATGCGCGCCGATCATCTCCGCCGCCACCAGCGCGGTGATGCAATACGTGCCCGCCAGCCGCACACCCGTGAAGATCGATGGCGACGCCGCCGGCAGCACGACCTTGCGGAACACGAACAGCCGCGACGCGCCCATCGAGCGGGCCGAGTCGATCAACAGCCGGTCCACCTGCTTGACGCCGCCAATCGTGCTCAGCAGCACCGGCCAGAACGACGCCCAGAAGATGATCGCCACCTTGGAGGTCTCGCCGATACCAAGGAACAGGATGAACACCGGGAACAGCGCGAAGGCCGAGGTCTGCCGGAACAGTTGCAGAATCGGATCGACGATCGCCTCGAAGCGGCTGAACCAGCCCATCAGCAGGCCCAGCGTCACGCCGAGCCCGATGGCGGCGGCCAGGCCCCACAGCGAGCGCTGGAGGCTGGCGAGCAGGTGCTTCCACAGCGCACCGCTGCCGATCAGCTGCCAGATGGCGCCCAGGATCTGCGATGGCGGACTCAGGTAGGCGGCGCTGACGATGCCCAGCCGTGGCACCAGCTCCCACAGCAGCAGGAAACCGATGATGCCCAGCACGCCGAGCGCGCGGTCGGTAGCCTTGCCGCTCATGATGCGGCCCTCGCCAGCACAGGTTCGGCGGCCGCACGCTCGCCGGGATTGGCCGTGGCGCCGAGTGGGCGCGGCACGGCGGCCGGGTTCGCGAACTGGACCTCGTCCTTGAGCACGTCCCACGCCTGCTGGCGCAGTCGCACGAACGCTTCGGAATTTCGCACCTCGGGCGCGCGTGGGCGCGGCAGCGGCACGTCGAGAATCGCCTTCACCGTACCCGGGCGCCGCGTCATGATGGCGATGCGGTCCGACAGGAAGATCGCCTCGTCGATACTGTGGGTGATGAACACGATGGTCTTGCGCGTCTGCTCCCAGATCCGCAGCAGTTCGCCTTGCAGGATCTCGCGCGTCTGTGCGTCCAGCGCGGCGAATGGTTCGTCCATCAGCAGCACTTCGGGCTTGTAGGCCAGCGCGCGCGCAATCGCCACGCGCTGCTTCATGCCGCCCGAGATTTCATGCGGAAAGCGCGGGCCGAAGCCGGTCAGCCCTACCAGCTCGAGGTACTCCCCCGCAATGCGCCGCCGCTCCGCACGCGGCACGCCGCGAATCTCGAGCCCGACCTCGATGTTCTCGAGCACGGTACGCCACGGGAACAAGGCGTAGCCCTGGAACACCACGCCCTGCGCCGGGTTGATGCCCTGCAGCGGCTTGCCGTCGATGGCGATGTTGCCACCGGTGCGGTCAGTCAGGCCAGCGAGGATGCTCAGGAAGGTCGACTTGCCGCAGCCGGACGGCCCCAGGATCGACAGCAGTTCGCCGTCGCGGATATCAAGGTCGAAGTCGCGCAGCACGGCCACGTTCTCCGGGCGCCCCGCCTCGTTGCGCACGGCATAGTCCATGCGCACGCCGCGCGCGGTGATCTTGTGGGAGTCGGTCGTGCTCATGCCTTCGCCGGTCCCTGCGTGGCGTACGGATTGAACTCGTTCGTGTAGAGATCGCGCGCGGCGACTTTGCCCTTGGGGAGCTTGCCCTCGGTTTCGAGGACGTCGATGTAATACTGGATCGGCGGCTCGGTGACGACGAGGTTATCGACGTAGGCGTAGCGGTCCACGTAGTCGAGCTGCAGGTTGATGCGCTTGGACACCAGCTTGCGCGCGTCCTCCGGGTTCGCGTTGACCCAGTTGGCCGCCTTGGCGAGCGCGGTCACGACGTCGCGCACGGATTCCGGATGCTCGCGAATGAACTTGCCGTGCGCGCTGTAGGGCTGCATGCCGCCCAGCCCGGCGTCGAGGTCGAAGTCGCTCCACAGCCGCACCAGCTTGTCGGCGTGGTCGGCGCGGCCCGAGAACGGTGCGTGGATGATCGCCAGGTCGGTGTTGCCGGTGACCAGCGTCTGCTCGGCCTGATCGTCCGGAATCACGACGAAGTTGATCTTGTTGACGTCCACGCCCTTCTCGCGCAGGTACGTCTTGGTGACGAACTCCGCGCACGCGCCGAAGCTGTTGATGCCGACGGTCTTGCCTTCGAGGTCTTTCGGGGCGCGGATGCCGGACGCCTTGCGCACGAAGTACTTCATGTGCGGCGCGTCCTGCAGCGTCTTGTTGCCGGCCGCCACTACCTTGATGTCGGAGCCGCTGGCCACCGCCGAGATCACCAGCGGCACCATGCGTGAGCCGAAATCGATCTCGCCCGTGCCCACCAGCGGGATGATCTGGGGCGCCGCCACCTTGCCGATGTACTCGGGCCGCGTGTTCGTGCCTTCGAAATAACCGAGCTGGTCGGCCAGGTAGACCAGATCGAAGGTCGGGTTGTCCGGGTAACGGAAGCGCACCTTGTCGCCAACCTTGCCGACCACCGCCGGCGCAGCGGCCGCCGCTTTCGGCGTGGCGGTCTCGTCGCCACGAGAGCACGCGGCCAGCAGCGAGCCTGCGCCGCTGGCAACGGCGAGGGATACGAGTTGTTTGAGCGCGGTACGGCGGGTGTTGGCCACGGAGTGCGACGGCATCGGGAGTCCCTGTCAGATTGGAATGCGGAGCGGCATTCAGTATCGGAAAGGGGCGCGGCGCGCACAACGAAGTCTTTCAACTATCGATATTGCCCGGGCGCGGCGGGTTGCCGGCGGATTTCGCACGATGTTTGCACGATCCCACGGGGCTGCGGGCAGGAAGTCACCGGAGACGGAATAGCCAGCGCGGGCGGTTCGTCTGACCGCAGACAGCCCATGACGCTGCAATTCATCCCTCTACCTGATCGAAAGGACCGACCATGAAACTCCACCGCACCCTCCCGGCCACCCTGGCCGCGCTCGCCGCCCTCACCCTCGCCTCCGGCGCCATGGCGCAGACGCCTTCGCCGGCGAACACCGTCCCCGTCAAGAACATCGTGCTGGTGCACGGCCTGTATGCCGATGGATCGAGCTGGGAGAAGGTCATTCCGCTGTTGCAGGCGAAGGGCTACCACGTCACTTCGGTGCAGAACCCGACGACGTCGCTGGACGCGGACGTCGATGCGGTCAAGCGCGCCCTGGCGGTCCAGGACGGCCCCACGCTGCTCGTGGCGCACTCCTACGGCGGCATGGTCATCAGCCAGGCCGGCGATGACCCGAAAGTGGCCGGGCTGGTCTACATCGCCGCCCGCGCGCCGGACGCCGGCGAGGACTACCCCGCGCTGACAAAGACGTTCCCCGCCGCGCCGGCCTCGGGCGGATTGCAATGGGGTGCGGATGGATACGGCCGGCTTTCCGAACAGGCATTCCTGCACGACTTCGCCGGGGATCTGCCGGAAACGCAGGCGCGTGGCTACTACGCCGTCCAGCAGCCGATGGCCAAGGCCATCACCATGGCGAAGACCACCGTGGCGGCCTGGCGCGACAAGCCGACGTGGTACGCGGTGTCGACCCAGGACCGCACGATCAACCCGGACCTCGAACGCTTCATGGCCAAGCGCATGGGCGCGCAGACCGTGGAGATTCCGGCGAGCCACGTCTCGTTGCTGTCCCGCCCGCAGGAGGTGGCCAACCTGATCCTCCAGGCCGCCGCAGGCAAGTCGGCCGGATAAATACTTCCGCCTGACTGCATCCATTCGCTCCGCTGGTGTGTAGCGTCTGTGCGGCCTCCGGGTTCGCACCGATCCACGACACACCAAGGAGCCCCACCATGATCCGCATCTCCCTTCTCGTTCCGGTCTCGGCCTGCCTCGCCCTGACCGCCTGCGGCGGCATGCACCAGTCCGGTTCGATGTCTGCGCCCACGCCCACGCCCACGCCTGTCGCCGACGCCATCAAGGTACCCGACGGCCACAAGCTCGCCATGCAGACGGTCGGCGTGGGCGAACTGCGCTACGAGTGCCGACCCAAGGCCAACGCCGCCGACCAGTTCGAATGGGCCTTCGTCGGCCCCACCGCCACACTGAACGACCGCAGCGGCAAGGCGGTCGGCAAGTACTACGGACCGCCGGCCACATGGGAAGCCATGGACGGCTCGAAGGTCACCGCCACCCAGGTCGCGGTGTCGCCGGCCGGCGATGGCAACATCCCGCACCAGCTCGTGAAGGCGAATCCAGCGACCGGCAGCGGCATGATGAGCGGCGTCACCTTTATCCAGCGCGTGGCCACCCGTGGCGGCGTGGCGCCTGCGGCGGCCTGCAGTGCGGCCAATCGTGGCGCGGCGCAGATGGTGCGCTACCAGGCGGACTACCTGTTCTGGAAAGCGGCGGCCTGAGCGGGCTGGCGCGCGCGGCATTAGGGAAAGCCCAGCGGGCCGCTGCCGACTGTCGGGCGTAAGATGTGCGCTCGGGCGCCCCCAGCCCGCCGCCCCCTTGCAGCCCTGCAGCCACCAGAGAGCCCGCTCTTGACCGCCGCCCTGCCCTCCGTCAACGACCATTTCGACTACGAATCCGCGCTCGCCGGTTGCGCCGCGCGGGACGTGACGGCATTGCGCCGTCTCTACGAGCACGCAGCCCCGTACCTGCTGGGCGTGGCGGTCCGTATCGTGCGGGACCGGGCCCTGGCGGAAGACGTGCTGCATGACGCCTTCGTCAAGGTCTGGAGCCATGCGCATACGTTCGACCCCGCACGCGGCGCGGCGCGCGGCTGGCTGTTCAGCCTGGTCCGGCATCAGGCGCTCAACCTCGTGCGCGACCGCTTACGGCTGGTGCTGCCCGACGAGGACATGGCGCAGGCCATCGAGGACGAGGCGGCACTGGCCGCCGTGGCGGGCACGGCCCCGGCCGGCGAGACCCGCGTGATGCTCGGCCGGCTGGCCATCTGCCTCGAACAACTGGACCCGCCCAAGCGCGACAGCATCCTGTATGCCTATGTCGATGGCTGCTCGCACAGCGAGATCGCCACGCGACTCAACGCGCCGCTGGGCAGCGTGAAAGCCTGGGTGCGGCGTGGCCTGCAGGCGTTGAAGGAGTGCATGCAATGAGCGACGACTGGGATGCGTTGGACGACCTCGCCGCCGGCTACGTGCTGGGCACGCTCTCCGCCGCCCAGCGCGAGGACGTGGCGCGGCGCCTGCCGCAGGAGCCCGGCCTGCAAGACCGTGTCGATGACTGGGAAGCGCGCCTCCATCCGCTGTCGGCGCTGGCCGAGCCCGTCACGCCCGCGCCCCGCGTCTGGGCGGGCATCGCGCGCAGCATCGGCCATGCCGAACAGCGCCCCAAGCCAGCCACGCCTGCCACCGGCACGCCCGGATGGTGGCATTCGCTGGCGCTCTGGCGCGGTATTGCCTTCGGGGCGACGGCCTGCTCGCTGCTGCTGGCCGCCATGCTGGGCCTGCGCGCGTTCGCGCCGCCCGCGCCGCCGCGCTATGTGGTGGTGCTGGCCGCGCCGCAGGACAAGACGCCGGGCTGGCTGATCCAGGCGTCCAGCCCGCGCCGGCTGAAGCTGATTCCGCTCGGCGCGCAGGCCGCGCCGACCAATCGCGCGCTGCAATTCTGGACCAAGGCCGACGACTGGAGCGGGCCGGTCTCGCTGGGTCTGGTACAGGCTGACCAGTCGCTCGATGTCGCGCTGGACCGCCTGCCGGCCCTCCAGGACAACCAGTTGTTCGAGATCACGCTCGAGCCCGCCGCCGGATCGCCCATCGGCCGCCCGACCGGCCCGGTGCTCTATATCGGCCGCGCGGTGCTGGTGCGTTAACCCGCCCCGGCTTACGGCGCCACCGTCACGCTGCGGAACCCCTGCCGGGCCGCCGGCAGGCGCTTGCATGCCACGCCATCGCGCAGCACACCGCCGTCGTCGCTGAGAATGCGCAGGCGCTGCGTGCCCGGCATCGTGAAGATGGCTTCCGGCTTCAGCGTGGCGATGGCGGCCTGGCCGAACGCCACGGGCCGGTCATTGGCGGCGCCGGACCATTTATATAGGGCGAAGGTGCCATGGTCAGCCACCGGCCCTGCGGCGATCACATACCCCTGCCCCACGCGCTCGATGCTGCGGATGCCCCGTCCGCCCAGATCGAGCAGTAGCGGGCTGCCAAACTTCGCCGGCTTGCCGTCGATGAGCCCATCAGGGTTCTCCAGCGGCACGAGGATGGCCTTGCCATCGACCAGCGGATTGCGGAAGCCGATCAGCAAGCCGCCATCCGCTGCCGCGAGTCCTTCGATATTGAGCCCACCCGGGCTTTCCGGTGCCCGTTCGGCGGCCGTCTTGAGCGGCAGCGAGGCCAGCGCCGGAGACGCCACGAGATCTTTCAGCAGATCCTTGTAGGGCCGGCCCACCGGCTTCAGCGACAGCCGGCCCGGATCGAGTTCCACCGCGAAGAACCGGTGCCGGCGCCCCTGCTCCTTGCCCTTGGCATTGCGGCCGTGCGACGAGATGACGTAGGCGCGCTGGCCGACAACGGCGGCTCCTTCGAGGTCCGACTCGCCATCGTCATCGGTGCCGAGGAAGCCGCCAAGCGTGAAGGTCTTGACCGCGCGCGGCTGACCGGCCTGGTACACCGTCAGCACGTTGTGCTCGTCGCCCACCACGACGAAGTGGTCGGGGCCGAGGGCGAAGCCGGCCGAGGCGTCGCAGAGTCCGGTGTAGGTCTCCACGCCATCCGCCGGTCCAGTCGCCCCAGCCGGGCCTGCGCCAAGCATCAGACATATGGCCAGACAGGCCATGCCACGCAGGGGGATTCGCATCGTCCGTTCTCCGTTGGGGTCGAAGGTGCTACGCCAGATCGGCACCCGGGGCGCCATCCAGCCCGGTCCCAGCATACGCGCACCGGAAGCCCGCCGAGCGCAGTTCTTCGGCGATCAGGTCGGCAATCCACTGCTTGCGGGACTCCTGCATGCGGCTGCGGATGGCGGCCACGCTCACCGCCGCGAAGTTGCCCGGCGTGATTTCGAAGCGCATGCCGACGCCGCTCACGCCCTCGTTGACGAGGCTGTCCGTCTTGGCCAGCCCGGCCGAGCGCGCGCGCGTCACCAGCGTGCGCAGCTTGGCCAGCGACAGCCCGTGCGGCGTGAATTCGGACGTATGGCGCGCGTAGAGCGCGGCAATCTCGCCATCGTCGAGCATCGACAGCAGCGTCACGCCCGCCGAGCCGATGCCGAGCACGCGCATGCCGCCCACCTGCAGCACCAGCGCCTTGACCGGAAACGCGCCCTCCTCGCAATGGAGGCAGTGGCCGTAGTCGCCATTGCGCACCACGAGGAAAACCGTGTCCTCGGTGCGCCGCGCCAGCCGCTGCATCACCGGGCGGCAGCGGTCCAGGATCGGCGCGCCTTTCATCGCCGCCAGCCCGAGCTGCATGGCGTCCAGCCCGAGCCGGTACAGCCGTTGTTCGCGCTCGACCATGCCGGATTCGACCAGACTCGTCGCCAGCCGGTAGGCGGTGGCGCGGTCCAGCCCGGCCGCCTGCGCCAGCACGCCCAGCGCCACGCCGGTCGGGTGATGGGCCGCAATCAGCTTGAGCAGCACCATCGCCCGTGTGACGGTCTGTGCACCCTTGGGAGCGCTGCCGGTGTCCTCGCCGGCTTCCGTCTCTGCTTCTGTCTCTGCTTTTGTCATGTTTTCGGCCTCTCCCCGGTCGAGATGTTCACATAGTGAATATTGGTAAAGATTCCGTTTGAATACTGAACACGTCCGGGATGAAATGCAACCATACCAAGCACGAACACGTGCACACACCCGGAGACAACCCATGACGTTCCGCCGCCTCGCCAGTGCGATCCCCCGCGTGCTTTCCTTGCCGCGACTGGCCATCCTGCTTGGGCTGGCCGCCTCGCTGCAGCTACCCGCGCCCGCTCGTGCCGACAGCTGGCCGACCCGGCCGGTGCGACTGGTGGTGGGCTATACCGCCGGCGGCGCGTCCGACACGGTGGGGCGAATCATCGCCAACGAGCTGGGCGCGATGATCGGCCAGCCGGTGGTGGTGGAAAACCGCCCGGGCGTGGGCGGCATGCTCGGCATGGGCACCGTCGCCAAGAGCGCGCCGGACGGCTACACGCTGGGCGTGGCGGTCAGCGGCACCATGGTGATCGGGCCGCATCTGGTCAAGGCCACGCCGTATGACCCGCTGACCGCGTTCGAGCCGGTCAGCATGATCGCCACGGCGCCGATGGTGATGGTGGGCGCGCCGTCCGCGCCGTTCAACAGCGTGCCGTCGCTGATCCAGACCGCCCGCGCGCAGCCGGACCCGATGATGTTCGCCTCCGGCGCCCAGGCGTTCGAGCTGGCGATGCGGCTGTTCGCCGCCAAGGCCGATCTGCGCATGGGCTCGGTGTCCTATCCCGGCGGCGGCCAGGCGTCCATCGACGTCATGGCGGGCCGCGTGCCGGTGATGGTGGACACCATCGGCGCCCAGCAGGCCAATATCAAGGCCGGCAAGCTGCGCGCGCTGGCCGTACTGGATAACAAGCGCTCCGCCATCCTGCCGGACGTGCCGACGGTCGCCGAAGCTGGCGTGGCCGGCTACCAGGCGGTGGGCTGGCTGGGCCTTGTGGCGCCGAAGGACACCCCCGAGGCCATCGTCACCCGCCTGAACGGCCACCTGCGCACGATCATGGCCAAGCCCGAGGTGCGCGACAAGCTGCTGACGCTCGGCTTCGAGCCCAACACGGACACGCCGCAGGCGTTCGCCCGGGACATCCGCGCCGAGTACGCCAAGTGGGGCGCCGTCGTGAAGTCCGCCGGTCTGACTGCCCAGTAAGCGGCCAATAAGCGCCCAGTAACTCCCCATCCATCCGACTCCCTCGCCCCATGACGACCGACATCCAGGCCGCCGCCAAATGGCAGGCCACGCTCGACCACGCCCTGCAAGGCGCCAACTACCCCACCCTGCTGATGGTGCTGCTGCACCTGACCGGGGACCGCCGCTGGCTCGATCCGCGCTACCAGTGCTCGCGCATCCGCGGCCTGGAAGACAACGATCCCGGTGGGCTACCCGATGAGGTCCGCGCGGAAATGTTGGCCGCCGCCCGCGACGCCATCCTGGCGTGGAAGTCCGGCGTGGCCCCCGCACTGCCCGCGCCAGACCCGGACACGCTGGTCGCCATGATGCGGCTGAGCGTGGGCGAGGACATCCCGGCCTCCTACGGGCCGATGATCGCCGCCTGGCTGGGGCTGGACGCGGACATGCGCATTGACCAGCGCGGCCGTATCGACGTGCCCGAAGGCTTCCGCGTGATCGTGATCGGGGCCGGCGTGGCGGGGCTGTGCGCCGCCATCCGCCTGCAGGGTGCCGGCATCCCCTTCGTGCTGATCGAGAAGAACGACGAGGTGGGCGGCACGTGGTACGAGAACCGCTACCCGGGCGCCGGCGTGGATACGCCGAACCATATCTACTCGTACTCGTTCGCCAAGGGCGACTGGTCGCGCTACTTCGCGCTGCGCGGCGAGATCCAGCAATACTTCGAGGACGTGGCGGACCGCTTCGGCGTGCGCCGTCATATCCGGCTGCGCACCACGGTGCAATCGGCCCACTACGATGAGTCCTCGCTGCGCTGGACCGTCCACACGCTCGACGCCGAAGGCCAGGCCGAAACACTGCACGCCGACATGGTCATCAGCGCCGTGGGGCTGCTCAATGTGCCGAAGATGCCCGATATCGAAGGGCTCGACCAGTTCGACGGTCCCTGCTTCCACACTGCCCGCTGGCCCGAGGGCCTGGACGTGACCGGCAAGCGCGTGGCCGTGATCGGCAATGGCGCCAGCGCGATGCAGGTGGTGCCGGCCATTGCCGACCACGTGGCCGCGCTGACCGTGTTCCAGCGCTCGCGCCAGTGGGCCGCCCCCTTCGAGAAGTTCCAGAAGCCGGTGCCGGAGTCCGCGCGCTTCCTGCTGCGCGAGGTGCCGTTCTATCAGGAGTGGTATCGCCAGCGGCTGGCCTACATCTTCAACGACCGCATCCACGGCTCGCTCCAGATCGACCCGGCATGGCCGCACCCGGAGCGCGCCATCAACCAGACCAACGACCGGCATCGCGCCTACTTCACGGACTACATCAAGGCCGAGCTGGGCGAGCGCCAGGACCTGCTGCCGGACGTACTGCCCGAGTACCCCCCGTTCGGCAAGCGCATGCTGATGGACAACGGCTGGTATCGCACGATGGCCCGCCCGCACGTCTCGCTGGTCACGGGCGGCATCGCCCGGGTGGAAGGCAACGCGGTGGTCACGGACAAGGGCGAGCGGCATGAGGCCGATGTGCTGATCGTTGCCACCGGCTTCGACGCCATCAACATGCTGGCCTCGTTTCAGCTATTTGGCCGGGGCGGGCGCTCCGTGCGCGAGGCGTGGGACCGCCACGGCGCCGAAGCCTACCTTGGCGTGGCCGTGCCGGACTTCCCCAACTTCTTCATGCTGGCCGGGCCGAACACGGCGCTCGGCCACGGCGGCAGCGTGGTCTCGCTGCTGGAGACGCAGGTCAGCTACATCCTCAACATCGTGCGGCAGGCCATGGCGCACAGCGCGGGGCGCTTCGAGATCGAGATCCGGCGCGACCGCCACGACGCCTTCAACCAGCGCGTGCAGGCCGCCCATAACGCCATGATCTGGACCCACAAGGGCATGAGCAACTGGTACCGCAACGCGCAGGGCCGCGTGGTGGCCACCACGCCGTTCCGCAACGACGACTACTGGCACATGACGCGCAAGGCCGATTTCTCTGACTACCGGCTGAAGACTGCGCCGGCCGAGGCGGCCGAGTCGCCCGCTGCCGACGCAGAACCCGCCACGCTGGAGGACCGGTCATGAAAACGCCCGGCCCGCACATGCTGAGCGGCCTGCGCATCCTCGACCTCGGCACGATGGTCGCGGGGCCGGTGGCCTGCACGCTGTTCGGCGACTTTGGCGCCGAAGTCATCAAGGTGGAGGTGCCCGAGCGCGGCGACACCGTGCGCGACCTCGGCCCCTTTGTGGACGACGAATGCCTGTACTGGCAGGTGGAGGCGCGCAACAAGAAGTCGATCACGCTGAACCTGCGCGAGCCGGCCGGGCAGGCGCTGCTGTACCGCCTGGTGCGCGAGGTGGACGCCGTGGTGGAAAACTTCCGCCCCGGCACGCTCGAGAAATGGAACTGCGGCTTCGAGACGCTGCGCCAGCACAACCCGGGCCTGATCATGCTGCGCGTGTCCGGCTTCGGGCAGACCGGCCCGTACCGGGAGCGCGCCGGCTATGACCGCATCGGGCTGGCCTTCGGCGGCCTGATGGGCATCACCGGCTACCCGGACCGCCCGCCGGTGCGCAGCGGCACCTCCACCGCCGACTACCAGACCGCCATCCTCGGTGCCTTCGCGCTAATGATGGCGCTTTACCACCGTGACGTGCACGGCGGCGAGGGGCAGGAAATCGACCTGTCGATGTACGAGTCCATCATCCGATTCACCGAGGTGCTGGTGCCCGAGTACGACCGGCTGGGCGTGGTGCGCGAGCGGCGCGGCAACAAGCATTTCGCCGCCGCGCCGGGCGAGCACTTCCGCACGCGCGACGGGCGCTACCTGATCTTCACCTGCTCGGCGGACGCCGGCTTCCAGCGGCTCTGCGTGGCCATGGGCCGCCCGGATCTGGCCGAAGACCCGCGCTACGCCTCGCACAGCCAGCGCTGGGAGCATGTGGACGAGCTGAACCGGCTGGTCGCGGACTGGATCGCCGCGGAGCCGGAGGACGCGCTGTGCCGCAAGCTGGACGCCGCGCGACTGGCCTACTCCTTCATCTACACCATCGAGGACATCATGCAGGACCCGCACTACGCGGCGCGGGAGAGCATCGCCACGGTGGAGCACCCGAAGATCGGCCCGGTGAAGATGGCGGGCGTGTTCCCGAAGTTCTCGGGCGTGCCCGCCAAACCGATCGAGCCGGCGCCGGCACTGGGTCAGCACAACGCCGAGATCTACGGCGAGCTGCTCGGCATCGACGACGACGCGCAACGGCAACTGGCGCTGGAGGGCATCATCTGATGGCCGGCCAGCATCGATTCCGCACGGCTGCCGTGTTCGGCGGCGGCGGCGTGGCGGGCATCGCGTGGGAAGTCGGCGTGCTGGCCGGGCTGGCGGGGGCCGGCGTGGCCGTGCATCGCGCCGGGCTGTTCGTCGGCACGTCGGCTGGCTCGGTGGTCGGCGCCCAGCTGGCGTGCGGCCTGCACATCGAGGCGCTGCTGCATGCCCAACTGCATCCGCCCGCCGATTCCCCCGAGCAGTTCCGTCCCTACTCGCAGGCCGAAGCCGACGCGCAGAACCGCAAGCTGGTGGCCAAGGTCGAGGGCGACCTGACGGCGGCGCGCCAGCGCATCGGCGACTTCGCCCGCCGCAGCGAGACCCCCGCCCCGGCCGCGCGCCGCGCCATCATCGCCGCGCGGCTGCCCCAGGCCGACTGGCCCGGGCATCCGCTGCGCATGGCGGCCGTGGATGCCGCCACCGGCGCGCGCCGGGTGTTCGATGCGGCCAGCGGCGTGCCGCTGGTAGAGGCCGTGTCCGCCAGTTGCGCCGTGCCGGGCGTCTGGCCGCCGGTGCAGATCGGCGACGCCTTCTATATAGATGGGGGGATTGCGTCGATGACCAACGCCGAGGTGGCCATCGACGCGGAGCGGGTGCTGGTGCTGTCGCCGTTCGGCTATGCCGAAGGCAACCCGGTCAGCGGCCACCTGGGCGCCGAAGTGGCGGCGCTGCAGGCGGCGGGCTGCGCGGTGCATGTGGTGGCGCCCAGCCCGGCCGCGCTGGAAGCGATGGGCCCGAACGTCCTCGACCCCGCCCGCCGCCCGGCCAGCGCCGCCGCCGGGCTGCACCAGGGCGACACCCTCGCCCATGCGATCCGGGACTGGTGGGGGGCGGCGATCGCGGCTTGAAGCCGCCACCCGGAGCGCGTCAATCGATCGACGCCCCCGTGCTCGCAAGTTCGGCGATGGCCCGTTTCAGCGCGGCGCGATCCGTCAACACCCGCTCGCGCATGGCGTCCACATCACCTCGCGCGGCGATCAGGTCGGCCTGTTGGGCCAGAACCTGCGCCTGCACCAGCACGGGCGATGGCCCGCCGGCAGCGGTGCGGGCGGCCACGCCGCATTCGGGGTCGAGGCTGCGCGCCACGGCCTCGGGCGACAGGTGCACGGCGCGGCCCGTGTGGCGCAGCGCCGCCGCATCGACCATCGCCGAATCGATCTCATTGGCGGGCAGATGGCGGTCCAGCGCATCGCGCACCACCGCGCCCACCACGTGGTGGGCCTCGCGGAACGACATGCCGGCGCTGCGCACCAGCGTGTCGGCCAGATCGGTGGCCATCGAAAAGTCCCGGCGGGCGCGCGCCAGCATGTGACCGGCCTGTGGCGTGGCGTGGGTCAGCACCAGCCGCAGCAGGGCCACGCAGCGCTTGCACTCGTCCGCCGCCTCCCAGAAGCCGCGCATGCTTTCGCGGTTGCCGTCGCCGCTATGCGTGAAATGGCTGCCCTTCAGCGCCGCCAGCGAGGCCGTGAGCAGACCGATCATGTGACCGCCCTTCCCCTTCAGGTACTCGAGCACGACCGGGTTTTTCTTCTGCGGCATGATGCTCGACGTGCCGGCCACGCTGTCCGGGAAGTCGATCAGCCCGAATTCCGGCGTCGCCCAGACATAGAGATCCTGCGCCACGCGGCCCCAGGTGACCGTGCCGATGGTGATGGCGGCGAGGATTTCCCACGCAAAGTCGCGCGAGGCCACGCCATCCAGCGAATTGGTGGTGGGGCCGGAGAAACCGAGCCAGCGCGCCGTGGCCGTGCGGTCGATCGGGAACGCCGTGCCGGCCAGCGCACCGGCGCCGAGCGGGCACGCATCGAGCCGGGCCAGCGCCTGCCGGAGCCGGGCGATGTCCCGCCCCAGCGACTCGGCCACGCCGGCCAGGTAATAGCCGTAGGTGACCGGCTGGGCCGATTGCAGGTGGGTGTAGCCGGGCATGACCGTACCGGCGTGCTCGGCGGCACGGTCCAGCAGCACCGTGCGGGTGGCCAGCAGTTCGTCGAGGATGGCCAGCGTCGCGTCACGGGCGCGCAGGCGGTCATGGGTGGCCAGGATGTCGTTGCGGCTGCGCGCCACGTGCAGGCGGCCGCCCACGTCGGCGCCGGCCAGCTCCATCAGCCGGGCCTCGTAGTTGAAATAGGCGTCCTCGCGGGCCGGGTCCAGCGGCACGGCGTCCGGGCCCTCGGCCTCGATACGCACCAGCGCCTGCGCCAGGTGCGCGGCCACCTCAGCCGGCACCAGCCCGGCGCCGTGCAGCATCATCAGGTGCGCCTGGTTGATATCGCTCAAATACGGGAATCCACTGCCGAATTCGCGCGCCAGGCGCGGCAGGTAGATGTGTTCGCAGACCTCGGGGGCGGTGGCCTGGGTCAGGCGGCGGCTGACTTTCGATTCCATATGTGTGTTGTTCTCCGGTACGTTGGAGCCAAGTATGGAAATCCGACGGTCATATCGTCAAATCAGTTGTTTCGGCCTGCACATACGGATTTGATATACCATCGCCGCATGAATTTCAAACAGATCGAAGCCTTCCGTGCCGTGATGGTGACCGGCTCGATGACGACCGCCGCCACCCAGCTGCACACCTCGCAGCCGAACATCAGCCGCGTGATTTCGCAACTGGAGCGGGAGACGGGATTCAAGCTATTTGCGAGGATTGCCGGCCGGCTGACGCCGACTGTGGAGGCCGAAGCCCTGTTCCGGGACGTGGAGCGCTCCTTCCTCGGGCTGGACAGCCTGCGCGCCTCGGCGCGGTCGATCCGGGAGGTGGGCGTCGGCACGCTGCGCATCGGCACCGTGCCGTCCATCGCCATGAGCGTGATGCCGCAGGCCATCGCCCGGTTCCGGGAGCAGCACCCGGACGTGCCAATCGCCGTGCATACCAGCGACTCCCCGACCGTCGCCAAATGGACGGCGAACCAGTTCTGCGACTTCGGACTGGTGTCTTACGTGGTGGAGACGGCGGGCATCGACAGCGCGCTGCTGCGCGACGAGCCCGGCGTCTGCATCGTGCCCGCCGAGCACCGCCTGGCGCGCAAGCGGGTGGTCCACGCGGCGGACCTCGACGGCGAGCGCTTCATCTCCCTCACCCATGGCGATGGCACGCGCGCCATCGTCGATGCCGCCTTTGTGCCGGACCGGCGCGTGCTGACGCTGGAAACGCCCTACGCGGCCACCATCTGCACGATGGTGGAGATGGGCCTCGGCGTCAGCGTGGTGAACCCGGTGGTGGTGCGCAGCCTGAAGCTGCCGGGGGTGCGCGCCATTCGCTTTGAGCCGGCCATCCCGTTCGAAAGCTATGTCCTGCACAACCAGCAGCGCCCGGTGCCGGCGCTGGCGCAGGCGTTCCTGGACTGCCTGCCCGCAGCCGACTAGTACATGCCCGCCTGATCGAGTTCGCGCGCGCGGCGGGCGTCCTCGGCGTGGACGTAGATCGACGTCGTCGCCAGCGAGGCATGGCCCAACTGGTGCTGCACCACATCCAGCGCCACCCCGCGTGCAATCGCATGCGAGCCGAAGGTGTGGCGCAGCCAGTGCGCGCTGGCCTGTCCGAGCCGTGCCGCGCCGGCCGGGTCATCGGCGGCCATGGCCTGCGCCGCCTGCGCGAAGAAGCCCTTCCAGATGGCATCGAGCTGCGCCACGGACAGCCGGCCCACGGCGCCATCGTCCTTCACCCGGCCAATCAGCGGCGTGGACGGGTGCAGCCGCTCCAGCTCGCGCCCCAGTCCGCGCGCTTCCAGATAGTCCCGCAGCGCCTCGATCACCGGGCCCGGCACATGCACCTCACGGGCGCGCGTGCCCTTGCCGACGAAGGAGAGCGTCCACACGCCGCGCTGGTCGGCGGCCAGATCCTGCTGGGCGAGGTCGCCCACGGTCACCTGCGCCTGCTCGGAAATCCGCAAGCCGGTGGCGTAGACAAAGCGCAGCATGAACTGGAGCCGCGCCGTGCGCGGGTCATCGCCCGGCAGCGCGGCCGTGAACTTGCGCAGGAACTGCCACTGGGCGTCGGTAAAGCTGCGCGCCACCTTGATACGGCCCTGCCCCGCCGCCTTGGGCTTGGGCAGCAGCTCGAACGGGTTGTAGCGCAGGTACTGCGCGTTGACGAGCCACGCGCACAGCGATTTGACGATGGTGAACGCCTGCCGCACGCTGCCCGCCGACAGCGGCCCCTCGAACGGCCGCCAGTCGTGGCGATAGCGCGGCGTGCCGCGCGGGCCGACCCACTGGGCCGCCGGCTGCGGATCGGCCAGGAAGATCAGGTAGGCGCTGCAATCCTCGACGGTCAGATCGGACAAGGCCTTGCCGCGCGCGAACACGGCCCAGAGCAGGAAGCGCTCGGCCTGCGTGCGATAGGCGCGCCAGGTGTGGCCGCCCACGGGCGGATGCACGCCCAGCCAGGCGTGGATGGCCATCAGGTCGTTCTGGGCGGAAATGCGGGAATCGACGCCATGCGGCGTGCGGTTATGGCCCTGCCGGCCGTCCAGCGCGGGCGGCAGCAGCAGCGATTCGAGCGGCGCCACCGCCGCTGACGGCGCGCGCAGGCTCGCCAATTCGGCCGCCGTGGCGGTGCGGCGGGGCACCAGTGCGGCGGCGGGAATCGCGCCGATATCGTCGGCCTGATCGGCCAGCCAGGCCTCGATGCGCCGGGCGGTATGGTCGCCGATGCGCCGCGCATGGCGGTGCCAGCGCGGCCCCTCATGGCCGATCACGGCTTGCAGCGCGCCGAGCGTGGCCCAGCCCGCCTCGACCAGCCGCTGGGCGATGGCCGGCGCGAACCAGCCAGTTACGGCGTCATCGCGCGTGGGGCGGGAAACCAGTTGGGGCTTGAGCGCGTCGAGCACGCGCAACAGCTTGCGGCGACGGTTCTGGCGCGCGGTGGCGCTCTCGTCGGCCGGCGTGCGGAACAGCGCCAGCCAGGCGCGCTCGGAGATGGTCGGCTGGCCGTCTTCGCGGGTTTCCAGCCGTTTGACGCCGCGCGCCAATTCGGACTCGATCCAGCCGATGGTGGTCCGGGCGACGCGCAGGTCCAGCCCCGTCTCCAGATAGCGGTCAGCCAGCCGGGCGAGGTCGATGCCTTCGAGATAACCGCGATAGAAAGCGAAGTGATGCGGGCCAAGCAGCCGCTCCGGAGCAACCGGCGGGCGCTGCCGGCGACGGACGGCAGTACGTTCAGGGTCAGACAAGGTGCAATGCGGACATCAAGGCGAAGGGCGCGATGATACCGCTGTTTGTTTTTCTCCCCCCTCCCGCTTCCGGGAGAGGGGAAAACCACCTCTTACACAAACGCAGGTGACTTGATAATTACCATTATCTCGACCCGGCGTTTAACGCCGCAAACTCAGCTACCTACCATCACGAACCCACGGTCACGAACCCACGGTCACGAACCCACGGTCACGAACCCACGGTCACGAACCCACGGTCACGAAGACCGGGTTCGAGTAGAACCAGAGGTCGTTGTAGTTGCGGGCGTTGATGGCGTTGAAGCGCGCGGCGTCCTCGGTGACCGTGGTCTTGGCGTCCGGGAGCGGATTGCCGTCCTGGGTCTCACCCGCCACGTTCATGCCGAGGTTGGTGCCACGCAGGCGGAAGTACTGGTTCTTCGTCGCCGTGTAGGTGTAGGTCACGGCGTAGTACCCGTCCGAATCCAGCTTCCAGTCGGCCGACGTGAAGGTGGCGATCACCTTGGTCGAGTCGTTGGTTTCCTTGCTGTAGCCCGCCGTGCCGGCCGCGGCGCGCGGCGTCACATCCCCGGCGATCAGGTCGATGTGGTCCACCGTGGGCCGCACGTTCACGTTGATGCCGCTGTTGATCGGATACTCGTAGTGGTTACGGTCCGGGCTCTTGAAGCGGATGGTGACCGTCACGGTCTCGCCGGCCTTGGCCTTCAGCTCGCCGCCCATCTCGCCCTTGCCGGCGGCGCCGGCCACGTTGAAGTCGAGCGCGTTGATCAGGTCGCCGAACACCGAGAACATGCGGCCCGAGCGCACGCCCTCCAGCACGCCCTTGATGCCCGTGTACTGGTTTTCGATCCAGACATAGGTCTTGGCGTACTCGCCCGGGAAGTAGCCGCTGCTGTTCGTGCCGATGGTCTTGAAGTGGTGGTCGGAATCGGCCACGTTCCAGAAGCGCCGGCCGTCACCGAGCAGCGCATCCCAGATGCCGCCGACCTGCGCCACCACGTAGTCCACGCCACCGTAGACGCGGTTCTTCAGGTTGGCGTTCACGTAGGCGGTGGTATAGCCGCCGCGGTCTGGCTCCATCTGGTTGCCGACCATGCCCTCCACGCCGAAGGCGATGTTCGGGGCGGTGTCGTTGAATTCGCGGTAGTCGGCGGCGGTGTACTTGCCCGTGTTGCGCGAGGGGTGGTTGATCAGCGCGTAGCTGGTGTCGGGATAGTTGTCGCGCAGCCAGGCCACGGCCTTCACGGCGTCCGCGTGGGTGGTAAAGGCGCGCGGGCCCTTGGCGTTCCAGTTGGCCACGTCCACCGGATCGAACTGGGTGTCGGGGCGGTTCGTGAAGAAGTATTCGAACTCGTTGGCCGCCTTGGTGGCCGTGCCCAGCGGGGCGCCGCCGAAAATGCCCACGTTCATGTGGTCATGGGTGGGCATGTCCCATTCGAAGGCCGAGAAGATCAGTTTGTTGACGTACGAGCCATTGACCTGCATCTGGCGCACGGCCGGCATCTCGTACTCGGCCATGGCCCGTGAGAACGGCAGCGGGCCGCCGACGATGTTGGTGCCGTTCTGGTCGCGCGTGGACGGGCGCAGGTGGTTCGAAATGGCGGTCCAGTCGAGGTTGTTCTTGACCAGCGCCTCGTCCAGCACGTTGGCGAGCAGGCTCTGGGCGTCGTCCGATTCCACGGTGTGGACGTGCAGGTCGCCGGTGGTCCATTTGCCGGTCACTTCGGCGGGCTTGGGGTTGTCCGGCGCGCTGGGATCGTTGGGGGTAGCCGGGGTGGACGGGCCGGAAGGCGTGGCCGGGTTCGATGCCGGGGCATCGTCGCTGCTGTTGCAGCCGTAGAACAAGGCGGAGACAAGCACAGCTGCCGCGATCCCGATCGCGGAGTGGGTATAACGCATTTCAGACTTCCCTGATTTCTAGTTTGAGCGCCGATGGTGCCGGCGATTCGTGACAGGAAAGTGATAGTCGTGCGTATTGTCAGTGAATCGTTGCTTGAGGTGGAATGCCGCTACAGCACCAATGTGACAGTCGCCATAAAGGTGGAGGTGCTGTCGAGCCGGTTCTTGCTGCTCACCGTCGGCACCCAGCGCAGCCCGAACGAGAGGGGATGCTTGCCGCCAAGCTTGGTGTCGTAGGTGACGATCGGCCCCATGGCGAAGTCGTGGCCGTGGAAGCCGTGCAGCAGGTCTGCCGTGGGGCCGCTATCGCCGCCGAGCTGCTGCACCGTGCCCATGACCAGCCCCACGCCCCACGGGCCGAAGCGCTTCACGCCCATCACGTCCAGCGTGAACAGCGGCGCGTTCTGGTAGTCCGTGGCCGTGTTGCGCGTGTAGAACTGGAACGCGCCCACGGCATTGAACTCCAGCCCGTACTGCGGCATCAGGTGGGTGAAGGCCACCTGGGGGATGAAGGTCCAGTTGTTCAGGCTCGGGTTGGCCAGCGCGTCCTTGTTGTACTGGCCGGTCGGCGCCCAGACGTTGAAGCTCAACGCCATGTGGCTGGTCTTGGAGAAGTGATAGCCGGCGATGATCGGGGCGAAGTAGATATCGAACAAGTTCGAAGCCCGGTCCGACGTGCCGGTCGAGAAGTTGCCCAGCGCGCCGCTGGCGCCGGCCGTGGCGTGCACGGTGGTCCAGACATAGGGCAACGTGAAGCTGGAGGCGAAGTTCCATGCGCCGGGGCCGGTATCCCAGACCTTCATGGCGGTGGCCAGCGTGAAGGCGATCTTGGCTTCCACGCCGAGCGTGGTTCGCCCGCCGATGGGCACCTGCCGGTCATTGCCCACGGAGCCGTCGAGGTAGATCTCGCCGAAGTTGACCACCCAGACCGGCTCGGGCGGTACCACGCCTGCATTGGCCTGCACGCTGGTGCCGGACACCGGGCGACCCAGCGCCCCCTCCGTGGCCTGCGCGGCCAGCGGGACCAGGCCCGCGCAACACGCCGCCGCACCATAAAGAAGAACCGACTTCCCCATCATCGATTGCCCCCATCCCGTATCTGCCAGCATGCAGGCATGCTGACAGAATCCATACGGAATGGAATTCAGTTTTCTCGTCGGCGAGATGAAACTTTTCAGCGATTTTCGATGAATATCGAGAATCAGACCGCGCCGCGCGTCTCCACGTACAGCGCGTACAGCGAGTGGCTGGACGCCATATAGAGACGGTTGCGCTTGGGGCCGCCAAAGCAGAGGTTCGGGCAGCGTTCCGGCAGGTGGATATGGCCGATGGCCTTGCCCTGTGGATTGAACACGCGCACGCCGTCCAGCTTGGCCGGGTCCGCGCCGGGCGCCCCGCTACTGCCCCAGCCGGCCCAGATGTTGCCATCCACGTCGCACTTCATGCCGTCCAGCGCGCCGGGGCCGTTGGCGTCGATCAGCTTGGTCTTGTTCGACAGACCGCCGTCCGCCGCCACGTCATAGGCCCAGACCACGCGGTGCGGCTGCGCGCGCGCCTCGATCACGTAGAGCTTCTTCTCGTCCGGCGAGAAGCACAGGCCGTTCGGGCCGTTCAGATCGGCAATGACCTGCGTGACCGCGTTGTCTTTCGGATCAATCCGATAGACCGCGTGCGGCAGTTCTGGCGTGGCCTTGTCTCCCTCCCACTCGCCGCCGATGCCGAACGGCGGATCGGAGAACCACAGCGAGCCGTCGGACTTGCAGACGATGTCGTTGGGCGAGTTGAAGCGCTTGCCCTGGTAGCGGTCCGCCAGCACCGTGATGGAGCCGTCGTACTCGGTGCGGGTGACGCGGCGCGTCAGGTGTTCGCAACTGATCAGCCGGCCCTGCTTGTCGCGGCAGTGGCCGTTGCTGAAGTTGGCCGGCTGGCGGAAGACGCTCCACTGGTTGGCGGCTTCGTCGTAGCGAATGATGCGGTTGTTGGGGATATCCGAGAACAGCAGGTAGCGGCCGTCGCCGAACCAGACCGGCCCTTCCACCCAGCGGAAGCCCGTGGCGAGCTGCTCCACGGTGGAACTGAACAGGCGGTATTTGGCAAAGCTGGAGTCGAGGATCTCCACGGCCGCGTCGGGATAGCGCTGGCTCGGCTTGAACTCGAAAGCCTGGGCAAGTGCCCCGCCGCTGGCCGCCGCCGCAGCAACCGCGCCGCCGGCTTTCAGCAGGGTCCGCCTGCGTGCGTCGAATGGGGTGTCTTGCATCGTGTTGTCTCCGTCCTCGTTATAGTTATCGGACATCATATGAGAACAAAAGCGGCGCTGCAAGCATTCGAATAAGGGGATGTTGACCGAAATTACCCTAGTTGTACGATGACAAAGACATCTACCCAATGAGGCGCCGCAAGTGGCCCGCGATGCCCACTTCATGAGCACGGGTAAGGGACAGTGATAAGGTGAGCGCATCGGCGCGCCAGGCCCTCAGTTCCTCATGGCCGCGCGCCCACAGCATCTCCAACCTCCTGACCCTCGGCAGACCCTCATGGCCACCGCCATCCTCCTCGAAAATATCCACGCCAGCGCCCAGCAAATGCTGGGGCGCCATCAGATCGACGTCGCCACGCAGGGCAAGGCCCTCGCCGGCGAGCCCCTCCAGCAGGCGGTGCAGGGGCACGAACTGCTTGGCATCCGCTCCGCCACCACGCTCACGGCGGAAACGTTCGCCCAGCCCGGCAAGCTGCTGACGGTGGGCTGCTTCTGCATCGGCACCTCGCAGGTCGACCTCGGCGCGGCGGCCCACGCCGGCATTCCGGTGTTCAACGCCCCGTTCTCCAATACGCGCTCGGTGGCCGAACTGGTCATCGGCCAGGCGATCATGCTGATGCGCCGCATCCCCGAGAAAAGCCGCGCGGCCCATCTGGGCGAGTGGCAGAAGTCCGCCAAGGGCTCGTTCGAGATTCGCGGCAAGACCATGGCCGTGATCGGCTACGGCAATATCGGCGCGCAGGTCGGCATCCTGGCCGAAGCCATGGGCATGCGCGTGGTGTTCTACGACATCCGCCCGCGCCTTTCGCTCGGCTCGGCCATGCCCGCCCACACGCTGGAAGACGCGCTGGCGCAGGCCGATGTGGTGACGCTGCACGTGCCCGCCACGCCCCAGACGCGCGGCCTGCTCAACGCGCGGGCGCTTTCGTCCATGAAGCGCGGCGCCATCCTGCTCAACGCCTCGCGCGGCACGGTGGTGGATATTCCGGCCCTCGCCCAGCATCTGGACGATGGCCACCTGGCCGGCGCCGCCATCGACGTGTTCCCGGAGGAGCCGCGCAGCAACACAGATCCGTTCGTCACGCCGCTGCAGGGCAAGCCCAATGTCATCCTGACCCCGCACGTGGGCGGCAGCACCGAGGAAGCCCAGGAGAACATCGGCGTGGAAGTAGCGACCAAGCTCGCCAACTTCCTGGAGACCGGCGCGACCATCGGCGCGGTGAACCTGCCGGAGATCCAGCCGAACCCGCTCGAGGCCCCGGCGCGCATCCTGAACATCCACTACAACCGGCCAGGCACGCTGTCGCACTTCAACCAGGCGCTGGCCGAGATCGGCGCCAATATCGTGGCGCAGCAGCTGCAAACTGCCGGGGATATCGGCTACGCCATCACCGACATCAGCCTGGTGCCGCCGGCCGGCTGGGCCGAGGCGCTGATGCGTGACGATGCCTTCATCCGCACCCGCGTGATCGCCGCCTGACATTCGTCGGGCGCGCTTCCTCCAACGCTCCCCCGGCGCCTCCGGACTTACCCGGAGGCGCCAATGCAGCCGGCGCATGACGTCGATGAAATCGACGGATAGCGGGCTCGCACCTTCTACCAGGCGCCCCGCGCGCCCTGTCTCCCGGTCATACTGCGGCAGATGTATTGCCAGCCGGACAACCACGATCCGGCGTGACGAACCCAAGGAGACAACATGCAACGTCGTACCTTTGTCCGCTTCGCCATGGCCGGCGCCGCCGTGGCCGCCACGGGCGCCGGCATCCTGCCGGGCGTCGCGCAGGCCGCCGATGAATTCCCCACCCGCCCGATCCGCCTGATCGTGCCCTACGGCGCCGGCGGCGTGACCGACCAGGTGGCCCGCGCGCTGGCCGATGCGGCCGGGCGCGAGCTGGGCCAGACCATCGTGGTGGAGAACAAGCCGGGCGTCAGCGGCACGCTGGGCGCCACGCAGATGGTGACCACCGAGCCGGACGGCTACACGCTCAGCATGGCGCCGGTGGTGATCTTCCGCCTGCCGCACGTGCAGAAGATGCGCTACGACCCGCTCAAGGACCTGACCTACGTGTCGATGATCGCGGACTACAACTTCGCGGTGGCGGTGAAGAAGGACGCCAAGTGGCAGACCATGCAGGAGCTGATTGCCGAGGCCAAGGCCGACAAGCGCGGCATCAGCTACGGCACCACCGGCATCTATGGCAGCCAGCATCTGACGATTTCGGAACTGGCGCGCGTCACCCAGTCGAACTGGACCCACGTGCCTTATAAGGGCGACGCCGAGGCCATCACCGCCCTGCTGAGCGGCTCCTCGGACGTGGCTGTGCTGTCCAACACCCTGCTGCCCTACGTGCAGAGCGGCCAGATGCGGGTGCTGGCCACGCTGTCGGAGAAGCGCGCGGCGGACTTCCCGGACGCCCCCACGCTCAAGGAAATCGGCTATCCGGTCTGGTCGAACTCGCCGTTCGGCGTGATCGGGCCGGCCGGCATGAAGCCCGCGGTGGTCAAGCGGCTTGACGAAGCGTTCCGCAACGCGCTCAAGGACCCCAAGTTCCTGAACGTGACGCGCCAGTACGGCATGATCACCAACTACATGGGCCCCGAGCAGTATTCGGCCTATGCGCAGAAGGCATTCAAGAGCGAGGGGGAGATCATCGCGCGGCTGGCTGCGGCGATGAAGAACCAGTAAGGGAGCCGAGCAGACGAAATTTGAACGAGATCAGGCGACGGCTGGCCGGTGGCCTAGAACCGGTCCAGCACGTCCTTGATGCGCGCCTTGCGCAACTGCGTGGCCTCCGCGAGGTGGTCCGCATCGAGCGTGGCCATCAGGTCGGCATAAACGAGGACGGGCGGCGCCAGGTCCGGCCGGCCCGGCGGCGGGGACTCCAGCCCCTCTACCGATGGGTCCCAGAACGCTTCGAGCACCTCCACCGTGCCGTCCGGGTCCGGCTGCAGCCGGTGTTTCTGGGTCAGCATCTGGAGCGCGCCCGCCATCCGCGCGGGGGCGATATAGAGCGTCTGGCTGGCCGGACGAATCCCGCCGACCATCGCCGCCGCCGCGACCTCGCCACTCCAGTAGCCGCCCAGCTCCGTTGCGTTGACCGCCTGCCACCAGTCCGCCGCCGGCGCACTGAAGCGGCGCGGCTGTAGCCGGTGGCGCAGGATGGTCGGATAGTTGGCCACCCATTCATCGAGCAGCCGGTCCGGCGCGGTCAGGCGCCGCCCCTCGTCCTCGCGCGTCTCCAGCAGCCAGCCGCGCGCGGACAGCCCGTTGAACACCGCCCCCACCGAGCCCAGCGCAATGCCGCTGACCCGGGCGATTTCCCGGTACGTGGCCTGGAGCAGTTCCGGCTGGCACAGCAGCGCGAAGACCATCCGCTGGGAACTCGGGTTGCCGCTGATGCGCACGGCGGGCCGCACCACGCTGTCCGGCGGGGTCTGGCCGATGACGAAGACGAACAATTCCGGGGCATCGAGGAAGGTATTGCCGGCCGTGTCGAGGAACTGGAGCCCCATCTCGCGGCACTGCCCGGCCAGCGCGGGGGTCAGGTAGGTGGTGACGAGCAGGCCCGGCGCGCGCTCCTGCAACTGGGCGCGCACCACGGAGAGGTCCGCGACCGTGCGCACCGAGCGCCGGCACTCCACCGCGTAGCGATGGGCGGCGTCGCCGCGCCGCAGGGAAATGGCGGCCACCGGCGCCTCGCCGCCCGGGTCGCGCCGGCCATGGCGGATGCGGGCCTGCATGCCCGTAGTGCGGTGCAGGGCCACCAGCGCGGCCTCCACCCAGTCGATATCGCCCGCCTTCTGGTCCATGGCTGCGTCCTCCGGGTCGCCGAACGGGAATCGGGAAAAGTAACCCCGATCATGGACCAAAGGACGCCGCTGTTCAACTTTTCGCGCTGTTCAGCCCGATTGAACAGGCGGCGAAACATGAACATGGCGGGGGGCGCGGGCGCTCCCGCCGCGACGAGATCCGCCCGCGTCACGCGCCAAGCGGCGGCCACCGACAGCCCTGTCAGACAAACGCCGATGCAGCATGCCGGGGTCGCCATCCGAGAATATTGGCAGTCCGCGTGGAGACGGACCTCTCAATAATCGGGAAGCGACCAGGAGCACATTCACCATGCCGAAGAATTTTCACATCGTGCTGAACGACGGCTTTTGGGATCTGCGGGCTGACGGCGTGCCGCGCGCCATCAGCCGTCACAAGACCCGGGACGAAGCCATCCGGGTGGGCCGTGCGGCAGCGGAGCGCCTCAAAGTCTCGCTGCGCGTGGAGGACGAGCGGGCTGAGGCAGCAGACGACGTAGAAGAAACGGAAGAGGCCGAAACATCCAGCCCCTCCACGTTCCAGATGGATTGCGGGATTGCGCGCATGGCTGCGGCCTGAGGCCCATCCCCCCGTCCTGTGACAACGCCCCCTCGGGGGCGTTTTTCATGTCAGGAGCGGTTGTCCACGGGCGGCGCATCGGGGTCGCGGCTGCCGGGGTCGTGGAGGTCCTGCTCCCCCACGCCGGGTGGCGCGTTGCCCCGCTCGTCCGGCTTGCCCCGCTCCGCCTGCGGGTTGGACTGCGGGCCCGAGGGCTCGGTGTTGGACTGCGGGCTGGACTGCGGGCTGGATTGCGGCGCCTGCGGGTTCTCGCCACGCTGGCCGGCATCGGCGCCAATCGCATCATGGTTGCGACGACGGTCGCGGTTGCGCCGGCGGCGCGTTCCTGCATAGGCGAATGGCATGGGCGTCTCCTTCTTCTTGCTGTGATACGGATGGTCGTCCTGCGTTGCAACGTCCGGCTTGATTCATTCCGCGTTAAGGTTCCGCGTTCAGTCTTTCCGCGCTTTCCGCTAGCGGCCTGCCGAAGACCGGTCAGGCGCCACGCGGACGCGGTTCTCCACGGCGCGCACGCCGGGAATCCGGTCGATGGCGTCCTCGACGCGCGCCCGGTCAGCCCGGGTGCCGATGGCGCCTTCCAGCGTCACCGCGCCTTCTTGCACGGTCACCGACACCTCGCTCACATCGATCCCGCTGCGCCAGAGGCGCTCGCATAGCAGGTCATGCAGCGACGCATCGGAGCGCACGCGCGTGGCGCGCTGGCTGTGGTCGGCGCCCGCGCCGGGCGCCGGGTTCAGTTCACTCATGGTGGCTCCCTTCCATCAGGTGGACGATTTGCCGGTTGGGGTCGAACCGGACTGCGGATCTGTGGCGGTGGGCGCCTTGCCGGTCCGGCCGGCCTCCAGTGCGCTGGTGTAGCCGCTGGACGAGGAACCGGGGGTGGTGCTCGCACTGCCCGAGCTACTTATCCCGCCGAGGCGACTCCCTGACGGGCTGCTCGATTGCATGCCCGATTGACTGCCCGATTGGCCTCCCGCTTCGCGCTGCACCCGCAACTGGTTCTGCACGTCCTTCACGCCGAACACATCGTCGGCAATATCCTCGATGCGGTACTTCTGCTGCCGGTCCATCACCGAGCCGCTCAGCGTGATCACGCCGCCAGATACCGTCACCTCCACGTCGCGGACGTTGAGGCGGCCGCTGTGGGTCAGGCGTTCGCAGAGGTCTTCGCGGATACGTTCATCCGACCGCTGGTAGCCCTTGGGCGCCACGCGCTGGGCACGCGCCGCCGCCGAGCCGCCCGCGCCGCCATAGCCGCGATTGAGCGAGCTACGCTCGTTGGCACCTGTGAACTGCTCGTAGGCCCGGTCGTCGCGGTCGTAGCCGGCCCGGTCGAACCCGGCCGAGCGGCTGGCGCCGCCATAGCCGCGTGATCCGGCGGACTGGCCGCCCCAGTTACGGGTGCCCTGCTGCCCGGCGGTTGGCTCGTAGTCGGACACGCCATAGGCGCCGGGATAGTGGGTCCGCATATCCGGCGAATGCCCCGGCTCATCCCACGGCGCGCCGCCGCTGCGTGACGCGTCAGGCCACTGACCGCTCATCTGGCGATTGCGCTCCTGCATGCGCGGGTTCTGCTGCTGCATGCTGCGGCTCCGCTGCTGGCTTTCCCAGCCGTCGCGCGCGCCGCCCTGGCTGCGGCCCTGGCCCCATTCGTCACCCTGGCTGCCTTGCTGGCTCGACCATTCGCTGCCACGGCCGGCACGGCCTTCCTGATGCCAGTCGCCCCAGCGCTCACGCTCGCCCGAGCCGACAAAGCGCTCGCGCGATCCAGATCCGCGCTGCTGGCCTTCGCCATACTCGCCGTAGCGGCCTTCGCCATAGCCGGCGGGGCCGCCCTGATCCCGCGCGGCGCCAGGGTTCCAGCCCTCGCCGGCGCGGTTGCCGCCATAGCGGTGCGCTTCCATGCGGCGCGGATCGCCGCCGTAGCCGCTGCGCTGGCCGTACAGCGACGAGGGGTCCTCGCCATAGCGTTCGCGTTCGCCCCGGCTACGCTCGTTCTGCTCGCTGCCGTAGCGCTCCGATTGACCCTGATAGCCGCCGTAGCCGCTTCCCGTCCGCACGGAGGATTCCTGGGAGGTGCTCTGGTTGCGGCCCTGCTGGTTGCCGCCCTGTTGGCCGCTGCCCTGCCAGTCGCTGCCGCCGCCCTGCTGCTGGCTGGGGCGCCCTTGCCAATCGGAGCCACCGCCTTGTTGCTGATTCCCTTGCTGCTGATGGGACAGCCAGTTGCCGCTGTCGGCCTGTTGCTGGCGCTGCCAGTGGCTGCCGCCCTGATTCTGCCAACCGGCGCGCTGGGTGCTGCCGCGTTGGTCGTCGGTGTTGCGATCGTCGTCGCGGTCACTGCCGTAGCCGCCCGAGCTGCGGTCGTCGGACCCGCCACCCCTGTAGTTGCCCTGGTTCATGTGGATCTCCGGTTGATCGTCGATCGCGGCGCCCTCTCTTGCCACGCCACGCCGCCGTGCTTCTCTCGTGCTTCTCAACCGGGACGCAAATTCCATACCGCGCGCCACACCACGGCCCGTGCGCCCCACGGCGCACGCCGGGCGTCCTCGTACCCATCTCCGACCTTTCCCCTTTTACATGCCGATATAAAACGTGCAAAACCCAGCACCGGCGGCAAAGTAGTCGATGTCCTACATGCGTTTCAGGCATCGCCCCCAAGTGGCAGGCGGCCGGCCCGAATATCGTGGAACTACCGTGAGGACACAATCTTGGAGAAACCGACATGAAACGCACGCTTACCGCAACCGCCCTCGCCCTCAGCGCGCTGATCGCGATGCCTGCCATGGCCCAGGGGGGCGGCCAGGCCCCCGTCTCGCCGAACGTGCCGAACCCGAGCGCGCCGCCGGCCCCTGAAGGCCCCAGCACGCAGCGCGGCACCTTGCCCTCTGCCACCCAACCTGGCAGCAGCGGCACGATGAGCAGCGGCTCGACCATGCACAAGGACAGCACGACCACCAAGAAGGACTCCACGGCACGTTCGAAGAAGCCGCGCGAGCAAGGCGCCCCCGCGGTGCCGACCGCCGACGCACCATCCGGCCCGAAGGGTGACTCGCCGGACCCGGCGCCGGGCACCAAGCGCTAAGTTCGCGCCAAGCCCGCCGACCGGTCATCACCCGCGCCGCCCCCTGCGTTTGCAGGCGGGCGGCGTTTTGCGTGCATTCAACTCAGATCTGCACGAAATTTCAGGGCGATATGGATAGGGCTTTGGTCCCGGAACGGCTACCGTCTCCTACAGTGAGACATGACAAGACAACTGCAAGGACATGACGGAGACGTAGATGGATGCATTGACTACTACACTCGCCCGACTGAGCCGCCATGCCCAGTCGTGCGCAGAGTCGTTGTCCGCCGTGGCCGCTGCGGCGTCTGACCCGCAGATGCGCGCCGTGCTGGCGCATCGGGCGAACATGCAGCGCTGTGCGGCAGCCGAACTGGCCGTCCGGGCCGGCGCCAGTCTGGGCGACGGACACGGTACATCGCACGGCTCTGCCGTGCCCCCACCGCGGCGCGATACGCCGGGCAGCCCCGGCACGCCCTCGCCGGACGCCGGCGAGTTGCTGCTGCTGCGCCACGCGGCACAACAGGCCGGCCGCGCGGCCAGCGCCTATGGCGCACTGCTGCGCGAGCCGATCGACGATCCGGACCTGCGGTTGCTGCTCGCCCATTACTACCGGGGCGCCACGGAATTGCAGCGGCTGCTCGAGCATCGCGTAGCCGAGTTCTCTCCCGCGCGGGCCGCAGGCATGACGTCGCGGCGGATGAGTCCGCCGCTGCACTAGGAGGGCAGCGCCCTAACCTTGCGGATAGCCGGCGCGCAGCAGCCCCGCCTGGCGCGGCGCGGTCAGTTCCTGCTGCGGCTGGTACGGCCGGATCACCAGCGCCACATAGTCGTCGTCCTTGGGCGACACCACCAGGTACACCAGACCCGACATGACCAGGGCCACCTCGCCCAACTGCGCGGCGATGCGCGCGGCAATGAAGCGCTGGAGCAGCACCGGGTCCACGGTGGCGTCGATGGCAAGCGCGGCCGTGCAGATCGTCATCAGGCACTGTTCCACGGCGCGGCAGACCACCACCACCTCGTCGATGGCGTATCCGGTGTGGGCCGCGCGCACGAGCACGGAAATGCCCTCGCTGGTCTTGGCGCGATGCCAGCCGGGTTTGGCGCGGAAATCGGGCAGCGCGAGGCGAGACCCGGCGCCCGTCGCCACGGCGTTGAACTGGTGGGCGAAGTCGCGCGGACTGATGGAGAGCAGTTGTTTTTCCACGGGCGTGGAGGAGACGGCTACCGACGAGGCCAGGCTCATCGTCACCAGGATGCCGGACAAGTTCATCGTGATCTCCCTGGCTGACGCCTGGCGGTGCCCTGCACCGCGTAGGTCACGCAGCCTACCATCCCTGAGCAATTGGCATTCCAGCCTCTGGCGGACGGTCTGCGTGGCGAATGTGTGTCGCGGTCCCCTGCCTGGAACTATAGGCGGCGGCGGGTCTTGGTGAAAACCCTAAACCTTCGCCCCTGCCGTTGCGCATGCCGGCCGCCCCGCCGAGCGGGATGTGCCGACTGGCATGCAACTTGCCGCCCTTCTTGTCGAAGGACATGTGAACCGACCATGAATCGATCATCAGGAGCCCCATCATGAGCAAGACGTCCCGCCATCCGCATGACACGCCCTCCCGACGAGGGGACCAGACCGGCGCCAGCGACCCCGAGAGCATCCCCAGCACGCTCGATCCCAACCTGGACACCGATGCCAGCGACCTGGAACGGGAGCTGGGCCAGGCCGAGCGCGACCTCCACGTGGCCGAGGAAGACAACCCCGAGGACGAGATCTCCGACGAAGTGCAGCGCGCCGCCGAGTCCCTGCCGTCCGACACCCCGGTCGACCGGGCCGACCAGACCGACAAGCGCATGGAAAATCCGCCGAACGGCAGCGATCTCTAGGGTGCCCGTCTCCGGGCCATCCCATGAAAAATGCCCCGGCGAACCGGGGCATTGTCTTTCGCGAGGGGGGCAAATGGGACTAGTTCGACACTAGTTCGACACTAGTTCGATTATTCCGAGGCCAGCACGCCATACGGCCGGATGTGGAGCTTGTTGATCACATCCGTCACGCCGAAGGTGTCATCGGCAATGTCTTCCACCTCGTACTTGATGCGCCGATTGTCCACCGAGCCGGTCAGGGTGACGATGCTGCCCATGACCGTGACGTCCACTTCGCTCACGTCGAGGCCCGACTGATGGGCCAGCCGCTCGCACAGTTCCTCACGGATGCGCTCGTCGGTACGGGTGTAGTTCTTCGGTCCCACCCGGCGCGAATAGCCATAGGGCGACCGCTCCTGCCCGAACGACTGGTCACCGCGTGAGCGCTGGCGGTAGTTGCGGCCGGCCTCGGCCTCGTAGCCGCGCTGGGGCTGGGGCTGGGGCTGGTAGGGCTCGTAAGGGGGATTGGGGTCGGCGCGCCGGGCGGGCGTGGTGCCGGGCGAGCGCGAGGCGGCCTGATAGCCATCCTCATAGCCGCTGCTGTAGGCGGTCACGTAGCCGCGGTTGTGCGGCGTGCTTTCGTCGCGGTTCTCGTCGTAGGTGGAGCGGGCTGGATAGTAGACCGGGCCGCCACGTGCCTGGTTGCCCTGCCGGCCCGATTCCGTGCCCCATGCCGTACGGCCGCGCCGCCAGGCGCCATCGTCGCGCACATTGTCGTCGGGCGCGTTCCAGCCGTTGTCGCTGGCGTCATAGGGATTGCGGTCGCGCGTGTTGCCGTACCGGCCGCCCGACAGGTCGCGTTCCCGCCAGTTCCGATCATCGCCCGGTACGTGACCGTAGCCTTGCTCCGAGCCGCCGTAACGCTGGTCCGGCCACCGGCGTCGGCCATAGTCGTCTGATCGCTTCATTGCGTTCCTCCATGGGCTGGGGCGCGAGACGCGGCCCCGATACGGAAGAAGCGGCAAGTTTCATACCGAGCGCGGCAGGCGCCCGGTATGGCGAATCATCCACCTACGGCATGCAGTTTCTACAAGCTGTGCGCGCACAAAGCGGCGCCGCTTATTTCCTGATTATTTGCCGGCGGCCCGCATCGCGGCGCTGTCCGCGCTGTCCGCACTTTGCGGCGTCACCAGCCGCAGGCCGCTGGCGATGGCCGCCAGCCCGGCAAAACCGGCGCCGAGCGACAGCGCCAGGGTCGGCCCATGCTCGCCGGCAATGCTGAACGACAGCGCCACCAGCGCAGCGCCCGTGGCCTGACCGATCAGGCGCGCCGTGGCAATCACCCCGCTGGCACCGCCCGAGCGCTCGCGCGGCGCGCTGCCCATCAGTGCCTTGAGGTTGGGCGACTGGAAGAAACCGAAGCCAGCCCCGCAGATCGCCATGCGGATGCCGATGTTCAGCGCGCTGGCATCCGCCGGCATCATCGCCAGCGACGCCATGCCGACCGCCATGACGGCCAGCCCCACCCCGCCGAGCAGGCCGGGCGGATAGCGGTCAGACAGGCGCCCCGCCAGCGGCGCCATCAGCGCGACCACGGCGGACCACGGCGTCAGGAGGAAGCCGGTTTCCACCGGATTGCGCCCCAGCACATGCTCGAAATAGAACGGCAGCGACACGAAGGCCAGCCCCTGCGCGGCGAACGAGCAGACGGCGGTCAGCGTGGACAGCGCGAACATCGGCCGACGGAACAGGTCCACCGGCAGCATCGGGGCCGGATGACCGCGTTCGCGGCGCAGCAGCAGCACGAAGGCGATGAGGAACACCACGGCGGCTGCCACCACGTATTCCACCGGCTCGCGCTGCACGCCCTCGCCGAGCGCGAAGATCAGCGCCGCGAAGGTAATGACGTTGAGGATGGCCGCCACGGGGTCGAAGCCATGCGTGCTGCGCTTGCTCTCCGGCAGCGAGCGCCAGCCGATGGACAGCGCCAGCAGCCCGATCGGCAGGTTCACGGCGAACAGCCACGGCCAGGTGCCGAACGAGAGGATGACGGACGCCACGGTCGGCCCGACCGCGAACGACACCCCGACGATCAACGCGTTCAGCCCCAGCCCGCGCCCAAGCCGGTGCATCGGAAAAATCGCGGAAATCAGTGCCGTGTTCACGCTCATGATGGCGGCGGCGCCGATGCCCTGCAGCGCCCGCGCGGCAGCCAGCGACGGCAGCGACCACGCCATGGCGCAGATCACCGACGAGATGACGAAGACGATCACCCCGCTCAGATACATGCGCCGGTGACCGACGATGCCGCTCAGCGCGGCGAACGGCAGCAGCGTGGCCACCATCGCCAGTTGGTAGGCGTTGATGATCCAGACTGAGGCCTGCGGGGTGCTGCGCAGGTCCGCCGCGATGGCCGGCAGCGCGGTATTGGCGATGGCCGTGTCGAGCGTGGCCAGCGCCACCGCGATCATGATCGCCGCCATGCCGCGCTTCTCGCGGGGCGTCATGGCGTTGTCGAGCGGGGGCTGCGTGGCCGGGCTGGGCGGCGCGGAGGACGGCTGGCTGGCGGGGGTCTGCACGGTCGGATTACCAGTAGGGGCGATCGGGGCGAAGGCGCCGGACGGGGGGCCGTCCATGTCGCCAGATCGAGACAATACGGGAAAACGCGCGGGCCTGCTGAAGCCGCTTCAGCGTCCGCTTAATAGATCAGAGGGAAGTTGCCGGGAGATCGCGGCCGATGGGAAGAGGTTTCCCACCGTTAGCGGCGCGATATCAGCGAAATGCTGGATAAGTCAACGATTCAGTACCGCATCTGCACGTCGTCCACGCGGCTGGTGCGCGTGTTGAACAGGCAGGTGTAGCGGAAGGCCATGGCCGAGTCCGAGGCATCGGGCTCGAAGGTGCCCTCGCCGTTGACGCCGGTTTGCGTGCTGGTCTGCTGATAGATTCGTTCACGGTCCGGCATCATCATCACGCTGCCGGGCTGCGGATAGCGCTGCTTGACCGCGTTGGTGACGGCCTTTTCGCAGGCGTTGCCGGCGGCTTCCATCTGCGAACGGCTCAGGCCACCGGAGCCGCCATAGGTGACGCCCGGCGCCGGTGTAATCGTGGTGGAGGGTGACGCAGGCATGCGCTGCGGCGGGGCCGGGGGCGGCGTGGTGCACGCCGCCAGCAAGGCGACTGTGGCCAGCCCGAGGCTGGCCAACGGCACATCAGAGAAACGAGAAAGAAAGCGTGATGAAAAACGGGGCATCGGGTCGGTTCCGGTATCGGCTACGGACCGTCGGATGACGGGGATATCGGAACGACTCTATGCCAGGAATGCAGTGGGAGCAACCTGGATCAGGTCTTTTTCATCACATTCACGCTTATTCCACCCTCATTCCACTGCGATCCCCCGCTTTTCCTGCTCGGCGCCTTCGTGGGGTTCGCGCGCCAGCACCGGCACCAGCGCCGCGCCGGTATGGCTCGCCGCGTTTCGCGACAGCGTCTCCGGGTCCGCCGCGCCGACGATGGTGCCGCCGGCCGCCCCACCCTCCGGGCCGAGATCGATGATCCAGTCCGCTTCGGCAATCACGTCGAGGTCATGCTCGATCACCACCACGCTGTGCCCGCCATCGGTCAGCCGGTGCAGCACGCGAATCAGCCGCGCCACATCGGCCATATGCAGGCCCACGGTCGGTTCATCGAGCACATACAGCGTGTGCGGCGCCTTCTGGCCCCGGCGCGTGATGTCGTCACGCACCTTCGACAGCTCCGTCACCAGCTTGATCCGCTGCGCCTCCCCGCCAGACAGCGTGGGCGATGGCTGCCCCAGCGTCAGGTAGCCGAGGCCGACATCCTTCATCAGTTGCAGCGGATGGGCGATCTGCGTGATGGCGCCGAAGAACTCCACCGCCTCGTCGATCTCCATGGTCAGTACATCGCCGATGTTCTTGCCGCGCCAGGTCACCGCCAGCGTCTCCGGGTTGAAGCGCTGGCCATGGCAGACGTCGCACAGCACCTTCACATCGGGCAGGAAGCTCATGCCGATGGTGCGCACGCCCTGGCCCTCGCAGGCCGGGCAGCGCCCGTCGCCGGTATTGAACGAGAAGCGCGAGGCGCTGTAGCCGCGCGCCTTGGCCTCCAGCGTCTCCGCAAACATCTTCCGGATCGCGTCCCAGACACCGATATAGGTGGCCGGGCACGAGCGCGGCGTCTTGCCGATGGGGGTCTGGTCGACCTCCAGCACGCGATCGATGGACTCCCAACCGCTGATCGACGTGCAGCCATGCCACGCATGCGCCACATTCAGCGCGCGCGTGGCCGTAGGCTTGCCGGCCTTCTCGGCGGCAGCCCGGGCCCGGCGCGTGGCCGGCGACGACATTACCGAGCGCCCCACGGCGTCCAGCAGGTTGGTCATCAGCACGTCCCGCGCGAGCGTGGACTTGCCCGAGCCGGACACGCCGGTAATCGCCACCAGACGCGCCAGCGGAATCCGCGCCGTGACATGGCGCAGGTTATGTAGATGCGCACCCTCCACGGTCAGCCATTGCGCCGGCTCGGCTTCCCGGCCCGCGCGCGCCGGCCGCACCGCGCGGCGCGGCTGAAGCGGATGGATGATCGGCCGCGCCAGGAACTGGCCCGTGGTGGAGTCCGGTGCGGCGGCCAGCGCCGCCACCCCGCCCTGCGCCACGAGATGCCCGCCGCGCTTGCCGGCGCCGGGGCCAATATCGATGATGTGGTCGGCACGGCGGATGGTGTCCTCGTCATGCTCCACCACCACCAGCGTGTTGCCCTTGTCGCCAAGCTTGCGCAGGGCGTCCAGCAGGATCTGGTTGTCGCGCGGATGCAGGCCGATGGTCGGCTCGTCCAGCACGTAGCACACGCCCTGCAGGTTGCTGCCGAGCTGTGCCGCCAGGCGGATGCGCTGCGCCTCGCCGCCCGAGAGGCTCGGCGCGGCCCGGTCCAGGCTCAGGTAGCCGAGCCCCACTTCCTCCAGGAACTGCAGCCGGCTGGCGATTTCCGACACCACGTCGCGCGCGATCTCGGCATCGCGGCCCTTGAGCCGCAGGCCGTCCACCCAGCGCCGCGTATCGGACACGGTCCATTGGGCGACATCGGTAATCGCGCTGGCCTCGAAGGTCACCGCGCGCGCCACCGGGTTCAGGCGCGTGCCGCTGCAATCGGCGCAAGGCGTATCGCCCACGCCTTCCGGCTCCTGCTCCTCGGACGGCAGGCTTTGCTCGCGCCCGCGGTTGTCGTCGGCGCCAAGCACCGTGTCGTCGTATGCCGCGCGCTGCTCGCGGGTCAGCGCCAGCCCCGTGCCCACGCAGGTGGTGCACCAGCCATGCTTGCTGTTGTACGAGAACATGCGCGGATCGAGTTCCGGGTAGCTCGTGCCACAGACCGGACAGGCGCGCTTCGTCGAAAACACCTTGGTTTCGCCGACGTGGCGGGTGCCGTTGCCATCATGGATGGCGTCGTGCAGCCCATCCAGCGGCGCCAGCAGGTGCATCACGCCCTTGCCCACCTCCAGCGTCTGGTCCAGCAGCGCGCGCAGCGCCGCCTCGTTATCCGCCGAAATCAGGATGTCACCCACCGGCAGTTCGATGGTGTGCTCGCGGAAGCGGTCCAGGCGCGGCCACGGGTCCACCGGCAGGAATTCGCCGTCCACGCGCAGGTGGGTGTTGCCGCGCGCCTTGGCCCATTTGGCCAGATCCGTATAGACGCCCTTGCGGTTCACCACCAGCGGCGCCAGCAGACCCACATGCTGGCCGCGATGGTCGCGCAGCAGTTGCGCCACAATGGACGCCGCGCTCTGCGACGTCACCGGCGCGCCGTCATGCACGCAGTGCTGGATGCCCAGCTTCACGTACAGCAGGCGCAGGAAATGCCAGACCTCGGAGGTCGTCGCCACCGTGCTCTTGCGGCCACCGCGCGACAGCCGCTGCTCGATGGCCACGGTCGGCGGAATGCCATACACCGCGTCCACCTCCGGCCGCCCGGCCGGCTGCACGATCGAACGCGCATAGGCATTCAGCGATTCCAGATAGCGGCGCTGGCCCTCGTGGAACAGGATGTCGAAGGCCAGCGTGGATTTGCCCGAGCCCGAGACGCCCGTAATCACATTGAACTTCCCGTGCGGGATGTCGACATTCAGCGATTTCAGGTTGTGCTCGTGCGCGTTGACGATGCGCACCACTCCCTCGCCCTCGATGGCCCGGCGCGCGCGCTTGGCCTGCAGCGCGGCTTGCAGCGGCAGGCCGTGCCCGGCCATCTCGGCGCGCTCGGCGGCCAGCGTGCCGGCCTCGCCCATGGCCTGGTCATACTGGATCAGCGCATGGCCGGTATGCGAGTGTTCGCAGCCCTTGACGTCCTCGGGCGTGCCCACGCACAGCACCTCGCCGCCGGCGTCGCCGCCTTCCGGGCCCAGGTCGATCAGCCAGTCCGCCGCGCGAATCACATCCAGGTTGTGTTCGATCACGATCAGCGAATGGCCGCCGTCCAGCAGCTTGCCGAACGCGCGCATCAGCTTGGCGATGTCGTCGAAATGCAGGCCGGTGGTGGGTTCGTCGAACATGAACAGCCGCCGGGGCAGGATCACCGCCTTGCGGTTCTTCACCGGCTGGGTCTGCGCGGTCTCGGCCAGGAAGCCGGCCAGCTTGAGCCGCTGGGCCTCCCCGCCGGACAGCGTCGGCACGGGCTGGCCCAGCTTCACGTATTCCAGGCCGACGTCGGCAATCGGCGCCAACACGCGCAGGACGGCGGCATCGTCGGCGAACAGCGCCGTCGCCTCGCTGACGGTTAGCTCCAGCACATCGGCCACGCTCAACTGGCGCGACGGCTGGCCGCGCACCGCGCGGGCGATCTTCACCTCTAGCACCTCGGCGCGATAGCGCGTGCCGTCGCAATCGGGGCAGCGCAGGTAAACGTCGCTCAGGAACTGCATCTCCACGTGCTCGAAGCCCGAGCCGCCGCAGGTCGGGCAGCGCCCGTCGCCCGAATTGAAGCTGAACGTGCCGGCCGTGTAGCCGCGCTGGAGCGCCAGCGGCGCGCGGGCGAACAGCTTGCGGATCTCGTCGAACGCGCCCACGTAGCTGGCCGGGTTGGAGCGCGCGGTCTTGCCGATGGGCGACTGGTCCACGAAGACCACGTCATCCACCTGCTCGGCGCCGATCAGGTCGCGGAACGCGCCGGGGGACTCGGTGGCCTTGCCGAAATGGCGCGCCATGGCCGGGTACAGCACGTCCTGCAGCAGCGTGGACTTGCCCGAGCCGGACACGCCAGTCACGCAGACCAGCCGGTTCAGCGGAATCTCGACGCTGACATCGCGCAGGTTGTGCTCGGTGGCGCCTTCCAGCCGGAGGCGCGGCGTGTCCGCATCGACCTTGCGCGCCTGCCAGTGCGACGCATCCGTCACAAGGCGCCGCCCGCCGAGGTAGTCCCCGGTCAGCGTGCGTTCATGGCGGATGGCCGCCGGCGTGCCGTCGAAGACGATGTCACCGCCGCGCTCGCCAGGGCCGGGGCCCATGTCGATCAGCCGGTCGGCGGCCAGCATGACCGAGGGGTCGTGCTCCACCACCACCAACGTGTTGCCGGCGTCGCGCAGCCGATGCATCGCCTCGACGATCCGGTTCAGGTCGCGCGGATGCAGGCCGATGCTCGGCTCATCGAGCACGAACAGCGTGTTGACCAGCGAGGTGCCCAGCGCCGTGGTCAGGTTGATCCGCTGGACCTCCCCGCCAGACAGCGTGCGGCTCTGGCGGTCCAGTGTCAGGTAGCCCAGGCCCACGTCGCACAGGTATTTCAGGCGCGTGCGCACCTCGGCCAGCAGCAGCTTGAGGGCGTCGTCGAGCAAGGCGCTCGGCAGCGTCAGATCGTCGAAGAAGCGGCGGATGCGGGCAATCGGCATCAGCATCAGGTCGTGCACGGTCAGGCCCGGCAGCGCCTCCAGCTGGGTGCGATCCCAGTCCACGCCGCGCGGCAGGAAGCGGTAATCCGGCTGGAGCACGGCGTCTGCATTGGCCTTGTCGCCCAGGCGCCAGAGCAGCGATTCGGTCTTGAGGCGCGCGCCGCCGCAGGTTTCGCAGGGCGTGTAGCTGCGGTACTTCGACAAGAGCACGCGGATGTGCATCTTGTAGGCCTTCGATTCCAGGTAGCTGAAGAACCGCATCACGCCGTACCACTGCTTGTTCCACTGGCCGTTCCAGTCCGGCGAGCCGTGGATGACCCAGTGCTGCTCGGCCTCGCTGAGCTGGTTCCACGGCAGGTCGCGCGGAATGCCGGCGCGGGCGGCGTAGCGCATCAGGTCGTCCTGGCATTCCTTCCAGGCCGGCGTCTGCATCGGCTTGATCGCCCCGTCGCGCAGCGATTTGCGGCTGTCGGGAATCACCAGGCCCAGGTCCACGCCGATGACCCGGCCGAAGCCCCGGCAGGTCTCGCAGGCGCCATAGGCGGAATTGAACGAGAACAGCGCCGGCTGCGGGTCCGCGTAGCGGATATCGCTTTCCGGGCTGTGCAGGCCGGTGGAGAAGCGCCAGACCGGGCCGTCGCCGGCGTCGGTCACCACCTGCACGCTCACGCGACCGCCGCCGCGCTTGAGGGAGGCTTCGATGGCCTCCACGGCGCGGGCCTTGTCCACATTGGCGATGCGGAAGCGGTCTGCCACCACGTCCAGCACCTTGCGGCTGCCGGTGGCGGACTCGACCACGCGCTGGCCGTGCACGCGCGTGTAGCCGCTGACGGACAGCCATTGCGCCACTTCTTCCTCGGTGGCCGAGGCCGGCAGTTCCACGGGGAAGGTCACCACCAGCCGGGCGTCGGCAAAGGGCTGGCCGGGCGCGGTGCGGGCGGCCAGTTCGGCGTAGATGGTCTCGGGGGAGTCATGACGCACCGGCAGCGCCGTCTGGCGGTCGAACAGTTCGGCCGCGCGCGCGTAGAGCAGCTTCAGGTGGTCGTTCAGCTCGGTCATCGTGCCGACGGTGGACCGGGAACTGCGCACCGGGTTGGTCTGGTCGATGGCGATGGCCGGCGGCACGCCGTCCACCTTGTCCACCTGCGGACGGTCCATGCGGTCCAGGAACTGGCGCGCGTAGGCGCTGAAGGTCTCCACGTAGCGGCGCTGGCCTTCCGCGTAGAGCGTATCGAAGACCAGGCTGGACTTGCCCGAGCCCGAGGGGCCCGTTACCACGGTCATCTGGCCCGTGTGCAGGTCAAGGTCGATATTCTTGAGATTGTGCTGACGGGCGCCGCGGATGCGGATCAGGCCATGGTCGGACAATTTTGCCTCGCAAATCAATGGGTTAAGCGCAATGCAGGGGGCGGACGCACCGCCGGAGCCCACCATCGTACTCCGATCGGCTCGGCGAATTACGATGGCTTCGCAGGCCCCGGCGGGGTCTGGTGTGGCGCTACTATACTGTACAAACGTACAGTATGTGGAGCGCGGCTTGCTGCGGCAGAGTGCGCAGCGGAGGGAGAGAGAAAATCTGGGAGGGCGGCGGTTACCCCAGCCGGTAGGCCAGCGCCACGATGATCGGCCCGAGTACGGGAAGCATCACATTGGCGATGGCATAGGTCACCGTATAGCCGAGCAGCGGCACCGAACTCTGGCTGGCGGCCAGGATGGCGCTGATCGCCGGCGTGCTCACGTGCTGCCCGGCGATGGCGCCAATCAGCAACGGGCCCTCGATCTTCAGGAACACGTGGCCGATCCATAGCGACAGGCAAGCCGGCACGAGCGACACGGCGAGGCCGACCAGCGGCAGCATCGCGCCATGCTCGCGCACCAGCGTGATGGCATCCGGCCCCGCCGACAATCCCACGCTGGCGACAAATATCGCCAAGCCGAGGTCCTTCAGCAACTGGACGCCAGCCGGCGGCATGTCCCCCAGCCCGGGCCGCTTGAAGTTGATCCAGCCGAACACCAGCCCGCTCAGCAGCGCCCCGCCGCCGCTGCCGAGCGAGATCGGAATCCCGTACACGGTCACGGACAGCATGCCCACCAGCAGACCCAGCAGGATCCCCACGCAGAGGAAGACGAGATCGGTGGTGTCCACGTGGCGCACGGCCGTGCCCAGCTCCTGCGCGGCCGCGCTCAGCGCCGGGTCGGTGCCGACCAGCGTCAGGCGGTCGCCGTGCAGCAACTGCGTCGCCGGCGTAATCGGCAGGCTCATGCCGGAGCGCATGATCTGCTGCACCCAGACGAAGCGGATATGCCGCTGCGTGGCCGCCCGGGCGAGATCGCCCAGCGTGCGGCCGTTCAGACCGGGCTTGTTGACGATGACCTGGCGTTCGTCGAGCTGGAGCACATCGTGGTGGGCCGCCGGCGGCAACACCTCCACGCCGACCCGTTCGCCCGCATTGACCAGCCGCTCGCGCACGCCGATCAGGGCGACGATGTCGCCCGCCTCGATCTTCTGGTCGGGATCCGCCGTGACGGCCTCATTGCCGCGAAACAGGCCCGCGACGAGGGTGCGCCCGCCAATCTGGCGTTCAAGCTGGCCGACGGTCAGCCCGGCGGCCCCTTCGGCGCGATAGGCGCGGCCTACCAGACGCGGGAGCGCCGGTTGCGTGGCCACGTCGTCATCCGAGGCGGCCTCCAGCCGGGTGGCGAGCTCGCGGGACGCCGTCTTCAGGTTGAGCCGCAACAGCATCGGCGCGACCTGACTGGTGAAGAAGACAATGCTGACGAGGCCGACCAGATAGGTCAGCGTGTACGCGGTGGCGATGTTCGATTCCATCCGCGTGGTTTCCGCCGCGCCCAGGCCAAGGTGCTTGAGCGCTTCGGCCGCCGTGCCGACCACGGCCGATTCTGTCGCGGCGCCGGCCGCCAGCCCCGCCGCCGTGCCGGGGTCCAGGCCCATCATCCGCGTGGCGGTCAGCACGATCGAGATAACGGCAATCGCCTCGATCAGCGGCAGCACCATGAAGCGCAGGCTGGAGCGGTTCAGGTTGGCGAAGAACTGCGGGCCGCCGGAATAGCCCATCGCGAAGATGAACAGCGCGAAGGCCACCTCCTTCAGTTCCCCGTGGAGCTGGCAGCCGGTCTGCCCGATCAACAGCGCCACGATCAGCGTGCCGCACACCCCGCCGAGCCCGATCGGCCCGATCTTGAGCTTGCCTACCGCATAGCCGAGGCCGACGGTCACGAACAGGACCGCCATCGGCACGTCGTTGAAGATTCCGACCGAACATTGCATGGTGACCTCTCCAGCGGCCGGCGATTGCAATGCTCGCCGTGCGACGATTGTGCTTCGGGGGGCGGACTAGCGCCGGCTGCTCGCTACATGGCTCGCCAGCGAAGATCCACCCGCCATGGCAAATCGCGCCGCCAGCACCGTCGCCACGCGGGTTTGGGCGGCGGGCTCGCCCACGACTACGACCAGTCCGGCATCCACAGCCTGCGCCCAGCCGATGCGGCCGTCCAGCAAGGCGCGCAGCACGGGTTCCCCGGTCACCACGACCACGTCGCCATCGGCCGGGCCCGCGTCGTGATGCGCATCGGGGGCGGCGTGCCGGCGGCTCGCCGCACCATATCGCGTCCAGAGCCGCGACTCCACCTGCAGCAGCGCCATCGGCGGCAGCTTCGGCCCGGCCGATGCGAGCCGCTGCTCCAGCCTATGTGCCGCATCGTCCGCACGTTCTCGCGCCTGCGCGCCGGTATTGCTTTCGGCAGCTGGCAACCTGCCCGCGCCAATGGCATCGTGAAGCGCGAAGGCCACGCCAATGGAGGCCGGATGCGCGGCGCCGACTTCATCTCCCAGCACGAAGTCGGAGCCGCACGCCGCCACCGTCGTCGGGAGGGCCCCAAGCCACGCTACCAGCGTGGCCATCAACACCGCGGTCGTCGTCTTCATGGCGTCACGATGTTGAACCAGAACGGGAAGGTGTCGAGCAGGGCGAGGAACTCGCTCAGTGCCTCGCGGCGGCCCTCCACCTTCATATCGCCCTTGGCGATGGCGTTCTCGATCGTGGTCTCCTTGAGCTGGATGGCGTCAAGCGTCGCTTTCGAGAGCGTGATCTTTGCGTCGGGCTGCGCCAGCGGCTTGCCATAGTTCAGCACCGCGTTCTCGACCGCCAGCCCGTACTGCTTCTTCAGGTCGGTAAAGTCGAGGTTCAGCCCGATCTTCTTGCCAGCGGCCTTCGGCCCGTTCAAGCGAACCGCCAGATAGTCGAACAGCATCTCCGGCGGCATCGCCTTGATGGTGTCCGGGCTCGCGGTCGTCGTCCCGCCGGCCTTGGGCACGCCATTGCGCAGTTCATAGGCGCCCATCAGGTAGACCGAGCGCCATGGCCCGCTCTCTGCCTGGTATCCCAGCTGTTCGAGGGAATCGGCCAGCAGGTCCTTGCCTGCCTTGCTGTTGGGGTTGGCGAACACCACATGCTTGAGGACTTCGGCCGTCCAGCGATAGTCGCCCTTGCTGAAATCCGCCCTGGCGCGCTTGAGCACCGCCGCTTCGCCGCCCATGTACTCCACATATTTCTTGGCGGCCATTTCTGGCGGCAGGTTGTTGAGGTCGGACGGATTGCCGTCGTACCAGCCCATGTAGCGCTGGTAGACCGCCCGGGAGTTGTGGCGCAGCGTGCCGTAATAGCCCCGGTTCGGCCAGAATTTGTCGAGCTCCGGCGGCAGCTTGATCATCTCCGAGATTTCTTCCCCGGTGTAGCCGTTGTTCATCAGGTTGACCGACTGGTCATGCGTGTACTTGTACAGGTCGCGCTGCTTCTTCCAGTAGTCGATGATCTTGGCGTTGCCCCACATCGGCCAGTGATGGGCCTGGAACTTGAAATCGACATCCTTGCCGTAGGTGTCGATGGTCTCGTTCAGGTAGCTCGACCACTTCAGCGCGTCGCGCACCTGGGCGCCACGCAGCGTCAGGATGTTGTGCATGGTGTTGGTCGTGTTCTCGGCCATCCACATGCCCCGGAACTGGGGGAAGAACGTGTTCATCTCGGACGGCGCCTCGGTGCCTGGCGTCATCTGGAACACCATCTTCACGCCATCCACGGTGATCTCGGTGCCGGTCTTGCTGATGATGTCCGTGGGGACGATCAGCCCCGCGTCGCCGGTCGACACGGTCTGCCCCAGCCCGCCGTTCACGCCACCGCGCGCGTTGCGGGGCAGCAGCGCCCCATACATATAGACGGCGCGGCGCCCCATCGCATTGCCGGCGATGACGTTCTCGCTGACCGCATGCTCCGTGAAGCCTTCCGGCGCGAAGATCTTGACCTTCCCGGACCGGACATCGGCTTCGTTCACGACGCCGCGCACGCCGCCGTAGTGATCCACGTGCGAGTGGCTGTACACCACGGCCACCACCGGCTTCTGCCCGAGGGTTTTCGTGACGAATTCCAGCGCCGCCTTGGCCGTCTCGGCCGAGATCAGCGGGTCCAGCACGATCCATCCCGTGTCACCCTGCACGAAGGTGATGTTCGACAGGTCGAAGCCACGCACCTGGTAAATCCGGTCCGACACCTTGAACAGTCCGTTCTGCATGCCCAACTGGGCGTTGCGCCACAGGCTCGGATTGACGGTGTCCGGCGCGGCCTTGTCGAGCCCGATGTATTGCTTGTAGGCTTCCAGGTCCCAGACGACGTCGCCCTTGGCATTGCGGATGGTCAGCGTGTCGGGCTTGGCCACCAGACCGCGCTGGGCATCCTCGAAGTCGGCCTTGTCGTTGAAAGGGAGTTCGTTCAGCACGGCCGCGTTCGCTGCCTTGGTCGCTGCCGTCGCGGGCTTGCCGCCAATGGGCTGGGCCTGGGCCCACCCCGATGATGTCCACGCCAATGTCGTCGCGGCGATGAGGAGAGGGGCGAATTTCATGGCTGGCACTCCCGGTTAGGACAAACCAATCAAACAACGGCAACCGCCAGACCCTAGCGCTTCAGCGCGGTCTCCAGGTTGTGCAAGTTCTGGGGTGGGACACGAATCAAACCGCCGCGCGGGCTGTCGATGTCCGCGATCAGCGCCAGTGACAGCGATATCGTCATCGGCAGCACCAGCAACAGGGCGGCCTTGGCGCTCTTGGTGCGCGCGCCATAGCCCTGCATCAGGCTGCTAAAGAACGCAATCACGATCATCAGGCACCAGGCCGACACCGGGATCCGGTTCAGCCACGCGGCCTCTGTATAGCCCTGGGAATTGAGGACGTCGTTCATGCCCGACACCACCAGCGACGTGATCGGGGTGGGCCTGTCGCGCGCCACGCCGCGCACCACCTTCCACAGGTCGTCGCCGATTTGTGCCGTGGCATGCTCGATTTTCTGCAGGGCGTCGGGTTCGCGCGTGCGGTAATAGAGGATGCGCTGGTCCAGGTAGCGGATCAGCAATGCCCTGATCTGCGCGGTCTCCGGCCCCTCCACCAGCTCGGCCCGCAGGAATTCGGTACCGATCGCGTTGGCCTCTTCTTCCTCCAGGTTCTTGCGCTGGTCATAGCGGCCGACCGCCATGGAGAGCGTGAACCCGATCAGCAGGGCGAGCAGCGTGAGCGTGGCGCCCTGCACGATATTGAAGTCGTCACGGCTGTCGTCCGCCATCGGCCTGATGCGGCGCAGCACCAGGAATCCGATCCCCGCCGCCAGCGCCATGAGCACGATCATGGCCAGGAAGAGGATGGCCGGATGCCTGGTGAGGTAGGTCATGGGACGATGGCCCGGAAGCCGTCAGTTCAGGCTGCCCGGATCCCGCGCGGCTTTCTGCTGCTTGGCGCGCGCCGCGAAGTAGGCCCCGATCTGCTTCTGCGTGATGCCATTGGTCTTCTTGGTGTCGATCTTGTCGTAATTCTTGAAGACTTCCGGCATGCCGGCCTCGGCCTCTTCGCGGCTCAACTTGCCGTCCTGGTTGGTATCGGCGGCCTTGAATTTCTCGGCGAAGGCGGCCTTGGCCTCCTGCGCGTTGGCCGGTTTTTGCTGCTGCGCACTGGCGGCCGTGGACATGAAGGCGGCAATCGCCGAAAGGCACGCAACGGCTACGAATTTCGAAGTCATGGTTGTCTCCCAGGTGTGTTTTGTATTCAGCGCTTGGGGCGCCACAGCCTGTGTGACTCTATCGCAGCGAATTGCGGTCTCGTAGTTAGACTTTTTGCGTCAGATATGAAAATAGTCGGGAGTCAGCGGGGCTTCGACAACTCCCCAAAGATTGTCGGAATCAACTCCGATACGGTCGGATGGATGGCCATGGTCTGGGTCATCTGCGTGGCGGTCATGCCACCGGCCATCGCGGCCAGCACCATATGGACCGCCTCGTCGCCGCCCGGGCCGAGGATGGCGGCGCCGAGAATCTGGTCGGTATCGGCATCCACCACCACCCGCATCGAGCCCTGCGCCTCGCCCTTCTCCACGGCCCGCGCCACGCGCGTCATGGGCCGCATGCCGATGCGCACCCTGTGGCCGGCCTGCCGCGCCTGGGCTTCGGTCATGCCCACGCGGCCGAGCGGCGGATCGGTGAACAGCGCGTAGACCGGAATCCGGTCACCCACGGAGCGCTGGGCCCCATCGAGCAGATTGGCCGCCACCACTTCGAAATCGTTGTAGGCGGTGTGGGTGAAGGCGCCGCGCCCGTTGCAATCGCCCAGTGCCCAGATGCCGTCCACGCTGGTGCGGAGCTGGTTGTCGACATCGATATAGCCGCGCGCATCGGTGGCCACGCCGGCCTTGTCGAGGCCCAGGTCGTCGGTGTTCGGTCGCCGGCCCACGGCCAGCAGCACGTGGGTGCCGGCGATCTGCTCCGCGCCGGCCGGGCAGCCCGGGCCGCTGACGCCCACCGCCGCACCTTCGGCATGCGGGTGAAGCTGGATGCACTCCGCGCCGCAGCGGATGCGGATGCCTTCCGCTTCCAGGATCTCCCGCACCTGCAGCGAGACGTCCGGATCTTCCCGCGCAATCAGGTGCTGGCCGCGCTCCACCACCGTGACCTGCGCGCCGAGACGGCGGAATACCTGCGCGAACTCCAGTCCCACATAGCTGCCGCCGATGACGATCAGGTGCCCGGGCACCTCGGTCATCGCCACCATGTTCGTATTCGTCAGATAGGGAACCTCGGTCAGCCCGCCGATTTCCTTGGGCGCCAGCGCACGGCCGCCCACATTGAGAAAGATCTTGTTCGCGCGCAGCAGGCGGTCGCCCACGCGCACGGTGCGGGGGCTCTCCAGCCGGGCGTGGCCACGGATCAGCGTGCAGCCTTGCATGCCCCCGAGCCAGCCTTCCAGCCCCGTGCGGGACTTGCCGCTGATCTCCGCCACGCGGGCGCTGACCCGGGCCATGTCGATGCGGGCTGGCCCCGGCAGCATCACGCCGTAGTCGGCGGCGCGCGCCGTCAGATGGGCCGCATAGGCGTTGGCGACGAGCGCCTTGGTCGGCGTGCAGCCCACGTTGACGCAGGTGCCGCCGACCTGATGGCGCTCGATGATCGCCACGGTCATGCCCGCCTGCGTCAGCCGGCCCGCCAGCGACGGGCCCGCCTGGCCGGTGCCGATGATGATGGCGTCGAAGATTTCAGGGGAATCCGACATACAGCCTCCTCATCGGCCCGCCGGCCGCATGGTCGCCGAACTTACAACTGGGGCACTACACGCATTACACGCATTACACGCATTACACGCGCGCCGGCAGCTTCCAGTTCGGGCGCACGAAGTGGCAGGTATAGCCATTCGGCAGCCGCTCCAGGTAGTCCTGGTGCTCGGGTTCCGCCTCCCAGAACGGGCCGGCCTGGGAAATCTCGGTGACCGCCTTGCCCGGCCACAGCCCGGAGGCGTCCACGTCGGCCACGGTGTCCTCGGCCACCTGTTTCTGCTCGTCATCCATATAGAAGATGGCGGAGCGGTAGCTGGTGCCGACATCGTTGCCTTGCCGGTTCTTGGTGGTCGGATCGTGGATCTGGAAGAAGAATTCGAGGATTTGGCGAAAGCTGATCTGCTTCGGATCGAACACGATCTCGATGGCTTCCGCGTGGGTGCCGTGGTTGCGATAGGTCGCGTTCGGCACATCGCCGCCGGAGTAGCCCACGCGCGTGGAGAGCACGCCCGGATAGCGGCGCAGCAGGTCCTGCATGCCCCAGAAGCAGCCGCCGGCGAGGATGGCGGTTTCGGTTTGCGTCGTCATACGTCTGATCCTTTCATTCGGGCGGCCGGCGAGAGCGCCGGCGCATCGACCAGTAATATACGCATGCCTCAGGAATTTCGCAGAATGGCTATGCCGTCCCCACCTTACTCACCGGGTCTTTCCCCCGGTTTCGCACCCGATGCCGTGCAGCGCCTGCGCCACGAGATCGCCGCCTGCACGCGCTGCGCGGCCGACCTCGCCGCCGGGCCGCGCCCCGTGGTGCAGTTCAGCGCCACGTCACGCATCCTGATCATCGGCCAGGCGCCGGGCTCGCGCGTGCACGCCAGCGGCGTGCCATTCGACGACCCCAGCGGCGACCGCCTGCGCGACTGGACCGGCCTCAGCCCCGAGGTGTTCTACGACGCCAGCCGCGTGGCCCTGATGCCGATGGGGTTCTGTTATCCGGGCAAGGGGCCCAGCGGCGACCTGCCGCCGCGCCGCGAATGCGCGCCGCTCTGGCACGAGGCCATCCTGGAACACCTGCCGCCGGACCGCCTGACGCTGCTGGTCGGCAGCTACGCCCAGGCGCGCTATCTGCCGAAGGGTGCCGGCGGATCGATGACGGACGCCGTGCGCAACTTCCGCGCAGCCGGGCCGCATGTGTTCCCGCTGCCGCATCCGTCCTGGCGGGTGGTGGGATGGATGCGCCAGCATCCGTGGTTCGAAGCCGAGCTGCTGCCCGCGCTGCAAGCCGCCGTGCGGGAGCAACTCGCTGGATAACTACGCGGCGGAAGCCAGCACCGCCGGTCGCGACGACACCAACCGGGGCGTGGCCGACCCGGGCGTCTCCAGCATCCGCCAGAACTCCAGCAGCGTGGGATTGCTGCTGATTACGGGCCGAAACGCGACGATCTCGAGTTCCGCGTACCAGGACGCATCGCCGGCATGCACCAGCGTGCCGTCGGCCAGCGCCTCGGCGGCGGTGCTCAACGGCAGCCACGCCAGCCCGTGGCCCTCGGTCGCCATCTTCAGCAGCAGCATGGCCATGTCGGCCTCGTAGCAGCGCACCAGCCCCCGGTGCGCGTTGTGCGTCTCCAGCACGGTGTCGAGCACGCGCCCGAGCGTGGTGTTGGGGGTGTAGGCCAGGAAGGGGATGGGCGGCGCGTCGCCCGGGGAGGCGGCGGGCACGGCGAAGCGCGGGCGGCCATCGGGCCGGGGGGCCGAGACCGGCAGCAGCGTGTCGGCGCCCACGGTCAGGCTCAGGAAACGGTCCGCATCGAGCGATACCGGCACGCGCGGGTGGTTGTAGCCGAGCATGAGGTCGCAGTGGCCTTCGGACAGCGCCACCACGGCGTCCAGCACATTGGCCGCCACCACACGCGCGTGGAAGTCGCCGAAGCGTTGCTGGCAGCGCTTGAGCCAGGCCGGCAGGAAGGCCAGCGAGAGCGTGTGCCCGGCGGCGATGTCGATGGCATTGCCAGGCAGCGACGCCTCGCGCCGCAACGCGGCGCGGGCGTCCAGCAGCAGGTCCGCCGCCTGCCCGGCCGTCTCGCAGAAAGCCGCGCCGGCCCGTGTCAGCGCCAGCGGGTAGGTGTTGCGGTCCACCAGTTCGGCGCCGACCCAGTCCTCCAGCGAGCGGATGCGGCGCGACAGCGCCGACTGCGTGATGTGCCGCAACTCGGCGGCACGCGAGAAACTGCGCGTGCGTTCCAGCACGAGCAGGTCTTCGATCCATTTCAACTGCATGATGCGACCCCATGACCGGGCCACGGATGCCTGCGGCGCCCGGATGAGACATCCCTATTCCGGTTTCGCATAGGTTCATGGCCAATTTGCATCCCATGATGCACGGACCGTGCCTAGAATCGATCCCACTCCCAACAGCAGGCCGCCCCAAGGCGCGCGGCCCCTGGCATGACAGGCGCGACAGAGCCCGCGAGACAGCGGCCGGTGCGTCAGATGTTCCGCAACCCATCGCCCTCGGAGTCTCTCCCATCATGTTGAAGTCGTCGTTCCCGTCTCCCTCGCCCGTCCGCACCGCCCCGGCGCATGCGCGCACCATCCTGAACCGCGCCCTGCCGCTGCTCGTGGCCGCCGCCGGCCTCTCGGGCGCCCTGGCCGCACCGGCCGCATTCGCCGCACCCGCCGAGTATCCGGATCGTCCGATCCAGCTCGTGCTGTCGTTCCCGCCCGCCGGCGCCACCGACGTGCTGGCCCGCGCCGTGGGCACGCGGCTCTCGCAGGTGCTCAAGCAGCCGGTGGTGGTGGAAAACCGCCCGGGCGCCGGGGGCGCGCTGGGCATGGGCTACGCCGCCAAGGCCGCGCCGGACGGCTACACGCTCTACATGGCCGCCGTCAGCAATGCCGCCATCGCCGCCGTCACCTACAGCAACCAGCCGGCCAACCTCGCCAAGGATTTCGTGCCGATCGCCGGCATCGGCAATGTGCCGCACATCCTCGTGGTGCCGTCCACGCTGCCCGTGAAGACCGTGCCGGAACTGGTGAAATACCTGAAGGCGTCGCCGGGGCAGTACAACTTTGCCTCGCAGGGGTCGGGCACGCTGTCGCACCTGGAGTCGGAGCTGTTCCGGCTGCGCACGGGGGTGGACGTGATGCACGTGCCGTATAAGGGCAGTTCGTTCGCGCTGCCGGACCTGATGGCGGGCCGCTCGGCGATGATGTTCGACAGCATTCCCTCGGCCCTGCCGCACGTGAAGGCGGGCAAGCTGCGTCTGCTGGCGGTGGCCTCCGACCAGCGCGTGAAGTCCCTGCCCGAGGTGCAGACCATGGGCGAAGCCGGCATCCAGGACTTCCGCGCCAACAACCTGTTCGGCCTGGTGGCGCCCAAGGACACTCCGCCGGCCGTGATCGAGAAGCTGGCCGCCGCCACCAAGGCCGTGCTGGCCCAGCCGGATCTGGTCGACACGATGGATGCCCAGGGCGTGCAGATCGTCTATTCGGCGCCGGACAAGTTCGGCCGCATGATCAACGAGGAAATGCGCGACTGGGCCAAGGTGGCGCAGGCCGCGAAGGTCAAGGTGGACTGAATATGACGGCTTTCTGGGATTTTCCGTACACGGCGCGCCGCTTGCCGGTGCTTGCCGACAATGTGATCGCCACGTCGCAACCGTTGGCCGCCGCCGCCGGGATGCGCATGCTCGCGCGAGGCGGCAATGCCGTGGATGCCGCGCTGGCCACCGCCATCGCCCTGACCGTGGTGGAACCGTGCATGAACGGCATCGGCGGCGACGCCTTCGCGCTGATCTGGGACGGCGAGACGCTGCACGGCCTCAACGCCTCCGGCCGCGCGCCGCGCGCCTGGACGCCAGAATCGTTCGCCCGCCACAGCACCATGCCCTTCACCGGCTGGGACAGCGTGACGGTGCCCGGCGCGGTCTCGGGCTGGCGCACCACGTGGGAACGCTTCGGCTCGCTGCCGTTCGAGGACCTGTTCGAACCCGCCATCGAGTACGCCACCAATGGCTACATGGTCTCGCATACGGTCCATCGCCAGTGGCAGGCGCAGGTGCCGGTGCTGCGCAACGAGCCCGGCTTTGCCGAGTCGTTCGCCCCGCGTGGCCGGGCGCCGCTGCCCGGCGAGCGCTTTATCTGCCCGGGGCAGGCGGAGACGCTGACGCGCATCGCCCGCTCCGGCGGGGAGGACTTCTATCACGGCGAACTGGCGCGCAAGATTGCCGATCACGCGCGCGCCACCGGGGGCCGCATCGACGAAGCCGACCTCGCCGCCCACCGTGCGGACTGGGTCGAGCCGATCCGCATGGCCTACCGCGACCTGGAACTCTATGAAATCGGCCCGAACGGCCAGGGCATTGGCGCGCTGATGGCGCTGGGCATGCTCGAGCATTGGGATATTGCCGAGTCCGGGCTCGATAGCGCCCGCACCATGCACCTGCAGATCGAGGCGATGAAGCTCGCCTTCGCCGACCTGCAAGCCCATGTGGGCGATATCGATGCCATGCGCCGGCCCGGCGCGGTGTCGCCCGAGGCGCTGCTCGATCCCGCCTATCTGGCCGAACGCGCGCGCGCCATTCGCCCCGCCCAGGCCTCGTATCCCGGCCCGGGCAAGCCGCACACGGGCGGCACGGTCTACCTGACCGCCGCCGACCGCAACGGGATGATGGTGTCGTACATCCAGTCGAACTTCAAAGGCTTCGGGTCCGGCGTGGTGGTGCCCGGCACGGGCATCGCGCTGCATAACCGGGGCTGGGGCTTCAGCCTGGAAGCCGGCCATCCCAACCAGGTGGCGCCGGGCAAGCGCCCGTTCCACACCATCATTCCCGGCTTCCTGATGCGCGACGGTGCGCCGCTGGCGTCGTTCGGCGTGATGGGTGGGTCGATGCAGGCGCAGGGCCACGTGCAGATGACGAGCCGACTGGCGGATTTCGGCCAGAACCCGCAGGCCGCCAGCGACGCGCCGCGCTGGCGCGTGATGGACGATAACGTGGGGGTAGCCGTGGAAGCCCATTGCCCGCCCGCCACCGTGGAGGGGCTGCGCGCCATGGGACACAAGGTGGAGCAGGCACCCGCCGACAGTCTCGACTTCGGCGGGGCCCAGATGGCGATGAAAATGCCGCACGGCTATGCGGCGGCATCGGATTCCCGCAAGGATGGCTATCCGGTGGGGTTCTGACCCCGCCGGACAGCCATTCCGCCTCAGCGGGGGCTTACCAGCGGTAGCGCATGCCCAGTTGCGCCTTGCCGGCCGTGTAGTCCTGCGCGCCGGCCTCGACGCCGATGCTGCCCCACACGGTCAGGCGCCGCGTGACATCGCCCTGCATGCCGACCCGGGCTTCGAGACGGTTGGCAGGCAGGTCCTCGCGGACGACGAGCGAGTCGAACTGCGCGGTCTGCGTGGCGGGGCCATGCCACCAGTTGATTTCGGCAAACGGTTTCATCCGCATCATGCCGATGGGGCTGCCGGCGGTCTCGGGATGGCTGACATCGCCATGCAGGCGCAGGCCCAGCCGCGTGGTGATGCTGCTCTCCGAGAGCTGGCTGACCACGGTGCCGCCCTGCTCGACATGGCGATCCGCCCAGTAGTTCGCGTAGAGGATCTGCAGTTGCGGCTCCAGATACGTCTGCACGTCCGCCGAGCGTTGGAGCGGGAAGGCGTGGCCAGTTTCGATGGAGGTGACGAGGTTCGACGAGCGATAGCGCTCCGAGGGCAGGCCCGCGCCGTTGACCTCATTGTCATAGGCGCCATACATGACCCACGCATCCACGTAGGGGCCGGTTTCCGTGTGGCGATTGCCGTACCAGGTGCCGTAGACCCCCGCGCTAACGCCATCGACCTTGCCGTGCGCGGCCAGCGGCCCGTTGTTCGACACGTTGCGGCTGCCGCCGTACGCGCCCATCACCCCCACATGGATGCTGCCCTTGTCCACCGGCAAGCGGAGCACATCGCTGCCGCCATGCACGAGGTAGCGGTTGTCGCTGCCGGTCAGGCCCAGCGCGCTGTCGCGGCTGGCCGTGGCGCCGACCGTGCGCAGCCAGGCGTGGCGGCCTGCGCGGTTGGCGTCGCCGGTACCGGCGGCGGTGCGCTCGCCCTCCCGGTCGCGCAGGGTGTGGAACAGCAGGGTGCTGGCGGCGAGCTTGTTGTTCAGATAGGCGCCGACCTCCGGCCGCAGCGGCGGCAGCGGATCGACGTCGTCAGGCTTCCCGTCGGACCGCACCTGCGCCACCAGATACCAGTCTTCGGCCGTGCCACCCTCGCCGCCCCGCAGCAGTTGGTAGTCATAGGCGCCGGCGGCGATCGATCCCACGCCTTGCCGGTAGCCGTCCGAGCCGGGGTTCAGGCGGAACGCCGTGGCGTCCGTGGCGCCGCCGTTGCGCGTCTCCACGAGGCGGATGCCTTGCACAGTCTGCGCGCCTTCGCCGCCAGCATGGCGGATCAGCAGGCTGGTATCGCCCGAGGCGCGCGCGCCGTCGAGCACGATCTTGTCGGTGGCCGATGCATCGCCGCCCATCTGCGTGGCGAGCCGCACGGTACCGCCGTTGCCGGTGTAGTCACGCGTCACGGTCAGCGTGTGGCCGGGGGCCGTGCCGGTGACGAGGTTGACCATGCCGCTGTTGGCGAGGCTGGCGACCACGGCATCGCCCTGGGTGTTCCAGGTCGATTGCGGGTCCACAGACAGGCTGAAGGTGCTGCCGGCCTCGATGCGCGCCGCGCCGTCCAGCGTCGACGATTCCAGGCCGAGGTTCAGCGTTGCCGGGGCGGCAGCGTTGCCATTCACCAGTTCGATGACGTGCGTGCCGCCGGATACCGTCGCGCGCCGCAGCGTCGCGTCCAGCGTGGTGCCCTCCACAAGGATGCCCGCACCCTGATGGGCCACGAGCCGCGCGTCGGACACGAGGGCTGAACTCGTGCCCTGCCCGTAGGCCGTGGCGACCAGGGCCGCCGCGCCCGCGCCGTGCGTCGTGACCGAGCCGTGATGCAGGTGCAGGTTGGCGGCGCCGCCCAGGACCGTGCCATGGGCGTCAGCGCCGTGCGTGGCGATGTCGACATCGTGCGTGATCAGCGTGGCGGGATGGGTCGTGCCCGGTTTCTCGCCGATCGCCAACAGGCCGTAGGCTTCCGCGCCCTCGGTGGTCACGGCGCCGCCGGTGAGCGCCACCTGCGCCCCGTGCATGGCGAAGGCGCCTGCGGCGCGCTGCCCTTTGGTCGTCACGGCCAGATCGCGGGCCTCAAGCTTGCCGCCCGACAGCGCGCCCAGGCCGTGTGCGAGCGCACCCTGCGTCTGCACGGTGCCGCCCCGGATATTGGCCGTGCTGACGTAGTCGTGCTGGTCGTTGACGCCCTCCACCCAGACGCCGGCGGCACCTTCCCCGCCGGTGACGATATCGGCCTGCGCCACGTTGATGGCGCCGGACATCGCATGGGCGCCGTGCGCCGCCTTGCCGGTGGTGCGGATGCGCGTGCCGGTGGCCTCGACGAGGGTGCCGTGGCTCAGGCCAATCGCCTCCAGCCCGTGGCCGCGCAGCCCGCTGGTGTTGATCACGCCGCCCGTGATGGTGACGGTGGCCTCGCTGTTGGCCTCCACCGCGCTGATATGGTCGCCGCTGGTGTTGATGGTGGTGTCGCGCACGTCGATCCGGGCCCCGCCACTGAAGGCCATCACGCCATGGCCGGCTTCGGCCGTGATGGTGCCGCCCGTGATGCCGATGCGCGCACCGTCGTCGGCCCGCGCGCCTTCGTAGGTCTGGCCCGCGAAGACCTGTACGTTGTGGAGGTCGATGCGGCTGCCGTCGTCATAGGCAAACAGGCCCATGCCTTGCTCGGCGCTGATGCCGCCGCCGCGCATGGTGATGACGCCGCCGCCATGCGCCACCAGCCCATGGGCGCCGCCGCCATGCGTGGCGATGGCGACCGCGCCATTGGTATCGACGATGTTGACGATGCCGCCGTCGTAGGCCAGGACCGCGGCGCCTGCCCGCCCGACCGTGCTGCCGGTGTCGATGGCGCGACCATCATCGACCTGAACCTGAACGCCGTTGGCGACGACCTGCTGGGCGATTGAGGAATGGGAAAAAACGAGACAAGCCGTGGCGATCACGGACAACGGCGTGCCGACAGCCCTGCGCTGTCGGCGGGCCTGCACTGGAGGTAGCACCTGCATGAATGGACTCGAAGAGTAAGTAGGAAGGGCCGGTCCGCCCCGCCTTGTGAGCGAGGCTTCCCGGGCGCCCGCGCATTCTCACGAGTCACATTTCCTGTTTCTATGGGCATTTCCTTAAATTGCAGCAGGATGCCAGTCGCATCAATGTCTACCCCAGCGGCAGCGCCGTGCTGTACAGCACCTGCTTCAGCGCGAAGCTGGAGCGGATGCTGGCCACGCCCGGGATGCGCGTGATCTGATCGATGATCAGACGCTCGAGCGAGTCCACGTCGGCCACCACCACCCGCAGCAGGTAGTCGGCATCGCCCGACATCAGGTAGCACTCCATCACCTGTGGCAGCGCGGCGATGCGGCGTTCGAACTCGTCCAATGTCTCGCGGCGCTGCTTGTCGAGCGTGATCGAGATGAACACCACCACCTTGAGGCCGAGCCGGCGCGCGTCCAGCAGCGTGACCTTGCGCGCGATCACGCCCGATTTCTCCAGTTGCTTGACCCGCGCCAGACAGGGCGACGGCGACAGGTTCACGCGGCTGGCCAGCTCCACATTGGTGAGGCTGCCGTCGCGCTGCAATTCGCTCAGGATCCGGATATCTGTGGCGTCGAGATCGATGTCCAGCATGTTGCGCTTCCAATTCGTGCAAAAACGGCATTCTATGCTGGAATCGAAGGTCAACGCAGTTGTATCCGGTGATTGCTGCGGCGCAACCAGACGTAGACTTTTCAGCACCCCGCACCCGTTCCGGAACCTTTCCCGATGTCTGCCCAAGCTCCTGCCGGCGCCGCTCCGGCCGCCGGACTCAAGAAATTCCTCCCCCTGATCGGGGCCGTCGCCATCTGGGGCGGCAACTGGCCCGTGATGAAACTCGGCCTGGCCCACGTCAGCCCGCTGTGGTTCGCGGCGCTGCGCTTCGGCTCGGCGGCGCTGATCAGCGTGGTGGTGCTCGGCGCGCTGCGCCGGCTGCGCCTGCCCACGCGCCAGGAATGGCCGCTGGTGATCAGCGTGGGGTTGTTGCAGATGGGTGCCTTCACGGCGCTGGCGCTCTGGGCCTTGCAGTACGTGGCGCCGGGGCGGGCCTCGGTGGTGGCCTACGCCACGGCGATCTGGGTGATTCCGCTGTCCGCGCTGGTGCTGGGCGAGCGGCCGTCGCGGCTGCAATGGCTGGCCACGGCGTTCAGCTACGCGGGCATCGCCGTGATCGTGGCGCCCGCGCTGGGCGACTGGGAGTTGCATACCGTGATGGGGCTGACCATGTTGCTCGGCGCCTCGCTCGCGTGGTCGGTCAGCATCATCCATCTGCGCGCGCACCGCGCGGTGCGGCTCGGCGCGGACATGATTCCGTGGGAATGCGCGGTGGCCACGGTGCCGCTGCTGTTGCTGGCCCTGTTCCGCGATGGCGCGCCAGATCTCGGCGCGATGGCGGACATCTGGCCGATCATCCTCTACACCGGCCCGCTCGCCACGGCGCTGACCTTTATCGTCGTGCTCAATGTCACGCAGGCGCTGCCGCCGGCAGCCACCTCCATCGCCATGCTCGGCGTGCCGCTGCTCGGCCTGCTGCTCTCGGCGGTGGCCTGGCACGAGCGCATTTCCGCGGATCTTTCGATTGGCCTCGCGCTGATCGGCCTCGGCGTCATTACCACCGCGCTGGCGCCCCGCCTGGGCAGGCTGGCTGCGCCGCGCTGATTTCTCGGAAAACGCGGCAAACGGCTAGGGCTGCACTGAAGGCTCGCGCTTCAGGGTGCGCAGCACGAAGGTCGAGTGGCTGTGCCGCAGGCCGGGCAGCTTGTAGAGCTTGTGGCGCAGGAATTCCTCGTAGCCCTCGGTGCCGGCCACGGCCACCTTGATCAGATAGTCGTACTCGCCCGTCAGCAGATGGGCTTCGAGCACTTCCGGCAGTTCGGCCAGCGCCTCGCCAAAGCGGCGGAACATGTCGTCGTCGTGGCGGTCCAGCGTGACTTCGATTAGCACCGTGTCCGGCAGGCCCAGCGCCTTCTGGTTCAGCAGCGCCGCGTAACTCTCGATCACCCCTGCTTCCTCCAGCGCCCGCACCCGGTTCCAGCACGGCGTGGCGGACAGGCCAACCAGCTCGGCCAGCTTCGCATTGGAGATGCGCCCGTCGCGGCGCAGTTCGCGCAGGATGCGGCGGTCGATGTCATCGAGCTTGGGAAGGTTCGACATGGCGGATTCGCTTCAAGAAGAATAATCATCCGATGATTGTATGACAATCAGCGATTTCTTCTTCATCCGTACTCATATCGAAGAAAAATCAGAAGCTCATTTTCCGCCGGCGCTGGTAAATTTACCGGACACCTTTCGCATCACATCCGGACCGCCTGCCATGCCGCTTCCCACCCTCGACCTCGCCCTCGAACTCGATCCCGCCGATGTCTTCGGCAGCCTGGAATGGGTGCTCGCCAATGCCCGCCGCACGGGCCTGACGCTGCAGGCGCTGCGCTTCGACGCCAATGCTGCGCAGGGCGTGCGGTTCTCCGCCAGCGCGCCGGTGCCGGAACTGCTGCACGTGTTCGTGCGCCGCATCGGCCATGGCGTCGATGTGCGGATCGTGGACGCGGAATTTGGCGATGACGTCGATGGGCTCGACGGCCTGATGTCCGTCACGCTGCCCGAGCCGGTGGCGCTGCCCGCCTGACCTGGGTCAGGCGGCGGCATGAATCAGAACTAGGTTAGAAATCGGTCGAAAAACCGGCCTCATGCGCGCGTAGCTGTGTCTTTGTGTCACATGGTGCGCGCGCAGGCCAGGCCGTATCCTCTCGGGAAAAATTCCAAGAGGAAGTCATGAATCGAGCCAATCCGTGGCGCCGCGCGGCAGTCTTGCCCGTGGCCGCCTTGTCCACGGCTGCGCTGGGCCAGGCGGCCAGCGCGCCCGACCCCGCACCCGAACACGTGCTGCCCACCGTCACCGCGACGGCCCCGGCGGCGGGATCGCTGACCGCGCCCAGCATCAGCCAGCAGCGCCGGTCGCTGTTCGAATCGGCGGGCTCGGTGGGGTTTGTCGACGCGGCGTCGTACACCAACACCTACGCCAGCGATCTGCGGGATGTGCTCAAGGATGCACCCGGCGTCTACGTCCAGGAACGCTACGGCCAGGAACTGCGGCTGTCGATACGCGGCTCGGGCGTGGCGCGCGGCTTCCACACGCGCGGCATCGACATCCTCCAGGACGGCGTGCCGACCAACTTCGCCGATGGCAGCGGTGACTTCTACCAGATCGATCCGATCGGCCTGTCGGCGGCGGAGATCTACAAGGGCGGCAACGGCCTCGCCTACGGCAGCACCACGCTGGGCGGCGCGATCAACTTCACCACGCCGACCGCCCTGAACGCCGAGGCGCCGAACATGGCGCGCGTGGACGGCGGCAGCTTCGGCACGATCCGCGCGAGCGGGCAGGTGTCGCGCCAGATCGGCGCGTGGGACTTCCTGGCCAACCTGACCGTGAACCATTCGGAGGGCTACCGGAACCACGAGCGCGGCCAGTACGAGCAGCTCAACGCCAACCTCGGCTACCGCTTCAGCCCGTCCGTGGAAACGCGCTTCTACTTCGGCGCGTACATCGTCGATCAATTGCTGCCCGGCACCCTGAGCCTGAACGACGCGCTGAACAACCCGCGCATGGCCTCGGCCAGTGCGCTGGCGGGCGACCAGGCCCGCAACACGCGCACCGAGCGGCTGGCCAACGTGACGACCGTGAAGCTCGACAACGGCCAGCTCGACTTCAGCACCTGGGTCATCCACAAGAGCCTGTACCACCCGATCTTCCAGGTCATCGACCAGGATTACTGGACGTACGGCTTTGCGCCGCGCTACACGGGCAATTTCACGCTGGGTGGCATGCGCAACCAGCTGATCGCGGGCGCGCGCTTCTTCGGCGGCAACAACGATGCGCGCCAGTACGTGAACGTGAACGGCAGCCGGGGGGCGCAGACGCTGAACGCGGCGCAGGATGCGTATAACTACGAGGCGTATCTGGAAGACCGGCTCTACGTGGTGCCCACCGTGGCGCTGATGGCCGGCGCCAAGGCGTACCGCAACCGGCGCGAGTACCAGGACTACGGCGGCCTGCCCGCCAGCCCCACGGCCAAGTCGGACGGCGCCACCTACAGCGGGGTGAACCCGAAGTTCGGCGTGCTCTGGGAACCGCGCAAGGACGTGCAGGCCTTCGTCGACATCACGCGCAGCGCCGATGTCCCGGATTTTTCCGATCTGAACCAGACCATCGGCGCGACCAACCAGTTCGTGCCGCTGGCCGCGCAGCGCGGCTGGACGCTGGAGGCCGGCACGCGCGGCCAGGTGGACCGCTTCGGCTGGGATCTGACGGTGTACCGCTCCCTCGTGCGCGACCAGTTGCTGCAATACACGGTCAGCCCCGATGTACCGGCTTCCACCTTCAACGCCAATCGCACCATCCTGCAAGGCGTGGAGCTGGGCGCCAGCGCCGACGTACTGCGCAACGTGGCCGGCCCCGGCGACAAGATCACCGTGTCGCAACTGTGGAATTTCAGCGATTTCAGATTCGACAACGACCCGGTGTACGGCAACAACCGCATCGCCGGCATCCCGAAGCACGTGCTGCGCACGACGCTCGCGTATAGCCAGGTGGCGGGATTGCGGGTGGCGGGAACGATCGACTGGGTGCCGACCGGCGCCTATGTGGATTACGCCAACACGATGAAGGTGCCGGCCTACGTGCTGTTCGGCATCCAGGCCAGCTACGAATTCCAGCGCGGCGTCACGCTGTTCCTCGATGCCCGCAACCTGGCCGACAAGCGCTATATCAGCGACTTCGGCACCGTGGCCGACGCACGCACCGCCAACACCGCGGTGTTCTACCCGGGCGTGGGGCGCGCGTTCTACGCGGGCGTGAAGTTCAAGTTCTGATGGGGGTGGGCCGCCGGTTCGCGCGTCAGTTCACGCGCTGCACGGCCGGCGGCGCCCACTTGCCTTCCAGCATGGCCTGGTCCGGCCAGTAGGCGCGCAGCACGAGGTTGAAGCCATCGGGCGGCGCCGGCAGCCAGTTGGTCGCGCGCGCGCCGTCGGGGCGCTCGTACTGGATATAGATGTCGAGCGAGCCGTCGCGGTTGTAGCGCAGGCGGTCGCGGCTGCCGAGCGCGTAGCGCTGGATCGCGTTGTTCACGAACGTCTGCTTGTTGTTATAGAGCGTGAGCGACCAGAACGCCTTCACCGGCGGCAACTGCCCTTTCTCGAAATGCAGCACGTAGCGGCTGCCGCCATCGAACGGCCGGCCCGTGGCATCGGCGCGCGTGGCGGGATAGACCGCGTCCTCGGGCAGGTTCGCGCCCAGGCCCACCATGGCGATGGCCGCGCGCTTGGTGTAGTCGGTGCCGTAGCTGCCGAGGTCACGCGTCACGCGCCAGCCGGTGCTGCCGGCCGCGCCCTTGCGCGCTTCGGCGGCAATCCCGGCCAGCGCCGCGGTGGCGCCTTCCTGCACGGCGCGCGCCGTGGACGGCTCCAGCACGGTGGTCTTGAACGGCTCGCCGGCCTCGATCCCCATCCGACGCATTTTCCCGACCATCGCCGCATCCTCGGGCGCCGGCGGGTTGGCCTCCAGCAAGTCGGCCATGCGTGTGAAGAACGCCTGCGCGTCCATGGCCGCTACCTGCTCGACGGGCGGCGTCTGGGTGTCGATCAACGTGGCACGCGGCGGCGCGGCCGGCGGCGCCACGCGAGCGCCCTTCTGCCAGGCGGAAAGCGGAATCAGGCGGTACTGGTCCTGGAGACGGTGCACGTTCGGGAAGTCCTGCTTCCCGTTGGTCTGCGTGCGGCCAATCAGCCAGACCATGGCGGTGGGCGAGCGAATCTCCTTCACGCCCTTGGGCAGCGTGCCCTGCCAGTCCGGCCCGACGATGGCGAACGCGCCGCGCTTGGTGCCCGAGGTGCGCTTGCCCGGCGACGCGAAGACATTGGTCCACGCATCCATCAGCGGCATCAGGTAGTAGCGGCCCGCGGTATCGGGCACGGACAGAATCACGGGCTCCTTCGACAGGTCCAGCCAGGCCGTCGAATACAGCGTATCGGCGTTGGGGCTGACCACGTCGGTGAACATGGCATCCGGGAAGTTGCGCTTGTGGACGAAGGTGTTCGCCGGCGTGCGGGCCGTCATCACCTCGCGTGTCACGTCCATCAGCACGAGTGGATAGCCGTACGTGAACACCTCCGCGGACAGGGCCTTCATGGCCTGATCGGAGGGCGGCTGCTCCACGGCCGTGGCGGTGGTCGCACGTTCGTTGGTGGACGAACATGCGGTGAGCAGGACGGCCAGCGCGACCACGCTGGCCAGATTGCGAATGGAAGGATTCATGACCCCGTTTCCCTTTGGACTGGCGGCCTTCCGGATAGACGGGCAAACGGACGGGTAAAGCGTCGCTTGTCGCCCCGGAGGCGCATCTCTTCCGGACGAATGATGTGCCCGCCGATCCGCCCGTGTCAATGTCCCGGCAACCCAATTAAGGGGGGAAACGAACACGCTTCGGGCGAATACCGGCAAGGGCTGCCAGGTCGGGAACCCAGCGCTACAGGTAGGTGGCGATCACGACATAGCCGGCGGGGGTGCCGACAGGGATACCGGGGCCATCCGCCGGCCGGACATTGAGGTGATAACGGCCCACGGACTCGCCCTCCCCGGCTGCCGGCAACGCCAGGGTCCGCACGACGGCACCACCTGGCACCGGGCAGCGCGACTGGAGCGTCGGCCGCTCCCCGGATTGCGGCTGGATGTCGCAGGTCGGCGCGGTGACGGCCCCCTCGAACCGGATCGTCCCGCCCTCGGCGCACGCCACCCCCACCTGCCCCATCAGCAGCCCCGCCGCCACCGTCATCGCCGCCATCGGGAATGCCCACGTCTGCGCCTTCATGCTTCTCTCCTTGATGTCTGAGACTGCCTGAGAAATTTCCTAAGCGACCAGTGTAGCGACGCGACAGATCAGCGAGAAGTGAAGGATTTCGGGATGGTGTGAACGGACGGGGGATGGCGGCTTCGCGAGGCGGAAGCCGAATAACGGGAGGACCTGCAGGAGGATGTCCGAGGACAAAAGAAAAACGGGATTGGCAAACGCCAATCCCGTGTTCCTTGCAAATAGTGGCGCGGCTGGCAGGATTCGAACCCACGACCCCTTGGTTCGTAGCCAAGTACTCTATCCAACTGAGCTACAGCCGCACGCGAGGCCGCAATTGTATCGCAATTCGCCTTTCGTGCAAGCGTTTGATGAAAAAAATCGGCATGGTTACCAGCGGTACCGTGCGCCGAGCGTTGCGCCTGGGTTACGACCGGCGCGCCCCTTCATCCAGACCTTCAGGCCGGTGATGGAATTGCGCTGGGCGCCGACGTTGAACGACAGCAGTCCGCGCAGCAGGTCGGTGTCGATGCGGGTGCCGTTGATGTTGATGGTCTTGGCGCGGTTGTCCTGCCACCAGTCGGCTTCCACATAGGGATAGACGCCGGAGATGCGCGTCGGGCGGGAGCCGTAGAGGCGGACGGCCAGGCCGGTGGCGCTGGACTCGCCGGGCGGGGTGTCCCAGTTATTGCCGACGGGCGACATGCCGGGGCGATAGGCCATCTCCACGCGCGACTGCAGCGTCAGTCCTTCCGCGTTGCGCGACAGTGGCGTGTTCATTGCCAACGCCATGCTGCGCACGCTGCTGTCGACAAAGCCGGTGGCGGAGGTCACGTCGTCGAGGTGCAACCGGGCGGGTCGGGGCGCGCCGCGATAGGTCTCAACCTGGCGATCGATGGCGCCGGGGCCCGGCGCGTCGTCGACGGGCCGCGATTGCGCGGACAGCGAAGCGTAGTGTGGACGGGGCAGCCCCGGACCGTCATCGCCGTCCACCATGCGTGGCGGCGCGAGGGCATCGGGCTGGGCGGGGGACTTGGGATGCCCGCTGGCGAGTTCGGGCGGCGCGGCGCCTTCGCCGGTGGGCCCGGGCGCAGGGGCGGACGCGGCGGCGGGCGCGTTCCAACTGTCCGCCTCCTCCGCATGGACCACAACTGCGCCGGCCATCAACGCCATGAGCAACCACCATCGGAGCGACGGATGATGTGCCCAGTCTGTCGCGGCACAAGGTTTCCATCCGGGATGGCACCCGGACCGCTCCTCTCTCTCACGCAACGCCAGCTTTCTCATGGCAACCACCTTGCCGGGCGTTTCTGACCATGCCCGATCAGACTTGAGCATAGGTCAAACATCCGGCGATGGTGAATGCCTGTGTGAACTGCCGCGCAAGCCAAAACCCGCAGAGATCGTACAAGCGCCGAAAACGAAAAAGGCCCCGAGGGGCCTTTTCTTCCGTACAAATAGAAATGGCCCCGCTTTCGCGGGGCCATTTAAATATTGGTGCCCAGAAGAGGACTCGAACCTCCACAGTGTTGCCACCGCTAGGACCTGAACCTAGTGCGTCTACCAATTCCGCCATCTGGGCTTCGTCTCGCTGCATGTCTGCGGCGCTGCGAAGAAAGAGATTATGCTGCGATGGTCAGCCTCTGTCAACAGGCTATCGAAAAAATCTTAGCGCAACTGGAAGTCCACCTGTGATGGCCGGCCGTCCAGCGTCAGCGTGGCGGTGGCGGCCGGGGTACGGGCCACCACCTTGCCGGCGCGCAGCACGGCCAGCCGCGTGGCGCGCAGGCGGAGGGCCTCCACCGGATTGCGCGCCTGCAACAGCACCAGGTCCGCCCGGCAGCCCGGGGCCAGGCCGTAGCCGTCCAGGCCGAGGATTTTGGCCGGCGTCTCGGTCACGGCGGCAAAGCAGGCGCGCATGGCGTCCTGCCCGGTCATCTGGGCCACGTGCAGGCCCATGTGGGCGACCTCCAGCATGTCTCCGGTGCCGAGCCCGTACCACGGATCCATCACGCAGTCGTGCCCGAAGGCCACCGGCACCCCCGCCGCCAGCAGCTCCGGCACGCGCGTCATGCCGCGCCGCTTCGGGTAGGTGTCGTGCCGGCCCTGGAGCGTGATGTTGATCAGCGGATTGGCGATGGCCGCCACGCCGGCCTCGCGCATCAGCGGCAGCAGCTTGGACACGTAATAGTTGTCCATCGAATGCATCGACGTCAGGTGCGAGCCCGTGACGCGCCCCTGCAGCCCAAGCCGCACGGACTCGCTGGCCAGCGTCTCGATATGGCGCGACATCGGGTCGTCGCTCTCGTCGCAATGCATATCCACCCGCAGGCCGCGCGCGGCGGCTTCCTCGCACAGCAGCTTTACGGACGCCGCCCCGTCCGCCATGGTCCGCTCGAAGTGCGGAATGCCGCCGACCACGTCCACGCCCATGTCTAGCGCGCGGCGCAGGTTGTCCAGCGCGCCGGGCGCCCGCAGCACGCCGTCCTGCGGAAAGGCCACCAGTTGCAGGTCGAGGTAGGGCTTTACGCGCTCGCGCACGTGCAGCAGCGCCTCCGTAGCCAGCAGGCGCGGATCGCAGACATCCACGTGCGAGCGGATGGCCAGCAGCCCCTTGGCCACGGCCCAGTCGCAATAGGCCAGCGCGCGCTCCACGATGGCCTCCTGCGTCAGCAGCGGCTTCAGTTCGCCCCACAGGGCGATGCCCTCGAGCAGCGTGCCGGACTGGTTCACGCGCGGCAGCCCATAGGACAAAGTCGAATCCATGTGGAAGTGGGCGTCGACGAACGGCGGCGTGACGAGCTGGCCGGCGGCGTCGATCTCCTCGCCCGCCGTGGCGGCCAGGCGCGGCTCCACGGCGGCGATCTTGCCGTTGGCGATGCCGATGTCGATGTCGGTACGGCCATCGGGCAGACTGCAGCGGCGCAGGATCAGGTCGAACATGTGGAATCTCTCTCTTATATATATAGGGGGCGATGGGACCGGATCAGCGCTCGCCCTTGCGGTACGGCTTCATCAGCGCCTGCGGATAGGCCGCGCGGCGCGCCACCAGCACCAGCGCCAGGATCGACAGCACATAGGGCAGCATCAGGTACACCTGGTACGGCAGCGGCGGCAGCCCCGGCAGGCTCGCCCCGCCCTGTTGCAGACGCAGTTGCAGGGCGTCGAACGCGGCGAACAGCACCGCGCCGAGCAGCGCCCGGCCCGGCCGCCACGAGGCAAAGACCACCAGCGCCACGCAGATCCAGCCGCGCCCGTTGATCATATTGAAGAAGAACGCGTTGAAGGCGGAGAGCGTCAGGAAGGCGCCACCCACGGCCATCAGCGCCGAGCCGGCCATGATCGCACCGATCCGCACGGCCGCCACGCGGATACCCTGTCCCTCCGCCGCCGCCGGATTCTCGCCGACCATGCGCAGGGCCAGCCCCAGCGGCGTGCGATAGAGCAGCCAGCCGATCAGCGGCGCCATGCACAGCGCCAGCAGCGTCAGGGCTGTCTCGGCGGCCATCACGGGACCGATGACGGGTACCTGCGCCCACCACGTCATCGGCGCGAACGGGGTGATCGTCGGCGGCGACGACACCTGCGCGAAGTTCAGCCGGTAGGCGTAGTAAGACACGCTGGTGGCCAGCATCGTCACGCCCAGCCCCGCCACGTGCTGGGACAGCGCCATCGACACGGTCAGCCAGCCGTGCAGCAGCCCGAAGGCCAGCCCCACGCCCGCCGCCACCGCCACGCCGCCCCAGAGCGGCGCGCCGAGGTAGACCGCCAGCCAGCCGGAGAAGGCGCCGGCCACCATGATCCCTTCGATGCCGAGGTTGAGCACCCCGGCGCGCTCGCACAGCAGCACGCCCAGCGTGCCGAAGATCAGCGGCGTGGCCACGCGCAGCACGGCGACCCAGAACGGCGCCGCGCTCACGATATCGAGCAGTTCCATCAGGCGGCCCTCCCGATGCGGTCGAGCCGCACGCGGTAGCGTGTGAGCATCGTGGCCACCAGCATGGTCAGCAGCGCCACGGCGACGATCACGTCGGCGATGGCATTCGGCACGCCCACGGCGCGGCTCATGCCGTCCGCGCCCACCAGCACGCCCGCCACGAACACCGACGCGGCGATCACGCCGATCGGATGCAGCCCAGCCAGCATGGCGATGACCACCCCGGCGTAGCCGTAGCCGGGCGAGATGTCGAGGGTCAGGTAGCCGGTGCGCCCCGCCACCTCCACCACGCCGGCCAGCCCTGCCAGCGCGCCGGACAGCATCGCCGCCAGCAGCGTCACGCGCGTCACCGGCATGCCCGCGAAAGCCGCCGCGCGCGCGTTGGCGCCCACCGCACGCATCTGCAGGCCGAACACCGTGAAGCGGTTGACCGCCCACAGGATCACGGCCAGCGCCACGGCGATCAGCAGCCCGCTATGCACGCGCGAGCGCTCCAGCAGCCGCGACAGTTCGAGTTCCGGCACCAGCGCGACGGACTGCGGCCAGCCCATCGCCAGCGGGTCCTTCATCGGTCCATCCAGCATCATCGACACGCCCAGCAGGACGATAAAGTTCAGCAGCAGCGTGGTGACCACCTCGTCCACCCCCAGCCGCAGCTTCAGCAGTGCCGGCACCAGCAGCAGCAACCCGCCGGCCAGCATGCCGGCCGCCACCATCAGGCCGAACAGCAGCCCGTTCGGGAGCGAAGCCGCCCAAGGCACGGCAGCCCCATCCACCTGCCCGCCCACGGCCACCGCCGCCAGCGCGCCCAGGTACAACTGCCCTTCCGCGCCGATATTGAACAGCCGCGTGCGGAACGCCACCGCCACGGCCAGCCCGGTCAGCATCAGCGGCGTGGCGCGGGTCAGCGTTTCCGACCACGCGAAGCGCGAGCCGAAGCCGCCTTCGAGCAACAGCCAATACGCCTTGCCGACCGGCGCGCCGGCCCAGGCGACCAATACGGCACAAATACCAAGTGTGGCGACGATGGCCCCGAACGGCGCGGCCACCAGCGCGGTGCGCGAGACCGTGGTGCGTGCTTCAAGCCGCATGGGCCACCTCCCCGTGCGTTGCGGCGTGGTCCGCGCCGGCCATGGCCAGACCCAGCGTGCCGAGCGTCCAGCCGGACGCCGCGCGGGCCGGCGTCAGCCGTCCGCCATGGATCACGGCGATGCGGTCGGCCAGCGACAGCAGTTCGTCGAGATCCTCGGAAATCAGCAGCACGGCGGCCCCGGCCGCCGCCGCTTCCAGCAACTGGCGATGGACGTAGGCCACCGCGCCGATGTCCAGCCCCCAGGTGGGCTGGCTGGCGATGACCAGCCGAGGCGTCTGCGCGCCGCGTACCGACAGCGCGCGCCCCAAAATCAGCTTCTGCATATTGCCGCCGGAGAGCGTGCGCGTGGGGGCGTCGATGCCGCCGCCGCGCACATCGAATTTCTTGGCCAGCGCCGCCGCAAAGCGCCGCGCCGGTCCGCTGCGGATCACCCCGCCGCGCACGAACGCCGGGTTGCCCAATTGCTCGGCAATCGCGTTCTCCCACACGGCCAGGTCGCCCACGGCGCCTTCGGCATGGCGATCCTCGGGCACGCGCGCCACGCCGGCGGCAATCCAGCGCCGAGGCACGGCCGGCAGGTCGATGCCTTCCACGGTCACCGTGCCGGACGATGGCGCGAGCATGCCGCTCATCAGCTCGGCCAGCGTCACCTGCCCGTTGCCGGACACGCCGGCGATGCCGACGATCTCGCCCGCATGGAGCGCCAGCGTGACATCGTGCAGTGCCACGCGGCCCTCGGCCGCCGCCACATTGGCGCGGCGCAGGGTGGCGACCAGTTCCCCAGGCGTCTCGACGGCCACGCGCCGCGGCATCTCCACACGCCGTCCCACCATCAGTTCGGCCAGCTCCTGCTTGCTGGTCTCGCCGACCGCGCGCATCGCCACCAGCTTGCCGCCGCGCAGCACCGCCACGCGATGTGATACACGCAACACTTCATCGAGCTTATGGCTGATGAAAATGACCGACAGCCCTTCGGCGATCAATTGCGCCAGCGTGGTGAACAGGCTGTCCACCTCCTGGGGCGTCAGCACGGCTGTGGGTTCATCGAGAATCAGCACCCGGGCGCCGCGATACAGCGCCTTGACGATTTCCACGCGCTGGCGCTCGCCCACGGACAGCGCGCCGACCCGCGCGTTGGGCTGGACGGCAAGGCCGAAGCGCTGGGCGATGGCCTGAACGCGCCCGAGCGCGGCGGCGCGCTGCTGGCGCCAGCGCCAGAGCGGCTCGGTGCCGATCAGGATGTTGTCGAGCACGGTGAGGTTGTCGGCCAGCGTGAAGTGCTGGTGGACCATGCCCACGCCAGCCGCCAACGCTGCGCGCGGGTTGCCGGGCGGCAGCGTCGCGCCATCGACCTCGACGCTGCCGGCATCGGCAACGTAGTGGCCGAACAGGATATTGACCAGCGTGCTCTTGCCGGCGCCGTTCTCGCCGAGCAGGGCGAGCACCTCGCCACGCTGGAGATCGAGCGAAATGTCGTCGTTGGCGGTCAGCGGGCCGAAACGCTTGGTGATATGGGAAAGACGGAGGACGGGAGGCGATGCCATTTCAATGTTCGTGGGTGTTCTCCCCTCTCCCGCACGCGGGAGAGGGGAGTAAAACCAACCTTACGGCGTGGACTTCGGCTCCGTTTCCACCACCTTGACCGTGAACTTGCCATCGAGGATGGCGCGCTCCTTGGCCTTGACCTTGGTCATCACGTCAGCCGGCACCTTGCCCTCGAAGGTGCCCAGCGGCGCCAGCTCGGCGCCCTTGACCTTCATCAAGGAATACTGGCCGTAGTCCTCGTTCTTGAACTGGCCGGCCTTGACCTTGGCCAGCGCGGCGCCAATCGTCGGCTCCATGTTCCACAGCGCCGAGGCCACCACCGTGGCCGGGTATTGCGGCTGGGTGTTGATCACGTTGCCGATGGCCAGCTTGCCGCGCTCCTTGGCCGCGTCGGAAACGCCGAAGCGCTCGGCGTAGAGCACGTCCGCGCCCTTGTCGATCATGGCGAAGGCCGCTTCCTTGGCCTTGGGCGGATCGAACCAGGAGCCGATGAAGCTCACCGTGAACTTCACCTTCGGGTTCACCTCGCGCGCGCCTTCCATGAAGGCGTGCATCAGCCGGTTCACCTCGGGAATGGCATAGCCGCCGACCATGCCGATGTGGTTGGTCTTGGTCATGCCGCCCGCGATCATGCCGGTCAGATAGGACGGCTCCTGAATGTAGTTGTCGAACACCGAGAAATTCGGCGCCTGCGGCTTGCCCGAGGAGCCCATCAGGAAGCCGACCTTCGGGTAGTCCTTGGCGACCTTGCGCGCGGCGGCCTCCACGGCGAACGACTCGCCCACGATCAGCCCCGAGCCCTGCTCCGCGTACTGGCGCAGCACGCGCTCGTAGTCGGCATTCGACACGCTTTCCGAGAACACATAGTCGATCTCGCCGCGCGCCTTGGCTTCGTTCAGCGCCTTGTGGATACGCGAGACCCACTGCTGCTCCACCGGCACCGTGTACACCGCGGCCACCTTCACCTTTGTCTGGGCATGGGCCAGCGGCGTGGCGCCGAGGGCCACGATACCCGCCAGCGCGGCCCCCGCCGCCGCCACTTTCAGCCAGGTGCGGCGATAGCTTTCAATAGGCATGACTTCACTCCCCTTTCGCGTCGTTGCGCGTGATCGAGTACTGCGTTGGAATTCTTTTTTTCTGGTCCAGCATCGGCCTCAGGCCATGCCATGCGCGCGGGCGGACGCTGGCTCGAGCCCGCAGCCGCGCAACAGCAAGGCCACCAGATGCTCGGTGGCTTGCTGGAAGTCCTGGGCGTCCAGCCGCTTCACGCCCAGCACGGCGCAGATCTGGGTTTCGAAGTCGGCATAGGTCTGCGTGGCGGCCCAGATCGTGAAGAACAGATGCTGCGGGTCCACCGCCGCCATCTGCCCGCCGGCGATCCAAGCCCGGATCACCCCCGACTTGCGCGCCACCAGCTCACGAAGTGCCTCACGCAGCACCCCGCCGATCTCGGGCGCGCCATGGAGCAGCTCGTTGGCAAACACGCGCGAGGCGTCCGGGTGGCTGGCGGAGAGCCGCATCTTGGCGCGGATGTAATGCTCCAGCGCCACCTCGGGCGGATAGTCGACGCTGATGATGTCGGTCTCGGACAGCCACAGTTGCAGCGTATGGGCCAGCACCGCGCGGTACAGCGCCTGCTTGGTGCGGAAGTAGTAGTGCAGGTTCGACTTCGGCACGCCGGCGCGCAGGGCGATGTCGGCCATCGTCGCCCCGGCGAAACCCGCGCGGGCGAACACGTATTCCGCCGCGCGCAGGATCAGCGCCTCGTTCTCCTGTCGAATGCGGCCCGCCGCTTCGCGGGCGGCGGGCGCGACCAGCGCGTCCATTACTTCGTGCCGTAGAGCCGGTCGCCGGCGTCGCCGAGCCCCGGCACGATGTAGCCGTGCTCGTTGAGCTGCTCGTCGATGGCCGCCGTGACGATCGCCACGTCCGGGTGCGCCGCGCGCAGCGCCTGGAGCCCCGGGCGGGAGGCAATCAGGCAGACATACTTCATGGTCGTCACGCCGGCCTCCTTGAGCCGGTTCAGTGCCGCGATGGCGGAGTTGCCCGTGGCCAGCATCGGGTCCACCACGATCACCATGCGCTCGTGGATGTCTTCCGGCATCTTGAAGTAGTACTCGATGGGCTCCAGCGTCTCGGGGTCGCGGTAGAGCCCGATATGGCCAACGCGCGCGGCGGGCAGCAGGTCCAGCATGCCGTCCAGGAAGCCGTTGCCGGCGCGCAGGATCGACACCAGACAGAGCTTCTTGCCCGACAGCACCGGCGACACCATCGGCGCGATCGGCGTCTTGATGGCGATGGTCTCCATCGCCAGGTCGCGCGTGGCCTCGTAGGTCAACAGCTGGCTGATCTCTCGCACCAGACGGCGGAAGTTATCGGTAGTCGTTTCCTCGCTGCGCGCGAGCGTGACCTTGTGCTGCACCAGCGGGTGATTGACCACCATCACCATGGCTGACGGCGACGTCTCTGTATCGGCAATGGCTTGCGCGGCCGTAGGCACGGCGGACAGGTCATTCATGGTGCGCTCCTTGGGTCGACTCGCTGGTTTCATCAGGCACGACGGGCCACTGGCCCGCCGCGCCCGGCTGCCTGCAAAAACGTGGGTGGTAAAAGGCTCTCGTCAGAACACCGTGCCGTCGCTCTGGATCGCGAACGGGGGCGTGCCGCCCGGCCTGCGCTGCGCGGCAATGCGCCGGCCCGCGGCCCAGGTGCCGCCCTCCAGCACCCGCGCCAGCGGAAAATCCTCCTGGGTGACGCCCAGCGCCTGCCGCACCCCTTCGGCCACGAGGTCGAGCCCGGTCACGGTCAGCGCGCGCCATTCCACGATCACCGGCTCATCCACCGTGTGCGTGCCCGCCGCGAAATCGGGGTTGCGCGGCACCATCAGCTCGAAATCGAACAGCAGGCCGCCGTTGCGGTACTCGGGCAGGCCGGTCAGGGCGTCCAGCCCGGTGACGATGAGGCCGGCGTCCTCGAGCGGCTCCAGCAGCGAATAGGTCAGCCACTGGGTGAGCTTGTGAAACGGCACCAGCCCGTCGGGCGCGGCTTCATGGTGCCAGCAGTCGCCCAGCGAGATGCCATCGAGCTGCACGCGGCCCGGCCAGACCGGCCCGAGCGCCACCAGCAGCGTGCGCAGCACGAAGCTGGCCTCGATGCGGCCATCGACGGCATGTTTGGCGAAGTAGTCGTACAGATTGCCGAGCCGGGCCGGCGTGCCGAAGACGGCCGGGGTGGCTTGCACCACCTCCCCCAGCCGGCGCAGCAGGCCGGCGCGGCCTTCCAGCCCCACCAGCGGGTTGTGCGCGGCCACCTGGAAAGCGGTGGCGATGGTCGAGGCGTCCATGCGCGCCAGCCGCTCGCCATCGGCACGCAAGGGGTCGCCATGCTCGGCGGAGAAGCCGCCGCGCGCGAAGAGATCGAAGCTGGCCACGCCGAGGCCCTCGGAGCGGGTCAGCATCAGGTCGCTGGCCGGATCGCGGTAGCGCCAGTCAGCGCCGGCACCGGCATCGAGCAGTACGCTCGGGATGACCAGGTCGATGCCGATGCGCGCGCGTTCCTCGCAATGATCGGCGCCGGACATGCCCGCCCGCTCGCACAGGATCTGCCAGCGGTCGAGCTTTTCCTCGCCCGGACCGCCGCTCTCGAAATGGCGCCAGCGGCTGTGATACGGCACCTTGAGGTCGCGGTAGCGGCGCCGGATGGTGGCCGCCACGTAGTCCGCCACGGCGTGCACCCGGTCTGGATGCCAAGTAAAGAGCGCAGAGTCGCCCGCCGCCACGTATTCCGTCACAATGGCGCACCGGCTGCGCACAGCCTCCGCGCTCAACAGCGCCGAGGCGGGATGGTCCGGCGGCACCGGGGTGTGCCAGCCGCTGCCATCGCCATCGATCCGTGCGTCCTGCCCTCCTTCGGAATGCTGGTTCATTCGTTCAACCCCCTGCCCTTTGCCAGGGCGAGTTCGTCGGCGTCCGGCGGCGTGTACCGCGTGAAGTACCCCGCCGCCACCTTTGCATCGATTTCCACGCGCGCGTCGGCCGGGATCAGCGCCTCGGGAATGGCCACCTGCTCCACCACCTCGATGCCCTGCGCGGTCAGCGCGCCATGTTTCATATTGCTCATGGACGCCCAGCGGTCGATCCGCCGGATGCCCAGCCAGTGGAAGACGTCGGGCATCAGTTCCTGGAACCGCATGTCCTGCACGCCCGCCACGCATTCGGTCCGCGCGAAGTAGGTTTCGGCGCGGTCGCCGCCCACCTGGCGCTTGCGCGCGTTGTAGACCAGGAACTTGGTCACCTCGCCCAACGCGCGGCCCTCCTTTCGGTTATAGACCACCAGGCCTACGCCGCCCTGCTGCGCCATCTCGATACAGACCTCGATGCCGTGCGCCAGATAGGGCCGGCACGTGCAGATGTCGGAGCCGAACACATCCGAGCCATTGCATTCGTCGTGCACGCGGCAGGCCACGCGGGTCTCCGGCTGGCCCAGCTTGGCCACATCGCCGAAGAAATAGAGCGTCATGCCACCGATGGGGGGGAGGAAGACCTTGAGGTCGGGCCGCGTGACGAGTTCCGGGAACATGCCGCCGGTCTGCTCGAACAGGCTGCGCCGCAGGATGCTTTCCTTGATATTGAAGCGCCGCGCCAGGCCCGGCAGGTACCAGACCGGGTCCACGGCGGCCTTGGTCACGCGCACATCGCCATTGGGATAGAGGATCTCGCCATCGGGCACCAGCCGGCCAGCGGCGATGGCCGCCGTCAGCTCCGGCATATTGATATGGGCGCGCGTGACGGCGATGGTCGGGCGGATGTCCACGCCGGCGGCGATGCGGTCTGCGAAGACGGTGGAGACGAGGTGGCCCCAGGGGTCGAGCGAGACGATCTTGTCCGGATCGCCCCACTGGGCATGGGGCCCGATGGACTCGGCCGGCGCCGTGTCGGTCAGGTCCGGCCGATGCGCGCGCTGCAGGCTGCCCGAGGCCACCGCCAGCGCGCGATAGATCGCATAGGCCCCGGCGTGGGTGCCGATCACGTTGCGGCGCGTGAGGTCCGTGAGGCTGGCGATGACCGGTCCCCGCTCGGCCGCCGTGGGGGCGCCCCAGTGGATCGGCTCGGCCGGCTTGTCGCGGCGCGCGTGCGAGGTCAGGACGATGTGATCGGACATGACAGCCTCTTCCCCGGATGCCCCGGTATCTGGAATCCTGACCAAATGGTCAGGTTTGTATCTCCATACTAGGCAACGTTCGTGCCATCGCCCAAGTGGGGTTGTTACGGTAGGTGTTGCGCCGAACGCACCGTGGCAGTGCGTTGCCCGCGCCAAGGCGAGGCGGTGGGCACCATCAGGGCGATGGGGTCAATTTAGGACTTCGGCTATGTCGAGGTCGACAGGCATTTTCCATACTGGCTGCATCGCGCCCCAGACGGGGCCAGCCACAGCATGGAGAACATCATGAAACTACTATCCGCCTTAGCGGCAGTCGCCGCATCCCTCAGCGTGTTGGCGCCTGTGGCGGCGCATGCCGCGGGGACATCGGCCAGCCTGCTGCCCGCCTCCTGCGTGACGGTGTCGGCGCAGGCCGGCGAGGCCCAGCGGGCACCCGGGCCGCGCGTGCGATGTGTGCTGCCGTCCGGCAAGGTGTCGGGCATGGTGCCCGTGGGAGGGATGTCGCACGGGGCGCCCGCGGACTGGCGCCGGGTCATCGAGGACCCGGCCGCGCGCAAGGCGCTGGTGCCGACATACAGCTGAGAGCGCTAAGGCGCTAAGGCCCGGATCAGGCCTCGGAAGTGACCGACTTGTCACGCGCCGGCCAGATCGCCTCGCGCAACACATGGAGGACATCGACCGATTCCACATAGCGATGGAACACCGCCCCGGCCAGATTGCTGGCGACCCAGGCGGCCCCCATGCCCAGTGCGTTGAGCACGGGCTGCCCCGGCGCCAGGTGCGAGACCGCCGCATTGACTACCAGGCAAACCGGAAAGTGGACCAGGAAGACCGAATAGGAAATCTTGCCGAAATAGGCCGAGAGATCCGCCAGACGGCCGCCGGGCCAGCGCTCCAGCCAGTCCCCGCGCCGGGAGATGGCCAGCAGCAGCGCCGTGGCCAGCGCCACCGCGATGCGCAGCCGGAAGTCCACCACCAGCGCCGCCACGCCCAGCGAGGCCAGCAGGATCAGCGCCATCGGCGAGCGCCCCGGGTTCGACACCCAGTAGGCCAGCGTGCCCATGCCATAGGCACCAAAGAAATAGATCGCCCAGATATCCCAGCTGGCGTCGCGGTTGAACCAGAACAGCGACGCCACGGCCAGCGCACCCACCAGCGCCATGCCCCACGGCAGGCGCCGACGCGGCGCCGCGCGCGCCACCCACAGCACCATCACGAGCAAGGCGAACAGTTGCAGGTCGATGGCGATATACCAGACGCCGGCGGACAGCGCGTCCACATCGAGAATGTTGTGCAGCAGCAGCAGATGCGCGACGAACTGCGCCAAGTGCGGGGCGGCCGGAATGGAGTCATGCGTCATCCAGGTGCGCGCCAGCGCAGCCCCGGCAATCGCCACGAGAATGGCAACGGCAAACGGCACCACCAGCTTCTGATAACGGCGCCAGATGGTCCCCAGCGGATTCGCGGCCGTCAGAATCCCGCCCGGCGCCAGGCTGCGCGCGGCCAGGAAACCACTGACAACAAGAAAGACCTGCACGGCAATGCGCGCATAGTCGGCCAGCCAGCCAATCAGCCCCGGGGCAAGGGCGTGCGCGGCATCGGACATCGGCCCGTAGAAGGCCAGATGGTGCAACACGATCAGCTGTGAGCTGACCGCCTTCAGCGCGTCAATGCACGCCAAACGAGAAGGACGGGTGCCCATTTGTTATGAGAACGATACAAAGGTGCGGGATTGTACCTTGTTGGTGCAGGGACGGATGGGGGTCAAAGGTTACGGATGTAACAAGGATAGGTGGGATGGCGCGCCGGCCATGATGAAAGTCAAACCATGCCCAATTTTTGGGCGCGTCTGATAGACCTCTCAGACAATGCGCGGGTAGAACGTCTGCTGGTTCAACCCTAGTCATACAGACCAGCGCATGGAAAACGAAATCAAAAACAATCATTTTCTCCGGCGGGACCTCGAAGATCTCGTTCGCGAAGATTCGGTTATCGGCTTTTTGGCACGACGCCGACGCCACGGGAAATCATCGAACTTCTGGATCTCGAAGGAACTGTCCGGCGCATCGAAATAAGGAGTTTATGTATTATGCAAAAGACATGGAATTACAGGTTCGTTATTAAAATAATCGCTGGCATCATTCTCGCCTTCATCGTCGTTATTATGCCTGCAGATATCTGGGACGCATGGACTGTCCCTCATGAATACCCCTTTGGAGAGGAAGGCCCAGCCGCTTCGATGTGGGCTTATCGGTCCCAGCAGAATTATCTGATATCAAGCATCTCACTCTGGACCACCAGTACTCTCGCCCTCTGGTCCCTGCTTGCCAGGCGCACCCGCATGCGGACCCGCGTCCTGTGTGCGCTCCCGTTTGTGGTGGTCTGGGCGTTGATGGCCTGCGGCGGCTCCCGGCTGACGTAGCGCGGCCCATTCCCCAAAACCGGGCATTTGCTTATGACGAGAATATCCTTCCTGCGCCGCAGGCCCGGGGTATACCCTTGCCGCTTTCGTCAGCACCCTCGGATCCCATGTCGCCGTTTGCCTCGTTTTCGTCCCTGCAACGCCTGATTGCCGCTGCTGCCCTGCTCGCCGGGGTAGTGGCGCCTGCTGTCGCCCATGCCGATAGCCCGGTTCTCAACAAGATTCGCGAGACGGGCACGATTACGCTCGGCTATCGGGAATCGGCGTTGCCGTTCTCGTTTGCCGACGACAAGGGCCAGCCGGCCGGGTATGCGGTGGATCTCTGCCTGCGTGCCGCCGAGGCCGCCCGCGTCAAGGCCGGGTTGAAGGAGATCAAGGTGCGCTGGCTGCCGCTGACGCCGCAGAACCGCATTCCGGCCGTCGTCAATGGGCTGGTCGACCTCGATTGCGCGCCCAATACCAATACGCTGGAGCGCCAGAAGCAGGTGGCGTTCAGCGTTTCGCACTATGTATCCACGGTGCGGATGCTGGTACGGGCCGATTCGGGTATCAAGTCGCTCGAGGATCTGCGTGGCAAGACCGTGGTGACCAGCGCCGGCTCCACCGGCGACCGCCACGTGCGACGCCTGAAGACCGACTATGGCTATCGGGACGTCTACGCCAAGGATCATGGCGAGTCGTTCCTGCTGCTGGAGACGGGCCGCGCCCAGGCCTTCGTCATGGACGATGTGCTGCTGGCCGGGCTGCGCGCCAAGTCGAAGGATCCGTCGCAGTTCGTGATTGTCGGCCCGGCGCTGTCGGTGGAGCAGAACGCGCTGATGATGTCCAAGGCGGACCCGGAGTGGAAGCGGCTGGTCGATCAGGCGCTGGCGGGCACCTTCGCCACGCCGGACGTCGTCGCGCTGCAAAAGCGCTGGTTCCAGCAGCCGATTGGCACGCGTGGCACCAACCTCGCGCTGGCGCCCTCCGCCGAGGTCACACAGGCCTGGAAGCACCCCTCTGACGCCGTGACCGAATAAGCACTTTTCGGCATCCATCTCGGGGCGGCACGCGGCTGCCGCCCCCGGAAAACCCCTGAGTTGACGGCTTCACCGGCCTTGGACACACTGGCCCGAGCGGGCTGACATGCTGTTTACTGGCCGGTAAGCCCGCACAACGCGAACCGCCGGAAGGCGGCACCACTCAGGAGATCCCATGAACAAGATCATCGCCACCGCAGTTGCGCTGGGCCTGGCTACCGCCTCCGTGGCGGCCATTGCACAGGACAAGAAGCAGTTCGACCCGTACTCGCAAGGCGCGAAGTCCGGCGAGAAATTCGACACCTACAGCCAGGGTGCGAAGTCCGGCGACAAGTTCGACCCGTACAGCCAGGGCGCGAACAAGAGCACCCGTGCGGATCTGGTGGATCAGTCGGGCCAGCCGAAGAAGGACAAGACCAAGAAGACCACCAAGAAGCCCACGCAGGGCAACTGATTGGCCGCTGGCCGGTCACGGATCTTCCCGTGCGGAAACAGACCCCCCAAGACATTGGGGGGTTTTTTATTGGCCGGATGCGGGTGTCAGCGCTCCGCCGGGGCCTCGGGGTCCAGCATTTCCAGCCCGGTCACGTCCACGCGCTGGACCTTGTTGTTCTGGCGGACTTCGGTGCGCAGCACGAAGGCCTCCATCGGGCAGTACCAGTCGGTGACGTGCAGCACGCTCGGCTCCAGCTGCAGGATCTCGTCGCCCACCATCAACGGGCCCAGCGAGGTGCGCTTCTCATAAGTGATGGGCATGCACTCCTTGCGTCCCATCACGGTATTGATCATCTGGCGTCGCCCCACCATGCGGGAGCCGACGATGATCGACGCATGCAGGGCCTGCATCGTGCCCACCACCTCGTCGGCGCCGAGCGGATAGATCTTCAGCGAGACGCTCGACTGGAAGGTCTCGCCCTCGAGCATCGCCCCCTCCTTGATCTCCACGCCGGCATAGTTGAAAACGCCGCTACCCGTAAACGACGCCTCGCCGAACATCCGCGCATATCGGGCCCGGGCGTTGATCACCGCGTTGCGGCTGTCGATGCGCGTGCGCATGGTGGCGCTGCTGCGGTCGATATTGATCTCGTGCACCTGGTCCATCACCACCGGGGGGCCCATCAGCGCCGACAGCGCCGACTTGGAGCGCACTTCGAGCTGGGCGCTGCAGCCGCGCGCCGTGCGCATCACCTCGCGCAGCGTCATGGTGATCGACATCGGCATCTCGCCGTCGCCTTCCATCTGCACGCGGGAGCCGGAGCGGAACCACGGGGCGTCGCACAAGGCTGCACCGGCCGGCATGGGCACGGGGGACATGCCGGCCACGGGCGCGGCGTCGGCGGCCGGGGCGGCCGGGGCGGCCGGGGCGGCCGGGGCGGTCTGAGCGATCTGGGCGATTTCGGCAGCCGGCTCCGATGCCTGTGAATGTGCTCCATTCGCCACTGCGAGCAGGCTGAAACAGAGACCGGACATCAGGGCCGTTTTCATCGTAGTTTCCTGAGGATTCGACAAACCGGCCTGCCGGGACTGATCGTGGCGCGGTGCAGCCGCCAGTATTACGCGAATCCGGCACATGGGGAATCCTGGCCGGCGGCGGCACCGGCGCGTCGTGCTAACATTGCGCGCCAATTTGGCGACCGGACGGGGGAGCCAATCGGCCATGGCCGGTCGTTCCAGGGGAACCCCTGCCCTTCCGCGAGGTTCTCACCGCGGCGGGGAATGCGTGTCCACCGAATCCGGCCCTGCGGCGTTGTGTGGTGTCTGCTGCACAACCGGGACCACATCGCTTCCGGTTCGCCGGCCATTTCAGGAGAGTTATGCGTAGTTCCACGCCCTCGCGCTATGCCGGGCTACCCGTCGGCATGATTGCCCTGGTCGTCATCGCAATCCTGCTGGTCTGGTTCGGCACGCTCGACTTCCGGCACCTGCTGAAGCCGGACGAAGGCCGCTACGCGGAAATCTCGCGCGAGATGTTCGCCAGCGGCGACTGGGTGACCATCCACTACAACGCCCTGAAGTACTTCGAGAAGCCCCCGTTCCATATGTGGGTCACCACGCTGGCCTACGAGGCTTTCGGCGTGGGCGACTGGCAGGCGCGGCTGTGCGTGGCGCTCTCGGGCATCCTCGGGCTGGGCGTCACGGTGCTCGCCGCCACGCGCTGGTTCGGCGCGCGTGCCGGCCTGCTGGCCGGGCTGGCCCTGCTGGCGGCGCCGATGTGGAGCATCGCCGGCCACTTCAACGCCCTCGACATGACGCTGTCCGGCGCGCTCGCGTGCGTGCTGGCCTGCATGATGCTTGCCCAGCATCCGGACGCCACGCCCGCCGCCCGGCGCGGCTGGATGCTGGCCTGCTGGGTCGCCATGGGCGTCGCCATCCTGACCAAGGGTTTGGTCGGCATCGCGCTGCCGGGCCTGGTCCTCGTGGTTTACTCGCTGATCACGCGCGATCTGGCGCTGTGGCGGCGCCTGCATCTGGTGTCCGGCATCGTCGTCATGCTGATCGTCACGGTGCCGTGGTTCTGGCTGATTTCCTCGCGCAACCCCGAATTCCCCCATTTCTTCTTTATCCACGAGCACTGGGACCGCTATACGTCCACCGTGCATGCGCGCAAGGGCACGCCGTTCTACTTCGTGCCGCTGCTGCTGCTGGGCTTCCTGCCGTGGCTGGGCCTGACGCCGCGCATGTGGACCGCCGTGCGCGAGCGCGCCGGGGCCGCGCGCGGGGCCGGCGGCAAGCCGTTCCAGCCCGCGCTGATGGCACTGATCTGGGCCGTGGCGATTTTCGTCTTCTTCAGCATGTCCGGCTCCAAACTGCCCGGTTACATCGTGCCGATCTTCCCCGCGCTGGCGATGCTGGCCGGCGTGGCGCTGGACGACATCACCGAGCGCTCCTGGCAACGCCAGGTCAACGCGCTGATGGCGCTGGCCGTGGTGGGCCTGCTGGCCACGCCGTATGTGGCCACGCTGCATCGCCCGTCCAATCCAAACGAGGTCTTCCGCACGTTTGCCGTGTACACGGGCGTCGCGTTTGCCGTACTCTTGGGCGGCACGATACTGGCGCGCAAGCTGTTGCAGTCAAGGGGCCTGTTCCCCAGCATCACGGCGTGTGCGCTGGCGATGTTCCTGACCTGCACCATCGGCCTGATGGGCCATGAAGTGATGGGCCGGCGGGCATCCGGCGTGGATCTGGTGCCCGCCATCCGTGCCGTGCTGAAAGACGATATGCCCCTGTACGGCGTGCGGGTACTCGACCATACCCTGCCGTTCTACCTGGGACATCCGCTGACGATGGTGGAGGAGCCCGATGAGCTTGAATTTGGCGTGCAGCAGGCCCCGGACCAGTGGATTCCCACACTGGACCAGTTCATCGCGCGCTGGCGCGACGGCCAGCCCGCGCTGGGCATCATGGACCCGAGCCTCTACGACGAGCTGTCGGCACGGCAGGTCCCGATGCATGTGGTGGCGCGCGATAGCCGGCGCGTCGTGGTCAGCAACTTTCCGCCGTCCGGTGCCCCGGCACCGGCAGGCACTCCGGAACCCAAGCCCGCGTCATGACGCTTTCGACTTTCGCTTTCATCCTGACCGGCGTGATGCTCAACGCCGCCGCGCAGTTGCTGCTCAAGGCCGGCACCAATGCCGTGGGCGCCATCACGCTGGACCGCGCCACGCTGTTCACCACCGCGTTCCGCGTGCTGACGCAATGGCCGGTGATCGGCGGCCTGACGCTGTACGTGGTCAGCGTGGCGGTGTGGATCGTCGGGCTGTCGCGCGTGGACGTGTCCATCGCCTACCCCATGCTGTCGCTGGGCTACGTGGTCAACGCGCTGGCGGCGTGGTGGCTGTTCGGCGAGATGATTGGTCCCTTGCGCGTAGCCGGCATCCTGCTGATACTGGCCGGAGTCTTCCTGATTGCACGATCCTGAGCGTACGCGCCTGAGCCCACGTGCCCCACAAAGAACCATGACCGTTACCGCAGCCCAGCCCTTCCTGCCGTTCGTGCGGCCCGAGATCGACACCGAGACCATTGCCGAGGTCGGCAAGGTGCTTGCTTCCGGATGGATCACTTCCGGCCCGAAGATGCAGGCGTTTGAAGCGGCGCTGTCCGATGTGTTCGGCGGCCGGCCGGTGCGGACGTTCGCCAACGGCTCCGCCACGATGGAGATCGCGCTGCGCGTGGCCAATATCGGCCCGGGCGACGAAGTCATCACCACGCCGATCACCTGGGTGGCCACGGCCAACGTGGTCCTCGCCGTGGGCGCCCGCCCGGTGTTCGTCGATATCGACCCGCGCACCCGCAACCTCGACCTGGACGCCGTCGAGGCCGCCATCACGCCGCGCACGCGGGCGATCATGCCGGTCTACCTGTCCGGCCTGCCCGTGGACATGGACCGGCTCTACGCCATCGCGGACAAGCACCAGCTGCGCGTGATCGAGGACGCCGCCCAGGCCATCGATTCCCGCTGGCGCGGCCAGCGCATCGGCGCGTTCGGCGACCTGGCCAGCTTCAGCTTCCAGGCGAACAAGAACATCACCACCATCGAAGGCGGCTGCCTCGTGCTGAACTCGCCCGAGGAAGCCCTGCGTGCCGAGCGCCTGCGCCTGCAAGGCGTGATCCGCACCGGCATGGACGGCATGGACGTGGAAGAACCCGGCGGCAAGTTCAACCTGACCGACGTCAACGCCGCCATCGGGCTGGCGCAGCTGCCGAAGCTGGACGCCATCACCGCCAAGCGCGCCGCGCTGGCCGAGACCTACTTCCGCTGCGCCGCCGACACGGGGCTGGCCGATCTCGGCATCGAGCTGCCGCTGCCGCTGGACCCCGCCGGCGCCACCACCAACTGGCACATGTTCCAGGTGGTGCTGCCCACGGACCGCCTGCGCGGCGGCCCGGCGGAAGCGCGCCGCCACGTGATGGAGGCGCTGCGCGAGCAAGGCATCGGCACGGGTGTCCACTATCCGCCTATCCACCTGTTTACCCACTACCGCTCACTCGGCTGGCGCGAAGGCATGCTGCCCCACGCCGAGCGCATCGGACGCGGCATCGTCACGCTGCCGCTGTTTCCTGCCATGCATGCCACCGACGTGGAGCGGGTATGCGCAACTCTCAGCGAAACATGCAAACGCCTTTCTCTCTAAGCCCCGTCGAGGTCTCGGTCGTCGTCCCCGTCTACAACGAGGAGGACGGCCTGCAGGCGCTGTTCGATCGCCTTTACCCGGCGATGGATGCCATGGGCGAGTCGTACGAGCTGATCTTCATCAATGACGGCAGCCATGACCGCTCCCCGCAGATCCTGGCAGCGCAGTTCCACAAGCGTCCGGACGTCACGCGCGTGGTGCTGTTCAACGGCAACTTTGGCCAGCACATGGCCATCCTGGCCGGGTTCGAGCACACGCGCGGGCGCATCGTCATCACGCTGGACGCGGACCTGCAGAACCCGCCCGAGGAAATCCCGCGCCTGGTGGCCGCCATGCGCCAGGGCCATGACTACGTGGGCACGATTCGCCGCCAGCGCAACGACACGGCGTTCCGGCGCTATGCGTCGCGCGCGATGAACCAGCTGCGCGAGCGCATCACCAAGATCAAGATGACGGACCAGGGCTGCATGCTGCGCGCCTATGACCGCAACATCATCGACACGATCAACGCCTGCCGCGAGGTGAACACCTTCATCCCGGCGCTGGCGTACACGTTCTCGTCCAATCCGGTCGAGATCGAGGTCGGCCACGAGCAGCGCTTCGCGGGGGAGTCGAAGTATTCGCTCTACCAGCTGATCCGCCTTAACTTCGACCTCGTTACCGGCTTCTCGATCGTGCCGCTGCAGTGGTTCTCGGCGATCGGCACGCTGCTGTCGATCTCGTCGGCGGGCCTGTTCGTCGTGCTGCTGATTCGGCGCTTCCTGCTCGGCTCGGAAGTGCAGGGGGTGTTTACCCTGTTCGCCCTGAACTTCTTCCTGGTCGGCATCATGCTGTTCGGCATCGGCCTGCTTGGCGAATACGTGGGCCGGATCTACCAGGAAGTGCGCGACCGCCCGCGCTACCGCATCCAGGCCGTGCTCGAGCGTGACCCGCTCCGGACGCCGTCGGACCAGACCGCCGTGGAGGAATCGTGCGCGCGGTAGTCTTCGCCTACCACAACGTTGGCGACCGCTGCCTGCGCGTGCTGCACGCGCGGGGCGTGGACGTGGCGTTGGTGATCACCCATCGTGACCGGCCCGACGAGAACATCTGGTTCCGCCGCGTGGCCGATACCGCCGTGGAGCTGGGCATCCCCTTCCTGCACGGCGAAGATCCGACCGACCCGGCACTGGCCGAGGCCGTGCGCGCCGCCCGGCCCGATGTCATCTTCTCGTTCTACTACCGGGCGATGATTCCGGCCGAGGTGCTGGCCATCGCGCCGCAGGGCGCATTCAACATGCATGGCTCGCTGCTGCCGAAGTATCGCGGCCGCGTGCCGGTGAACTGGGCGGTGATCCACGGCGAGACCGAGACCGGCGCCACGCTGCACGCGATGGAAGCCAAGCCGGACGCCGGCTATATCGTCGACCAGACCGCCGTGCCGATCCTGCCCGACGACAGCGCCGGCGAGGTCTTTGAGAAAGTCACCGTCGCCGCCGAGCAGACGCTCTGGCGCGCCCTGCCGGCCATGATGAGCGGCCATACGCCCAAGCGTCCCAATCGGCTGGCCGATGGCAGCTACTTCTCGGGCCGCAAGCCCGAGGACGGTCGCATCGACTGGCACCAGCCGGCCTCCGCCGTCTACAACCTGATTCGCGCGGTGGCGCCGCCCTACCCGGGCGCGTTCACCGAGCTGGACGGCCATCGCCTGATCGTGGCCGCCGCGCGCCGTATCCCTGCCCTGCCATCGGTCCCGCTGCAGCCCCAGGGGCTGCGCGTGATCGATGACCGCATCGTCGCCGTCTGCGGCGACGGCGGCATGCTGCATGTCCGTACGCTGCTGGAAGGCGCCTCCGCCGATCACGCCGCGCCGGTTACCGTTTCTGCCCTTCAATCCATCATCGCAACTGCACAGTCCAGAGAGGAAAACCGATGAAAAAGGTCCTGATTCTTGGTGTCAACGGCTTCATCGGCCATCACCTCACGCGCCGCATCCTGGAGACCACCGACTGGGAGGTCTACGGCATGGACATGGCCTCCGACCGCCTCGGCGACCTGGTGAGCCATCCGCGCATGCACTTCTTCGAAGGTGACATCACCATCAACAAGGAGTGGATCGAGTACAACATCCGCAAGTGCGACGTGGTGCTGCCGCTGGTGGCCATCGCCACCCCGGCCACCTACGTGCGTCACCCGCTGCGCGTGTTCGAGCTCGATTTCGAAGCCAACCTGCCGATGGTCCGCGCGGCCGTGAAGTACAAGAAGCACCTGGTGTTCCCGTCGACCTCCGAGGTCTACGGCATGTGCGCCGACGATGAGTTCGACCCGGAAGCGTCCCCGCTGGTCTACGGCCCGATCAACAAGCCGCGCTGGATCTACGCCTGCTCCAAGCAGCTGATGGACCGCGTGATCCACGCCTATGGCATGGAGGAAGGGCTGAACTACACGCTGTTCCGCCCGTTCAACTGGATCGGCGCCGGGCTGGATTCGATCTTCGAGTCGAAGGAAGGCTCCTCGCGCGTGGTGACGCAGTTCCTGGGCCATATCGTCCGGGGCGAGCCGATCAAGCTGGTCGATGGCGGCGCCCAGAAGCGCGCGTTCGCCGATATTTCGGACGGCATCTCGGCCCTGATGCAGATCATCGAGAACAAGAACGGCGTGGCCAGCGGCAAGATCTTCAACATCGGCAACCCGGCCAACATCCACTCGGTGCGCGAACTGGCCGAGATGATGCTCAAGATGGCTGCCGACTACCCCGAGTACGCCGAAGAAGCCCGCAAGACCAAGATCGTGGAAACGTCCTCCGGCGAGTTCTACGGCAAGGGCTACCAGGACGTACAGCACCGTGTGCCGAAGATCGACAACACGATGGAAGAACTGGGCTGGCAGCCGAAGCTGAACATGGAACAGGCGCTGCGCCGCATCTTCGAAGCCTACCGCGACAAGGTGGTGGAGGCGCGTACGCTGGT
>NZ_FOWM01000020.1:0-42047 GCF_900115455.1 Cupriavidus sp. OV096
CCCCGATCGCCATGGAAGAAGGTCTGCGCTTCGCTATCCGTGAAGGCGGCCGTACCGTCGGCGCCGGCGTCGTGGCAAAGATCCTCGACTAAGCAGTAATACTGGCGAACACGGCACCAACCGGCCGTGGTCGTCTGCCAGAGGGGTTGGCGGAATCGTCGACCCCGAAGTTGTTTTTAGGGGTATAGCTCAACTGGCAGAGCGTCGGTCTCCAAAACCGAAGGTTGGGGGTTCGATTCCCTCTGCCCCTGCCAAATCAATCAGCCGCGTCGCGAGAATGAATCGTGACGCGGCTTAGTCTCGTTTGCGAAACATGGCCAATCCCAATGTCGAAACCGTAGGCGCCTCGAGCGGCAAATGGCTGCTCGTCGTCGCGGGGCTCCTGGTGGTTGCGGGAGTGATCGGCTTCTACGTACTCGCGCAGCAGCCGTCGTACGTGCGTGGCGCGGCGCTGTTCGCCGGTCTCGCACTGGGCGTCGTCGTGGCGCTCGTGTCCGCCCCCGGCAAGGATTTCGTGGGGTTCGCCAAGGAATCGTATCGGGAAGTCAAAAAGGTCGTCTGGCCGACGCGCAAGGAAGCCGGTCAGATGACCGGGCTCGTGTTTGCCTTTGTAGTGATCATGGCGTTGTTCCTGTGGTCGGCCGACAAGCTCATCGAGTGGGTGATTTTCTCCCTCGTGCTGGGCTGGAAATAAGAGGTAACACATGACGGATAACGCTCAGCAGGAAACCACGGCAGCCGAATCGCCTTCGTCGAAGAAGCGCTGGTATGTGGTGCACGCCTACTCCGGCATGGAAAAGAGCGTGCAGCGCGCGCTGCAGGAGCGCATCGAGCGCGCCGAGATGCAGGACAAGTTCGGCCGCATTCTGGTGCCCTCCGAAGAAGTCGTGGAAATCAAGGGTGGTCACAAGTCCGTGACCGAACGCCGTTTCTTCCCGGGCTACGTGCTCGTGGAAATGGAAATGACCGACGAGACGTGGCATCTGGTGAAGAACACCAGCAAGGTCACCGGCTTCGTCGGGGGCGCGCGTAACCGCCCGAGCCCGATTTCGCAGCGCGAAGTCGACAAGATCATGACCCAGATGCAGGAAGGGGTCGAGAAGCCGCGTCCCAAGACGCTGTTCGAAGTGGGCGAAATGGTGCGCGTCAAGGACGGCCCGTTCACCGACTTCAACGGCAACGTCGAGGAAGTGAACTACGAGAAGTCGCGCCTGCGCGTCTCGGTCACGATCTTCGGTCGCGCAACGCCGGTCGAGCTCGAGTTCGGTCAGGTCGAGAAGGTTTAAGGATTTGACCGCCGCGGCGCGCGAGTGCCGGGGCGGACAGAGAGGGCAGGCTGAGAGGTCCGCCCAAAGAGGAGCGTGAGGCTGTGCCGACAGGCATGGCGATAGCGCGTTACGACTCAACAGGATCCGTTTTCCCGAGGAATCCGGATCTGGATTGGAGTAGAAATGGCCAAGAAGATCATTGGCTTTATCAAGCTGCAAATTCCGGCTGGTAAGGCAAATCCCTCCCCGCCCGTTGGTCCCGCACTGGGTCAGCGTGGTCTGAACATCATGGAGTTCTGCAAGGCGTTCAACGCCCAGACCCAGGGCATGGAACCTGGTCTGCCGGTGCCGGTGGTGATTACCGCCTTCGCCGACAAGAGCTTCACCTTCGTGATGAAGTCGCCGCCCGCGACCGTGCTGATCAAGAAGGCAGCAGGCATCGCCAAGGGTTCGCCGAAGCCCCATACCGACAAGGTTGGCAAGATCACCCGCGCCCAGGCTGAAGACATCGCCAAGGCCAAGAACGCTGACCTGACCGCCGCCGATCTGGACGCCGCCGTGCGTACCATCGCCGGTTCGGCTCGCTCGATGGGCATCACCGTGGAGGGTCTGTAAATGGCTAAGGTTTCCAAGCGCGTCGCCGCCAACAAGGCGAAGATCGAGCGTACCAAGTTCTACCCGATCGACGAGGCCCTGGGCCTGGTGAAGAGCTGCGCTTCGGCGAAGTTCGACGAGTCGATCGACGTGGCCGTGCAACTGGGCATCGACGCCAAGAAGTCGGACCAAGTGGTGCGTGGTTCCGTGGTGCTGCCCGCCGGTACCGGCAAGTCGGTGCGCGTGGCCGTGTTCGCCCAGGGCGAAAAGGCCGAGGCCGCCAAGGCTGCTGGCGCTGACATCGTCGGCATGGAAGACCTGGCCGAGCAAGTGAAGGCCGGTAACCTGAATTTCGACGTCGTGATCGCTTCGCCGGACACGATGCGTATCGTCGGTACGCTGGGCCAGATCCTCGGCCCGCGTGGCCTGATGCCGAACCCGAAGGTTGGCACCGTGACGCCGGACGTGGCCCAGGCTGTGAAGAACGCCAAGGCTGGTCAGGTGCAATTCCGTGTCGACAAGGCCGGTATCATCCACGCCACCATCGGTCGCCGTTCGTTCGAAGACACCGCGCTGAAGAGCAACCTGTCCGCACTGCTGGACGCGCTGGTCAAGGCCAAGCCGGCCACCAGCAAGGGTGTGTACCTGCGCAAGATCGCCGTGTCGTCCACGATGGGCGTTGGCGTTCGCGTCGAACAGACTTCGCTGTCGGCCTAAGCCCGACGGCACTCACCTGACCGGTTCCCGATAACGCCGGCCAGGGCAGGAATGAAGGATCCCGGCATCGCCGGGGTCGGTTTCGGCGCCGAAGGGCGACGAAGCAAGGCTTTGGGCAGTGGTGCCCGCCAACCGCGCAGCGGCAACGCAGCGCGACGGCAGGTACCGCTGGTTATCAAAGACCGCTGGTGTTCATGCCGCAGCAATCAGGCAGCGTGGACTTAATCGGTCGGCACATGGGGGCATCGCCCGATGGCAGCCGTCCCGCCAGCGCAGATGGCGCACCCGAAGGGATTGATGAATCCGGGCATGTCCCGGGTGATTCGGGCCAATCGGACGCCGTTCGTTTGGACTGATGCGATTGCAGAGGAGATTTCCCGAGCACCGCATCGTTTTGGAGCTTAACCGTGCCACTCAATATTGAAGATAAGAAGGCCGTCGTTGCTGAGGTTTCGGCGCAAGTCGCCAAGGCCCAGACCATCGTCGTGGCCGAATATCGCGGCATTGCGGTTGGCGATCTGACCAAGCTGCGTGCCAACGCTCGTCAGCAAGGCGTGTACCTGCGCGTTCTGAAGAACACGCTGGCTCGCCGCGCCGTCGAAGGTACGCCGTTTGCAGGCCTCGCAGAGCAAATGACCGGTCCGCTGATCTACGGGATTTCCGAAGATGCAGTGGCCTCGGCCAAGGTTCTGAACGACTTTGCCAAGACCAACGACAAGCTGGTCCTGCGCGCTGGGTCGTATGACGGCAAGGTGCTCGATGCTGTGGCCGTCAAGGCACTGGCTTCGATCCCGGGCCGCGAAGAACTGATTGCTCAGCTGCTTGGCGTCATGCAGGCACCGGTTTCGGGCTTCGCCCGTCTGCTGGCCGCCCTGGCTGCCAAGAAGAGCGAAGGCGCTCCCGCGGAAGAAGCGGAAGCCCCTGCTGCTTAAGCTGTCGCAGGCCTCGCAAAGACAGATCGCATTACCGATACCGAATCACATCTAGTAGGAGTATTCCAAATGGCAATCACTAAAGACGACATCCTCGAAGCCGTAGGCTCGATGTCCGTGATGGAACTGAACGACCTGGTCAAGGCGTTCGAAGAGAAGTTCGGCGTGTCCGCCGCTGCTATGGCCGTGGCTGCTGCCCCGGGCGCTGGCGGTGCTGCTGCTGCTGAAGAGCAGACCGAATTCAACGTGATCCTGGCCGAAGTTGGCGCCAACAAGGTCGGCGTGATTAAGGCTGTTCGCGAAATCACCGGCCTGGGCCTGAAGGAAGCCAAGGATCTGGTTGACGGCGCTCCGAAGGCTGTCAAGGAAGGCGTGGACAAGGCTGCTGCTGCCGACGCCAAGAAGAAGCTGGAAGACGCAGGCGCAAAGGTCGACGTCAAGTAAGTGGTACCGCGCGTGCCCTCGTGGCACGCGGATGGGGCTGGCAAAGGGAAATCCCGGCGCCAGCCTTTTTGCGCTTCTGTGGGTGTGTTTGATTGGGCACCCGGCGGATCGAAGTACCGGCCAGGGCGCAAATAAAGTGATGGATAGACTGCTTGGCGAGCGAAATCATTCGCTGCCTTAGCAGAAGCCAAACATCAGTGGCACACTAAGTGGTTGCTGATGTTTGTCTTCTGAACCGACTGCAGAAGACAAGTTTGGTCGGGTGTCCCCCGGGCGAGTACAGGCATTGCGCCGTGCAATGACCACACCGCCCGCAGCGTGCGGACACCGTCAGCCAGAGGTTGGTAGCGGCCAACCGCCAAATCCCCTCCCAGTCGCTGAACACCTCAGGTGCCGGCCAGGTCCAGCCTGCCCTGCGATGATTCGGAGATCCCATGGCGTACAGCTTCACCGAAAAGAAGCGCATTCGCAAATCCTTTGCGAAGCGCGCGACGGTTCATCAGGTTCCATTCCTGCTTGCCACCCAGATTGAATCCTACACCCAGTTCTTGCAAGCGGAAACGCCGACCGCGCGTCGCAAAACAGAGGGTCTGCAGGCCGCTTTCAGCGCGATTTTCCCAATCTCCTCCCATAACGGGCTTGCCCGTATGGAGTTTGTCTCGTATCACCTGTCCAACCCGCCGTTCGACGTCAAGGAGTGCCAGCAGCGTGGCCTGACGTTCCACTCGGCGCTGCGTGCCAAGGTTCGCCTGATCATCAACGATCGCGAGAACCCGGGCAAGGTCAAGGAAGTGAAGGAGCAGGAAGTCTACATGGGCGAAATTCCGCTCATGACGTCGACCGGTTCTTTCGTGATTAACGGCACCGAGCGTGTCATCGTTAGCCAGCTGCACCGTTCGCCGGGCGTGTTCTTCGAGCACGACAAGGGCAAGACGCACAGCTCGGGCAAGCTGCTGTTCTCGGCACGGATTATTCCGTACCGTGGCTCGTGGCTGGACTTCGAATTCGATCCGAAGGACATCCTGTACTTCCGTGTGGACCGCCGCCGCAAGATGCCGGTGACGATCCTGCTGAAGTCGATCGGCCTGACGCCGGAGCAAATCCTGGCGCACTTCTTCGTGTTCGACAACTTCACGCTGCAGTCGGAAGGCGCGCAGCTGGAATTCGTGCCCGAGCGCCTGCGTGGCGAAGTGGCGCGTTTCGACATCGCGGACAAGAACGGTCGCGTGGTCGTGGAGAAGGACAAGCGGATCAACGCCAAGCACATCCGTGACCTGGACTCCGCCGGTACCAAGCTGATCAGCGTGCCGGAAGACTATCTGCTCGGCCGCGTGCTGGCCAAGAACATCATCGACCCGGACACGGGCGAGGTGATCGCCAACGCCAACGACGAGCTGACCGAGACGCTGCTGGAAAACCTGCGCGAAGCCGGTGTCAAGCAGATCCAGACGCTGTACACGAACGACCTGGACCAGGGCCCGTACATGTCGCAGACGCTGCGCGTGGACGAGACCGTCGACCAGACCGCCGCGCGTATCGCGATCTACCGCATGATGCGCCCGGGCGAGCCGCCCACCGAGGAAGCCGTGGAAGCGCTGTTCCAGCGCCTGTTCTACAGCGAAGAGTCGTACGATCTGTCGCGCGTTGGCCGCATGAAGGTCAACAGCCGTCTGTCGCGCCCGAGCGGCGAGGGCAGCATGGTGCTGCAGGACGAAGACATCCTCGAGACGATCAAGATCCTGGTGAACCTGCGTAACGGCAAGGGCGAGGTCGATGACATCGATCACCTGGGTAATCGTCGCGTGCGTTGCGTGGGCGAACTGGCGGAAAACCAATTCCGCGCCGGTCTGTCGCGCGTGGAGCGTGCCGTCAAGGAACGTCTGGGCCAGGCCGAGACCGAGAACCTGATGCCGCACGACCTGATCAACTCGAAGCCGATTTCGTCGGCGATTCGCGAGTTCTTCGGTTCGTCGCAGCTGTCGCAGTTCATGGACCAGACCAACCCGCTCTCGGAAATCACCCACAAGCGCCGTGTTTCCGCACTGGGCCCGGGTGGTCTGACGCGCGAGCGCGCCGGCTTTGAAGTCCGTGACGTGCACCCGACCCACTATGGCCGCGTGTGCCCGATCGAAACGCCGGAAGGCCCGAACATCGGCCTGATCAACTCGCTGGCACTGTACGCCCGCCTGAACGAATACGGCTTCCTGGAAACGCCGTACCGCAAGGTGGTGGACAGCAAGCTGACCGACCAGGTGGACTACCTGTCGGCCATCGAGGAAGGCAAGTACGTGGTGGCCCAGGCCAACGCGACCGTGGATGCCGATGGCACCCTGATCGATGAACTGGTCTCGTCCCGCGAAGGCTCCGAGCGCGAAACGCGCATGGTGACTCCGGACCGCGTGCAGTACATCGACGTGGCGCCGTCGCAGATCGTGTCGGCCGCTGCCTCGCTGGTGCCGTTCCTGGAACACGATGACGCGAACCGTGCACTGATGGGCGCGAACATGCAGCGTCAGGCCGTGCCTTGCCTGCGTCCGGACAAGCCGCTCGTGGGTACCGGCATCGAACGTACCGTGGCCGTTGACTCGGGTACCGCCGTGCAGGCCATGCGTGGCGGCGTGGTGGACTACGTCGATGCCATGCGTATCGTGATCCGTGTGAACGACGACGAAGCCGTTGCTGGCGAAGTCGGCGTGGACATCTACAACCTGATCAAGTACACGCGTTCCAACCAGAACACCAACATCAACCAGCGTCCGATGGTGAAGGTTGGCGATATCGTCGCGCGTAACGACGTGATCGCCGACGGCGCCTCGACCGACCTGGGCGAGCTGGCACTGGGCCAGAACATGCTGGTGGCGTTCATGCCGTGGAACGGCTACAACTTCGAAGATTCGATCCTGATCTCCGAACGCGTGGTGGCCGAAGACCGCTACACCTCGATCCACATCGAGGAACTGTCGGTCGTCGCCCGTGACACGAAGCTGGGACCGGAAGAAATCACGCGCGACATCTCGAACCTCGCCGAAGCGCAACTCGCGCGTCTGGACGAGTCCGGCATCACCTACATCGGTGCCGAAGTCGAGGCTGGCGACGTGCTGGTGGGCAAGGTCACGCCGAAGGGCGAGACCCAGCTGACCCCGGAAGAGAAGCTGCTGCGCGCCATCTTCGGCGAGAAGGCATCGGACGTGAAGGACACCTCGCTGCGCGTGCCGTCGGGCATGAGCGGCATCGTGATCGACGTCCAGGTCTTCACCCGCGAAGGCGTGACGCGCGACAAGCGTGCCCAGTCGATCATCGACGACGAACTGAAGCGCTACCGCCTGGACCTGAACGACCAGCTGCGTATCGTGGAAGGCGATGCATTCCAGCGTCTGGAACGCCTGCTGCTCGACAAGCCCGTCAACGGCGGTCCGAAGAAGCTGGCGAAGGGTGCCAAGCTGACCCGCGAGTACCTGGCCGATCTGGACAAGTACCACTGGTTCGACATCCGTCCGGCCGACGAAGAAGTGGCGGCCCAGCTCGAGGCAGTGAAGGAAGCCATCGAGCAGAAGCGTCACGAATTCGACCTGGCCTTCGAAGAGAAGCGCAAGAAGCTCACGCAGGGCGACGAACTGCCGCCGGGCGTGATCAAGATGGTCAAGGTGTACCTGGCCGTGAAGCGTCGCCTGCAGCCTGGCGACAAGATGGCAGGTCGTCACGGCAACAAGGGTGTGGTGTCGAAGATCGTGCCGATCGAAGACATGCCGTACATGGCGGACGGTACCCCGGCCGACATCGTGCTGAACCCGCTGGGCGTGCCGTCGCGGATGAACGTGGGCCAGATTCTGGAAACCCACCTGGGCTGGGCCGCGCGCGGTCTGGGCCAGCGCATCGGTGACATGCTCAAGGCGCAGACCAAGGCACAGGAGCTGCGCAAGCTGCTGGCCCAGGTCTACAACGAGAGCGGCAAGCCGGAAGACCTGGACAGCCTGACCGACGCCGAAGTGCTGGAACTGGCTTCGAACCTGAAGAAGGGCGTGCCGTTCGCAACGCCGGTGTTTGACGGTGCGCATGAGGATGAAATCCGCCGCATGCTGGACCTGGCCTACCCGGACGAGATCGCCAAGGAGAAGGGCCTGACCCCGTCGAAGCAGCAGGTCACGCTGTACGACGGCCGCACCGGCGAAGCGTTCGAGCGTCCGGTCACGCTGGGTGTGATGCACATGCTGAAGCTGCACCACTTGGTCGATGACAAGATGCACGCGCGCTCCACGGGTCCGTACTCGCTCGTGACGCAGCAGCCGCTGGGCGGTAAGGCCCAGTTCGGTGGCCAGCGTTTCGGTGAGATGGAAGTGTGGGCACTGGAAGCCTACGGCGCGTCGTACGTGCTGCAGGAAATGCTGACGGTCAAGTCCGATGACGTGAACGGCCGTACCAAGGTGTACGAAAACATCGTCAAGGGCGAGCACTCGATCGACGCCGGCATGCCGGAATCGTTCAACGTGCTGGTGAAGGAAATCCGCTCGTTGGGTATCGACATCGATCTCGATCGTTACTGATCGGCGTGATGACGGCGTCCCGCTGCGGCGGGCGCCGGCCCGGTAGACCCGGCAGAGAAGATTTCCCACAGGATGAATGCCGTGGCCCCGAACAGACTTCGGTGCCGCGGCGAAACAAGGAGTTGCAATGAAAGCATTGCTCGATCTCTTTAAGCAGGTTCAGCAGGAAGAGCAGTTCGACGCGATCAAGATCGGCCTCGCCTCGCCCGAGAAGATCCGTTCGTGGTCGTACGGTGAAGTGAAGAAGCCGGAAACGATCAACTACCGGACGTTCAAGCCGGAACGCGATGGCCTGTTCTGCGCCAAGATCTTTGGCCCGATCAAGGACTACGAGTGCCTGTGCGGCAAGTACAAGCGCCTGAAGCACCGTGGCGTGATCTGCGAGAAGTGCGGCGTCGAAGTCACGCTGGCCAAGGTGCGTCGCGAGCGCATGGGCCACATCGAACTGGCTGCGCCGACTGCGCACATCTGGTTCCTGAAGTCGCTGCCGTCGCGTCTGGGCATGGTCCTGGACATGACGCTGCGCGACATCGAACGCGTGCTGTATTTCGAGGCATTCGTGGTGCTGGAACCGGGCATGACCCCGCTCAAGAAGAGCCAGATCATGTCCGAGGACGACTACATCGCGAAGTGCGATGAGTACGGCGAGGGCGAGTTCGTCGCCATGATGGGCGCCGAAGGCATCCGTGAACTGCTGCGCGGCATCGACATCGAGAAGCAGATCGAACAGATCCGCGCCGAGCTGCAGGCCACCGGTTCCGAAGCCAAGATCAAGAAGTTCGCCAAGCGCCTGAAGGTGCTCGAGGCGTTCCAGCGTTCGGGCATCAAGCCCGAGTGGATGATCCTGGAAGTGCTGCCGGTGCTGCCGCCGGAACTGCGTCCGCTGGTACCGCTGGATGGCGGCCGTTTCGCCACCTCGGACCTGAACGACCTGTATCGTCGCGTCATCAACCGGAACAACCGCCTGAAGCGCCTGCTGGAACTGAAGGCGCCCGAGATCATCGTGCGCAACGAAAAGCGCATGCTGCAGGAAGCGGTGGATTCGCTGCTGGACAACGGCCGTCGCGGCAAGGCGATGACCGGCGCCAACAAGCGTCCGCTGAAGTCCCTGGCCGAGATGATCAAGGGTAAGGGCGGTCGTTTCCGTCAGAACCTGCTGGGCAAGCGCGTCGACTACTCGGGCCGTTCGGTCATCGTGGTGGGCCCGACGCTGAAGCTGCACCAGTGCGGCCTGCCCAAGCTGATGGCGCTCGAGCTGTTCAAGCCGTTCATCTTCCACAAGCTGGAAACGATGGGCATCGCCACCACGATCAAGGCGGCGAAGAAGGAAGTGGAAAGCCAGACGCCGGTGGTGTGGGACATCCTCGAAGAGGTGATCCGCGAGCACCCGGTGATGCTGAACCGTGCGCCGACGCTGCACCGCCTGGGGATCCAGGCGTTCGAGCCGGTGCTGATCGAAGGCAAGGCCATCCAGCTGCACCCGCTGGTCTGCGCGGCATTCAACGCCGACTTCGACGGTGACCAGATGGCTGTTCACGTGCCGCTGTCGCTGGAAGCACAGATGGAAGCCCGCACGCTGATGCTGGCCTCCAACAACGTGCTGTTCCCGGCCAACGGCGATCCGTCGATCGTCCCGTCGCAAGACGTGGTGCTGGGTCTGTACTACACGACCCGCGACAAGATCAACGGCAAGGGTGAAGGCATGACGTTCGCTGACATCAGCGAAGTCATCCGCGCCTACGAGAACAAGGAAGTCGAACTCGCTTCGCGCGTGAACGTGCGGATCACCGAGTACGTGCTCGTCGACAAGGACGCCGTGGGCGATGCCCGCTTCGCGCCCAAGATCACGCTGCAGGCCACCACGGTCGGCCGCGCGATCCTGTCCGAGATCCTGCCGAAGGGCCTGCCGTTCTCGGTGCTGAACAAGCCGCTGAAGAAGAAGGAAATCTCGCGCCTGATCAACACCGCATTCCGCAAGTGCGGTCTGCGCGAGACCGTGATCTTCGCCGACAAGCTGCTGCAGTCGGGCTTCCGCCTGGCGACGCGCGCCGGTATCTCGATTGCCATCGACGACATGCTGGTGCCGCCGCAGAAGGAGAAGATCATCTCCGACGCCGCTGCCAAGGTGAAGGAATACGACAAGCAGTACATGTCGGGTCTGGTGACGGACCAGGAGCGTTACAACAACGTCGTGGACATCTGGGGCGCCGCCGGCGACCAGGTGGGCAAGGCGATGATGGAGCAGCTCCAGCACGAAGACGTGGTCGACCGCGAAGGCAATACGGTCAAGCAGGAATCGTTCAACTCCATCTACATGATGGCCGACTCGGGCGCGCGGGGTTCCGCAGCGCAGATCCGCCAGCTGGCCGGTATGCGTGGCCTGATGGCCAAGCCGGATGGCTCGATCATTGAAACGCCGATTACGGCGAACTTCCGTGAAGGCCTGAACGTTCTGCAGTACTTCATCTCGACCCACGGCGCGCGTAAGGGCCTGGCCGATACGGCACTGAAGACCGCGAACTCGGGTTACCTGACCCGTCGTCTGGTCGACGTGACGCAGGATCTGGTCGTGGTCGAAGACGATTGCGGCACCACCAACGGCGTGGCCATGAAGGCCCTGGTCGAAGGCGGTGAAGTGATCGAAGCGCTGCGCGACCGTATCCTCGGCCGTGTGACCGTGTCTGACGTGGTGAACCCGGAAACGCAGGAAACGGCGATCGAGACCGGCACGCTGCTGGACGAAGACCTCGTCGACCTGATCGACAACCTCGGCGTGGACGAAGTCAAGGTCCGCACCCCGCTGGCGTGCGACACGCGTTACGGCCTGTGCGGCAAGTGCTACGGCCGCGACCTGGGCCGCGGCGTGCTGGTGAACTCCGGCGAAGCGGTGGGCGTGATTGCCGCGCAGTCGATCGGTGAGCCGGGTACGCAGCTGACCATGCGGACGTTCCACATCGGTGGTGCGGCATCGCGTGCGGCAGTGGCCTCGAGCGTGGAAGCCAAGGCGACCGGTACGGTCCGCTTCACGGCGACCATGCGCTACGTGACGAACGCCAAGGGCGAACTGATCGTGATCTCGCGTTCGGGCGAGACGCTGATCACGGACGACCACGGCCGCGAGCGCGAGCGCCACAAGATCCCGTACGGCGCCACGCTGCTGGTGCAGGACGGCCAGGCCATCAAGGCTGGTACGCAGCTGGCCACGTGGGATGCGCTGACGCGCCCGATCGTGTCGGAATACACCGGCATGACGAAGTTCGAGAACGTCGAAGAGGGCGTGACCGTCGCCAAGCAGATGGACGAAGTCACCGGCCTGTCGACCCTCGTGGTGATCGATGCCAAGCGCCGTACGGCTGCCACCAAGGGCCTGCGCCCGCAGGTGAAGCTGCTCGACGCGAACGGCCAGGAAGTCAAGATTCCGGGCACGGACCACTCCGTGACCATCGGCTTCCAGGTTGGCGCGCTGATTACCGTGAAGGACGGCCAGCAGGTGCATGTGGGTGAAGTGCTCGCACGTATCCCGACCGAATCGCAGAAGACTCGCGACATTACCGGTGGTCTGCCGCGTGTGGCTGAACTGTTCGAAGCGCGTTCGCCGAAGGACGCCGCCGTGCTGGCGGAAGTCACCGGTACGACATCGTTCGGTAAGGACACCAAGGGCAAGCAGCGCCTGGTTATCACGGACCTGGACGGCAACGCCCATGAGTTCCTGATCGCCAAGGAAAAGCAGGTGCTGGTGCACGATGGCCAGGTGGTGAACAAGGGCGAAATGATCGTGGAAGGTCCGGCGGACCCGCACGACATCCTGCGCCTGAAGGGCATCGAGGAACTGGCGCACTACATCGTGGACGAAGTGCAGGACGTGTACCGTCTGCAGGGCGTGAAGATCAACGACAAGCACATCGAAGTGATTGTTCGTCAGATGCTGCGCCGCGTGCAGATCCAGGACGTGGGCGACACCCGGTTCATCCCGGGCGAGCAGGTGGAGCGTTCGGAACTGCTGGACGAAAACGACCGCATGATTGCGGACGGCAAGCGTCCGGCCACGCACGAGAACCTGCTGCTGGGTATCACGAAGGCGTCGCTGTCCACGGACAGCTTCATCTCGGCGGCATCGTTCCAGGAAACGACGCGCGTGCTGACCGAGGCCGCGATCATGGGCAAGACCGACGACCTGCGTGGTCTGAAGGAAAACGTGATCGTGGGTCGTCTGATCCCCGCCGGTACCGGCCTGGCCTACCACCGTGCCCGCAAGGCACGCGAGGCGGCCGAGCGCGAACGCGCCCAGGCGATCTCGGACGAAGAGCAATCGCTCTTCATCGAGCCGCCCGTGGTGCAGGCCACCGAGGGCGACAGCGACGCGGTCTGATCGCGATCGTTGCTGCACTGGAAGTGAAAAACCCGGCTTTCGAGCCGGGTTTTTTTTCGTCTGCGCGATCCGCAGCCATTGACTGCTCACGACAGGGCCAGCACGGCGGCCTCCATGCCTTGGGGCAGATGCAGGGTTAGTACGGACAACGCGGGAGCGACGCGCCGGCACAGATTCGTCAATACCTCCCCGGGTCCTGATTCCACGATGTGCGTGACGCCGTCGGCCTCGAGGTGCCGAACCATTACCGTCCAGCGCACCGGGGCAGTCAGTTGCGCCACCAGCGCCGGCTTGATCGACGCCTCCGTGGCGACTTCAAGGCTATTGCCGTGCAGCACGCGCAACGAAGGGGCCGTGACGCGGATGTCGTCGAGGCACCGGGCGAGCGCCTCCGCCGCTGGCTGCATCAGCGAGCTATGGAACGGGCCACTGACTGGCAGCACGAACACCATCTTTGCGCCGGCCTCCCGGGCGGCCATCTTGAGACGCTCGATGGCCGGCATATGGCCGGCCACCACCACTTGCCCGGGCGCATTGAAATTCACCGGCTCAAGTACGCCGCCACCTCCGGCGCAGGCGGAACAGAGTCGTTCCACTGTCAGGTCATCGAGACCGATGACCGCTGCCATGCCCCCAACGCCGGGCGCCACCGCCGCCATCATCGCCAGCGCCCGTTGGCGCGCGATGTGCAGGGCATCCGGCAGCGCCAGGGCACCGGCGGCAACCAGCGCTGAAATTTCCCCAACACTGTGTCCGATCGCCCATGGCACGGCTACTGGAGACTGGGCCTGCCAGGTGCGATAGATCGCGATCGACGCCGCCACCACCAATGGCTGCGTGTTGACCGTGCGGGCGAGTTCCGCTGGATCGGCATGCTGGCTAAGGTGCCAGAGGTCCAGATCAAGCACATCCGAGGCTTCGTCGATCGTCTCGACGAACACACGCTCACCCCGCCACGCGGAAAGCATGCCGACGGATTGCGACCCCTGACCAGGAAACACGCAGGCGGGAACGATGCGAATCATTGCCGACGCCCCTTTAGCGCGCCGTCTCGACAGCATCGGTCGCTGCGAGCCAGCACCAGGCGGCCGCGCAGTGAAGGAGCCCGATAGCCAGAGATGCGAACGAGGATTGGATGTCGAACGTGGACAGGGGTTGCCGGAGCACCCATCCCACTACGATGAGGCCGCCCCGCAGCGTATAGATTGCTGCAATGCCGATCACCGCAATGCGCATCTGGGGGAGCGTCGGCAGCAACCCGGCCGCCGCCGCATAGTAGGCAGCAAAGACGAAGAACACCCCCGTGATGCCCGCTGTCAGCAATCCCGGCACCCAGGAGCCGCGCTCCGCCATGCCTGCGAGGGCCTCGCCGGCGCCGAAGGCACGGTACGCCTGCGGCCCTTTGGCGATGATGTAGATATGCAGGAAGGCGACAAGCGCGCTGCAAGCTGCGGCGGAAGTGGCGAGAATTGGCGTGATCATCATGACCTCGGATAGGGTTGGGATCAAAAGCGTAGGGCTAAAAGTTGTGGGTCAGATTGACCTGCAACATGCTGTCGCGACACAGCGCCTCAAAAACGCTGTCGCCGTTGCAACTCGCCTTACGGGCTACCAGACGCAGCCGCGCGGATTTGCCGAACCGACGGCTGAACTCGAGTTTGTGCATCAGGATGCGGGTCGCACGGTCGTGCAGCACGCCGTATTGCAGTTCCGCATCACCGGACTCGTTGAGGCGAATACGCACGCCGGCGAAGGGGCCGTGTGTGAACGGCGTGAACGGCGCGCTGGCGTCGCGGTGGTCGCGCAGGTATTCGAACAGCAGTGAAAGGTCGCCGTCGGGCCTGGCGAATGTGTATTCCGCACCGACGATGTAGGCACCGAAAGGCGCACCCTGCCCCCAACGAAAGATCGCCTCGCCCTTCCACAGCATGCTGCCAGCGGGCAACACACCGGTCACCCCCAACTGTCGGATGCGCTGGTAGGCCGTCGTCAAGTCGGAGGCGATGGTGGGCTCGCGTGACAAGCCATCGAAGTAGTAGGCACCGACGTCGGCATCCGCGATGGTCCCCGACCAGCGTACGGCGATATCGTTGGTCCGCTGCCAGGGCGCCAGGCCGTGGGAGGGGGCCTCCGGTGCCAGCGGCCCCATGCGTTGCCGGCTTCGAAGGCCCAGTTGGGGGCGGGGCCGGAACCACGGCATCCAGTACACGGCGAGACGTCCGTACGCCTCGCTGAAGCGGGTGTAAGACAGCATCGGCTGGCCGAGCTTGGCCTCCAGATCGATGTCCGCGCGGGTATCGATCTGGTTGATGATGTTGACCGGATGGCGTGACTCCATCACGCTCCAGTCCAATGTCTCCATCCCGGCTTGCCAGAGGTTGTCGCCGCGCTCGGCACGGACGGTGGCTTCGCGAAAATCGAAGTAACGCATGTCCGGATCGGAAACGTCCAGGCGGACGTAAGGGGTCAGCCGGCCGGTGACGCCCGGGTACATGGGGTGTGTGACAATCCAGCCGAGATTGAGGACCAAGGCCGCGGCATGTTGGTGCTGTGCCTGAAATGCGGGGGGGCGATTGAACAGCCAGACTTCCGGACCGATACTCCCGCTTGTCTCGACGACTGGCATCGCGTGGCCAGTGCCCGCATGCCAGACGAGACACAGGGTAGCGAGCCAACGGACGCATCCCCGTTTAGCGAACATACTCCAGCCGCTGCGGCTCGAAATCCCGCTTGTCGACGCCGCCATCCCGGAACTTGTAGCCGGACATACTGATGCGGGTCGACTTGCCGGTCTGATGGTTCACCATGTTCATCCACCCTGGCTTTAGCAACTGCTGTCCGTAGGCGGCAAAGTCGCCGCTCTCCAGCGTTTTCTGCAAGGCCCCGCGACGGTCGTACAGTTCCGCTTTCAATGTCACGTACCGCTCGCGGTCGATCCACAGCACCTGCTTCGTATAGCCGGAGCCCTCGTAGCGGGGCGTGCGCTCGACCTTGAAGCACGGTGTCCCGCCGGTGTCTTCGTCGCCCAGATAGCGGTGGCTGAACTTGCGTGGCAACTGCGAGGTCAGGTCTTCGAACGAGAACTCGCTGCCCATGAACGAGCCCGACTTGCTGTCCGAGGCGATGCGCCGCGTGCGCTTCAGGGCCGGCAGGTATAGCCACTGATCGTCGGGCTTATCGGCATGCGCAAAACTCAGGAAAGCCGTGTGCCGGATGTCGGCCGGAGACTCGAACAGCATCAGGTGCTTGTCACCGTCGCCGTCCGTCTCGAGCACGGCGCCACGCATCTTGCGCACGCTTTGCTGGCCATGCCGGTCACGCAGGATCATTTCCATATCCATGCGATAGCTGCTGAACCCGCGTTCGCGCGCGTACATCTCCGCGACGATGGCTTCGCCGCGGGTGGCGTCTTCCGCCGCCGCAGCCACGGGCGATACCGCGATCAGACAGAACACAAGCGCCACAAGGCGCATCCGGAGCTTCATCATGTCAAATGCCTTTCAACGGTTGGGAGTGGGGGGCGGAAGCCGGCTTCGGGGTGTCCCGGTCGATGGCAAATAGCAATGGCGGCAGCAGCACAAGGTCCACGATGGCGGCAATCGCGATCGTCAGCACGGACATGATTCCCATGTCGGCGTTCAGGTCGAAGTGCGAGAAGATCAGTACGCCGAAGCCGGCCACCAGGACCGAAGTGGTGAACAGCACCGCCATGCCGGAAATGCTGTACGCGTTCTCCACCGCCGCCCGAGGTGACAGACCCAGCACCGTGCGGGCGCGGTGGTACTTGAAGACGCTGTGAATCGTGTCGTCGACGATGATCCCGTAGGTCAGCACCCCCACCACCGCCACCGACAGGCCGACTTGCCCGACAAACGCTCCCCAAAGCCCGAAAGCCATCAAGGACGGCAGGACGTTCGGAAGCAGGCTGGCGAAGCCCAGTCGGACACTGCGCAGCACCAGCCCGATGACGACGGAAACGAGCAGGATCTGCAGCACATACCCCTGCAGCGTACCGGCGACATTCATCTCGCCGATATGCGAGAACATGATGGACGGCCCAGCGCCCGACGCCTGCATGCCGGCCGGCAGGTTTGCGCGCATCCACGCCTGCACGCGCTGGTCGAAGGCCACCAATGCCGTGGACGTGATGTCGCGCAGGACCACGGTCAGCTTGCTGGCCGAGCGGTCGATCCGAATCTGATCGTTCAGATCCAGCCCGGGTGGCAGGGACAGCTCGTACACGAGTAATACCTGGGCCGCCGCCATGTCATCATCAGGCACGCGATATGCGGTCGACGCATCGCCATGCAGCGTGCGGTGAACGCGCTTGACCACGTCGGCGAGCGAGCTGACCTGGAAGACTTCGGGCTGCGCGCGTAGCCAGTCGGCAAGCCTGTCCAGATCCCGCAGGTACGCGGCCGAACCCACCGTACCCCCGACACCTGACGGCACCGCGTAGTACACGGTATGGACGCCGGATAGATGCGACTGGATGAAGTCCGTATCGCGGCGGAACTCGACGGCCGGACTGAAATAGTCGACGAAATTGTCCTCGAGTTGATTGCGCGTGACGAACCAGGCGGCAGCGAGGTTGAGCAGCGCCACCCCGATGAACACCGGCTTTCGCCACGCCACCACGGCGCCCGCCATGCGGCCGATGGCATGCCCCTGCCGCAGCATCCGCTGCTGCCCGGAGATCGGCAGCACGGCCAGGCACGCCGGGAGGAACGACGCTGACAACAGCAGCACCACGATGGCACCAATGCCCAGCATCACGCCGAAGTTGGCGACCGGTGGAACGTCCGACAGGCACATGCTGAAGAAGCCGAGCGCGTCCGTGCCACAGGCCACCAGCATGATGGGGGCGTTTGCTGCCACGGCATCCCGTACGGCCTCATGCCGTGACGCGCCGGCCCCCATCCGCCGGATCGTGTAGACAATTACGTGCAAGCAATTCGCGACGGCGATGGTGGTGAGGATGGTCGGCGTAGAGACGGAGATGGCCGTGAGCTTGACGCCAAGCCAGCCGACCATGCCGAGCGCGGCGAAGATCGCCAACGTCATCGTCAGCAACGCAGCCGCCACGCCGCACGCACTGCGCAACGCCACGAACATGACGACGAGAATCAGCGCGTACATCAGTGGCGTCAGCGTGGCCAGGTCGGCCTTCGCTTCCTCGTCGAAGGCGTTGTCGAGCAATATGCCGCCCGTGGCCATAACGCGGATATCGGGGTCCAGCGCGCGCGCCTGATCCATCAGGGCGCGCAGTGCATGCACGGCCTCCGGCAAGGCTGTCTCCGTTGGCGCGGGGAGTGTGAAGCTGATACTGATTCCCGCCACAGACCCATCGGGCGAGACCAACCGCTTTACCAATAGCGGCTCGCTGAGTGCGATGGCGCGGATGGCCGCGATCGCTTCGGGTGTCTGGCCCGTCCCCGGCTGGTATAGGGGGCGCACCCGGAGGTCATCGTCGTGGGCTTCGGCATGCTGATGGTTCGTGAGACTGTCCACGCGTCGCACATGGGGCAGCTGCCATGCCAGTTCGGTGAAGCGCGCCATTGCATCCAGCGCGCGAGGCGTAAACACCGTCCCGTCTCGGGGGACAAAGGCCACCAGCGCCTGGTTGTCGTCTGCATAGGCGTCTTGGAGTGCCTGATTGGCGAGCAGTTGCGGATCGTCCGAACGGAAGAAATCGCGATAGTCACTGCTGAAGGCGATGCGCTCGAGTCCCGCACTGGCCGCCACGCAAAGTAGCACCGTCGCGACGATCACCATCCATCGCCGCCTGACCAGCCATGCTGCATAGCGTATGGCCAAGGCGTGATGGGACGCGTCCGGGTCGCGCAGGCGGGGTTCAGTCGACGAAGAAGCCATCGCGTTTCATCTCGGTGAGTGATTGGCGGAACGCCTCGCAGACCTGTTCCAGATCGGCGGGCATGTGGGCGTCGCTCAGGGCGAGAAAGTGCAGCTCCGGCATATAGACGCCATGCGTGCGCATGTAATAGGCCAGTGCGATGCTGGCCTTGTAGTCGCTGCCGCCCTGGATCTCGCGATAGAAGCGCGTTTCCCGATGCGAAAAGCTCACCGTGAAGATCGAGCGCATGGACTTGATGCGGGCCGGCACTTGCAGCGCGCGGGCGATGCTTGTCAGCTGCTCGAGCAGCCATTCACTCTTCGCATGCAGCGTCTGATAGACCTCGGGATGGTCGCGGAGATATGTCAGCATCGCGGCGCCAGACGCGGCGCTCAATGAGTTGCCGCTCATGGTGCCGCCCAGGAAGACCCGCGTCTCGTAGTCGCGGAAGGGGTCGGCAGTACTGCGGGCGATCTCCATCAGCTTCCGGCTCCCCACCACGGCGCCGCACGGCATGCCGCCGCCAATGATCTTGCCCAGTACCGTCAGGTCCGGCGTGACGTTCGCCAGGGTTTGGGCGCCGCCGTAGCAGACGCGGAAGCCGCTCACGACCTCATCGAACACCAGCGGGATGTCGAGCTCGGAGCAGGCCGCACGCAATTGTTGGAGGAATTCGGTGTCGAGCCTCCCCACGGAAAACGGCAGGGGTTCGAGAATGACGCAGTCGATTTCCTCGGCACGCTCGCGCAGCACGCGCAGACTTTCTGGATGGCCGTACTGGAGGACAACGGTGTTGTTCACCGTTTCGTCCGGGGTGCCGGGACAGCCTGCCACCGGCTCGGGCCGCTCTACCGGTCCGCGTTGCTGAAACCACGAGCTGACCATGGCCTGGTCGGAGAAGCCGTGGTACTGGCCCTCGCATTTCGCCACCTTTCCGCGTTGCCGGTAGGCGCGGCAAATGCGCAGCGCCTGGATGACGGCCTCCGTTCCCGAATTCGAGAGGCAGGCGTAACCGCTACCCGGGAACGCATCCACCAGCAGCCGGGTAAGTTCAACCTCCGACGGGTTGCCGACAGCGTTCAGGCAACCGTCCGCCATGGCCGCCTGCTGTGCGGCGACAATTGCCGGATGCGCGTAGCCGAGGATGTGCGGCCCGTAGCCACCGGTGAGATCGATATAGCGATTGCCGTCGACGTCTTCGATCTGGCATCCCTGGGCCCGGCGCGCGAACATCGGATAGGTGCAGGGGAAGAAGTAACGGTTCATGTGGATGGACGCGATCATGAACCGCTGCGCGTCGTCACGCATCGCCAGTGTCTTTGGCGTTGCCCGGTGGAAATGGCCGTCGAAGCGCTGGCGCACATCGTCATTCATGTAGGGCGAGTATTTGTCCGAGAACCGTCGGGAATTGGCCCAGACGTCGATGTCCGGATCGATCTGCTTGCCGAAGCCCTCGCAGGTGGTTAACGTCAATTCGACCTTGGTGAAGTTCGGGGTGTAGTTGGCACCGTGGCGGCGCAGTGCCTGGCTGATGTCCCAGAAGAACTCGTCGGTCTTCCACTGATCCGCGATCTCGTAGAAGTGCCGCAGGATCACCGCCTTGACGTCCTCGAAGAACTGGCGATGGTCACGCACAGCCTCCTTGTCTACGACGAAGTGACTCAGGAAGCGGGTGGTGGCGAGGTCCCATTCATGCCGGATCGACGCGAAGAAGAACGACGCCAATCCCCATTTCTCTGCCTCCGTCACGTAGACCGTGATGCCGAAGTCGAGAAAGATGATCCTGCCGTCCGCCGTGAAACGCACGTTGCCGGGATGGGGGTCGCCATGGGCGACGCCATGCATGTAGAGCATGGTGTAGATGGCATCCTGGAAGCGGCGCGCCAGTTGCGCCCGGGGGATGCCCACTCGTTCGAAGTCCCGGCCCGGAATGCCCTCCATATATTCCATGGTCAGCACGCTCCGGCGGGTCAGTGCGGTGTGCACCCGTGGGATGATGACAAAGGGGTGATTGGCGAAATTCCGCGCGAGCGCCGTCATGTTGCGCGCCTCCACCTCCATGTCGACCTGTGGCAGCAGTAACTCGCGCAACTCGGCCACGCGTACCGGCATGTTGAAATGGCGCAACGAGGGCACCATGGCATGTGCCAGTGCCGCGAGCCGGGCAATCGATCGCAGGCTCTTGCGCAGGCGGCGCGAGACGCCAGGCTTGACCAGCTTCACCGCCGCGCGCTCGCCACCCTCGAGCCGCACTTCATGGACTTGCGCAATGGACGCGCTGGCAAGCGGAACATAGTTGAAGGATTCGAAGACGGATTCATACCCGCTGCCGAACGCCTCGGCGAGGAGCTTTCGCACGGCCGGCTCGTCAGCTGCCGGGACATCGTCCTGCAGCCGTTGCAGCGCGGCGATGGTGTCAGGCCCGAACAGGTCGGAGCGGGTCGAGAGGATCTGCCCGATCTTGATGTACAGCGGGCCCGAGGCGATGCAGAAGCGGGCGATGCATTCGCCAAGCAGGCTGGCCCGGTCGGCGGGAGGGCGGCGTGCGGCGCGAAGCCGGTACGAGGCGGCGAACCAGGCCATCGAAGGCAGCAGGGTCATGGCGTAGAGCATGGTCGGGCTCCGATCTAGTAGATGAACGTCGAGGATGCGAATGACATGCCGGCGCTGCCGATCCAGAATCCGATCCGGTCGCCGCGTGCCAGCGACCCATCGCCCGCGTGCAGGGCAATGGCGGCGGGAATGGAGCACGCGCCCACGTTGCCGTAGTCCGGAAAGATGTGGCGGATGCAGTGCCCGAACCCGGCCTCGTCCGCCCAGCCCTGGAATGCGGGGACAGAGCCGCCGGTATGCGGAAAAAGCAGGCGGATGCTGTCGCGATAGGGCGCAAGCAGTTTCAGCGAGTCCGTCATGTGCTGGCTATAGCCGAAGACCAGCGAGCTGAAGGATGTGAAGGCGCCAAGGCCATTGAGGCCGATGCGCTCGCTGGGCCGGGCGCGCCCGAGGTGGCCCGGCAGCGGAATGGTGCAGAGATCGACGCCCCGCTTCGTCGACAGGTAGTGAAAGACCCAGGGTTGTTCTGTATCGGCGCGCAGCAGCGTGGCGGTTGCCCCGTCCCCCCCGCAGTAAGCGGAGAAACAGTGCGCGATGTCGCGCAGGGAACCCAGCGTGAAGTTGCTCGGATACGAGACGCCGCCCGGTACGTAGTACGACTCGGCATTGACGATTAGTGCGGTGCGGTAACGTCCGGACAGGAAATGGCTCTGCGCCACGTCGCACGCGCGCGTCCACGCCATGCAGGCGTCGACGATGTCGAAGCAGTCCACGCTGTCCATGCCCAGCGCGTCCGCAACGAAGTACGCATCGCCGGGCTCGATGAAGCCCCGGGTGTTGCCCGCGTAGATCAGCAGATCCACGTCATCCGGGCCGCAGCCGGCCTGCGCCATCGCCTGTTCGGCGGCACGGACCATGTGGTCCAGCGGCCGCTCGCCCTCGTCGAACCAGTAGCGCGTCTTCACCTGCGTCTCATTGAGCTTCCAGCGGATGTAGGTAAGCGCGTGCTCGACGTTGCCGTCGAATCCGGGTGTGCTGTGACGGCGGATCTCATCCAGCACGGCCTCGTTGTCCATCCTGCGGGATGCCGGAAGAAAGGAAATGCCATCGATGCGCATGGTTGGGGCCTCCTGGTGAGCGCGGTCGGGAAAAGGGGGTCATGTCGGCGCGTGACGCGGGTCGATCATCGCGACCAGGCTGCCGACGCGAATCACTGGCGTGGGGCCAATACGGACTTCACCACCGAACACCACCGCATTGGGCAGTAGCCGGTCTATCCGGGCGTCCAGCGTCAGCACGGAGTCGAAGGGCACGTCGTGGATCAGTTCGATGCCGGTCATGGCGCCGAGTACCACCTCCCTCGGTGCCCCGCCGGCCTGGCCAAGGAAGAAGAGCGCGATGCCGGCTTGCCCGAGGGATTCGATAGCCAACCCCGCCGGGTACACGGCCGGTGCCTGTGCGGCGAACAGCGGTGATTGGCGGGTAGCGAGTTTGCACGCGCAGATCTGGGCGCCGGCGGTGTAGCTCTGGACCGCATCGACCAACAGGAAGGGGTAGCGATGCGGCAGCAGTGCCGCGACCTGGCGGTGTGTCAGGACCGGTGGCGCCTGAGACGGCGCCACGGCAGGATGTTCGATGGCGGCACACGGCGCGCCACAGGCGAAGTTGGCCCGCGCACAAGGCTTGCCGCGAACACTCGCGGTGGCTGCCAGGGAGAGTCCGTCCGGCCCGGACGTCCGGACAGTTGCCTCGAGGTTGACGACGTCACCGGGCAGGATCGCGTCGAGGTACTGAACCCGCGCCATCGTCCGGACGCGCATGGGATGCCCCGCCGTGCGCGTGGCGAGGCGTTCCGCCAGGACGAGCAACTGGTCCAGCAGCAGGACGCCGGGATAGATCGGGGCACCGGGATAGTGCCCCAGCGCGAAAAGGTCCGTGCCGCTGACCAGCAGCGCTTCGCCCAGTGTGGCGGAAGGGGAGGAGGGTGGCATCGTCACCAGTACCAGACGTTGTTGAAGTGATGAATGAGGGTCGGCATGTCCGCCTCGTCGACGGACTCGACGCCGTCGATGAGGTCCGCAGGAGAAAGACGCAGGCGGTGCAGGTCGGGTCGCCATGCGTACACCGGGACGTTGGCGGCGACCAACGCGGCGACGCCGGACTCGTGGTGGGAAAGTCCGTCTATCGTCAGGCCACCCAACGTCAACAACGGCGCCGGCTGGTCGCGTCGCGCGAACAACACGGTATCGGCCTTGAGCAGGAGGGCATGGTCGGCCCCCATCTGCCGCATGACCCGGCTCAGCCATACGATGTGCCCGTACTGCTCCTCCAGACTGCCGCGATAGGCTTGCTCGACAATGGCGAGTGAACTGCGGGAGCGGCGCCTGCCCCGGCCGGCGGTGGCCGTCATGACTTGACTCCGAGGACCATCGCGCTGTCTGCAGCGCTGAGGTAGTGCTGGAAGCTGAAGGGAATCTTCACCATCGCCTCGGGGATCTGCTGGGTGTTGCCGCGCTCTTCCATGCAATAGCGGCATACCAGCCACTCAAGCTGGTCGCCGTAGCGACGCTTCAGCGTCTGGACCAATGTGGCGGTTGTCGTGCCCGCCGGTGCGTCCGGCGCGAAGAGGTCCGGTGGGCGGCACAGCGAGATCTGCGACAGCCCGGTTGCGTGGCCGCAGTTCCACACAGTGACGTGACGGCCCTGCCGCAAGGCCGCATCCACCATCCGGAACAGGGAGGTCACGGTCTCGGACCGGAACGGTGTGCCCATCATGCCGAAGAAGACGGAGCCCGGCGCGGCGTCCGGGGGGAGAGATGCGGTCATGTCAGGAGTGCCAGATGGTCTTGGTCGACGGCTCGCAGATAGCGCGCACGAGGGTGTCTGCATCGATGACGGTGGCAACGCCACGGCTGACCGTCGCCGCCACGCCGCGCAGGGCCAGCGAGACATCGTCCACCGTGATGCGCAATTGCCCGCCATGCCGGCGGCTGAGTGTGCGGATCGTGTCCGGGTCCTGCTGCAGCCAGGTCGCGCCGTCCTGCATCAGGTGCAACTGCACCGAATCGCCGGCTTTCAGCAGCGCCTCGGCCAGGCGGATGCACTCCGTGCCGCCGGGGTTTGCGGGGGAGTGCGTCTCGATGAGCAGGACGGTAACGGTAGGGGTTGCTTCCATGACGAATGCTCCTAGCCGCAGCCGCCGGCATGGTCGAGGATTGCCGCCGGCGGGCTGTCCTCGCTGCACAACGGGTCGGACAGATCGATGGCAGGCATGCCCGTGGCGGCGGCCATGAAGTCCCGGAGGCGATCGACGCCCCAGAACTTCTCCCTGCCGACAGTGAAGAACGGCACGCCGAACACGCCCGTGTGGATGCAGTCCTGCAGCCGGGTCAGTCCGACCTCCCGGACGGCTGCATCCGTGTGGGCCGACGAGAGCGCGTTGGGGTCCATCCCCAGCGCACTGCCCAGCCGTGCGATGACGTCGGGATCGCAGATGTCCGCGCCTTCCTGCCAGCGCGCCAGCGTGACCCGCTCGAGGAAGGCCAGCCCCTGCCCGTGCATGTCGGCGACGATCCATGCGAGGTGCGGCACCTCCCAGCGCGGCGCGCGATCCAGTGGCCACATCGGCCGGAGCCCGCGCCGCGCCGCAAGGCGCCGCACATCGGCGAGGATGTAGAGATGCTTCTCGCGCGACATCGGGTGATACAGGAACGTGCTGCCGACCATGCTCAGTTGCGCCTGGTAGTCCGCGTCCGGCTCCCAGAAAGGCACCAGTTGGACGGCGGCGAGAAGATCGGGCCGTGTCTGCCTGAGATCGTGCAAGGCCAGCCACGAGTAGGGGCTGCGCAGCGAGAAATAGAAGACGGGATGTGCTGCCTGCATGCCGCCTCCTTCAGTCCGCGCACTGCCTGCCGCGCAGGGCGGCCGAGACCTCGGCGTCGAAGGTCACGAGCGACCAGTCACGGCGGTTCTCGACCACCGCGTAGCCGTGGGTGATCAGGCCAGTCGCCGTATGAACCAGTCCGCCATGCCGTTCGACATAGCAATCCATGCGCGACCGATAGGTGGTGTCCTTGAAAATATCCTCGACGGTGAAGACGGTGTGGATGGTCTCCTCCATCATCGCTTCGTCGAGGATCTGGAGGCTCGCCTGCGGTACGACGGGAATCCACTTCTTGTTCTCCAGCAATGTGCGGATAGAGATTCCACGCTCGGCGACAAAGAGATCCAGCACCTCCTCCATCAGTCTCAGGTAGCCCGAATGCTGGAGGCGATCGTTGAAGTGGCAGTAGAAATAGGGCACCCGCCATTGCCAGACGAAGCGGTTGCCTTCATCGGCAGCCAGCGCGCGACGCACGTCCAGCGGCGGGTTACCGGCCTGGCGCGCCGTGGCCAGGCCGGCATCGGGAATGGAGCGCTGCGGCCCTCGCCGGATCCGGGTACAGGTGTATGGCGCGAGGCGCGGCTCCCCGCTGGCTGGCTGTGGGGTTACGACGCTGTCGTCCAGGCGGAACAGCACGTCCACGTAACCGGTGACGGCCTTCAATGGTTTGCCGTCGCGCGGCACCGTCAGTGTCACGGCGACGCGCAGCACCCCGTCCGGTGCCTTCGGCGACGGCACGACCTCGATATCTACCGTATCGTCAATGTGAAGCGCATGGAGGATCCGTACGCTCGAATCGACGATCTCGAGACAGAGACCTTTCTGCTCATAGAGTTCGCGCGGTCCGAAGCCGTGCGCGCGGAAATGATCGACAACGGCTTCCTCGATGCAATACATGACGTGCTTGAAGCCGATCCAGGTGCAGATGTTGCAGCCTTCGAAGCGGGGCCGGACCTTGGTGTGGGTGCGGTCGAAGCCAGTCGTGTCGGAGTGATGCAAGGTCATGGCGTGGATTCCGTGGAGTGGAAGGAAGGGGTGGCGCCAGCACAAGTCTGGCGAGGCGTGGCCGGCATTGGATCGCCGCGCACCTGCAGGAACTGCGCGATGGCGCCGACAGCGTCGTGCCGGAGATCGTTCAGCAGAAAATGGCCGGCATCGCGAAAGACACGGAGCCGGCCTGCCGGCAGGGTGTCGACCATCGCGCGGACGTCGGGCAATCGCGCAAACTGGTCATCGCCGCCGGCCAACACGAGAAGTGGCTGGCGCACCTCGTGCAGGGGAAGGAAGGGCATCCCGGAGTACAGGCGCCAGAACTCGGTCCAGACGTAGCAACCGAAGTGCTCGCAGGCAGTGCGTGTCATGCGCTGCAGGACGTCCGGCGCCAGCGGGCGCGCGGTGCGGGCGCGGATGCTCTGTTGGACAAAATCCGGGAATGCGTTGACGTGCTGCTGGAACAGGGACCAGGTCACCTCCCGGTGTAACGCCTTGTAGAACGGCGAGACCAGCGCGGCGGGCGCGGTGGCCCCGGGTGTGGCCGGGTGCTGGGCAAGCAGCGTCAGCACGGTGTTGGCGCCGAACGAGTGGGCAATCCAGACGTCCGGGCACAGTTGAAAGCGCTCAAGCGCAGCGGATAACCACCGCTCGGGTGGCAGCACCCGGCCCCAGAGGCCAGACTGCAACCCGTTCCAGGGCAGGTCCAGCACGACGCACCGATGCGTGGCGGCCAGGCGCGGCAGCAGCGGTTCCCAGACGCTGCCTGCTTCCATCATCCCGTGGACCAGCACGGCCAGCGGGGCGCCGACGGGCCCACACACCCGCGCCTGAAGCGTGTAGCCGCCCAGTGATGCCAGCAGCGTCGTCATTGCCCGACGCCGCCCGCTTCAATGACGATGGCTCCGGCGCGGCGGTCCCCCCAGCTGCCACCGCCGAGGACGACCGCCCCGCGAGCCGACTCCGGCTCCGCGGCGCGTGCCTGTTCGCAATGATGGATCAGCGCATACAGCGTGCCGGCCCCATAGGCCGGGCCGGACAATATGCCGAGATCGCGCTGCGCGCCCTCGCGCTGATGGAGTGCGGTGACCGCGTGGGCGGCAAAGCTGTCGCCGGCGACGTAACAAGGCTTGCTCGCATGATCGGTCAGCAGGGCGTCCAGGGCGGGCGAACGTGCCGCATCGGCATGGCAATAGGCGTAGCCGGCCAGGGCACCATGGTGGCGTGCGCCACGGGCGTTGGCATCATCGGTCCGCTCGAGCACCAAGGCGCCTGCGCCTTCCGGCAAGGCGGGCAGCCCGCCGCCTTCGGCAAGCCGGCGGCCGGCCAGCAGGCTGCGCGCCGCCGGGCCATCCACTTCCACCGCGACAACCACCATGCGCCGGGCGCGGCCGTTGCGGATGGCATTGGCGGCCAGCACGATGGCATCGAGCGACGACGAAGCCCCGGTACAGACGGTGAGGTTGAGCGCACGCAGTCCGAAGCGAATGGCGATGGCGGCCGAGACGACATTGCTGGAGGCGTTGGGTAGATCCATTGCGCTGGTGGCATTGACGTGCTGGCGATGGATGGTCTCCGCTGCCTGGCAGACCGTATCCAGATTGCACGTGTTGGTAGCGACCACCACACCGAACCCGTCATCGTGCAAGGACACGGTGTCCGCCTTCACGAAGCCGGCGTCGGCCAGCGCCTTGGATGCTGCGCAGAGGGCCAGCAACGTGGAGCGCTCCTTGTAGCGAAGCCCCTTCCTGCCCAGCAGTCGCTCGGGCGTGAAATGCGGCGCGGCGGGACCGGCCCGCAACCCCTCCGCGAGGCTGTCGTGGGCGGAGAAGGCCGGGATCTCCCATCCATGACCCGAGATGAGGATGGCCTGCGTGCGGGGATTCATGATTCGCACTCCAGGATGGCCACGGCATTGACGCCGCCGAAGCCGAACGCATTCACCTGGGCCAGCCGCGCATTGACCGGGGTGGCCTCGTTGACGATATTCATGGCGCGCGCCTCCGGCATCAGGTGCTCGAGCCCGACGGTGGGCGGCAGCATGCCGCACTCGATGGCTTCGATCGCCGTGACCACGCCAACCAGCCCCGACGCCCCCGAGGTATGCCCAGTCATCGATTTCATCGCACAGATACGTGGATGCGAGACGTGCTGCCGCATCACGCGCTGCATGGCCTCGGCCTCGGCCTTGTCGTTGAGCGGCGTACCGGTGCCGTGGGCCATGATGATGTCGATGTCCTCCGGCGCCAGACCGGCGCGTTGGTAGGCATCCTCGATGGCACGGGCGATGCCCGCCGGATCCGGGGCCGTCTCGTGCGCCGCATCGCAGCTCGTGCCGACGGCCCGCAACGTTGCCAGCACCGGCGCGCCGCGCGCGTTGGCGCTCGCGCGGGATTCCAGTACGACGGCGGCGGCGCCATCGCCCATCAGTACGCCGCGCCGGTCTCGATCGAATGGCCGGACTGCGTCGGGGTGCGAGGGATTCACGCGATCCAGCAAGCCGAACATGCTCTTCGTGATGGTGTCGCAGCCGCCGACGATCGCGAAGTCGAAGGCGCCGTCGCGCAGGAAGTCCTCGGCAACCGCGAGTGCGAAGCTGGAGGCGGAGCAGGCATTGGCGAGCGTGATGACCGGAAAGCTGGTGTGCAGCCTTCGGTTCAGTGCGCGCTCGAAATGCAACTGGTCGATCGTCATCGGCGTGCCGACCGTCCAGAACAGTTCCAGCGTGCGTAGCTCCCGCAGGCCGGTTCCCACCACGACGACGCAACGGGCGTCCGGCGGCAGTGCGGCCTCCCGCACGGCGGCCTGTACCGCATCGCAGAGCAGTTCGGTGGCGCGCAGCGCCCGGTCGATGCCGCCGGGGCGGTCGTCAATCTCATAGGCGTTGCGCACGTTGAAATGGTCGGCGGTAAATGCTTGCAGGCGCTTGCGGCCGGAGTGCCCTGAGCACAGGCTCTCGAAACACGTGCATTTGTCTTCGCCGAGGCTGGTCTTCATGGCCGAGCCGGTGATCGCATATGTCATGGAAGTTCCTTAGCCGCAGGCGCGCGGCGCACGATGAGGCAGCCCGCGTGCCCGTCGTCGGTGGTGGCCAGGACCATGCCCGCCGCACCGGCGGGGGCCTGTTCGAGACAGGCAAGCAGATGGCAGAGCGCGAGCACGAAGGTGGCGCTGTAGGTGTCGCCGAACCGATCGACGAGCGCCGTCTGGTGGACGGTCATGCTGGCGCCGGGCAGCCGCGCGATGGCGCGCCGTTCGATGTCGGCAATGCGAGGCTCGGCCGCGCCGCACAGGCAACAAGCGACCACCTCGGACGCATCGAGGCCGGCTTGCGTCAGGGCTTCGCCGATGCAGGCCAGTGCGCCCTCCACCGCGTGGTCCAGCGCCAGATCCCCGGCCGGGCCGTCGACGGGTTCGCTGTAGCGCCCGTAACGCAAGGCCAGGATGGCCACCCCTTCATGCTGCGGCGTGGTGCGCTCGAGCGAGAACATCGCGCAGCCTTCGCCCAGGGGCACGGCTTGCCGCTTGCCCAGCTGGATCAGGCCGCGATGTGCCCAGGCCGTCTGCACGCAAAGCTCCTCGACGGCACCTGTCAGAAGCCGGTCCGCATAGCCCCGGCGCAGCATCTGCGAGGCGTACTGCAGCGCGAGCAGTCCGGACAGCCGCCCTCCCGAGATGGTTGCGTTCACCGCGCGCGCCTTGAAGCGAATGGCGCACTGGCCCGCCGCGCAGTTCATCACGGTGTTCGGGAAGTGGGCGGGATTGACCAGGAATGGCCGCTCCTGGACCAGCGAGTCGCGCGTGAAATCGCTGGTGCTGCGGATACTGCCGGTACTGGTGCCCAGCACGAACCCGGTTCGTTCGGCTTGCTCCCCTTCATAAGGCGGCTGGTCGCCATGCAGCAGGCGCGCCGTGCAAAGCGCGAGCGCCGTGGTGCGGTCGATGGAACGGGTTCCCTTGGCGCCAATCAGTGCGGAGACGTCGAAGTGTGCCGGGCGATAGGCGACGTCCTGCGGATACGGGTCGGTCGATTGCGGCAGTTCAGTCACCGGGGGTGCCGTTGGGTCAGCCGTGCGCAACGCATCCGCCCCCACCCCCAGGGCCGATATCGCCTGCCAGCCAACAATCGAGATGCCATGGGCGGTCATGCGCTGCTCCTCATTGGGGGTACCTCGCGTACACGGTGATGGCGTTGTTGCCGCCGAAGGCAAAGCCGTTGTTCTGCACCACGCGCAGGTCGGCGGCGCGCGAGTGGTTGGGTACGCAATCGAGCGGGCAGCGGGGGTCCGTCTCACCATGGTTGATGGTCGGCGGCAGGAATCCGTCCCGGACGGCCACCGCGCAGGCGATGCTGGCCAGTGCGCTGGCGGCGCCCATGGTGTGTCCGATCATCGACTTGATGGAGGAAACCGGCGGCTTGGTGGCGCCGAACACCTCGGCGATGGCACCGGATTCCGTGATGTCGTTGGCGATGGTGCCGGTGCCGTGGGCGCAGATGTACTGGATCTGCGCCGCGCTGACGCCCGCGTTACGGTGTGCGAGCCGGATGCAGCGCACGATGCTGTCCCGATTCGGCGCCACCATGTGGTCCGCGTCGCAGGTCAGTCCGTAGCCCAGGACCTCGGCGTAGATCCGCGCGCCACGGGCCAGGGCGCTGTCGAGCGACTCGAGCAGAAGCAGACCGGCCCCTTCGCCCGTCAGGATGCCCTTGCGGTCCTTGTCGAATGGCTGGCAGACCTGCGGCGCGATGGTGCCCAGCCGGTAGAAGCCGGCGAATGTCTTGCGGCATACCGAGTCCGCGCCGCCGCACAGCATGGCGTCCGCATCCCCGAGCCCGATGCAGTCATAGGCATAGCCGATGGCGTAGTTGCCGGCCGAGCATGCCGTGGGGAGGGTGATGGCGCCGCCGCGCAAGCCCAGCGCGCGCGCCACCGCGAATGAGATGTGGTGCGAAGGCACCTGCTGGAGCAGCGCGGGGTCAATGCCGGCATAGCCATGGCGTACCGCCTGCTCGGTGAGCTGGTCGATCACCTGCGATTCGCCGTCGGTCGTCCCGATGGACACGCCGCAGCGGGCCTGTTTGAGCTGGGCTGTATCGATCCCGCTGTCACGTATCGCCATGCCGGCCGCCGCGACCGCGAACTGTGCACTGCGGCCCAGTGTGCTCGGATCGATCCCGGCGGTCCAGGTGGCGGGGTCGAAATTCCGGACTTCGCATCCGCGATGGCTGGCGAAGCCCGACGTGTCGAAGGAGCGAATCTCGGACACGCCGCACGCCCCGGCACGGAGCGCGTCGGTGAACGCCTTCACGCCAAGACCTATGCTGCTCACGGCACCAATGCCGGTCACGACGACACGTCGCATGATGATGGCTCCGGTGCGTGACTCAGGACTTGACCGAGGCGGCTTCATCCACCACCTGGCAGACGCCCTCCAGGTTCACCATGCGAGCCAGCCCGTCCTGCGAGATGGTCACGCCGAAAGCCTTCTCCAGGCTGGCGAGGATTTCGATGGCGCGCAGCGAATCCGCGTCATGGTCTTCCTTGAAGCGGCTGGTCATGGTCATGTCGGTCGGCTCGATCTCAAGGATTTCGGAAACGATCTGCTTGATGGCGGCGATGCGGTCGGGGGAAGTCATGATGGATGTGCTCCTTCTTGGGTGGAAAGCGGTCGGCATTGGGAAACAAATGCCATGTAGCGGTGCTCGTGTATGGCGACGAGGATGAAGGGGGAGTCGTCACGCAGCGTCGGCAGGGCGCACAGCAGCGGTGCCAGGGCGCCTGCGTCGTCGCACGTGAGGATGTCTGGGGGCGGAAGGCCTTTGGGCCAGCTGAGCGGCGTGCGGGCCGGGACAACAAGCCGCGTCGGTCCGGGAAAGCCGGAGGCGGTGCGCGTCAGCGCGTGGACCAGCCGCCGCGGCAGTTGTCCGGTCGTTTCGACCCGGCCCCAACCGAGGGGCCGCAGGCAATGACCGTTCTCCGTCGCGCGCCTGCCCAGCCGGAGCGCGACGGCGCCCGGCAGGATGGCTGCGCCGGCACCCTCGGGGATCGCCTCTTCGGCGGCAATGACCAGCGATTGGTCGGCGCGACCGGCCTGGATCGCCTGGATGCCCAGCATCAGGGCTTCGAAGCCGGCCAGGAACGGCGACGTGACGGTGCTGCATAGCGCGCGGGCCTGACAGTCGATGGCGACGTGGGCGGCGGCAATATTGGCCGAGATATTGGGTGCGCTGACGGTGCTGACGGCATCCAGTCCGCCGTGGGCCACGGCCTGATCGAACAGGTGCCGGACTGAGACATCCGCGACACTTGTACCGAAACAAAGCGCGAGCCGCTCAGGGGCGACGCGGCCATCCGTGCATGGATCGGGACACCGGCGCGCCGCGGCCAGCGCGTAGCGCGTGGTGTCGTTGAGGTAGCGGTGCCGCGTACCCGGCAGCCACAGGGCCGGATCGAACCAGTCCGGGTCGACGATCGCAAGCGTGCCAGGCGAGCACGGGAGAAGATCTTCCCCGATGCCGGGCGCCACGGCCGCGCAGGTCAGGAGATTGACGGCGCTCATGGCGTCCCTTCCTGCAAGACCAGGGACACGTTGTTCCCACCGAATCCACAGGCATTGATGAGTGCCCGAAGCGGCCGTCTTGCCCGCAGTGGCGTTTCACGGCTGGGCAGCCGGATGCGCGTGGCCGGATCAGGGCGCTCGCAGTAGGCTGCCGGCACCTTCCGATGTGCCAGTGCAAGCGCGGCCGCGAGCAGGGAGAACATGCCGGACGCGCCTGCGGTGTGTCCGATATGCGCCTTGGCGGACAGCACCGGTGGCATGACGACGCTTGGGCCAAGCACTGCCGCCAGAATGTTGCCTTCGATGCGGTCGTTGGGGGGCGTGCCGGTGCCGTGTGGCACGATGACGTCGATGCCGTCGATGCCGACATTCGCATCGCGCAGCGCCTCGCGCAAGGCCCGGGAGATGTCCCGGCCGCCGGGTTCTGGGGCGGTCGGGTGGAAGGCGTCGCAGCTCACGCCGATGCCTCGGATGCGTCCGGCGGATCCGGCGTGCGCGGCAGCTTCGCTGTCGGCCACGAGTACCAGCGCGGCGGCGCCTTCGCCAAGCACGGTGCCCAGGCGGCGGACGTCGAAGGGCATGCACCGCTGCGGATCGAGCGCCGTCATGCGTTGAAAGCCCGCTTGGGTGACGTGGGAAAGCAGGTCGGCGCCGATCACGATCATCGCGTCGGCCATGCCGGCCCGGATGATGTCCACCGCATGGACCAGGGCATGAAGGCCAGCCGAGCAGGCGTTGGCGGCGACGAAAGCCGGTCCGGACACCTGGATGGGCAGCACGTGCGGCAGCGTGTCGATGGCGCGGTACGGGTGGCTCGCGGCATACGGCGCCACGGCGCCTTCTAGGCGGTGCCGTTCGGCACGGCGGCTGTCCCCGGCCGCCGTGCCAAGCACCAGACCGGTGTGCAGGGTGTCGAGTGCATGGCCGCGTCTGCGGGCGTCATCGAGGGCTTGCAGGGCAACATCTGCGATCAGGCTGTCGAAGTCGGCATGCACATGAGAGGCCGACGCGGGCAGGCAATGGCCATGGCGCCACGTCCGCCCATCGGTACTCCGCGGGACGATGGCGTTCGGTGACGGCGCCTCGGGTGCGCGTTGCAGGGCACGCCAGAAGGCTTCGACATCCGGACCTGCGGCGGAGCAGGCGCCAAATCCGGCCAGCAGGACATCGCGCCGCTGTGTCATCGCTGGCCTCCAGCGGCGCCGAGTGTCGTCGCGCCAATGGAGAAGGCCATCAGATCGTCGAACAGGGCGACAGTGCGTCCCCCGACGCTGGTCTGTCCCGCCAGGTGGGCCACGTTGCGCCCACATTCCAGGAGATGGACGTCGTGGCGAAGCTGGTCCCCCGGCAGGGCTCGGCCAAGCAGATGGATGCCGCGAAACTCGCCGAACACGGTCAGCGAGGCGGCGCCGCCAGCGTCCGCAAAGAAGCCGCGCCGGGATAGCAGCAGCCCCGCGCCCTGGGCGAAGGACTCCACCAGCAGCGCCAACGGATATGCCAGTTGCGCCTCGTCCATGCCGCGATGCGCGGCGCCGAAGCAAGGCTCATTGAGCGTGATGTTCTTGTAGGCGACTGCGCGAGCAGTGCCATCCAGCGCCACACGATCGATCAGCCGCATGGGATGACCATGCGGTAGCACCTTGAGGGCGACGGTCGGATCGCGCGGCAAATCCGCCGCGGATACTTCCGGGGCGCCTGCATGGCGTGGCACCGGGCCAGTGCCGAGGATGCCGTGGGCCACCGCGCTACCAGGCTTGGTAAAGCGGATCTGCACCGCATCGAGGTCATCCCAGGCGACCTGCAATGTGCAGGTGTCCCCCGGCAGGACCGGGTTCTGGAAGCGCAGGCGCGTCACACTGGTGACGCGGCGCCCCGTCTGGCCGCTCTGCGCGAGCGCATGGTTGGCGGCATGCTGCGCCATCTCCAGCAGGAATGCCCCGGGCAGGATGGGGTACGTCGGAAAGTGGCCCTGAAAGCTGTCGTCGTCGTCCGCAAAACGCCAGTCGAATTCCCATTCGCGGAGGCCGGGCCGGCGACAGTCCGAGAAGCCCCGGACGCTGCGGGCCATGATGAGAGGCGGGAGGATGTCGTCCACGATATCGCCCTGGCGCCTTAGAGGACGAGCCCGCCGTCGATCTGAAAGACCTGGCCCGTGACGTAGGCCGCGTCGGCGGAGGCCAGGAAGCGGACCAACGCCGCGACTTCCTCGGGCCTGCCAAAGCGGCGCAGCGGCACGCGGGCCAGTGCGGCCGACGCGACGCTGTCGGAAAGGCCTGCCGTCATGTCGGATTCGATGAAACCCGGCGCCACGGCATTGACGCGCACGCCGTAGGGCGCAACCTCCTTGGCCAGCGCCCGGGTGAAGCCGATCATGCCGGCCTTCGATGCCGAATAGTTGGTCTGGGTAGCGTTACCGTAGACGCCCGCAATGGACGCCACGTTGACGATGACGCCGGTGCGCCGCTTCATGAAGTGGAAGGCGGCGGACCGGCTCAAGTGGAAGGTGCCGGTGAGATTGGTGTCGATGACCGCGGCCCATGCATCGGGTCGCATTGTCGCCAGCGGCGCATCGCGGGTGATGCCGGCGTTGTTCACCAGCACGTCGACCTGGCCGAGATGTTCGATGGTCTCGGCAAAGAAGCGCTCGCAGGCGCCCGCGTCGGCAACGTTGCATTGCAGGGCCAGCGAGGGGATGCCTGCGGCGCGCAGCTGGGCGAGTGTCTCGAGGCCGGCATCGCCTGATGCGTGATGGCAGTAGGAGATTGCGTAGCCAGCGTCGGCCAGTGCCAGGCATATCGCCCGGCCGATCCCGCGTGAGCCGCCGCTGACCAGTGCAACCGGGCGCTGCGGCGATGCCATCGATGTCATCTGCCATTCCTCGCAATGTCGATGGCGCATTGCAACAGACATGGCGAAGTGCAGTAACTACCAAATCTGATAGGCGCGTGGGCTACGTTTGCGCCAAGTCAACTCACCCGTTGAGCCACCCCTGCAAGGCAGCGCACACGGCTGCCGCCGTCTTGTTCCTGGCCTGCAGCTTGAGCATTGCATTGCGAATGTGGAAGTTGACGGTGTTGCCGGAGACCATCAGCAATGCGGCGATTTCCGACGAGGTCTTGCCCTGGGCAGTCAGTTTCAGGACTTCGAGCTCGCGCTCGGTCAGGGGCGACTGTCCTTGCCCGGTCGGGCGCGCCATGCGTTGCTGGTCCAGCACGAGATGAACCACGAAGGCGAACCAGCGCATGCGAATTTCGCGACGGCCAAGCTTGCCGTTGACCGGCGGGGTTGGCGACGGGGCGGAGGGTAGGGGCCCACCGCGCATGGCCAGGGTGAAGTCCTCCTCCGACAGACCGTGGCACAGGCCCAGCAGCCTTGCCTCGCTCCACAGCTGGCTCGCCGAGAATGTCATGCTGCGGTTCCCCATATCGAAGCCGAGCATCGCGGCGGTCGTCTCGATGCTCTCGAGTACTTCACGCTCCGAGGCTGCCGGCTTGCTGATGCGATTGAGTCGATCCTGCCAATTGCCCATTGCATCGCCCCTTGTTGAGAGTCTGGCAATGCCCATGGAACTCTGCAACCGTCGAGAACGCAATCGCCGTTATCCGAAATAGCGATCTCGGCAGCATCGGCGCCGAGCCCGGGCGCCTTAGTGGTAAGGTTACGGCTTTCCCGAATTCCGCTGTCCATGTCGCGCGCACTGGCGATCCTCAAAGAAGTCTTCGGCTACCACGCCTTTCGCGGCCGGCAGGCAGAGATCATCGACCATGTGGCCGAGGGCGGCGACTGTCTGGTGCTAATGCCCACGGGCGGCGGCAAGTCGCTCTGCTACCAGATTCCGGCGCTACTGCGCCAGCAGGCGGGGCAGGGGGTCGGTATCGTCGTCTCGCCGCTGATTGCGCTGATGCAGGATCAGGTGGCGGCGCTGACCGAGGCTGGTGTGCGCGCCGCGGTGCTTAATTCCACGCTGACCAGCAGCGAAGCCTCCGCCGTGGAGCGCGACCTGCTCGCGGGGCGGCTGGAAATCCTCTATGTGGCGCCCGAGCGGCTGATGACGCCGCGCTTCCTCGACCTGCTCGAACGTACCCGCGTCGGGCTGTTCGCGATCGACGAGGCGCATTGTGTGTCGCAATGGGGCCACGACTTCCGGCCCGAGTACATCCAGCTGTCGGTGCTGCACGAGCGCTTCCCGCAGGTGCCGCGTATTGCACTCACGGCCACGGCGGACACGCAGACGCGCGAAGAGATCGTCGAGCGGCTGGCGCTGGACGACGCGCGCGTGTTCATCTCCAGCTTCGACCGGCCGAACATCCGCTACCGCATCGTCGAGAAAGACAACGCGCGCAACCAGCTGCTCGCCTTTATCAAGGCCGAACACATGAATGGCCACGGCGGGCACGACAGCGGCATCATCTATTGCCTGTCGCGCAAGAAGGTCGAGGATACCGCCGCCTGGCTGGCCGGCCACGGCATCCAGGCGCTGGGGTATCACGCCGGCATGGATGCCCAAGTGCGGCAGCGTCACCAGGCACGCTTCCGGGAAGAGGAGGGCATCGTGATGGTGGCGACGATTGCCTTCGGCATGGGCATTGACAAGCCGGACGTCCGGTTCGTCGCCCATATGGACCTGCCCAAGAGCATGGAAGGCTATTACCAGGAAACCGGTCGCGCTGGCCGCGACGGCCTGCCCGCCAATGCCTGGATGGCCTACGGCCTGGGCGACGTGGTGCAGCAGAAGCGGATGATCGACGAGTCCGAAGCGGACGATGCCCACAAGCGCGTGTCGTCCTCCAAGCTCGACGCCCTGCTGGGTTTGTGCGAGACGGCCGGATGCCGGCGCGTGCGCATCCTGGCGTATTTCGACGAAAACGCTGAGCCGTGCGGCAATTGCGACACTTGCCTTGAGCCGCCAGCGACCTGGGACGGCACGCGCGAGGCGCAGATGGCCCTGTCCTGCGTCTACCGCACGGCCCAGGCGAGCCGCGTCCACTTCGGCGCGACCCATCTGATCGATATCCTGCGCGGCAACGCCAACGAGAAGATCCGGCAGTGGGGCCATGACAAGGTCTCGACCTTCGGCATCGGCAAGGACCGGTCGGTCTCGGAGTGGCATGCGATCTTCCGCCAGCTGATTGCCCACGGGCTGCTGGTGATCGACCATGGCGGCCATGGCGCGTTGCTGCTGGGCGAGTCGGCCCGGGCCGTGCTCAAGGGCGAGCAGCCGATCACGCTGCGCCGGCAGGTCAGCAAACCGGCCAAGTCCGGCGACCGCGCCGCACGTGGCACGCGTACCGACCATACCGCGACGATGGACCCCGACGCGCTGGCCCACTGGGAGGCGCTGCGCAGTTGGCGCACGGCGGCGGCGCGCGAGCACGGCGTGCCGGCCTACGTCATCTTCCATGACGCGACGCTGGCCGAACTGGCCCGCAGCGCGCCCGAATCGCTCGGCGAACTGGCTGAAGTGCCCGGTATCGGTGCATCGAAGCTCGAGCGCTACGGCGAGGAAATCCTCGAGACGCTGCGCGCGGTCCGAGTCTGACCGGGGCGCCCACCCAAGGCGTATACAGAGCGGGTATACCGCTTGACCATTGTCAACACCCCTGCTAGGATGCCAGATTCGAGTTTTTGGCTTTGGATTTCGCTCGTCCGTCGGACGCGCGCCCGCGGAGTGATCCTTGCGGCGCAGCCGGCAGGATAGCCAAGCGGGATCCGGGCGAGCTCGCGCTCTTTGGCAAGTCTGTCACTTCACAGCCCTTCCTTTCGAGCGCCCGCTCTCCATTCCCGTCCGAAACCCGTAGTTGCCCCTCAGGCCGAATTCATTGATATGGAGCCGGCGGAGGGGTGTTTTTGTAAAACCAAGCTGGATTGAACAATGCCAACTATCAACCAACTGGTTCGCAAGCCGCGTGTCTCTGAAGTCGTCAAGAGCAAGAGCCCTGCGCTTGAGAACTGCCCGCAGCGTCGCGGCGTGTGCACCCGTGTGTACACCACGACGCCGAAGAAGCCGAACTCGGCACTGCGTAAGGTCGCCAAGGTGCGCCTGACCAACGGTTTCGAGGTCATCTCGTACATCGGCGGTGAAGGCCACAACCTGCAGGAACACTCGGTCGTGCTGATCCGCGGCGGCCGTGTGAAGGATCTGCCGGGTGTGCGTTACCACATCGTCCGTGGCTCGCTCGACTTGCAAGGCGTGAAGGACCGCAAGCAAGCTCGTTCGAAGTACGGCGCGAAGCGTCCGAAGGCTGCCTGATCGTTTTCAGGGCAGCTGGGCAAGCGATTGCCCGCAGCAGCAACAAGAAGATGGCCTGTGGCGCGAGTCATGGTGCTGTCACCAGGCGGCGGTACAACGGAGAGTTATGCGCCGTGCCGTCGAGTAAGTGGTCACCCGGCGAATTTGCCATGCAGGCAAGCTAGTTGGTGGCCGGAGAGTCGCGATAAGTAACGCGCTCTCAACTGAATCTAAAGGAAAGAAGATGCCACGTCGTCGTGAAGTCCCCAAGCGGGAAGTTCTGCCTGATCCGAAGTTCGGTAACGTTGAAGTTGCCAAGTTCATGAACGTGCTGATGCTGGACGGCAAGAAGTCGGTTGCCGAACGCATTGTGTACGGCGCGTTCGACCAGATCGAAAAGAAGGCAGGCAAGGCCCCCATCGAAGTGTTTTCCGTTGCCATCAACAACGTGAAGCCGGTGGTGGAAGTGAAGAGCCGTCGCGTGGGCGGCGCCAACTATCAGGTTCCGGTCGAAGTCCGTCCGTCGCGTCGTTTGGCATTGGCGATGCGTTGGCTGCGCGAGGCCGCGAAGAAACGCAGCGAGAAGTCGATGGCGCTGCGCCTGGCAGGTGAGCTGCTGGAAGCATCGGAAGGCCGTGGCGGCGCGATGAAGAAGCGCGATGAAGTGCACCGCATGGCCGAAGCCAACAAGGCGTTCTCGCACTTCCGCTTCTAAAGCGAGCGAGACACGTTGTTGGTTGCCGGGCGGGCTGTGTTGCTACACATCTCGCCCGTTTGTGTTAGGGGCGCGGGCGATGAGATGCCGGCGCCTCACGGACGAATAGAGGATTAAAGTGGCTCGTAAGACTCCCATTGAGCGCTACCGCAATATCGGTATTTCGGCTCACATTGACGCGGGTAAAACCACCACGACCGAGCGGATCCTGTTCTACACCGGTGTGAACCACAAGATCGGTGAAGTGCACGATGGCGCGGCCACCATGGACTGGATGGAGCAGGAGCAGGAGCGTGGCATCACGATCACCTCCGCTGCCACCACCGCTTTCTGGAAGGGCATGGCCGGGAACTATCCCGAGCACCGCTTCAACATCATCGACACCCCGGGCCACGTGGACTTCACCATCGAGGTGGAGCGCTCCATGCGCGTGCTGGACGGTGCCTGCATGGTCTACTGCGCAGTGGGTGGCGTGCAGCCCCAGTCGGAAACCGTGTGGCGCCAGGCTAACAAGTACGGCGTGCCGCGTCTGGCCTTCGTGAACAAGATGGACCGTACCGGCGCCAACTTCTTCAAGGTCTACGACCAGCTGAAGAACCGCCTGAAGGCCAACCCGGTGCCCGTCGTGGTGCCGATCGGTGCTGAAGACGGCTTCCAGGGCGTCGTCGATCTGCTGGAAATGAAGGCGATCATTTGGGACGAAGCCAGCCAGGGCGTGAAGTTCGAATACCAGGACATCCCGGCCGAGCTGCAAGCTATCGCTGAAGAATGGCGCGAGAAGATGGTCGAGTCCGCCGCCGAAGCCAGCGAAGAGCTGATGGAAAAGTACCTGGGCGGCGAAGAGCTGACCCGTGCCGAGATCGTCAAGGCGCTGCGTGACCGTACCATCGCCTGCGAAATCCAGCCGATGCTGTGCGGCACCGCGTTCAAGAACAAGGGTGTGCAGCGTATGCTGGACGCCGTGATCGACTTCCTGCCGTCGCCGGTCGATATTCCGCCGGTCACCGGCGTGGACGAACGCGACGACGAAAAGAAGCTCGAGCGCAAGGCTGACGACAGCGAGAAGTTCTCGGCGCTGGCGTTCAAGATCATGACCGACCCGTTCGTTGGCCAGCTGATCTTCTTCCGCGTGTACTCGGGCAAGATCAATTCGGGCGACACCGTGTACAACCCGGTGAAGCAGAAGAAGGAGCGTCTGGGCCGTATTCTGCAGATGCACGCGAACCAGCGCGAAGAAATCAAGGAAGTGCTGGCCGGCGACATCGCCGCTGCGGTGGGCCTGAAGGACGCCACCACGGGCGATACGCTGTGCGATCCGGCTGCCCCGATCGTGCTCGAGCGCATGATCTTCCCGGAGCCGGTGATCTCGCAGGCTGTCGAGCCGAAGACCAAGGCTGACCAGGAAAAGATGGGCATCGCCCTGAACCGCCTGGCCGCTGAAGATCCGTCGTTCCGCGTGCGTACCGATGAAGAATCGGGCCAGACCATCATTTCGGGCATGGGCGAGCTCCACCTGGAAATTCTGGTCGACCGCATGAAGCGCGAATTCGGCGTGGAAGCCAACATCGGCGCGCCGCAGGTGGCTTACCGCGAAACCATTCGCAAGAAGGCCGAAGACGTCGAAGGCAAGTTCGTCAAGCAGTCGGGCGGCCGCGGCCAGTACGGTCACGCCGTGATCACGCTGGAACCGCAAGAGCCGGGCAAGGGCTTCGAGTTCATCGACGCCATCAAGGGCGGTGTGATTCCTCGCGAATACATCCCGGCAGTCGAGAAGGGTATCGTCGACACGCTGTCGGCCGGTATTCTGGCTGGCTTCCCGGTGGTGGACGTGAAGGTTACGCTGACGTTCGGTTCGTACCACGATGTGGACTCGAACGAAAACGCGTTCCGCATGGCCGGCTCGATGGCTTTCAAGGAAGCCATGCGCAAGGCCAGCCCGGTTCTGCTCGAGCCGATGATGGCCGTGGAAGTGGAAACGCCGGAAGACTACACGGGTACGGTGATGGGCGATCTGTCGTCCCGTCGCGGCATCGTGCAGGGCATGGACGACATGATTGGCGGCGGCAAGATCATCAAGGCCGAAGTCCCGCTGTCGGAAATGTTCGGTTATTCCACGTCGCTGCGCTCGGCCACGCAAGGTCGCGCCACGTACACCATGGAATTCAAGCATTACGCCGAGGCACCCAAGAACATCGCCGAAGCCGTGATCACGGCCAAGGGCAAGTAATTGGAAGTTTGCCGCCGCGCCTGCCGGTGCGGCGGCGCGATGAAACAACAAGATTGCATTCCATTAGGAGCTGAAAAATGGCAAAGGAAAAGTTCGAGCGGACCAAGCCGCACGTGAACGTAGGTACGATTGGTCACGTTGACCACGGCAAGACGACGCTGACGGCAGCA
>NZ_FOWM01000016.1:0-115302 GCF_900115455.1 Cupriavidus sp. OV096
CAGTGTCCGTCCCAGTATGTCGCGCAAAGGTAACTGCCTCGACAACGCTGCCATGGAGAGCTTCTTCGGCATCCTAAAGTCCGAATTCTTCTACCTGAACAAGTTCACCAGCATCGAGCAACTGCAGGATGGACTGCGCCAATACATTCACTACTACAATCATGACCGCATCAAGCTCAAACTAAAAGGGCTGAGTCCTGTGCAATACAGGACTCAGCCCTTTCCGGCCTAGCCATCAACCGTCCAACTTCTGGGGGTCAGTTCACATCGCTCTGGCTTTTTCATACGCCTCCCGCCAAGACTCAGGCGGCGCGCTCGTGATGGGGTTCGTCCGCCCCAGCCTCTTCCACGGATTCCGTCGCCCGATCCGCCAGTGCCTCGCCGATCATCAGCAGGCTCGGCTGCACGGGGTCCATCCATGCCGCAGCCTCCCCGGCCGCCATCTGGCGCAGCGTGAACTGGTGGCTGCGCTGCTTCGGGGTGGTGGCCGCTTCCACGACCCATGCGGGCGTCGTGGCGGGCTTGCCGTGGGCGATCAGCTGTGCGGCGATGTTGGCCGCCTGGTCGCGCCCCATGTAATAGACGATGGTGTCGGCGCGGACGTCGGCTTCCACGTCCACCGCATCGGCCGCCTTGGCCTGGGTGGCGAAGGCCACGCTGCGGGAGACGCCGCGCTTGGTCAGCGGCTTGCGGATGGCCGAGGCGGCCGCCAGCGCTGCCGTGATGCCCGGCACCACCTCATACTCGATGCCTGCCGCTTCCAGCGCCTGGAGTTCCTCGTCGGCGCGGCCGAACAGCATCGGGTCGCCGCCCTTGAGGCGCACCACGCGCTCGTACTTGGTGGCCAGGTCCACGATCTGGCGATTGATGAACAGCTGTGCGGTGCTGCGCTGCCCGCAGCGCTTGCCCACCTCCACGAGTTGCGCCTGGGGGCACCAGGCCAGCATCTCGGGCGACACCAGCGCGTCGTGCAGCACCACCTGGGCCTCGCCCAGCAGGCGTGCACCACGCACCGTAATGAGGTCGGCCGCACCGGGGCCTGCACCAATCAGGGTCACGCGTCCGGTCCGTTTGTCTTGATGCGGGGTCATCTCGCTCACTGTTCTACTTGCCGTCTGACGATGTCGATGTCAGCTATACGCACGGATCATGCCCGCCGCCACCGTGTGGTTGGTCGCTTCGTCGATCAGCACGAACGCGCCCGTCGCCGGATTATCGCCGTAGACATCGCACACGATCGGCTTCTGCAGCGACAACTGCACCGAACCGATGTCGTTCAGGCGGATGTCATGGCGGCCGGTCTCGTGCGACAGCGTGTGCACGTCCAGCACGCGATCCACCGCCGACACGCGCGCGAACACGCTGGCCGTGGTGTGCTTGAGCACGTACTTGCGCGACGGATTCAGCGATTCGTCGTCGAACCAGCACAGGTCGGCCTGCAGCTTCTTGGCCGAGACCGAGGCGGCGTCGGCGGCGACGAACATGTCACCGCGTGATACATCGACGTCTTCCGACAGGCGCACCGTCACGGTGTCGCCCGCGTTGGCCGAGTCGGCGGCGCCGTTCGGCGTCAGCACTTCGGCCACCACGGCGTCGCGGTTGGCCGGCAGCACGCGCAGCTTCTGGCCCACGCGCACGGTGCCCGCTTCCACGCGGCCGGCGTAGCCCCGGAAATCGTCCGACTGGGCGCCGTCCTGGCGGATCACCAGCTGCACCGGGAAGCGCAGCGCGGCGTCGCCCTCGGGGGCCGGCTCCTCGACTGGGAGGGCCTCCAGCAGCGGCAGCAGCGGCTCGCCCGAGTACCACGGCATCGCGTCGCTGGCGTGGACGATGTTGTCACCACGAAGCGCCGACACCGGCACATATCGCACATCTTTCAGGCCCAGTTGCGCGGCCAGTTCGGTGTACGCGGTACGGATCTCGTTGAAACGCTGCTCGTCGTACTCGATCAGATCCATCTTGTTGATGGCGACGATCACGTGCTGGATCTCCAGCAGCTTCAGGATGGCCGAGTGGCGCTTGGTCTGGGCCAGCAGTTCGGCACGGCCGCCCTGCACGGTCACGCGCGTGGCGTCCACCAGCACGATGGCGGCGTGCGCCGTGCTGGCGCCGGTCACCATGTTGCGGGTGTACTGCTCGTGCCCCGGCGTGTCGGCGATGATGAACTTGCGGCGCGCCGTGGAGAAGTAGCGGTAGGCCACGTCGATGGTGATGCCCTGCTCGCGCTCGGCTTCCAGGCCATCGGTCAGCAGCGAGAAGTCGATCTGTTCGCCGGCGGTGCGCTTGTTCTTGGCGTTGGCCAGCGCGGTCAGCTGGTCGGACAGCACGGCCTTGCTGTCATACAGCAGGCGGCCGATCAGCGTGCTCTTGCCGTCGTCCACGGAACCCGCGGTGATAAAGCGCAGCAGGCCCTGGTGAGATGCTTGTCTAGTCATGATGTGTGGTCCTTGGCTGCGGCTTAGAAGTAGCCTTCCTTCTTGCGGCGCTCCATCGACGCCTCGCTGGTCTGGTCGTCCATCCGGGTGGCGCCGCGCTCGGTGATCTCGGTCACCGCGGTCTCGGCGATGATGTCCACCGGGTTGGCGGCCGTGCTGGCCACCGGGCAGGTGCAGGAGATGTCGCCCACGGTCCGGAAGCGTACCGACAGCACCTCGCTCACATCGCCGTCCTGCTTGGGCGTGATCGGCGTCACTGGCACCAGCAGGCCGTTCTTGCGCACCACTTCGCGCTCGTGCGCATAGTAGATCGGCGGCAGGGCCAGGTTTTCCCGGGCGATGTACTGCCACACATCCAGCTCGGTCCAGTTCGAGATCGGGAACACGCGCATCTGCTCGCCCGAGGCCATGCGGGCGTTGTACAGGCTCCACAGCTCGGGGCGCTGGGCCTTGGGGTCCCACTGGCCGAACTCGTCGCGGAACGAGAAGATCCGTTCCTTGGCGCGGGCCTTCTCTTCGTCGCGGCGGGCGCCGCCCATCAGCGCGTCGTACTTGTGCGCCTCGATGGTTTCCAGCAGCGTCACGGCCTGCGCCGCGTTGCGCGAGTCGGTTTCCTTGCGCAGGCGCACCGTGCCGCGCTTGATCGAATCCTCGACATGGCCCACCACCAGGCGCGCACCCAGTTCCGCCACGCGCTGGTCGCGGAAGGCGATCACTTCCGGGTAGTTATGGCCGGTGTCGATGTGCACCAGCGGGAACGGCAGTTCCACCTTGCGGTCGCCCAGGCGGAAGGCCTTCAGCGCCAGGTGCAGCATGACGATCGAATCCTTGCCGCCGGAGAACAGCAGCGCCGGGTTGCGGCACTCGGCCACCACTTCACGGATGATGTAGATCGACTCGGCTTCCAGCCGGTCGAGGTGGTCGTTCTGGACCTGGAGCAGGTGTTCAACCCCTGCTTCTGCGATGTCGTTCATGATGCCCATGTCGTTCTCGGCCTCGATTCAATACTTCAATGCTTGATGTTCTGCTCGTGGAGCCCGCACTCTTTCGAGTCCTTGGTCTCCCACCACCAACGTCCTGCGCGGACGTCTTCGCCAGCCTTCACGGCGCGCGTACACGGCTCGCAGCCAATGCTCGGGTAGCCCTTGGCATGCAGCGCGTTCACCGGCACGTTGTGGCGCACCAGATAGGCCCAGACCTCGGCCTCGGTCCAGTCGGCCAGCGGATTGAATTTGGGGATGTCGCGCGCTTCGTCCAGCTCCTCGAACGGCAGCTCGGCACGCGTGACGGCCTGCTCGCGGCGCTGGCCGGTCATCCAGGCATCGGCGTGGGACAGCGCGCGGTTCAGCGGCTCCACCTTGCGGATGCCGCAGCAGCTCTTGCGCAGGTCCACGCTGTCGTAGAACGCGTTCAGGCCGTGGTTCTTCAGGTAGTTCTCCACTGCTTCCGGGTCCGGCGTGAACTGCTCGATGGCGTAGCCGTAGTGCGTGTGCACCTGATCCAGCACGGCCAGCGTCTCGGCGTGCAGGCGGCCCGTGTTCAGCGTGAACACGCGGATGCCGGCGCGCACGGCGTCACCGCCACGCAGGATGGCATCGGTCAGGACCATGTCCTCGGCAGCCAGGCTGGTGGCGAAGCGGGCGCGGAAGAAGCGGCCCGCAATCTCGGCCAGCCGCTCGGCCAGCGCGCGTTCCTTGGCTTCCAGCGCCTCCACCGTGCCCGTGTAGACCGGCTGGGTCCACAGCGCGGGCGGGCGCAGGCCGGACACCGGCGCGCCCAGCTCCACCACAGGGATGTCGGAGATCACTGCGCTCATGCGGCGCCCCGGGCGGTCACTTCCGCACGGTTGCGGCGGAACAGCGGCAGCGGCTCGTCCACCGATGCCTGATAGGCCACCGTGAACTCGGTGAAGCCCTTGATGGCGTCGTCGATGTTCTTGTCGGCGCGCACCGCGAAGGCGTCGAAGCCGCAGCGCTTCATGAAGTTGAGCTGGTCGCGCAGCACGTCGCCGATGGCGCGGAGCTGGCCGTCCCAGTGGTAACGGGTGCGCAGCAGGTAGGCCGACGAGAAACCGCGGCCATCGCGGAACACCGGGAAATCGACGGCGACCAGCGACACGCGGTCGAAGAGCGCCTCGGCATCGCCCGGCTCGTCTTCAGGAGCCAGCCACACGCCGGTGATGGCCTTGTCGCGGCCGGCCAGCAGCGCTGCGTGCGCCTTCCACACCGACAGCGGGAACAGCACGGCGTCCGTGCCCTGCGCGGCGGCGGCCACGCGGGCGTCGTCCAGCGGCTCGGTCTCGGTGGCGCGCAGCACGGTCCAGTCGTCCTCGACGATCACGGGGCGGAGGTCGGCGGCGTCGCGTTGCAGTTGAATAATCTTTGCCATGTTCAGTCTCTCCGGGGTCGTCAGGCTTCGGCGCGCTCTTCGCGCTGCTTGTCGGCGTACACACGTTCCTTGAACGGGGCGATGCCGATGCGGGCGAACGTGTCGATGAAGCGCTCGTCCTCGACGCGGTGCGCGACGAAGGTTTCGATGATGCGGCTCACCACGTCGGGCATTTCCTCGGCGCTGAACGACGGGCCGATGACCTTGCCCAGCGCGGTGTTGTTGCCCTGGGCGCCGCCGAGGGTCACCTGGTACCACTCGGAACCGTCCTTGTCCACGCCCAGCACGCCGATGTTGCCCACGTGGTGGTGACCGCAGGCGTTGATGCAGCCGGAGATGTTCAGCGAGATCTCGCCGAGGTCGTACACGAAGTCGAGGTTGTCGAAGCGCTCCTGGATGCCCAGCGCGATCGGGATCGACTTGGCATTCGCCAGCGAGCAGAAATCGCCGCCCGGGCAGGCGATGATGTCGGTCAGCAGGCCGATGTTGGCCGTCGCCAGGCCGGCCTGCTTCGCTTCCTGCCAGAGGGCGAAAAGGTCATGCTTCTTGACGTCCGGCAGCACCAGGTTCTGCTCGTGCGCCACGCGCAGCTCGCCAAACCCGTAGCGGTCGGCCAGGTCGGCCACGGCTTCCATCTGCTTGTCCGTGGCATCGCCCGGGGGCGAGACGGGGCCCGGCTTGGTGGAGAGCGTCACGGCGGCATAGCCCGGCACCTTGTGGGCGTGCACGCTGCGGCTGACCCAGCGCGCGAACGCCTTGTCCTCGAGCAGGTGCTTCTCATAGCCGGCGTCGGTGTCGGCCAGCTTCTCGTAGGCCGGCGGGGCGAAGTACTGCGCCACGCGGTCGAACTCGTCCTGCGTGATGGTGCCCGGGCCGTCCTTGCTGTGCTGCCACTCTTCCTCGACCTCGGCGGCGAACTTCTCGGCGCCGATAGCCTTCACGAGGATCTTGATACGGGCCTTGTACTTGTTGTCGCGGCGGCCGTAGCGGTTGTACACGCGAATCGCGGACTCCACGTAGGTCAGCATGTGCTGCCACGGCAGGTCGTCCTTGATGATCGTGCCCAGGATCGGCGTGCGGCCCAGGCCGCCACCGGCCAGGATGCGCAGGCGCGTCTCGCCGGCGGCGTTCCGGTAGGCGTAGATGCCGATGTCGTGCATCTGCACCACGGCGCGGTCGTTGGCGGAGGCCGAGATCGCGATCTTGAACTTGCGCGGCAGGAAGGCGAATTCCGGCTGGAAGGTGCTCCACTGGCGCAGCAGTTCGGCCAGCACGCGCGGGTCCACGGTCTCGTCCGGCGTCACGCCGGCGAAGTGGTCGGTCGTGATGTTGCGCACGCAGTTGCCCGAGGTCTGGATGCCGTGCATCTCCACGCTGGCGAGGTCGGCCAGCACGTCCGGCACGCGCTCGAGGTCCATCCAGTTGTACTGGATGTTCTGGCGCGTGGAGAAGTGGCCGTAGCCACGGTCGTACTCGCGCGCGATATGCGCCAGCATGCGCATCTGCTTCGACGCCAGCAGGCCGTACGGAATGGCCACGCGCAGCATGTAGGCATGGCGCTGCATGTACAGGCCGTTCTGCAGCCGCAGCGGCAGAAATTCCTCTTCGGTCAGTTCGTCGGAGAGGCGGCGGCGCACCTGGTCACGGAACTGGGCAACGCGCTCTTGGACGATGCGCTGGTCGTATTGATCGTACTGATACATGGTGTGGGTCCGTTCAGTATTCGTTGAATGCTTAGGAAACGAGCTTGATGGCGACCAGCGTGAGCGTGGTGGCCAGGGCGGCGCGCACGAGCCGCTCGGGCAGCGCCCGGGACAGTTGCGCGCCCAGCCAGATGCCGGGGATCGAGCCCACCAGCAGCGCCAGCAACAAATTCCAGTCGACGGTGCCGAGCCACACGTGGCCCAGCCCGGCCACCGCCGTGAGCGGCACGGCGTAGGCGATATCGGTGCCAGCCACTTCGGCCGGCTTCATATGGGGGTACAGCAACAGGATCAGCGTGGCGCCAACCGCGCCGGCGCCGATCGACGACACCGTGACGAGCACGCCGATCACGGCGCCCACCACCACGGTCGCCACCACCTGGCGGCGGCCTTCCAGCTGGAAACGCGGGTTGCGTTCGAGCCAGGCCAGCATCTGCTTGCGGAACAGCAGCGACAATACGGTCAGCAGCACCGACACGCCGATCATCAGCCGAATGCCGTGCAGCCAGCGCGCGTCCAGCTCGCCGGCGCTCTTGAGTACGAGGATGGCGACCAGTGCGGCGGGCAGGCTGCCGATGCAGAGGCGGCGCACCACCTGCCATTGCACGTGGCCATGGGCGCGGTGCGCGATGGTGCCGAAGCCCTTGGTGATCGAAGCGAACGCGAGGTCGGTACCCACCGCCGTGGCCGGCGAGAAGCCGAACAGCAGGGTCAGCAGCGGCGTCATGAGCGAACCCCCGCCTACCCCGGTCAGGCCGACCAAGATACCTACCAGCAGACCGGAAGCGGTATACGCAAGGGACATTCGGGGGGTTCTCAACAATGCCTTTTCCGTCACTTCCGCGCTTCGCCGGGGTTCAGGCTGGGCGCGGACGCAATACGGGCAGGCCGTTATTTAACAAAGTTCGAAAATCGTAATAAACTGGCCTCATATCTCAAACTAATAAGAAGTTGTTTGTTTATACGCACCGAGTTATATGAACCTGCACCAGTTCCGCTTCGTGCGCGAGGCCGTCCGTCAGAACTACAACCTGACCGAAGCCGCTAAAGCGCTCTATACGTCACAACCTGGCGTCTCCAAGGCCATCATCGAGCTGGAGGAGGAGCTGGGCGTCGATATTTTCACGCGGCACGGCAAGCGCATCCGCAGCCTGACCGAGCCGGGGCGCCGCATCCTGACCTCCGTGGAGAAGATCCTGCAGGAGGTGGAGAGCCTGAAGCGGGTAGGCAAGGACTACGCTGCCCAGGATCAAGGCAACTTCACCATCGCCACCACGCACACCCAGGCGCGCTATGCCCTGCCGCGCGTGATCGGCGAGTTCACCAAGCGCTACCCCAAGGTGCGGCTGTCGATCCAGCAGGGCAACCCCTCGCAGATCGCGGACATGATCCTGCACGACCAGGCCGACATCGGTATCGCCACCGAGGGCATCTCGGGGGACAAGGGCCTGGTGTCGCTGCCCGGCTACCAGTGGTCGCATACGGTCATCACGCCGCCCGACCATCCCTTGCTGGAAAAGAAGCACATCGCGCTCGAGGACATCGCAAGTTATCCATTGATCACTTACGATCCGAATTTCGCGGGCCGCCCCAAGATTGACAAGGCATTCGCCTTGCGCCAGTTGGAGCCGGATATCATCCTCGAGGCCATCGACGCAGACGTGATCAAGACCTATGTCGAGATCGGCCTGGGCATCGGTATCGTGGCCGGTGTGGCGTTCGATGCCGAGCGCGACCGCAACCTGCGCGGCATCCCGGTCGGCCACCTGTTCGGCACCAATGTGACCCATCTGGCCGTCAAACAGGGCGCGTATCTGCGCAGCTTCGTCTATACCTTCATCGAATTGTTCTCGCCCACCCTGAACCGCAAGCTCGTGGAACAGGCGATGTCGGGCGATCACGAGGCCTATGAGCTGTAATCGGCACATTTAAGATTGCCTGCCGATGTGGCGCACGCCTCCCTCTATATAGATATGTCTGACTCCTCCTCCCTCCCCACCATCCACTGGACCGAAGACGGCGCCGAGCGCAGCGCGCTGTGGCGCTCCGAGGCCGGCCTGCCGCCGCCAAAGCGCGTGGTGATTGCCGATGACCAGACGCCCGCCGACACGGCGTTTCGGCTGGCCAGCGAAGGCGTGGCCCTGCTCTGGCGCGGCGACTTCCAGAACGCGCGCCAGCTGCTCCAGGCCATGGCCCGCCGCACCGACCGCAAGCCCAAGCGCGCGCCCAAGCCGCCGGCCAACATGACCGAGGCGTTCCACAAGCACCGGCTGGCGCAGTCGCAACGCGCGCGCACGCTGGGCATGCTGCTGCTGCCGTTCGACGCCGGCCACGTGGTGCCGCTGCGCCGCGCGCCCGAGGTGGCTGAGGCCTGCACGCAGGTCTACGGCCCGGCCACGGCGCCCTATGTGGCCTCGATGCGCGAACTGCTCGGCCTGATCGGCGCCTACGAGTGGCGCAAGAAGGGCGTCGAGATCCCGGTGCTGGGCGAACGGATCCACCCGTGGTACGGCGTGTTCTCGCCGGTGCGGGGCGAATACCTCGACCTCGTCGCCAAGGAAGCGCTGCCCTCGGACAAGCTCGCCTTCGACATCGGCACCGGCACCGGCGTGCTGGCGGCCCTGCTGGCGCAGCGCGGCGTGCGCCGCGTGGTGGCCACGGACCAGGACCCGCGCGCGCTGCAATGCGCCCGCGACAACCTCGGCCGGCTGGGTCTGACCCATCAGGTGGAAGTGGTCGAGGCCGACCTCTTCCCCGCCGGCCGCGCCCCGCTGGTGGTCTGCAACCCGCCCTGGGTGCCCGCGCGACCGAGTTCGCCGGTCGAGCATGCCGTGTTCGATCCCGAGAGCCGCATGCTGCGCGGCTTCCTCGCCGGCCTTGCCGAGCATCTGGAGCCGGCCGGCCAGGGCTGGCTGCTGCTCTCCGACTTCGCCGAGCATCTGGGCCTGCGCACGCGCGAGGAACTGCTGGGCTGGATCGAAGACGCCGGGCTGAAGGTGCTGGGCCGCTCCGACATCCGCCCGCGCCATCCCAAGGCGAGTGATCCGGACGATCCGCTGCACCAGGCCCGCAAGGCCGAGGTGACCTCGCTGTGGCGCCTCGCGGCCTCGCAAAAACTTTGATTATTCAAGTGCATCAAGAACAAGGAGATTGAGACGATTCGTTGCGTCCGTCGTCGCTAGAATCGGCCGCGCCTGATCCTGTCAGGCAGCCATTCCGACAACCACGACGACCGATGCACGCTTCCTGTCTCAAAACCCTTGTCCTGGCGGGCGGTCTGGCCGCCAGCTTCTCCGCAATGGCGCAGGGCACCCTGCGCGACGGCCGCGCCAACGCGCTCTGCCTGTACTCGCACACGCTGGCGGACGACCCCATCGTTCACCCGAAGCGGCCGGGCACGGCGATGCGGCATGACTTCTTCGGCAACACGGCGGCAGACGCCTACACCACGGGCGCCGACCTGCTGGCAAAGTCCGGCACCACCTGCGAGAACGCTGCGGACACCAGCTCGTACTGGGCCCCCTCGCTGAAGCTGCCCGACGGCACGATCGTGCCGCCCACCTACAAGAAGACCTACTACTCGAACGTGGCGGTGCCCAGTTCCAACCGCTACCCGGTCAGTGTCATGCCAACCGGCCTGCAAATGCTGGCCGGCAACCACGCCGGCACGCAGCCCAACCCGCGCATCTCGTTCCTGTGCACCGGCAGCCGCAGGGGCTACACCAACACCATCCCGACTGACTGCGTGCCCGATCCGGTGAAGGGGACGCAACTCAACATCGGCATCAGCTTCCCCACCTGCTGGGACGGCATCAACCTGAATCCGACGCTGCGCTCCCATCACGGCGGCTACAACAACATGGCCTATGCCGACCAGAGCGGCGCCTGCCCGGTCGGCTATCCGGTGCGCGTGCCGCACCTGAGCATCAATCTCGCCTATGCGCTGGGCCAGGTGCGCGATCTCACGCATGCGCAGCTCTCGAAGGACCCGACGCTGAACGCGCATGGCAAGGTATCCCAGGAGAACTGGGGGCCCCTCTATTCGGGGCATGCCGACTTCTTCAATGGCTGGCAGCCCAAGGCCATGCACTATCTGACCGAACAATGCCTCAACAAGGAACGCGCCTGCGCCCGGGAAATTCCGTACGACTACAACGCGCCCGAGGCTGACGCGATGGTCAGCGGCGGCAATGATGTCCACACGACATTCGGCCGCGACGTGAAACTGGCCACCGAGGCGGCGCAAGGCGCCACGCCGCCGCTGAGCTTCTACATGAAGTTCCAGATCCCGGAGGGCGCGCAGGCGCTGCCCGCCCGCTTCAAGCCCGAGTACCGGATCATGCTCCATGGCGGCAACGTCACCGGCACGGCGGCCGATATCCTGCAGGTCTTCGTCACCGACACGGCGTGGAACGAAGACACCCTGACCATGGCCAACGCGCCAGCGTGCGGCGGCCGGTTCGTCGGACGGCTTCACCTCAACCATGTGCAGCAATCTCGGCAGATCGATGTCAGCGCGGCGGTGGCCAACGCACTCGCGGCTGGCCAAAAGACGATCTCGTTCTGCGTGAAGGCCGTGCGCCCCGGCCATGCGTTCGCCTTCAGCAGCAAGGAAGGGCCCAACAGCCCCCTGCTAATCCTGCGCGCCATCCAACAACTGCCGTTCTGAGCCCCTGCCCCGGAGCCCGCGCAGGCCCCTGCGTGGCGCCGCGCGGCATCCTCGGCTATCCTCGCCATGTGTCGCCCAAGCCGGCGGCACATGGCTTTTTTTACGATGGGGATAAGGAACCGCGGATGACCACCCTTGCATTTATTGGCCTTGGCGCGATGGGCGCGCCGATGGTCGGCCACCTGATTGCTGGCGGCCACACGGTACGGGCCTTCGTACGCCGCCCGGAGGCCGCCGACGCGGCCCGCCAGCTCGGCGCGGAACCGTGCTTCACGCCGGCTGACGCCGCACGCGGAGCGGCCGTGGTGTTCACCAATGTCACCTCGTCGGAAGACGTGCGCACGGTGCTGCTCGGCAAGGATGGCGTGATCGAGGGCGCCGCGCCCGGCACGATCTGCGTCGATCACAGCACAATCTCGCCGATCGTCACGCGCGAGATTGCCCAGTCGCTGGCGGCGCGCGGCATCCACGCGCTCGACTGCCCGGTGTCGGGCGGCACGACCGGCGCGCAGGCCGCCACGCTGACCATCATGGTCGGCGGCAAGGCCGAGCACCTGGAGACCGTGCGGCCGCTGCTGAACCTGATTGGCAAGTCGATCACGCATATCGGCGACCACGGCGCGGGCCAGGTCGCCAAGCTGTGCAACCAGATCGCCCAGGTGGTGAATATCGAGGGCATCGCCGAGGCCATGCGCTTTGCCGCCGCGCAGGATGTGGACACCGGCAAGGTGTTCCAGGCGATCTCCACGGGCTTTGCGGGCAGCCGCATGCTCGATCTGCTGGGGCCGAAGATGGTGGCGCGCGACTTCGCCGCCGGCATCGAATCGCGGCTGCATGCCAAGGATTTCGGGCTGGCGCAGGACATCGCCGAGCAGATCGGGCTGGACCTGCCCGCGATGCGCGTCACCTCGGCCCAGCTCGACCAGATGATGGCAAACGGCTGGGGACGCGACGACACCTCGTCGCTGCTGCGCCTGCTGGAACACAAGCAGGCGCCGGACTCGGACGCGTCCTAAAGCCTGCCCTCCCCTACATCCCGCCGATCATCGCCAGCAGCGCGCGCAGCATCGGGCTGCCGTCGCGCGCCAGGTCGTCCATCGCGTTGAAATGATGGCGGCCCGGCAGCGGGATGTCCTCGCGCGCGTTGTCCGGCCAGGCGGCGCGGATCAGCGCGTTCTGGCGGTGATATTCGCTCGATTCGATCTCGCCCACCGCCGTCAGCAACGGCGCGCGCGTGGCGGGCGGCAGGAAGGCCGGCGAAAGGCGCACGACATCTGACTCGGTCAGACGCAGGTCCACCTGAAGGAAGTCGGCGCGGCGCAGCGGTTCGAGGTCGTACAGGCCGCTGATCGACAGACCGCCCCGGATCAGGCCCACCGGCAGGTCTGCGCCCACCTGCGGCCACAGCGCCGCCATCAGCATGGTCACCAGATGCCCGCCCACCGAATGCCCGGCCGCGAAGATGCGGTCGCGATCATGGCCGAGCGCATCGCCCTGCCGGTACAGCCACGCCACGCTCTGCACCACCTGCCGGACGATGGCTTCCACCGTGACCGCCGGGCACAGCGAATAGTTGATGATCGCCACCGACACGCCGCGCCGGGGCAGCAGGCTGGCCACGAAGCTGTGGTCGCGCTTGTCGAGCGCCCGGAAGTAGCCGCCGTGGACGAACACCAGCAGCGGCGGACGGGTGCCGGCGGGCACGCCCGTGGCGGGGAAATAGTCGAGGCGCTCGTCGTCGGCATGGGGCGACGCCGGGTCGCCATAGGGCAGGTTCTCGAGGTACGACGCCGCGGCAGCCCGCACCAGCGCCGAATCGGCAGCCCAGCGGGCCATGTGCGTGGCGTTGTCCGGCACCCGGGCGCGGTTGTTATAGGCGTGCGCGTAGAACGCGGGGTCCTGGGATGGCAACTCGGCAAGGCTGGCCAGGGACGGCTGGTCTGACATGTCACGGTGCTCCGATGGGGACGCCGCGACGAGGACGGGGGCGAAGCGGGCGGCGCTGCGCGCTATGCTACCGCAAGCCCGGGGCGGTTGTTCGGCGGGGCGATTTCCGGCATAATCCGCGGTTCATCGCCGCGCGATGCCCGTCCGGGTATCGCCGCCCAATGCCCGGGTGGTGAAACAGGTAGACGCAGGGGACTCAAAATCCCCCGCCGCAAGGCGTGTCGGTTCGAGTCCGACCCCGGGCACCATCCCCCGCACCGCGAGTGCATCCCGCACCACTCCCCTTTTTTGGCCCCCTCACGCCAAAATCATGATCACCACCATCCCCCAGATCGTCAGCAGCGTGTTGCCGACCGCGTAGGTCACCGTATAGCCCAGCCCCGGCACCTGGCTCTTGGCCGCTTCGCAGAGCATGCCGAGTGCCGCCGTGGTGGTGCGCGCCCCGGCGCAGACGCCGAGCAGCAGCGCCGGGTGGAAGTGGAACACGTACTTGGCGATGAACATGCCGATGAACAGCGGCACGGCGGTGGCGAAGATGCCCCACAGGAACAGGCTGATGCCGAGTTTCTGGAGCCCGGCGACGAAGCCCGGGCCGGCGGAGATGCCCACCACGGCGATGAACACGTTCAAGCCCACCGAGTTCATGAACCAGACTGTCGGTTCCGGAATGCGGCCGAAGGTCGGGTGGATGGCGCGATACCAGCCGAAGATGATCCCCGCGATCAGCGCGCCGCCGGCGGTGGACAGCGTCAGCGGAATGCCCCCCACGTTCAGCACGATGGCCCCGATCAGCGTGCCCACCGTGATCGCCAGCGACATGAAGGCCACGTCGGTCACCGTGGTCGGCCGGTCCACGTAGCCGAGGGTCTTGGCCGTGGCGTTGATGTCGCGCGTGCGGCCCACCAGCGTGACCACATCGCCGCGATACAGCTTGGTCTTCGGCAGCACCGGGATCACGGTCTCGGTCGGGCCGCGCTTGATCTTCCTCAGGAACACCCCGCGCGCGCCGGGCTCGTGCGCCAGTTCCTCGAGCGTCTTGTCATCCACGGCCTTGTTGGTGATGTAGATGTCCACGCCCTCGGTGGGTGTGTCCAGCAGCTCGCGGTCTTCCACCTCCGCGCCGCGCGGGCCAAGGAATTCGATCAGCTGGTTACGCTTGCCGCCAATCGCCACCACGTCGCCGGCCTGCAGCACCGTGGACGGGTCCGTCTCGATGATCTTGCCGTCGCGCCGGATGCGCTCGATGAACGCCCGGAAGCCCGCCTGCGTGTGGGACTCCACATCGCCCACGGTCTTGCCGATGTAGGGCGCGTCGGGCGCCAGCTTGTAGGCGCGCAGCTCGAAGTTGTGCCACTGCGTGCCGGCGGCATCGTCACTGGCGCCCAGCAGGTGCTCGTACTCCTTGCAGGCGTTCACGAGGTCGATGCCCAGCAGCTTCGGCCCGATCTGCGCCAGGATGATGGCCGAGCCGACCGTGCCGAAGATATACGTCACCGCGTAGGCAATCGGCATGGCGTCCAGCAACTCCTTGGTTTCCTCGGGCGAGCGGCCCAGCCGGTTGATGGCGTCCGTCGCCAGCCCCATCGACGCCGAAATGGTCTGCGAGCCGGCGAACAGCCCCGCCGACGAGCCGAGGTCATACCCGGCGATCATCGCCGCCCCCACCGACACCACCAGCGACAGCACCGCCAGGATCACCGCGAAAATCGCCTGGGGCACGCCGTCCTTGGCGATGCCCCGCACGAACTGCGGCCCCACGCCGTACCCCACCGCGAACAGGAACATCAGGAAGAAGACCGACTTCACGTTGGCCGAGATCTTGACGCCGAGGATGCCGATCACGATCGCCACCAGCAGCGTCGACGTCACCGCCCCGAGACTGAAGCCCTTGAAGCTCTTGCCGCCCACCCAGTACCCGATGCCCAGCGCCAGGAAGATCGAGATCTCCGGGTAGGCTTTCAGGGTCGTCACGAACCAGTTCATGAAGCACCTCCTTCGGGTTGTTCTTCTGGGTGCGGGCGGCTACTTGCCTGACTTGCCCTTGCCCGACTTGTCAGATTTTTCGGACTTGTCCGATTTATCCGCCTTGCCCACCTTGCCGCCCTGCGCCCGGTATTTCTCCAGGTACTCGTCGCGCAGCTTGCGCACCGAGCGGCCGATCTTCACGTAGTCCTCTTCGTTGAGGTTGGCCAGCGAGACCCGTCCGGACGGATGCTGGGTCCCAAATCCACCACCGGGCAGCAGCACCACGCCGGCCTCCTCGGCCAGCCGGAACAGCAGCTCGTGCGGCTTGATCGAGTCCAGCAGCCACTTCACGAACTCCGGCCCCACCTCGCGGCTCTCGCGCTCCACGTCGAGCAGCGTGTAGTAATCCACCACGTTCTCGTCCACGGCCTCGGCCTTCGCTCCCATGCCGCGGTACAGCGCGGCCTTGCGGCTGCGGATCAGGCGCTTCACGGTGTCCTTGTAGGTGTCCGCCGTGTCCATGAGCGAGAACAGCGAGAACAGCACCATCTGCACCTGCTGCGGCGTGGAAAGCCCCGCCGTATGGTTCAGGGCCACGGTGCGGCTGTCCGCCACGATGCGGTCGATGAACGGCAGCTTGGCCGGCTCGGTGGTGATGGACGAATAACGCTCGTTCAGCGCCTTCTTGTCGGCATCGGGCAGCGCGGCGATCTGCGCATCGAACAAGTTCGATTTATGCGTGGCGATGACCCCCAGCCGCCAGCCCGTGGCGCCGAAGTACTTCGAGTACGAGTACACCAGGATGGTGTTGCGCGGGCACATGGCGAACAGCGAGACGAAGTTGTCGGCGAAGGTGCCGTACACGTCGTCGGTCAGGATGATCAGGTCCGGGCGCTCCTTGACGATGTCCGCCAGGTATTCCAGGCTGGCATCGCTCACCCGCACCGAGGGCGGGTTGCTCGGGTTGACCAGGAAGAACGCCTTGACCTTGGGGTCGCGCAGCTTGTCCAGTTCCTCGTTCGGGTATTGCCAGCCGGCCGCCGGGTCGGCGTTGATATTCACCTCGTGGAGGTTGTATTCCTTCAGCTCGGGAATCTCGATGTACGGCGTGAAGATCGGCATGCCCAGCGCGATGGTGTCGCCCGCGCGCAGCAGCCCGTTCACGCGCATCGAGTTGAACAGGTAGGTCATGGCCGCCGTGCCGCCTTCCACGGCGTAGAGGTCGAAGTCGCCCTCGAACGGATGCGCGCCGATCATCTCCCGGCGGATGTACTGCTTGACGATCTTTTCGCTGAGCCGCAGCATCCGGTCCGGCACCGGGTAGTTGCAGGCCATGAAGCCCTCGCACATCTCGTAGAGAAAGTCGCCGCCGTCCAGCCCGAGCTGGTCGCGCACGTACGAGACCGCGCCGGTCAGGAAGGCCACGCCGGGCACGTCATGGTGCTGGCGCGAGAACTGGTCGAAGCGTTCCTCGATGCCGGCCCGGCGCGGGAATCCGCCCACGCCCACGGGCAGGTAGGAGAACGCCCGCTCCGACTCGATCATGGCGAAGTGCCCAAGCTGCAGGAAGCCATGGCGCGGCACGGTGGCCAGGAAATTGGGGTTGCCCCGCCCCGCGTTGAGCATCAGCCGGTTGGACACGCTCCCGGCCAGCTTGATCAGTTCATCCTTGAGTTCGAAGGGCGAAAGGCTCGCCAGCTTCGACGTATCGTGTCGGCTCATGGTGCATGCCTCGCAAGGGGGTAACGATGGTCAAAGCGTCCGCGCCGAGCGCGGACACTGCTTCCTGAACAAGATATTCAACCGGGGCACGCGCCGGTATTGGACCATGGTCCACCATGCGGAGCGCGCATCACCCAAGTGAGGGACGGCCCGGCTACTGCTTCATCTGCGTGCGCCGCCAGTCGCCGTCGCCCTTGCGGCAGTACCAGCCCGTCCATTTCTCGGACTTGCCGGCCTGCCGGAACTCCGACTTCACCTGACGGCAACGCTGATCCCCCTTTTGGGTGGTCTGGATCAGCGTCATGCTGCCTTCGGCGGCCTTCGCGTCCTTGTCCGCTGGCAGCTCAAACGGCGTACTGCTGCCATCGTCCTTCTCGGACAAGGCCTTGCGGTAGATGTCGGCCAGCGTCTCCGTCTGCGGGCGGCTCAGCCGGCCGACGATGGTGTTGTTCAGGAAATGGTCGAAGTACGCCTGGGCCGGCCAGGCCATCGCACAGAGGGCGAGGCCGGCGCAGACGCGGAGGTTGACAACAAGGCGGCGCGACATGGCAGTAGGTGCGATAGGTGCGACAGGGCTACTTCGTCGCCGCCTGCACGTTCACGGCCACGGCCTGCGTGTAGACGGCCTTGATGCGGTCGCCCTTCTTCACCTCGGCCAACTGGGCGGGGTCTTCCACCATCAGGTCCATGACATTGCCCTTGGGCCCCTTCACCGTCACGGTGTGCTTGGACGGGCTGACCGCCACCACATCGGCCACCACGGTCACCTCCTGCCCAATCACGCCGCCCGGCTTGGCACCCGGCGCCGAGCGCTCCTCGATGGGCTTGGTTTCCATCGACAGCGGCCCACTCCCCTTCTCCAGCTTCAGCGTCAGCGCCTCGCGGTATTCCACCGCCACCTTGTCGCCGACCTTGAGCTGGTCGAAGTTGCGCGCCTCGGGGCCCACGGCCAGGTCGACGACCTTGCCCGTCTGCGTCTTCAGGGTCACCGTGCGCGTGGGCGCGTCGATTTTCGTGATCGTCGCGTTCACCTTGGCGGTGCCCGTCATCGTGGCCGTCCCCTGTCCACGCGTGACATCCACCTTGGTATCCGGCTGGGCCTGCGCCGCGCCTGCCATGGCAATCATCGCCACCATCACCAGCACTCGTTTTTTCATGTCATCTCTCCGTTGTGGATGCCTGATCCCGGCGCTCCGCTTGCGGGATGCCGGCTGCGCGCAGCGGCCAGCCAGCACCGAGCGCCTTGTAAAGCTGCACGATCTGCCCGAACTCGGTACCGCGCAGGCTCGACTGGTCGATCTGGGCCGAGAACAGCGCGCGCTCCGAGTCGAGCACCTCCAGGTAGCTGGTGTAGCCGCCCTCGTAGCGGTCGCGCGCGAGCGCGGCATAGCGCGCCAGCGCATCGACCTGCGCGGTCTTGGCCGTGAGCTGATCGCGCGTGCGCTGCACGCCCACCAGTGCGTCCGCCACTTCGCGGAACGCGGTCTGGATGGCCTGCTGGTAGCCCTGCAGCGCCTGCCGCTGGCGTGCCTCGGCCTGCCGGACATCGCCCGCAATCCGCCCCGCGCTGAAGATCGGCATCGCCACCGACGCGCCATACGACCACGTCTGCGCCGCGCCCACCCAGAGCCCGGAAAGCGCCGTGCTGGCCGCGCCGAACAGCCCGGTCAGCGTGATGGTCGGGAAGTACTCGGCCCGTGCCGCGCCGATCTCGGCGTTGGCGGCCACCAGTTGCTGCTCGGCCTGCAACAGGTCCGGGCGCTGCTCCAGCAGGTCGGACGGCAGGCCGGACGGAATCGTCGGCGGGCGCAGTTCGCCAATCGGCAGGCCGCGCGGCATGGCGCGCGGGTTCTCGCCGATCAGCACCGACAGCAGGTTCTCCTGCTGCGCCACCAGCTGGTCGTAGAGCGCCACCGAGGTCAGCGCCGACGCATACTCGGACTGCGCCTGCGCCAGTTCCACCTCGGACACCACCCCGCCCTCGAAGCGCTGCCGGAACAGCTCCAACGCCCCGGCGCGGCTGTCGAGCGTGTCGCCGGCCACCAGCCGGCGGTTATCCAGATCGCGCAGCGTGACGTAGCCCGAGGCCACGGCCGCCACCACGCTGATCTCCACGGCCCGGCGCGCCTCGTCGGAGGCTGCCCATTGCGCGCGGGCCGACTCGGTCAGGCGCCGCAGCCGGCCGAACAGGTCGATCTCCCACGAGGCGAACACATCGGCCTGCACCTGGTTGAACGGATTGCCCACCGGCGACAGCGTGCCGCTGCTGTTGCTCAGGCGCTGACGGCTTGCCAACGTCTCCACGCCGACCTGCGGGAACATCAGGCCGCGCGTGGACATCACGCGCCCGTAGTACTCGTCCACACGGGCGGCGGCAATCAGGATGTCGCGATTGCGCTCCAGCGCCTGGGCGATCATCGCGTCGAGCACCGGGTCGCCGAACTGGCCCCACCATTGCGGATCGATGGCGGGCGTGGCGGGCGTGGCGGCCGTAGGCGTGGCCGTAGCCGGCGGGGTCTCCGCGAAGCGATAGGTCTCGGGCACGTCCACGGCGGGCCGTTCGTAGTCCGGCCCCACCGCGCAGCCGCCTGCCATCAAGGCGCCGGCACCAACCAGCGCCTGCCAGTGCACGTGGCTCATGGCGGGTCTCCCCGGCGCACCGGCGCGGCCGGCGCATCGGCGGGCGGCTCCAGCCCCGGCTCGGGCGGATGACCCGAAGGCGGATGGCCCGGCGTCGGCTGGTCCGGCACCTTGCCGGCGGTGCGGCGCTCCAGCGCCCAGAAGAACATCGGGATGAAGAACACCGCGATCACCGTGGCGCCGAGCATGCCGCCGATCACCCCCGTGCCGAGCGACTGCCGGCTCGCCGCGGAAGCTCCGCTGGCGATGGCCAACGGAATGCAGCCCAGGATGAAGGCCAGCGAGGTCATGATGATCGGCCGCAGCCGCAGCTTGGACGCCTTGACCGCCGCGTCGTAGGCGTTCAGCCCCTCCTTGATGCGCATCTCCACCGCGAACTCGAAGATCAGGATGGCGTTCTTGGCCGCCAACGCGATCAGCACCGTCAGGCCGATCTGGAAGTACACGTCGTTCTGCATGCCGCGTATCAGGATGGCGACCAGCGCGCCGAACAGCGCGAACGGCACCGCCAGCAGCACGCCGATCGGCAGCGACCATTTCTCGTACTGGGCGGCCAGGATCAGGAACACCATCAGCAGCGCGAAGGCGAACACCATGGCGGCGGTCGAGCCGGCCTTCTTCTCCTCATACGCCTGCCCGCTCCACGCAAAGCTGTAGCCCTCGCCCAGCACCTCGGCGGCCACTTCCTCCATGGCGGTCAGCGCCTGCCCGGAGCTGTAGCCGGGCGCGGCGTCGCCGGTGATCTTGGCGGCCGGGAAGTTGTTGAAGCGCGTGACGAGGTCCGCGCCGGCCACGTAGCGCGAGGTGGTCACGGCCTTGATCGGCACCATGTCGCCATGGGTGTTGCGCACATAGACCTTGTCGAGGTCTTCCGGGCGCGAACGGAACTGCGGCTCGGCCTGCAGGATGACCTGGAACAGCCGGCTGTTCTTCGGGAACTGGCTCACGTAGAGCGAGCCGAACATGGTCTGCAGGGCCGAGTAGACCTGATCGACCGGCACGCCCTGGGTCTCGGCGCGCTCGCGGTCCAGGTCCACCAGCAACTGGCGCGAGCGCGTGTTGATCGTCGTGCTCACGCTGCGCAGCTCGGGCCGCTGGCGCGCCTTGGCGATGAAGGCCCGCGCGCGCGCCTCCAGCTGTTGGTAGGTGCCGTCGCCGGTGCTTTGCAGCCAGAACTCGAAACCGCCCGTGGTGCCAAGTCCCGGGATGGACGGCGGATTGACCGGGATCACCAGCCCCTCGCGCCAGGTGGAGAACTCGCGGTTGGCCTTGGTGATGAGGTCCTCGGCGCTCTCGCCCTTGCCGCGATCGTGGAAGCTCTTCAGCGTGATGAACAGCGTGCCGGCGTTGGACTTGTTCTGCGAGTCGATCAGGCTGTAGCCGTCCGGCGTGGCCACCGACTTCACGCCCGGCTGCGCCGCGAACCATTGCTCGGCGCGCTTGGACAAGTCGCCGGTACGGTCCAGGCTCGCCGCGTCCGGCAGCACCACCGCGCCGAACAGGTAGCCCTGGTCCTCCACGGGCAGGAACGACGACGGAATGCGCATGAACAGCAGCACGCTCGCCACGATCAGCGCCAGCACCAGCGCCACGGAGATGAACACGCGGCGGATCACCAGCTGGATGCTGCTGCCGTAGCCTTCCACCATGCGGTCGAAGCTGCGGTTGAACCACTGGAAGAATCGGTTCTTCTTGTGCGTGCCGGGCTTGAGGAGGATGGCCGCCAGCGCGGGCGACAGCGTCAGCGCCACAATGCCAGACAGGAACACCGACACCGCCAGCGTGATGGCGAACTGCTTGTACAGCTGCCCGGTGATGCCGGAGAGGAAGGCCACCGGGATGAACACGGCCAGCAGCACCAGCACGATGGCCACCACCGGCCCGCCCACCTCGTCCATGGCGTGCTTGGCGGCGATCTTGGGCGGCATGTTGAACTCGACCATATTCCGCTCGACGTTCTCGATCACCACGATGGCGTCATCCACCACGATGCCGATGGCCAGCACCATCCCGAACAGCGTCAGCATGTTCACCGAAAAGCCGAACGCCGACATCGCCATGAAGGTGCCGATGATCGACACCGGCACGGCCAGGATCGGCACCAGCGTGGCGCGGAAACTCTGCAGGAACAGGTAGACCACCAAAATCACCAGGATCACGGCGTCGCGCAGCGTATGCACCACCTCGTTGATCGACTCCTGCACGAACTCCGTGGTGTCCAGCGCCACCTCGTACTCCAGCCCGGGCGGGAACGACTTCTTCATGGTCTCCAGCGTGGTGCGCACCTGCTTGGCCACGTCCAGCGCGTTGGCGCCCGGCTGCTGGTAGACGGCCATCAGCGTGGCGGTCTTGCCCTTGAAGCGGCTGCGCAGCGAGTAGTCCTTCGAACCCAGCTCGGCCCGGCCGATGTCCTTCAGCCGCACAATGGCCGCATCGCCCGAGGCAGCACGGAGGATGATGTTGTCGAACTCGGCCGGCTCGGTCATGCGGCCCTTGGTGGCCACCGGGAAGGTCTGCTTGACTGGCCCGTCGGTCGGCGAGGAGCCGATGCGCCCGGCCGAGAACTGCTCGTTCTGCGCCGCCACCGCGTTCTTCACGTCCTCCACGGTGATGCCGAGCCGCGCCATGCGGTCCGGCCGCAGCCAGACGCGCATCGCGTAGTCCGGCGTGCCGAAGATCGCGGCCTGATTGGCGCCGGGAATCCGCTTCAGCGCGTCAAGGATGTAGATGTTGGTATAGTTGTCGACGAAGGTCTGCGGATAGCTGTTGTCCGGCGAGTAGACCGCGATCACCATCATGAACGCCGACGACCGCTTCTGGACCGAGACCCCCTGCTTGGTCACCGCATCCGGCAGCGTGGGCAGCGCCAGGTTCACGCGGTTCTGCACGTCCACCTGGGCCAGCGACGGGTCGGTGCCGATCTCGAAGTACACCGTCAGCGTCATGTTGCCGGTGGACGAGCTGGTGGACGACATATAGAGCATGTTGTCCGCGCCGTTCACCTGCTGCTCGATCGGCGCGGCCACGTTCTGCGCCACCACCTCGGAACTCGCCCCGGGGTATGTGGTGGTCACAGTGATGCTCGGCGGCGTGATGTCCGGGAACTGCGCCACCGGCAGGTTGAACATCGCCACCAGCCCGCCCACCACGATGATGATGGACAGCACCGATGCAAAGATCGGCCGGTCGATGAAGAAGTGCGACAGCGTCATGGCGCGGCCTTCTCACCGGGCGCGGGCTGGGCCGCCGATTTCTGGTCAGCCGATTTCTGTGCGCCCTGGGCTGCCGGCGCGGAGGCCGGCTTCGCCCCTACCGGTGTGGGCCGCACCGGCGCGCCGGGCGCGAGCCGCACCGTGCCGTCCACGATCACCACGTCGCCTTCGCGCAGGCCGGAGCGCACCACCCAGTTGCCCTCGGTCCATTCGGCCACCTCGATGGCGCGCGACTGCGCCTTGTTGTCCTTGTCCACGGTCCAGACCGATTCGCCGCGCTGGCCCTGGATCACCGCCTCCTGCGGCACGGTGATGGCGCGCGTGCGCTGGGCGCCGATCACCCGCACCCGCACGAACTGGCCCGGCCGTAGCTGGCCATCGCGGTTGGCCACCTCGGCCCGCACGAGGTAGGTGCCGGTCTCGGCACTGAAGGAGGCGTCCTGGAAGGCGATGCGGCCCCGGCTCGGATAGACGCTGCCGTCGGCCATGATCACTTCCACCTCCAGCGCGCCGCGCTCAGGCATGCGCAGCGCGCCCGATGCCGTCTGGGAGCGTGTTTGCAGCACTTCGTTCTCGGAGAGGCTGAAGTTGACCCACATCGGGTCCAGTTTGGCCACGTAGGTCAGCAGGCTGTTGGTGGGGTCGATATAGGAGCCCACCTGCTTCTTGGCGAAGCTGGACAGCCCGTTCACGGGCGAGGTGATGGTGGTATAGCCGAGGTTCAGCTTCGCGTTGACGACGTTGGCCTTGGCCTGCTCGACAGCCGCCGCCGCGGCCTGTTCCTGGCCGGTGGAGTCGTCGAGGTCCTTCTGGCTCAAGGCGTTCTTGGCGGCCAGCGGACGCACGCGGTTCAGGTTGGCGCGCGCCGTGGTCAGCCGCGCCTGCTGCTGCGCCAGCTCCGCGTTGGCGGCGGACAGCGCGGCCTGGAATGGCTTCTGGTCCATGCGGAACAGCACGTCGCCGGCCTTGACCAGCGAGCCCTCGGTGTAGGTGCGCTGCTCCAGGAAGCCGTTCACGCGGGCCCGGATCTCCACCTGCTGGGAACTCTGGGTCTCGCCCACGAACTCGAAGTTCAGCGGCACGTCACGCAACGACACGGTGATGACGCCGACGTCGGTCACCGGCGGCGCCGCGGCCTTGCGCTCCTCCTTCCCGCAGCCCGCGCCCAGCACCAGCACCAGCGCCGCCAGCAGCGTCACTCCCCCTCGGCCGATCCTGCTGCGCATTGCGGTCTCCCATCCACACATGCCACGCCCACGCCATGCAAAGGGCGCTTCTCGACCTAGCTTGTGCCGCGCCGCAATCCATGGCAATTGGACCAAGGGCCACCCCGCGTCAGGACCGGGGGGGCGGGATCAGGGCGAGCAGCTGGGACGCGTTGAACGGCTTGCGCAGATAGCCCAGCGCGCCGTTGGCCAGCGCGCGGGTGCGCGCCTCGGGCACGTCATAGGCGGTGATGAACAGCACGGGCAGGCCGATGGGCATCAGCCGCTGCTGCACTTCCAGGCCGTCAATATCGGACATGCAGACATCGAGGATCACGCAGTCGGGGCGGTAGCCGGGGTCGGCGTGGAGGCGGTCCAGCAGCGCCAGGCCGCTGGCGTAGGTATCCACGACGACGCCGGCGGCGCGCAGCAGCCGCGCAATCGCGCGGGCTACGGCGTCGTCGTCATCGACGATGACGACAAAGGTCTCGGTAGGCCCCATAGATTGACCACAGGTTGACCATCGGCAGGATCGGCAATCGCGCAAGCATCGCTGATGCTCGTAGCCTACGAGATGCCCCGCCCCCGCGATATTGGGCCATGGTCCCGCCCAGGCGGCGCGCCATGCCGGGGTGTGCACCCCGGCCCTTCACCCGTCTGCGTGGGGAGCGCTCAGGCCCCGGCGCCCGCACCCGCGCGGTGGGGTGTCCGTGCGGCGGCCACGGCGGGCAGGCCGAGCTTGTCGGCCATGCGCACCAGTTCGGCCAGCGAGCCGACCTCCAGCTTGCGCATGACGCTGGCGCGATGGGCCTTGATGGTCTTCTCCACCGTGCCCAGTTCGCTGGCCACCTGCTTGTTCAGGCGGCCGGTGACCACCCATGCCATCACCTCGCGCTCGCGCGGGGTCAGGCGGTCGAGCCGCTCGCGCAGGTCGGCCATTTCCTCGTGTTCCATGTGCCGCGCCACGGCGCAGCGGCAGGCCCGTTCGAGCGACGCCAGCAGCGCGTCTTCCTGCACCGGCTTGAGCAGGAAGTCCGTGGCGCCGGCCAGCATGGCCAGGATCGTGGAGGGGACATCGGCATGGCCCGTGACGAAGATCACCGGCAGCTCGCCGTCGAGCCGGCGCTGGAGCGTGATGCCGTCCATGCCCGGCATCTGGAGGTCCAGCATCACGCAGGCCGGACCGGGGTCCGCCGCGCGCGCATCGAGGAAGGCCCAGGCATCGTTGAAGCCCACCGCCTGGTAGCCGTGCGCCTTGACCAGCCGCACCAGCGCGCGCACGACACCGGGGTCATCGTCGACGATATACACCGTCGGAACGTGTTCGCTCATGGCGCTATCCTTTGAAAGACGATTCGGCCATGGCAAGCCCGCGCGGCATGCGGACGCCGCGTCGTGTGGGCATGCCTTCCTGGGGCAGCGAAAACTGGAATGTCATGCCACGGTCCGCGTTGTTCCACGCGTCCAGCGTGCCGCCGTGGCGCGCGGCGATGGCACGGCTGATCGACAGCCCGAGCCCCATGCCCTGCGGCTTCGAGGTGACGAACGGTTCGAAGATATGCTCGAGGTCGCCGGGGTCCACGCCGGCGCCGCTGTCGCGCACCGCGATCTGCACCATCCCCTCCGCCACGTGCGCCATCACCGTGACCTCGCGCGGGGTGCCACTGCCGGGCACGCCCCGGTCCACGGCATCGCAGGCGTTGAGCAGCACGTTGAGCAGCAGTTGCTGGATCTGCACCGCATCGCCATTGACGCGCGGCAGCGGCGACGCCACCTGCCGGGTCAGCACGATGCCGCGCCCGAGCGCGTTGCCACGCACCAGCGCCAGGGCCTCGTCGATGGCGGCGCCGATGTCCAGCGGCCCCAGCACGCGGGACTCGCCCTTGATCAGCGCGCGGATCTGCCGCACCGTGGCGCTGGCTCGGCACGCTTCGTCGTTCACGTCCTTGAGAATCTCGCGCACCTCGTCCATGTCGATGACATCGGACTCCAGGTACTGGCGCGCGGCCTGGGCATTGCTGACGATGGCGGTCAGCGGCTGGTCGAGTTCATGGGCCAGCGAGCCGGCCAGCTCGCCCATGCTGGAGAGCCGGGACGAGCGCATCAGCGAGGCATAGTCGGCATCGGCGCCGTTCTCGCCGCGCCGCCGCAGCCGCCCGGTGCGCGGCGCCGGCGCGCGCGGCGGGGCGCGCTTGTGCGGCAATGCGCGCCACAGCGCGTCCGCCACTGCGCAGCCGGCGGCCACGCTGGCCGCTGCCAACAGCCACGTCGTCCCATGTGGAATCCGGGGGGATCGGCTCATGCGGTCTCTCCGCGGCCCGACTAGATGTCGAGCTTGCTGATCTTGGTGCCTTCCAGCGAGAGGTTCGCCATCAGGCCGGCATTCGTCACCACGAAGGCGACGATCGGCGCGCGCGCCGTGTTGGTGTCGATCAGCCCGTTGGCGCCGACCTGCGCCACCGCGACGGAGCCGTCCACCCCGGCCGTCCAGCCCTTGCTTTGCTGGAACTTCTGCAAGGCTTCCGGCGTCATGAACATCATCACCATCATCTTGGACTGCGCGCCGGCAATCAGCCCGAAGGCCGCGGTGGAGGTGCGGTAGTAGCCCGCCGGCTGGCCGGCAGTGCGGAGCACGCCCTCCCCGTACTCGCCGCCGATACCCAGCCCGGCGGCGATGATCTTGGGAAAGACGAGAATCCCGGTGGCCTTGCTGGCCAGGGCCTGCGAGCCGTTGACCGAGCTATAGAGCCGGTTCAGCGCGCCGTCCGCGCCCGCGTCGATTTCCTTGCGTTTGCTGGCGTTATCCGAGGCGGAACCGGAAGAGGTGGTACAGGCGGCGTTGAGACTGGCCAGTGCGGCCACGCCGAGCAGGGTCGTGAACGAACGACGATTCATGGCAGTTACCCCCTGGAGCTTGTGCGTCCATGTTTTGCTGACTGCGCGATCTGCGCGTACTGCGCCCGGATATACGTTGCGCTGCACCCCGGATAAGGCCAGGAATCGTCAAGAAAGACGACAAAGCGAATTCGCCAGATTCGTGATCTATGTATGGTCGGCTTTCACATTAGTGGGCGGCCTGCGCAATTGCAATCTCTTCCTGCACACGGACGCCGCCCTGCGGGGGCGGCGCCGGAGGCTCAGGGGGCCGTCTTGGCCCATCCCGGGCCAGGATCGAAGCGGGTCATGGCCTGCGCGCGCGCCGCGCTGTTGGGACCGAGGTCGGCTTCGTACACCTGGCCCTCGTGGTTGACCATGAAGCTCTTGACGCCGGTATCGCCGTATCGCACGGGCCACGCCACGATGGCAAAGCCGCCGAACAGCCGGCCGTTGACCACGTAGTCGTAGGCACCGCCGGGCGCCGCCGGTCCTTGTGCCGTCAACAATTTATAGCGATAGCCGTAGTAGCCGTCCTGCGCGGTATTGCCCTTGCCGACAGCCAGGAAGGCGGGGCCGAGCGGGCTCGGCGGCTCGCCGCCGCCCGTGGGCCAGTACAGGCCGTCGCGCTTGCCGGGCGAGCTGGACAGCTTGCCGGCATAGACCAGCACGCCGTCGCCGTCATGATCGACGCTGGCGTATTCGCGCTGGGCGTCGCAGACCGCCAGCATGGTCTGGATGACAGCCAGCTCATTGCGCCCGATACGCCGCACGCGCATCTCGTCCACGCCCTCCGGCACGTTGAAGTACCAGCCCTGCGCCGACTTCACCAGCGGCACCGGCAAGGTCCAGCCATCGTCGCCCACCGCCACAAGGGCGCGGTCGGCACCCTCGGGAAGTATCTTGTGCGACACACTCCAGGCGCTCAGGAAGCGGTAGCGTGCGTCCGCGCCCACGGGCGGGATCAGGCGCCGGTAGTCGGCACCGAGCAAGGTCCCCAGCGCGGCGTCGTCGCTGGTCGCCACGGCGTCGCCAAATGCCAGCATGGCGGCTTCGGGCGATGGGAAATGCCGCTGGCTGGCGGCCCACGCCGGGCCCGGCCATGGCCATGTCAAGGCCATCACGATGGCTGTCGTGGCCGCCATCCAGCGGGCCCTTCCGGCAAGCCGCCCCAGGCGGTGCGTTGATCGCGCGGTCATCGTCTCCCCTTTTCAGCGCCTGCCGCCGCCACCACCCCGGCCACCCCCACCGCCGCCACGGCCACCGCCGCCGCCGAAGCCGCCGCCTCCCCCGCCGCCACGGCTGCCCGCGTGACTACCGCCACCGCCGCCGGTTCCACGGCTGCTGGCGTGCCCGCCGCCAAAGTTCGATTGCTGCGAGCTGGCGCGGCCACGGTCCATGTCGCGCTGCGCACTTTGCCCGCCGCCTACGCCCTGGAAGGCATTGTCCCGGCCTGCCCCGCTGCCCGAGCCCATGTCGCCCCGGCCACGGTCCGTGCTGAGGCTGCGGTCGCTGGCTTGCCGATTGCTGGCCTGCGCGCGGTCGCCGCCGGCGCCTTGGCGGTCGCCCCGGTCGCCCCCTTGCCGGTCGCCCCGGTTTGCTGACCGATCAGAAGCTGTTGCCCGATCGCCGCCGACGCCATCGCGCCCACCGTCACGGCCACCATCGCGCCCACCCTCACGTCCGCCCTCACGGCCACCATCACGTCCACCCTCGCGCCCACCCTCCCTGCCGCGATAGTCGCTGCGGCGGTCCGCCCCGCCCGAGTTCTTGCCGTACTTCTCCCGCGAAGCGTTGTCCCGGTACGACACGCCCTGCCGGTGACTGGAATCGTGCTGCCACTTGCCGCCGCCCTGCACCTTGGTGCGGTCGAAATTGCGGTCGATATTGGTGGCCCGGTTGACGTCGATATTCACATCGCCGCCGCCCCAGTTGCAGCCGCCGAAGATCGCGCCCGCCGCTGCCAGCCCCACGCCCCAGGCGAAGCCGGTGGCCAGCGCCGCCCCCGGGTAGTAGGCCGGATACGGGGGCCAGTAGTACGGCGGATAGCTCGGATAGCCCCATGAGCCGTAGACCACGGTGGGGTTGTAGGCCGGTACATAGATCACCTGGGGATTGGCCGGCTCGACGCGGATGATGGTCTCGGCGACCGGTGGCGGCTGGCCCTGCACCGGCGCGGGCCCTGGCTCCACCGACACCTTCTGCTGCTCGTTGGTCTTGAGGTTGCCCGAGTCCCGGGCGCGGGCGCGCAGGCGCTGCACCGCCGCCAGCACATCGCGCTCCTGGGCCAGGAACGCGTCGCCGAGCTTCTGCGTCCAGTCCAGCTTGTCGCTCATCGGCTCCAGCACCTGCGGGAAGGCCACCAGAGACTTCACGCTGACATCCCAGGGCTGGTTCTCCACGGCCTTGACCGCGGCGTCGCCCTTCACATTGGGATTGGCCTTGACCCAGCGCGCCGCATACACGATCTCGAGCGGATACGTGGACGCCATGAGCACCTGGGAGAGCACGGAATCGGGATAGAGCGCGATCGGCGCCACGAGGGACTCGAGTTCCTCGGGCTTGAAGGTCGGCGCCGCAGGCGCGGTGGATGCCGGCGGCGCGGCGGGTGCAGGGGTCTGCGCCGCCGGGACACCGGGTGCGGTGAACATGGCAAGCCACGCCACGGCGACCAGAACGCGCGCGCAGGACATCAGTCGCTCGAGCCAACGAGCCATGGCTGCCTCCTCTCTCCGGGAAGCGGTTTGCAATCTCCGCGATGCCGGACTATGTTCGTAGCACCTCTTGCGTAGCCGTAACGCTTGCTTTTCCCGGGGCAAGCATTCCCATTCTCGACGCCGTCGGCGCCAATTTGTATTGGCCTTTGGACTTGGCCAGCGCGGGCGGCCTGCCCTTCCCCGGGAGACATGCATGACCGCTGCCGCACGCGTGCTGGCCCGGGTGGCGATGGTCACGATGGTGGCAGCCGCGCTGCTGTCCGGCTGCGCCAGCCTGCCCCCGGCGGACGGTGAACCGAGCCACGCGATGACAGACACCGCGCAAACCACGCTCGGCCGCCTCGCCGCGCAGCGTCGCCCTGACCCGCCAGACCAGAGCGCCTTCCACCTGCTGGCGGACAACGTCGACGCGCTGATCGCCCGCGTGCTGCTGACGGAAAAGGCCGAGCGCTCGCTCGACCTCCAGTACTACATCTGGCACGACGACGCCACCGGCCGATCCCTGGCCCATGCCGTGCTGCGCGCGGCGGACCGGGGCGTGCGCGTGCGCGTGCTGCTGGACGACATCGGCGTGGGCGCCGACGACAACCTGCTGCTGGCCGTGGACGCCCATCCAGCCATCGAGGTGCGCATCTTCAACCCGGTGGCCAGCCGCGCCTTCCGGCGTGCGGGCGCGCTGCTGGACTTCTCGCGCGTGAACCGGCGCATGCACAACAAGGCGCTGATCGCCGATAACCAGGCCGCCATCGTCGGCGGGCGCAATATCGGCGACGAGTACTTCGGCGCATCGCCCGCCGTCAGCTTTGGCGATCTGGACGTGCTGACGCACGGCCCCATCGTGCGCGAGGTCTCCGGCGCGTTCGACGCCTACTGGAACAGCGAGGCGGCCTATCCGGTGGGCACGCTGACCGGCCGCAGCGCCGACCCGGAAGCCGTGGCCGCGCTACGCGAGCGGCTGGATGCGCTGGCGGCGGCCCAACAGGACCACCCCTACGCCGTGCACGCGCGCGAGCGGCTCCGGCAGGTACTCGCCGAGCCGCCCGCCGTCGCCGCATGGGGCCGCGCCGCGCTGCTCTACGACGATCCCGGCAAGATCACGCGCGCTGCCGAGGACACGGCCGGCCATCTGGTGCCCCAGTTGCGCGCGCTGGACGTGCAGCCGCAGCGCACGCTGCTGATCGTCTCGCCCTACTTCGTGCCGGCCGAGGCGGGCGTGGCGTGGTTGCGCGGGCTGCGCGAGCGCGGCGTGGCCGTGACGGTGCTGACCAACTCGCTCGCCGCCACCGACGTGGCCGCCGTGCACGCCGGCTACAAGCGCTACCGCGAGACGCTGCTGCGCATGGGCGTGGTGCTGTACGAGGTCAAGCCGATGCACGACCCCGAAGCCGCGGCGGGAACATCGGGAAAATCGACCAAATCGGGCAATACCAAGCTGTCGGCGTTCGGCAGCTCGCGCGCGTCGCTGCATGCCAAGACCTTCGTGGCCGACGACAGCGCCGTCTTTATCGGCTCGATGAATCTGGACCCGCGCTCGGTGCAGCTCAACACGGAGCTGGGCGTGGTCTGCGTGAGCCCGGCGCTGGCCGCGCAGGTGGCCGGCGCGATCCTGCCGAATCTGGGGCGCATTGCGTGGCGGCTCGCGGAGGAGGACGACCCCGAACGGGGCCGCCAACTGATCTGGATCGACGAGGCGAACCCGGACGCCGCCCCGCTGACCACGGAGCCCGAGTCCTCCGTGCTGCGGCGCGTCGGCGTGTGGTTCATGGGGCTGTTTCCCATCGAATCGCAGTTGTGAAGTGACTGCCGCGCCCGTCCTGCAGGGCAGGTTCGCGTTTTCCCGATCTGTCCCGAAATGAAAAAGGATTGTCCCCGACAGTCAAATCGGCAGCGCCCGTTCCGCCAATACTCCGACCCGGTTGCACATAACTCGAACCGAGACACGGAGACAACATGAAGGCCAGGAATATTGCCGCAGCGGCGCTGATGACCACTGCGGGAACGGGTGCAGTACAAGCACAATCGGCGGTCACGCTATATGGCGTGGCCGACGTGAACGTCGAATACGCGAATCACGTGGGCGCGGTGCCGGTCGCCACGAACCAGTTCAACCGCGGGCAGGGTCACGACGTGGTACGCATGAACTCGGGCGGCCTCGCCGGCTCCCGTTGGGGTATTCGCGGCACCGAGGACCTCGGTGGCGGCGCGAAGGCCATGTTCGTGCTGGAGTCGGGCTTCAGCCTGGACTCGGGCACGCTGCAGCAGTCGGGCCGGATGTTCGGACGTCAGGCGTTTGTCGGCCTGCAGCGCACGGGACTCGGGCAGATCACCTTCGGGCGCCAGTACACGTCGATGTTCGAGGCGCTCGCCAACTTCTCGCCCACCGCCTACGCCACCCAGTACGAGCCGGTGGTGCTGCAGTCGGGCGCCAACTTCCGCGAAGACAACACCATCAAGTACACGGGCCAGTTCGGCCCGGTCACGGCGCTGGCGCACTGGTCCTTCGGCACCGGCCTGGCGCTGCCGGCCACGGTGGGCGTGGCCACGCCGATCGGCGGCAACGGCGAAGTGCCGGGCTCGTTCCGGCGCGACACCGCCTACGGCGCGGCCGTGGCCTACGCGGCCGGCCCGTTCGGGGTCACCGTCGGCTATGACCAGTGGAACCCGACCATCGGCACCAGCAGCGGCACGCTGCGCAAGGCGGCCATCGGCGGCAGCTACGGCTTTGGCGATGCCAAGATCATGGCCGGCTACCGCTGGGGCCAGAACAAGAACGCGGGCGGCACGGTGATCCAGCGCGACGACCTGTACTGGATCGGCGCGCTCTACCAACTCACGCCGGCCGTCGGCCTGACGCTCGAGTATCACTACGACGATCTCAAGAGCCTGGCCGGCGCGACGCAGCTCGCCAACCCGTGGCAGATCGGCTTCGTGGCCAACTACGCGTTCTCCAAGCGCACGGACGTGTACCTGACCACCGCCTACGCCAAGAATGCCGGCCTGATGCTCGAATCGCTGGCCACGGTCTACGCCAACAGCCTCTCGCTCGGCAACAGCTACGCGCTGGGCAATGGCGAACGGTCGATGATCGGCGCCGCCGTGGGCATCCGCCACCGCTTCTGAGCCCCGTGCTCAAACCGCCGCCAGCCCCTCAGCCGGCGGTGGTCGTTTTTGCCTCCGCCTTGCCCATGCGCCTGGCCGTGACGCTACAGCCGAAGCGGCCGCAGAACCAGCGCGAAAAAGCACTGAGCGATGAAAACCCAAGCAGCGTTGCCACTTCCGAGAGTGGCCGCGTGGCGTTGTCGATGTAGCGCAGCACGAGGTCCGCGCGCGCCGCATCGAGCACATCGGAATACGTCGTCTTTTCCTGCGCCAGCCGCCGGTGCACGGTGCGCCGATCCACGCTGAGGTGCTGCGCCACGCGATCCACCGTGCACAGGCCGGTGGGCAGCAGCGCGTAGATCAGCTTGCGCACCTGGTCCTGCATCGTCGCGGACGACTGCGCCAGCAGCGTGCCGAGGTACTGCTTCACCTGCCGCGCCATCACCGGGTCGTAGGATGGCAGCGGCGCCTCCAGGTCCGCCGCCTGGCAGACGATGCCATCGAAATCCTGCCCGTAGTCCGCCGGCATGCCGAACAGCTGCAGCGACGTGGCCGTGCTGGCCGGCGCCGCGTGCGTGAAGCTGATGCTGCGCGGCCGCCACCCGGTGCCCAGGAACAGCCGCAGCATGCGGAACATCACCCCCACTGCGAGATCGGAGGCCTGGCGCATCGTGCCGGGCCGCTCGCTCAGAATCTGCAGCCGGATCACTACCAGCGGCCCCGCCTCTTCCACCCACATCCCCAGCGCCTCGTTCTGCAGGTCCATGTAGCGAACCATCGACACCAGCGCCTCGCGCAGCGTGGGTGCCTCGCGCACCACGAAGGCCAGCGGGCCCAGGTTCGAGAACTCGCGCAGCGCCGCCATGCGCAGGCCAAAGTCGTCCACGCCGGCCGCTTGCGCCGAGGCATCGAGCAGCCCGCCGACCAGTTCGGCCCGGATGCGCAAGTCGGGATCCAGCAACGCGGAACGGGCGATGCGCGCCGCGCGCAACTGCTGGTAGGGGTCGAGCCCGACGGCCCGCGCCACATCCACGTAATGGGTCAGGCTGGCGCCGCGCAACGTATAGGACATAGGCACATAGAAGGATGGATGCGTGCTTTCCCGGGGTGTCCCCACAGGTTAATTCAATGTCCCGTCATGTCAAACCGCGTATACCCGCTGGCCGATACTTCGGACACCGGCGCCCCGCGTGCCGTCCGCACATTCCCACCGCACCCAGCGAGGAGACAACATGCAATTTCTTGACGATTCCCTTCACCCCGAGACCATGGACAAAGTGGTCATCACCGTGGCGCCGTACGGCCCCGAGTGGATGCCCGAAGACTTCCCGGAAGACATCCCCGTCACCATGGAAGCCCAGATCCAGAAAGCCGTGGATTGCTACGAAGCCGGCGCCACCGTGCTGCACCTGCACGTGCGCGAACTCGACGGCAAGGGCTCCAAGCGCCTGTCCAAGTTCAACGAGCTGATCGCCGGCGTGCGCAAGGCCGTGCCGGACATGATCATCCAGGTGGGCGGGTCGATCTCGTTCGCACCGGAAGACGAAGGCGAATCCGCCAAATGGCTCTCGGACGACACGCGCCACATGCTGGCCGAACTCACGCCGAAGCCCGACCAGGTGACCGTGGCCATCAACACCACGCAGATGAACATCATGGAGCTGCTGTACCCCGAGTACGTCGCGGGCACCTCGCTCGAGAACCCGGCGTACCAGGCGGCCTACAGCGAGATGACCGTGCCGGCCGGCCCGGCCTGGGTGGCCGAGCACCTGCGCCGCCTGCAACGCGCCGGCGTGCAGCCGCACTTCCAGCTGACCGGCATGCATGCGCTGGAGACGCTCGAGCGCCTGGTGCGCGCCGGGGTCTACCTGGGTCCGCTGAACCTGACCTGGATCGGCATCGGCGGCGGCTTCGACGGCCCCAACCCGTTCAACTTCTTCAACTTCATCCACCGCGCGCCGGATGGCTGCACGCTGACGGCCGAGTCGCTGCTCAAGAACGTGCTGCCGTTCAACATGATGGCGATGGCGATGGGCCTGCACCCGCGCTGCGGCATCGAGGACACCATCATCGACCAGCACGGCAATCGCATGAGTTCGGTGCAGCAGATCCAGCAGTGCGTGCGCGTGGCCAAGGAACTGGGCCGCGAGATCGCCACCGGCAAGGAAGCCCGCGCGATCTACCGCATCGGCACCTGGTACGACAGCGCCGAAGAGACGCTGCGCGCGCACGGCATGGCCCCGAACCGCCGGGCCGGCGAGCGCAACCTGCCGCGCCGTCCCGCCTGATACTGGCTGACGCACGACATGGACGCACTGACCGATCCCTGCATCAATATCTGCCGCATGGACCTGTCCGGCCAGTTCTGCCAGGGGTGTCGCCGTACCCCCCTGGAGATCGGCCGCTGGCCCCGCATGACGCTGCTGGAGCGCGCCGCCACGCTGGCGGCCATCGCCCAGCGCCGCAATCCCGGCAGTTCCAGCAGTTCCGGCAATACCTGCAGCCCCTGCAACCCCTGCAATACGGGAACAAGACACGCCGCCTGAGCGTGCCTGCCCTACTATTCCAATACATCGAACGGAGACAAGCATGGCCCAACGCCTTGCCCACCTGATACCGCGGCGCACCGCCGTGGCTGTCCTGCTCGCGCTGGCCATGCCGGCCGCGTTTGCGTGGACCAACAAGCCGGTACGCATGCTCGTGCCGGCCCCCGCTGGCGGCACCATGGACGTGGTCGCCCGCCTGCTGGCGGAGCAGCTTTCCGCCGATCTCGGCCAGCCGGTCGTGGTCGACAACAAGCCCGGCGCGGGCGGCGGCATCGCCATCCACACGCTGATCGCCGCACCGGCCGATGGCCAGACCATCATGGTCACGGCCAGCAACGTGCTGACCGAGATCCCGCACGTGCTGAAAAGCAACTTCGATCCGCTCAAGGACATCCGCCCCGTGGCCGCCATCGCGCGTTCGCGGTTGCTGATGGTCGGCGCGCCGCAACTGCCGGCCAAGGACTTCAAGAGCCTGGTCAGCTACGCCAAGGCGCATCCGGGCAAGCTCGGCTTTGCTTCGTACAGCGCCGGCACGGCCTCTCACTACGCGGGGATGATCGTCAACCAGAAGACCGGCATCGACCTCCAGCACGTGCCGTTCGCGGGTTCCGGCCCGGCCCTGACGCAAGTCATGGGCGGCCAGATCGCCGTGATGTACGACGGCATGGTCACCTCGCTGCCGCTGATCAAGGCCGGCAAGCTCCAGCCCTACGCGCTGGCCGCCAAGACGCGCTCGCCACTGCTGCCTGACGTGCCGACCTTCGCCGAACTCGGCTATCCGGACGTCGACTTCAGCAACTGGATCGGCGTGGTGGCCTCGGGCCAGATGCCGGAAGACCTGGCGCGCAAGATCCAGACCGCCGTCGACAAGGCCGCGCAGACCCCCAAGGTCCGCGCCCGCATGGAAGCGCTCGGCTACGAGCCCATCGCCGAACTGCCGCTACCGCAACTGAGCCAGTCCGTGCGCGCCGAGTTCGACCGCAACGCAGGCATCGTGAAGACGTTCAATATCCAGCCTTGATCCAATCCCGCCCGATCCGATCGGGCAATGAGTAAGGCCAGCCTCGCGGCTGGCCTTTTTGCTGCTCTCCTTCCCCGGCCGGGGTCAGCCTTGCGCGGATTCCCGCAGCTGCTTCTTGTTGATCTTGCCGACGCTGGTCTTGGGGATCTCCGCCACGAAGACGATGCGGTCCGCCTCCGGCACGGCGAACTTGCTGAGGCGGTTGCCGGCCACATGGTCCAGCAGGCGCTGGCGGATATCGGCCGCATCCACCGCGTGGCCGGGCTGGCCAACCACGAAGGCCATCGGCCGCTCGCCCCAGCGTGCGTCCTGCACGCCGATCACTGCGCACTCGCGCACGCCGGGCACCTGCGCCACCAGCCCCTCCACCTCGAGCGACGACACCCACTCGCCGCCGGTCTTGATCACGTCCTTGATGCGGTCGACGATGCGGACGCCGCCATCCGCGCCCATCACGGCGATGTCCTGCGTATGCAGGTAGCCGCCGGCCCACAGCGCTTCGGAGGCCTCCGGCTTGCCGTGGTACGACTCGGTCAGGTACGGCGCGCGCAGCACGATCTCGCCCTGATGGCGGCCATCGTGCGGCACGTCGCGCATCTGTTCGTCCACGATGCGGAAGTCGACCATCGCCACCGGTCTCCCCGTGGCGCAGCGCATGGCGATCTCGGCCTCGCGGCTGGCCGGACGGACACCGGGCGCGAGCTGGGCCAGCGCGACGATCGGTCCGGTCTCGGACATGCCGTAGCCCGAGAACACGTCGATGCCGGCATCGAGCGCCGCCGCGCACAGCGCCGGCTGGAGGGCCGAGCCGCCGATGATGACGCGCCAGTCGGACAGGTCCTGCCCGGTTTCGCTGGCGGTCTGCAGCAGCATCTGGAGGATGGTCGGCACGCAGTGCGAGAACGTCACGCCCTCGGACGCACGCAGCGCCAGCAGCTGCGCCGGCACGTAGCGGCCCGGCAGCACCGTCTTCAGCCCCAGCAGGATGGCCACGTACGGGATGCCCCACGCCAGCACGTGGAACATCGGCGTGATCGGCATGTACACGTCCTCCCGATGCAGGCGCTGGCCCGTACGCGGTGAGCACAGCGTGGTGGCCGTGATCAGCGCGTGCAGCACGATATGACGATGGCTGTACGACACGCCCTTGGGGTCGCCCGTGGTGCCGGTGGTGTAGAACATCGCCGCGCGGGTGTTCTCGTCGAACTCCGCGAACGGGTAGTCCGGCGAGGCCGCCGCGAGCAGCGCCTCGTACTCGCCGTCGAGCGGCAGCGTGGTGGCCGGCGCCGGCTCGCCATCGGCCATCAGCACGAAGCGCTTGACGCCGGTTAGCTGGTCGCGGATCTCCTCGAGCAACGGCAGGAAGTCACGGTGCACGAGCACGATCTCGGCCTGCGAGTCGTTGAGCGTGTACAGGATCTGCGCCGGCGAAAGCCGCACGTTCACGGTGAACAGCGTGGCGCCCATCATCGGCACGCCGAAATAGCATTCCAGGTAGCGGTGGCTGTCCCAGTCCATCACGGCCACGGTGCTGCCGTGGCGGGCACCCAGCGCGCCCAGCGCCGAGGCCAGCTGGCCGATGCGGCCGCGGAACGCCCGGTAGGTGTAGCGCGTGGTGCCCTGGTAGGTGATCTCCTGCTCCGGACTCAGGCTCAGCGCGTTGACGAGCAACTGGCTGACCAGCAGCGGGTAGGCGTAGGCCGAGGGGGTGGAGACGATGCGGGCATCGGTCTTGAAATCTGTCATGTGAGGCATCTCGCGGTCAGTCAGTAAGGCACGTCACCGACGATGCCGGCGCGCTCCATCTTGCGCACGGTAGGCGCGTAGTCCTGCACGGCGTAGTGCTGCGTGCAGCGGTTGTCCCAGATCGCCACGCTGTTGCGCGTCCAGCGCCAGCGCACCTGGAACTCGGGAACCTCGGCCTGCGCGCACAGGTATTGCAGCAGGTCGCCCGAGCCGGGCATGAAGTCCTTGCCGAAGCGGACGGTGTCGCCCCGGTGGTAGTTGGCGAAGTGCGAGGTGAAGGCGTTGACGAACAGCACGGGCTCGCTGGTTTCCGGGTGGATGCGCACCACCGGGTGCTCCACCATCGGGAACTGGGCCGCCAGGGCGGCGCGCTTCTCCGGCGGCATATTGGCGCCGAAGGTGTGCTCGATGCTGTGCTTGGCGCGCAGGCCGTGAATGCGGATCTTGATGTCGTCCGGCAGCCGGCGGTACGCCTCGGCCATGTTCACCCAGATCGTGTCGCCGCCCACGGGCGGGGTTTCCACGCAGCGCAGCACGCAGCCCATCGGCGGCGCGGCGCGCCAGGTGGCGTCGCAGTGGAACGAGTTCTCGTAGTGCTCCACCTTGCTGTCGGGCGACTTGTAGATGCGCACCAGGCCGGGGTGCTCCGGGTCGCTGCCGACCACCGGGTGGTCCTCCAGCTCGCCAAAGCGGCGCGCAAAGGCCACGTGCTCGGCCCGGGTGATGTCCTGGTCGCGCAGGAACAGCACCTTGTGCTGGAGCAGCGCCGACTTGATCTCGGCAAACAGGCCGGCATCGCGCGACGCCTCGCCCAGGTTGACGCCGGACAGTTCGGCGCCGATATGGCAGGTCAGGGGTTCCACTCGCATGGCAGTCTCCTTCAAATCACGAAAATCGACGAACCGGTCGTGCGGCGCGACTCGAGGTCGCGGTGCGCCTGCACGGCATCTTCGAGGGCATAGGTCTGGTGGATCTCGATGCCGATGCGGCCGGCGCCGACGTGGTCGAACAGTTCGCCCGCCAGCTCCGCCTTCTCGGCTGGATCGGCGATGTAGTCGGCCAGCGCCGGGCGCGTGACGAACAGCGAGCCCTTCATCGCCAGCAGCACCGGGTCGAACGGCGGGATCGGGCCGGAAGCCGTGCCGACGCAGACCAGCGTGCCGCGCCGACGCAGCGAGTCCAGCGAGGACATGAAGGTGGTCTTGCCGACGCTGTCGAACACCACGTCCACGCCCTGCCCGTCGGTCAGCTCGCGTACGCGCTGGGCCACATCCTCATGGCTGTAGTTGATGGTGTAGTCGCAGCCATGGGCGGCGGCGATGGCGGCCTTGGCATCGGTGGACACCGTGCCGATCACCGTCAGCCCGAGCAGCTTGGCCCACTGCGAGACGATCAAGCCCACGCCGCCAGCGGCTGCGTGCAGCAGGATGGTGTTGCCCGGCCGGAACGCGTGGATGCGGCGCATCAGGTAGGCGGCGGTCAGGCCGCGCATGGTCATCGCGGCGGCGGTCTCGAAGCCGATCGACTCGGGCAGCCGGATCAGCGGCGCCGCCGGCATGATGCGCTCGCTGCTGTACGCGCCGAGCGTGTTCAGGAAGCCGGTGTAGGTCACGCGGTCGCCCACGGCGACGTTGCGCACGCCCTCGCCCACGGCCTGGATCACGCCAGCCGCTTCCACGCCCATGCCGGACGGCAGCGGCACCGGATACGTGCCGTTGCGGAAGTAGGTATCGGCGTAGTTCAGGCCGACAGCCACGTGCCGGATGCGGACCTGGCCCGGGCCGGGATCGCCCACTTCCACCTCTTCCAGCCGCAGTACCTCGGGGCCACCCGTTTCCATCATGCGTACGATTCTTGCCATGCCAACTCTCCTGTCAGGCGGAGCGGCACACCTTGCGCCGCGTTGAGCCCAATGTAGGCCCGGGGGGTCGCGGCACGCGTGACAATTCCTTCCATCGACTTTGCAATTCGCGCCACCCGCGCCTATCATCGGCGCACGGATGCCCGGGATCACACCGGACACTCAGCCAGGGGGAGACGGCTTGGATACACGGATACGCGCCGCGGCGCTTACCAATTTCTTCGAAGTGGCGGAGGCGCGCGGGCTCAATGTGCAGCCCCTGCTGCGCCAGGCCGGCCTCAAGCGCACCCTGCTGGCCGATCCGGACTTCCGTGTGCCGATGGCCGCCTGCGTGACGCTGCTCGAGGACGCGGCGGCAGCCAGCGGCTGCGACAACTTCGCGCTGCGCATGGCCGAGTCGCGCCAGCTGGCGGACTTCGGCGTCATCAGCCTGCTGATCGCCCACCAGCCCAACCTGCGCGCGGCGCTGGCCACCATCATCCGCTACCGCCATCTGGTCAACGAATCCGTGGCGATGCTGCTCGAAGACGCCGGCAGCTCGGTCATCATCCGCGTGGAAGTGGTGGGCGAGGCGCCCTCGCGCCAGGCCGGCGAACTGGCGATGGGCGTGGTCTTCCGCCTCTGCAACGCGCTGCTTGGCGCACGCTGGCAGCCGCTGCGCGTGTGCTTCACGCACCCGGCGCCTGCCGACGAGAGCGTGCACCGGCGACTGTTCCGCTGCGGGCTGGCCTTCAACGACGAGTACAACGGCATCGTCTGCCGCGCCGTCGACCTCGACGTGCCGAATCCGGGCGCCGATCCGGCCATGGCGCGCCACGCCCAGCGCGTGGTGGAGGCGCTGCCCCGGCCCGCCGCGCCGACCGTCGCCCATGAGGTACGCGGCGCCATCGCCCTGCTGTTGCCGATGGGCCGCGCCACCGGTGCTTCCGTCGCCCAAGGGCTCGGCATGAGCCTGCGCACGCTGCAGCGCGCGCTCGGCGACGAAGGCGCGAGCTTCCACGACATCCTGCACGCGGTGCGGCGCGAGCAGGCCCCGCGCCATGTGGAGAACCCCCGGGTGCCGCTGGCGCAGGTGGCGGTGCTGCTCGGCTACGGCTCACCGAGCACGTTCACGCGCTGGTTCACGGGGGAGTTCGGCATGGCGCCCTCGGCATGGCGCGCGCAGGCCGCCACGCGGGTGCCGGGGCCGCCTGACGAGACGGCTTACGACGACGAAGCCGCCGGCGACGAAGTTTCCGGCGACTGAAACCGGACCAGCGCCTGTTCGAGCGTGGCGAACATCCGGTGCGCGCCCAGCGCGTCGGCCAGCGCGGCGCGGCGCACCATCGCCAGCACCTCGGGGTTCAGCCCGGCCAGCCACAGCGACACGCCCTGCTCCCCCAGCCCGCGCTCGGCCTCGATCAGCATCTTGAGCGCCGTGTATTCGAGATCGATCACACCGGAAAGGTCGAGCAGCACCACGCGCGGCATATCCTCCGTCACGTGCTGGCGCATGCGCTGACCCAGCCGCCGCGCATTGGCGAAGAACACGCGCCCTTCGGGCCGCAGGATCAGCAGCCCGGCGAAGACCTCGTCACCGGCATGCTCCGGCGAGAGCGGCCGGAACACATTGGTGCCGCGCTTGCGGGCCAGCACGTACAGCGGCGGGTCGGCCGCCTGGTAGGCCAGCGCCAGCAGCGACACGATGATCGCCACGAGAATGCCCTGCAGCGTGCCCAGCCCCACCACGCCAGCCATGGCGACGAGCGCCCACACGAACTCCATGCGCCGAATCTTGCGGATGGCGCGGAACTCGGCCGGATCGATCAGCCCGATCGAATAGACGATAACCACGGCGGCCAGCGTGGCATTGGGCATCAGGCCGATCACCGGCGCCAGCAGCAGCATGGTGCCGAGCGCGGCGCCGGCCGTGACCAGCGCGGCGAGTTGCGAGCGTGCCCCGGCGCGCTGGTTCACAGCGGTCTGGCTGGTGCCGCCACCGGCCACCATCGCCCCGAGCAGGGCACCGCCGGCATTGGCGAGCCCCGTGGCCAGCAGTTCGCGGTTCGGCTGCGGCGGCGGCTCGCGCTCGTGCGCAAAAGCCCGGCCAGCGGCGATGGTCTCGGTGAAGCTCATCAGCGCGATGCCGAGCGCGGACGGCCACAGCGTGGCCACCATCGACAGGTCCGGCAGCATCACCGCCGGCAGCCCCGTGGGCACCCGCCCGACGATCTCCACGCCGCGCGCCGGCAGGTCCAGCAGCGCCACGGCCGCCACGCCGAGCGCCACCGCAATCAGCGGCGCCGGCGCCCGGGGCAGGCGCCAGACCATGAACGCCAGCAGGGCGAGGGTGACGAGCGCAATCGCCAACGTCGGCATCGACGCATGCGGCGCGCCCTGCACGATCGCCCACACGTTGTGCGGGAACGACCCCTTGGCGAAATGGATGCCGAGCAGCTTGGGAATCTGGTCGACCACAATGACGATGCCGATGCCGGCCTTGAAGCCCACCAACACCGGCTCCGAGATGAAGTCCGCGACGAAGCCGAGCCGCAGCGCGCACGCGGCCCCCAGCACCAGCCCCACCAGCAGGGCCAGCGTGGCCGAGGCCACCAGCAGGTTTGCCGAAGGATCGGCGGCAGCCACCTGCGCCAGCGCCGCGCCGGCCAGGATCGCCAGCGTGGTAGTGGTGCTCACGCTGAGCAGCCGCGAGGTGCCGAGCAGCGCGTAGATCGCCATCGGCACGCAGGCCGTGTACAGACCCACCTGCACCGGCAGCCCGGCGATGGTGGCGTAGGCGAGCGACTTCGGAATGACCACGGCCGCCGCAGCCATTCGCGGCGATAGCCGGCCAGCCAGGCCGGCATCCACCCGTGCAGCGCTCCATCGGCTTTCATGCGCGCCCTCCGCGTGCCAGCGCCCTGGCGGCGCCGGTATCGTCAATATCGTCAGTACCGCGTGGCGATATGGCGGAACGGGTGGTCCGACTCGCGGTAGCCGCCGCGCTTCTGGCGCTCGGGCAGCTTGGGCGGCTTGCGCGCCGGCGCCTGGTACGGAATCCGATCCAGCAGGTCGCTGATGATGTTCAGGCGCGCGCGCCGCTTGTCGTTCGAATCGGCCACGTACCAGGGCGTGTCGGGGGTGTCCGTGGCGGCGAACATGGCGTCGCGCGCACGCGAATAGTCGTACCAGCGGCTGTAGGACTTCAGGTCCATGCCGGTCAGCTTCCAGGTTTTGCGGCCATCATGGATGCGCGCCTGGAGCCGCCGGGTCTGCTCGGCCTGGCTCACTTCGAGCCAGTACTTGATCAGGATCACGCCGGAGGCGACGATGGCGCGCTCCACCAGCGGCACTGAGCGCAGGAAGCTCTCCACGTCGTCCGGCGTGCAGAAACCCATCACGCGCTCCACGCCGGCGCGGTTGTACCAGCTGCGGTCGAAGATGACGATCTCGCCGGCGGCCGGCAGGTGCGGCAGGTAGCGCTGCACGTACATCTGGCTCTTCTCGCGGTCGGTCGGGGCGGGCAGTGCCACCACGCGGAAGATGCGCGGGCTCACGCGCTCGGTCAGCGCCTTGATCGTGCCGCCCTTGCCGGCGCCGTCGCGCCCCTCGAAGACGATGCAGATCTTGCTGCCGCTCTGCACCACCCATTGCTGGAGCTTGACCAGCTCCACATGGAGTTCGCGCAGCGCCGCGAGATAGTCCTTGTTCGACATGCGCGCGCCCGCCTCCGGCGGCGGCGGCGGCGGCGGCGGAGACGGGTACGAGTCCTCCGGCGCGCGGTCCTTGCCCTTCTTCGATGACTTGCTCATGCGCGGCCCTCCTCTGGCAGGGGAGAAACAGGGAGCGTTCCGCTTACAGTGTGGTGGCTTTGCCGGGCGGAGGCAAAGGGAAACAGATTGGCCTTTGGGCCCGCCCCGGTTGCCGCGCGCGGCGCGTGGGGCTAAGGTTCGATTGCGGGCACCGCCGACCCGCCATTCACCCGGTTCCGCCAGGAGGCGCGATCATGGCCCTATTCATGCTGACCAACGTACCGGACGGCACCACCGACGAGGAACTACTCGCCTTCCTCGGCAAGTACGGCATTCCGGCGCCGGACGAGATCGAGCATATCGAGGGCGACGGCTCGCGCCCCTCGGTCATGCTGACCTTCCACGCAGTGGATGCGGACGCGCTCCAGCTGCTGCGCCCGCGCATCCACGACATGTACTGGAAGAACAAGCGGCTGTCCGTGATGGTGCTGCACGAGCGGTTTACCTGAGCCACCCGCCGTCAGCCATGTCGGACGAACTCCACTAGCCAGCCCCCCGCCGGCTTGCCTATCCTTTCCCTGCGCCGCATCCCCCGTGGATGTTGTCTGCATGCCATGACATTTGACGACTCAGGGAAGACTATGAACCGCTTCACCGCCCCCGCCGCATCGGCCAGCGCGGCCCTTGGCTGCGCGCTGCTGCTCGCCGGCTGCGCCGGTGCCGACATGAACAGCCTGACGCAGGCCGGCGGCAGCCTGTTCACCGCCGCCACGCTCTCCGACATGAGCGTCAAGCAACTCTCCGACCAGTCCTGCGCCGAGATGGACAAGAAGAACACGCTCGCCCCGGCCGACAGCCCCTACACCAAGCGGCTGGCCACGGTCATGAGTGGCCTGCAGAACACCGGCCTGCCGCTGGACGCCAAGGTCTACGTGACCAAGGACGTCAACGCCTGGGCCATGGCCAACGGCTGCGTGCGCGTCTACAGCGGGCTGATGGACATGATGAGCGACGACGAGGTCCGCGGCGTGCTCGGCCACGAGGTCGGCCACGTGGCGCTCGGCCACACCAAGTCGGCCATGCAGGTGGCCTACACCACCGCCGCCGCGCGCGGGCTGCTCGGCGCCACCGGCAACGCCACGCTGACCGCGCTGTCCTCGTCGCAACTGGCCGCCATCGGCGAGCAGTTCGTCAACGCGCAGTTCTCCCAGCGCCAGGAAAGCGCCGCCGACGACTACTCGTTCGACCTGCTGACCAGGAATGGCGCTAACCGCCAGGCGCTGGTCACCGCGTTCCAGAAGATGGCCACGCTCGATGGCGGCCAGTCCAGCATGCTCAGCTCGCACCCGGGCTCGGCCCAGCGCGCCCAGCATATCCAGGAGCGGCTTGCCAGCGGCAAGTAATGATTTGCGACGCCGGCGCCACCCCCGGCGCGGCGTCCGATTCGTCACATTCCTCCAATGCGTTTAATACGCATCCAAAACAATTCAGTACGGGCTGAATAACGCCACGCGGATAATCCTTCACGTCTGCCGCCCCCGGCAGGCGTCCGACGAGGAGCCCCCGCCGCGCCATGGATTTCACCCGCCCTCCCAGTTCGCCTCCCGCTGCGTCACACACCCCCTGCCGTTCCCCGTCAAAACTTTGACCCTGTGTCGCGTTTCAGGAGGTCCCATGGATTGGTTGCACACCATCTTCCAGAAGTCACCCGAGTCGGCGCTGTTCCTGTCGCTGGCGGTCGGGTACGCCATCGGCAAGATCACGTTCGGCAAGTTCCAGCTGGGTGGCGTGGCCGGCTCATTGCTGGCGGCCGTGATCATCAGCCAGGTGGGCGTGGAGATCGACAACGGCGTGAAGGCCGTGATGTTCGCGGTCTTCATCTACGCGGTGGGCTATGAAAGCGGCCCGCAGTTCTTCAACTCGCTGAACCGCAGTTCGCTGCGCGAGATCGCCATGGCGGTGTTCATGGCCGTGGCGGGGCTGGTCACGGTGGTGGTGCTGGCCAAGATCTTCCACCTCGACAAGGGCATCGCGGCGGGGCTGGCGGCGGGCGGCATGACCCAGTCGGCCATCATCGGCACGGCCGGGGACGCCATCACCAAGCTCGGCCTGCCGCCGGACCAGGTGAAGATCATGCAGGCCAACGTCGCCATCGGCTACGCGGTGACCTATGTGTTCGGCTCGCTCGGCGCGATCATCGTCTGCGTGAACATCCTGCCCCGCTTCATGGGCAGCGACCTGAAGACTGACTCGAAGAAGGTGGAGGCGTCCATGCACGGCGGCCTGCCGCAGTTCGGGCCGGGCCAGGCCGGCGCGCTGCCCCGGCTGGTGGGCCGGCTGTTCCGCGTGGGCGGGGCGGCGGGCAAGACCGTGGCCCAGATCGAGATGGGCGGCGAGGACCTCGTCACGGTGGAGAAAATCCAGCGCGGCGGCAAGGCGCTCGAGTTCAAGCAGGACACGGTGCTGAACGAGGGCGACGTCGTGCTGCTGGTGGGCCGTCGCGACGCCATGGTGCCCACGGCGCTCCAGATCGGCGAGGAAATTGCCGATGCGGAAGGCATGGGCATGGTCATGCAGACCCGCCGCGCGGTGTTCACGGCCACCGGCATGAACAACAAGCCGCTGGGCGAGATCGTGGCCGGCGTGGAGCGCGAGATGCGGCACGGCGTGTACCTGGAACGCATCGAGCGCTACGACCACGCGCTGCCGATCCTGCCCGACCTGAAGCTCCAGCACGGCGACATCATCACCTTCTACGGCACCCCGGCGGACACCAGGCGCGCCGCCGAGCGCGCCGGCTACGAGCTGGTGCCGAGCGAGAAGACCGATTTCGTCTACTTCGGCACCGGCGTGCTGGTGGGCCTGCTGATCGGCCTGCTGGTAGTGCGCATCGGCGATATCCCGCTTACGCTGGGCTCGGGCGGCGGCGCGCTGCTGTCCGGCCTGGTGTTCGGCTGGGCGCGGTCCAAGCATCCGATGTACGGCGCCATGCCGACGGCCGCGTGCCAGCTGCTGAAGGACTTCGGCCTGGCCGCCTTCGTGGCCATCGTCGGCATCAACTCGGGCCTGCAGGCCGTGCACACGCTGCGCGACAGTGGCGTGACCATCTTCCTGCTCGGCGCCGTGGTCACCCTGCTGCCGCTGTTCCTGACCATGCTGTTCGGCCGCTACGTGCTGCGCTACGACAACGCCGCGCTGCTGGCCGGCGCGCTGTCTGGCTCGCGCAGCGCCAACCCCGCCTTCGGCGGCATCCTCGACAAGGCGGAAAGCCCGGTGCCCACCGTGCCGTTCGCCATCACCTACGCGCTGGCCAACGTGCTGCTGACCCTGCTGGGTCCGCTCGTGGTCGGACTGGTCTGATTTCCTGAAGGAGCGATTGATGAGCAAACCGGATCTTGCAAAACTCTCCAGCCTGTCGCCGTTCGAACTCAAGGACGAACTGATCCAGCTGGCCAGCGGCGACGCCAACCGCCTGATGCTCAACGCCGGGCGCGGCAATCCGAACTTCCTGGCCACCGTGCCACGCCATGGCTTCTGGCAGCTTGGGCTGTTCGCGATGCGCGAGTCGGAGCGGTCGTTCTCGTACATGCCCGAGGGCGTGGGCGGCTTTCCGCGGCGGGATGGCATCGAGGAGCGTTTCGACCTCTTCGCCCGGGAATTCGAGAACGTGCCCGGCGTGAAGTTTCTGGCCGGCGCGGTGTCCTACGTGCGCGACCAGCTCGGCCTGAACGCCGGGGATTTCCTGTACGAGATGTGCGAAGGCATCCTGGCCTGCAACTACCCGGTGCCGGACCGCATGCTGAAGCTGTCCGAGGTCGTCGTCGGCCAGTACATCCGCAAGGAGATGATCGGCGACCATCCGTTCATCGGCGAGTTCGACCTGTTCGCGGTGGAAGGCGGCACGGCCGCCATGACCTACCTGTTCAACTCGTTCCGCGAGAACCACCTGATCAAGGCCGGCGACACCATCGCGCTGGGCATGCCGATCTTCACGCCCTATATCGAGATCCCCGAGCTGAACGACTACCAGCTCGTGGAGCTGATGGTCGATGCCGACCCGAAGGCGGGCTGGCAGTACTCCAAGCAGGAGTTGGACAAGCTGCGCGACCCCAAGGTCAAGGCCTTCTTCCTGGTCAACCCGAGCAACCCGCCGTCCGTGCGGATGAGCGACGAGAGCCTGGAGTACCTGGCCTCCATCGTCGAATCCCGCCCGGACCTGATCATCCTCACCGATGACGTGTACGGCACGTTTGCCGATAACTTCGTCTCGCTGTTCGCGCTCTGCCCGCGCAACACCATCCTGGTGTACTCGTTCTCGAAGTATTTCGGCGCCACAGGCTGGCGGCTGGGCGTGATTGCCACGCACCGCGAGAACATCTTCGACGAGCAGCTGGCCAAGCTGCCGGAGGCGCAGCGCAAGGCACTGCACAAGCGCTACAACTCCATCACCACCACGCCGGACCAGCTCAAGTTCATCGACCGCATCGTGGCGGACAGCCGTACCGTGGCCCTGAACCACACGGCAGGACTCTCCACGCCGCAGCAGGTGCAGATGGTGCTGTTCTCGCTGTTCTCGCTGATGGACACGCCGGACGCCTACAAGCAGGCGATGAAGCGGCTGATCCGCAACCGCAAGGCCGCCCTGTTCCGCGAGATCGGCATCGCGCCGGAGAACGCGGACGACCCGAATGCGGTGGATTACTACACCCTGCTCGACATCGAGCAACTGGGCGGCAAGGCCATCGGGCCGGAGTTCGTGAAGTGGGTGCTGGGCTCGGCCGAGCCGGTGGAACTGCTGTTCCGCCTGGCCGAAGAAGCCGGCGTGGTCCTGCTGCCGGGCCGGGGCTTCGGCACGCAGCATCCGTCCGGCCGGGTGTCGCTGGCGAACCTGAACGAGTCCGACTACGTGAAGATCGGCCGCTCGATCCGGAAACTGTTCGAGGAATATGTCGAACGGTACAACGAGGCGACCGGCAACAAGGCCGATGCGAAGGTGACGAAGAAGTAAGCGGCGGGGCAGGTTGAACCGCCTGCCCTCTCCCCCGCCCCTCTCCCGAAGGGCGAGGGGAGAAAACCGTCGGCATTCAAGCGCCGCTGGCGCCCAATTACTCGCGCAGCGCTCCGCAGCATCGATTCGGGCACCCCGGCCCAAATTCGATGGCGACAGAGGAATCGGTGGCGCCGCTGTAGTCCCGCCCTGTCGGATTCAGGCGCACCGTCGCCCCGCCGTAGACGATGGTCTTCGGCTCCTCGCCCATGCTGACAAGGAAATCCTTTATCCAGTCGGCGCGCCGCTCCGCAATGGCCTCGGATGCTCCCCGTTCCTTTACATAGCTCACCAGGATGAACAGATCGCGTTTTGGGTAGCTGCGCTGCAGCTCCGCAACCCAGGCACCTAGCCTGCCAGCCTCCGCACCGGCTAACTGATCGGCCTCGGTGGAAAACCTCGCGTTGAACTGCTCGCCCGGCTTGCATGCCATTGCGATGGCGCTACCGCATACCAACGCCAAAGCTATCAGGGATCGGGCCATGTACGACAACATACCCCGCCACGTTGTCTGCGTTCGTGATGCATGCGGGATGCCTGGCGCGCGCAAGCGCGATGGCATTCCAGAGGAAATAGTGATGATCCTCCGTATCCATGGTGTCGTGGAAATGTGAGACCTCATGTGCCAAGGTGAGGAGTTGAGAGTCTTTGCAGTCATGGTCATCCGGCATCTCGCAGAAATTCAATGCTATGGCAATCGTATGGGTCTTGACGTCCGGTTTGCAAACAGCCGCAACGACGCCGCGCTTTTCTGCGTCCGGCTTGGAAACACAGCCAACAAACTCAAGCGCCGAAGGCGAGTACCGTACGAAATTGGCCGGCCGCAAGCGCCTGAATACGGCCAGCATCCGGCCCAACCCACTGCTCAGCGTCTCGCGTGTCCGGCTATCCGTAACGCCAAACCACGTTTGAACATTGCGTCTGGCTTCGGCATCCCAGCGGCGCAATTCCGCCAGTCGTGCCTCGGTGCGAGCCACGAGAATCGCGCATAGATCCATCGCGAGCGCGGCGAAGGCGTCATTGGTCATGTTCGGGCAGATCAGCGTGGGATGATCTGCCAGCGCCGTCGCGGTGTCCCTATGGCTGGCTTTGTGACGGCTTGCATCTACCCATTGCGAAGGAGACAGGACCGTCGGCGCGGTAGCACCAGTATTCCCGCTGACCACCTCAGTGGACATCGTGCGTTGCGAGGCAAAAACACGCGGCTTCTCCTTGCATTGACAGAAGACCCGGGCGCCCTCGACGAGCACGGCTTTTCCGTTCTCGTACCATCGCGGGTCGCAGTCGTTATAGACGGGACCGCCAGCCTTGCAGGCGGGGCAGCTCGCATAGTCTCCTTCCAACGCAATGCGCTTCCCCATATTGGTCGACGTGCTGCTGGCGGACTGATAACCGCCTGTTCCAGTCTTGTCACCTTCCCCGATCAAGTAACGCGTATCGGCCGATGTCATGATGGGCACGCCTCCTCATTCTGGGCGTCGAAGAACACGCCGATGGGGACGAAATGCCATGCGCCGGCTTCCGGATCATAAATCGCGCACTGGTTCGCCTTGTGCGACAGATCCACGGTGCCTTCCATGCAAGCAATGGCGCGCCCGACGGCCCGCGCCCTTGCCGGGTGAGGCAGGCTCAGGAACGGCGCGTGGGATTCCGCGTGCGCGAAGAGTCCTGCAGCGTCTCGAAGGCTTTGATATCCCTTGAGGTCATGATCCGTGAGGTTGATATCGACGGCACTGACGTTGTGGGAATCAATGTCCCAGGATTGTTCCGCCGAGAGCGTCACGATACTGCCCGCACGCCGTCTGACGAGTCGCCCGTCGTGAGCCCCGAAACCGCAATGAAGGGAAATATGGAGTTTGCCGCCGTTGGTGTGGATCAGTTCGCGCGGGTCGAAACGAGCGGCGTGCACGACGTGATACGGCTCGCCGGGTTGCGAGATGTATGCCGCAGACAGATAGGCATCGAACGGCGACAGAAAAACCGTCAGGGCATTGCCAGGACGCCCATGATAGGTCTCGTCGATGGCCTCGCAGGAGGCCCGGACGAAGTCCGGTTGAGCGCGCTGCGGGCAGTACGTGACGAGCACGTAGAGAGGTGGATCCGTATGCAGGATGTGCCCGCATGGCCTTGCATTCGGCGCGTCGTTTTGCTTCACCTTACGTCTCCCTTCCTGGCAAAAGCCAAAAGGCTGACGCAATGCGATCACCAACGTCTATAGCAATTCTCTTGAATGCGACGCGATCAATGAAATCGCTCGGGGCCACTTCCTAATTGCAATGGGAATGCAATTGTCCCCGAGCAATAGCGGCCTGAGTCAGGCGCCCTTCCCCCAACAGCGGAAGAGGGTCAGCGCCTCAAACCCTCAGCGCGCTTCCACAAACCCCAGCACCGTCTCCAGCATCTGCCGGATGGCCGGCTGGATGGCGCCGGCCTTCGACGGGTCGTAGGCGAACGGGTAGACCTCTTCCATGTACGACGACTGCGTCAGCTCGAGCTGGATCGCGTGCACGCCGTTGGCCGGGTTGCCGTACTGGCGCGTGATGTAGCCGCCCTTGAAGCGGCCATTGAGCACGGCGGTGTGCGCCGGCACCGCGCTGGCAATCGCCAGCACATCGTCCGCCAGGCCCTTGTCGCAGCTCGCGCCATCCGCCGAACCGAGGTTGAAGTCGGTCAGCTTGCCGTCGAAGAAGCGCGGCAGCACCGAGCGGATCGAGTGGGCGTCCCACAGCGCGATGGTGCCGTGCTCGGCCTTCAGGCGCTTCAGTTCTTCCTGCAGGGCGGCGTGGTACGGATGCCAGATCGCGTCGCGGCGCTGGGCGATCTCGGCGTCGTCCGGGCCCTTCGATCCATCGGCGTAGACCGGCGTCTTGTCGAAGGTGTCGACCGGGCACAGGCCCGTGGTGTCCTGGCCGGGGTACAGGTTCGCGTTGTCCGGCGGGCGGTTCAGGTCCACCACGTAGCGCGAATGGGTGGCCATCAGCACGGAGGCGCCCAGCTCGCGCGCGAATTCATAGAGCCGGTCCATGTGCCAGTCGGTATCGGGCACGGTGCGCGCCTCGGCCGTGAGGCGGGCGGCCAGCGGCGCGGGCAGGTACGTGCCGACGTGCGGCATCGACACCAGCAGCGGGCGCGTGCCGCGATGCAGGGTGAAAGCGGGGGTATCGGTGGTGAAGGACATCGTGATGTAGGGGGCTGCTTCAGGAGATCAGTCGGCCAGCAGGCCGGCGCGCGTGGCGGCGAACAACCGGGCCGCTTCCGTTTGTTGCGGATGCGAACCCTGCTGCACCCGGCGGATGCCGGCGGTGCGGACTTCCGCTAGTGTCTCATGCCCGTGGCTGGCGAACACGTGGGTCGCCAGCGCGCGCGGGCCGTCCAGCCCCGCCAGCGTGGCGTGGGCGCCGTCCAGCACGAGGAAATCGGCCTGCTGGCCCACCGCCAGCCCGGCCACGTTACGCGCCGCCGCGCGGGCGCCGCCGGCCACGGCTTCGAGCCAGAGCCGGTCCGCCACCTGGGCATGCTGCGCCGAAGCCAGCACATTGCGCCGTTGCAGGCCCAGCCGCTGGCCGTATTCGAAGGTTCGTAGTTCTTCAGCCACACTCACGCTCGCGTGGCTGTCCGAGCCGATGCCCCACGCGCCCTGCTGGGCGAGGTAGGGCGCGGCATCGAACACGCCATCGCCCAGGTTGGCCTCGGTGGTCGGGCAGATGCCGGCCACCGCGCCGCTGTGGGCCAGCCGCCGGCGCTCGTCCCAATCCATATGCGTGGCGTGGATCAGGCACCAGCGCGCATCGACGGGCGCGTGATCGAGCAGCCACTCCACCGGCCGCACGCCGCACCACGCGAGGCAGTCATCGACCTCCTTCTGTTGTTCGGCGATATGGATGTGCACCGGCGCGGTGGCGTCCATCGCATGCAGCCCGGCCACGGCGCGCGCCAGGCTCTCCGGCGGCACCGCGCGCAGCGAGTGCGGCGCCAGCCCGAGCCGCGCGCCGTGCTCGGCGCAGGCCGGGGCGAGGTCGGCGAGCAGCGCCAGCATGGCATCGGTGTCGTGCAGGAAGCGCCGCTGGTCCGCCTGCGCCGGCTTGCCGCCGAAACCGGCGGTCTGGTACAGCACCGGCAGCAGCGTCATGCCGATGCCGGCCCGGTGCGCCGCGCGCAGCAGCCGCAGCGACATCTCGGCGGGCGTGGCGTACGGCTGGCCCTCCGGATCATGATGGACGTAATGGAATTCGCAGACGCTGGTATAGCCGGCGCGCAGCATCTCTATATAGAGCTGGGTGGCGATGGCCTCCAGCGCGTCCGGCGAGAGCCGCAGCGCGAAGCGGTACATCAGCGTGCGCCAGCTCCAGAACGAGTCGCCGCCGGCCGGGTCTTCGTCCGCCGTGATGCTGCGGTACTCGGTCAGCCCGGCAAAGCCGCGCTGGAATGCGTGCGAGTGGAGGTTGGGCATGCCCGGCAGCACCGGGCCCGCCGCGTGTTCGTCCCCCGGGGCGGCGGTGGCGTCGGGCGTGACCTCGGTCAGCCTGCCCTGCGCGTCCCAGCCCAGGCGGACGTTGCGCGCCCAGCCTTCGGGCAGCAGGGCGGACGGTGCGAAGAGATGGCCCGCGCTCATGGCGTGCCCCCCACGCTAGCCCCAGTCGGATAGATACGTCCCTGCCGCACCACTGCCGCGCAGGGATTGCGGCCGAACCAGTAGGCCAGCTCGGCCGGCGTGGCCACCTGCCACAGCACGAAGTCCGCCGCTCGCCCGGCGGCGAGCGTGCCATGCCGGTCCGCCGCGCCCAGCGCGTGCGCCGCGTGGGTGGTCACCCCGGCCAGCACCTCGGGCACGGTCATGCGGAACAGCGTGCAGGCCATGTTCATCATCAGCAGCAGCGAGGTGGTCGGCGAGGTGCCCGGGTTATGGTCGGTCGCCAGCGCAATCCGCACGCCGTGCTCGCGCAGCAGCGCCAGCGGCGGCAGGTGGGTGTCGCGCAGGAAGTAGTAGGCGCCCGGCAGCAGCACGGCCACGGTGCCGGCGGCGGCCATGGCGCGTACGCCGGCCTCGTCCAGATGTTCGAGATGGTCGGCGGACAGCGCGTGGAAGCTCGCCGCCAGCGCCGCGCCGCCGAGGTTGCTGAGTTGCTCGGCATGGAGCTTGACGGGCAGGCCGTGCCGCGTGGCGGCCTCGAACACGCGGGTGGTCTGCGCGGGCGAGAAGCCGATGCCCTCGCAGAATGCGTCCACGGCATCGACCAGCCCTTCCCCGGCCAGCGCCGGCAGCATGGTGTCGCAGACCAGATCGATATAGTCGTCCGCCCGGCCCACGTACTCGGGTGGCAGCGCGTGCGCACCCAGGAAGGTGGTGTGGACGGTGACGCCGAAGGCCGTGCCGAGCCGGCGCGCCACGCGCAACTGCTTGCGCTCGGCGTCCAGCGAGAGTCCATAGCCGGACTTGATTTCGATGGCGGTCACGCCTTCGGCCAGCAGCGGCTGCAGCCGCGCCGCGGCCTGGGCGAACAGCGTGTCCTCGTCGGCCTCGCGCGTGGCGCGCACCGTGGAGACGATGCCGCCACCGGCCCGGGCAATCTCCTCGTAGCTGGCGCCGGCCAGCCGCATCGCGAACTCGTCGGCGCGCTGGCCGCCATAGACCAGATGGGTATGGCAATCGACCAGACCGGGGGTGATCCAGGCGCCCCCGGCGTCGTGGCGCGGCAGGTGGAGATAACTGTCCGGCAGCGCCGCGTGCGCGCCGATCCAGACGATGCGGCCATCGGCCACGACGATAGCGCCATCGCGGAGCGCCGTGTCCTGCCCGGGCTCGGGCAGCAGGTGGCAGTGGTGCCAGACGCCATCGGCAGACGGCGCGTGGGAAATCGTCATTGAGCAGGCTCCATTTGCAGCAACACGCGCAGGCACAGCGCGGAGATTTCGGCCGGTACCAACGCCAGCCGGCCCGGCGCAGCGCCTGCCGACACCAGCAGGCCCTCGCCATCCCGTAGCGTCAGGCCATCGGCACCGCGCCATTCGCCCCGGATCACGAACACCATCACGGCGTCGTTGCCGGTTTCCACGTCGAACGGCTGGCGCTGCAGGGTCACGTCGGCGTGGCACACCCCGCGCCGGGACATCACGTTGAAGTCGCGCGTCGGGCCCTCCACCAGCGTGGCGTGCACGGCCGTGTCGCCGGCAAACCCGAACGGCTCGCCGATGGCCGTGAGCCGGTGGCAGAACGAGTCGTCGTGGGCCTGCAGATGCACGCCGGCGCCGTCCAGCAGCGCGATCTGGCGGTCAATGCCGGGGAAGGCCGAGAACGGCCCGTCGGCGACGATGTCCGCCACGCTTACGCGCCACGCGAAGGCGTCCATGCCCGCGCCCGGCGGCCACACGGCGATCTCGCGCGTGGTACCGCCGCCGTTCTTCCACGGCGTGGGGGCGATGGCGTCGAGGGCAAACCGCACCACACCCGGCTCCAGTTCCTTCATGCTCGCTTCCAACCTTTCAAGCGTTCAACCCTTCAACCCTTCACCATCGGCAGGTCCAGGCCCTTCTCCTGGGCGCAGGCGATGGCGCTCTCGTAACCGGCATCGGCATGGCGCATGACGCCCGTGGCCGGATCATTCCAGAGTACACGTTCGATGCGCTTCGCGGCAGCGTCGGTGCCATCGCAGACGATGACGACCCCGGCATGCTGCGAGAAGCCCATGCCCACGCCGCCGCCATGGTGCAGGCTGACCCAGGTGGCGCCGCCGGCGGTATTCAGCAGTGCGTTGAGCAGCGGCCAGTCTGACACGGCATCGGAACCGTCGCGCATGGCCTCGGTCTCCCGGTTCGGCGAGGCCACCGAGCCGCAGTCGAGGTGATCGCGCCCAATCACGATGGGCGCCTTGAGTTCGCCCGACTTCACCATCTCGTTGAACGCCAGCCCGGCGCGGTGGCGCTCGTCCAGCCCCACCCAGCAGATCCGCGACGGCAGGCCCTGGAAGGCAATGCGGTCACGCGCCATGTCCAGCCAGCGGTGCAGGTGCTTGTCCTCGGGGAACAGCTCCTTCATCTTGGCGTCGGTCTTGTAGATGTCTTCCGGGTCGCCCGAGAGCGCCACCCAGCGGAACGGCCCCTTGCCGCGGCAGAACAGCGGGCGGATATACGCCGGCACGAAGCCCGGGAAATCGAACGCGTTCTTCACGCCTTCGTCGAACGCTACCTGGCGGATGTTGTTGCCGTAGTCCAGCGTCGGCACGCCCATCGCCTTGAAGGCCAGCATCGCCTTCACATGCTTGACGATGGACGCGCGCGCGGCGGCTTCCACCGCCTTCGGGTCGCGCTGGCGCAGGTCTTCCCACTGCGCCACGGTCCAGCCCTCGGGCAGGTAGCCGTTGACGAGGTCATGGGCCGAGGTCTGGTCAGTGACGATGTCCGGCCGCATGCCGCCGGCCTGGGCGCGACGCGCCAGCTCCGGCACGATCTCGGCGGCGTTGCCGAGCAGGCCGACCGAGATGGCCTCCTTCTTCGCGGTGGCGTCGGCGATCATGGCCAGCGCCTCGTCCAGCGTAGTGGCCTTCTTGTCCACATAGCGCGTGCGCAGCCGGAAGTCGATGCGCGATTCCTCGCACTCGATGGCCAGCACGCAGGCTCCGGCCAGCACCCCGGCCAGCGGCTGCGCGCCGCCCATGCCGCCCAGCCCGGCCGTCAGGATCCATTTGCCGGCGAGGTCGCCGCCGAAGTGCTGGTTGCCGGCCTCGACAAAGGTCTCGAAGGTGCCCTGCACGATGCCCTGCGTGCCGATATAGATCCACGAGCCGGCCGTCATCTGGCCGTACATCATCAGTCCGGCGCGGTCCAGCTCGTTGAACTTGTCCCAGTTGGCCCAGTGCGGCACGAGGTTGGAGTTGGCGATCAGCACGCGCGGCGCGTCCGGGTGCGTGCGGAAAATGCCCACCGGCTTGCCCGACTGCACCAGCAGCGATTCGTCCTCGCCCAGGCGGCGCAGGCTGTCCAGGATGGCGTCGAAGCATTCCCAGTTGCGCGCGGCCTTGCCGATGCCGCCGTAGACCACCAGGTCCTGCGGGCGCTCGGCCACATCGGGGTCGAGGTTGTTCTGGATCATCCGGTAGGCAGCTTCGATCAGCCAGTTCTTGCAATGCAACTGGCTGCCGTGCGGCGCGCGGATCTCGCGCTGGCCGCGCTGGAATTGGTGTTCGTTAGCGTTCATGGTCGGGGGGCTCCGTTGGGAGATTCGAATTTGTCAGATGAGGGTCAGAGGCTGAAATCAGCTGGCATTCGTCGGCAGGATCGCGCGCACGGCCTCGGGCCAGCCGGCCCCGGCATCGCCCTGCACGACCCATTGCTTCATGGCCTCGATGTCGGGCGCGAGGTAGCGGTCGCCCTCGACAAAGTCCACGCGGGCGCGGATGCGCGCCAGTTCCTGCTCCACCAGCGGCGACGACTTCAGCGGCCGGTGGAATTCGATGCCCTGCGCGGCGGCCATCGCCTCGATGCCGACGATCACCGCTGTATTGGCCGCCATCTCGCCGAGCCGGCGCGCGCCGTAGGTGGCCATCGACACATGGTCTTCCTGGTTGGCGGAGGTGGGCAGGCTGTCCACGCTGGACGGATGCGAGAGCGACTTGTTCTCGGAGGCGAGTGCCGCCGCCGTCACCTGCGCGATCATGAAACCGGAGTGCAGGCCGCCATCGCGCACCAGGAACGGCGGCAGGCCGGACAGCCCGGTATCGAGCAGCAGCGCCAGCCGGCGTTCGGAAATCGCGCCAATCTCGGCGATGGCCAGCGCGAGGATGTCGGCGGCGAAGGCCACCGGCTCGGCGTGGAAGTTGCCGCCCGAGACCACGTCGCCCTGTTCGGGGAAGACCAGCGGGTTGTCGGACGCCGCGTTGGCCTCGATGCGCAGGATGCGCGCGGCATGAGTCAGGTTGTCCAGGCAGGCGCCCATCACCTGCGGCTGGCAGCGGATCGAGTACGGGTCCTGCACGCGACCGCAGCCCTTGTGGGAATCGACGATCTCGCTGCCGTCGAGCATCGCCCGCACCGCGCCGGCCACCTCGATCTGGCCGACCTGGCCCCGCGCGGCGTGAATGCGCGCATCGAACGGCTTGACCGAGCCCTTGATGGCTTCGAGCGAGAGCGCCCCGGCCACCAATCCGGCCGCGAAGGCGTCTTCGGCGGCGAACAGGCCGGCCAGCGCCAGCGCGGTGGAGACCTGCGTGCCGTTCAGCAGCGCCAGCCCTTCCTTGGGGCCGAGCGCGAAGGTCTCCAGCCCGGCGTGGGCCAGCCCCTGCGCCGCCGGCACGCGGCGGCTATCTATATAGACATCGCCCACGCCGATCAGCGTGCACGACATATGGGCCAACGGGGCGAGGTCGCCGCTGGCGCCCACCGAGCCCTTGGCCGGGATACACGGCGTCACGCCGTGGTTGGCCAGCGCCAGCAGCGCCTCGATCACGGCCGGGCGCACGCCCGAATGGCCGCGCGCGAGGCTGATGGCCTTCATCGCCAGGATCAGGCGCACGGTGTCCCCCGCGAGGTCCGGGCCGGTGCCCACGCTGTGGGAGAGCACGAGGTTGCGTTGCAGCTCGGCCAGCTTGTCATGCGGAATGCGCGACTGGGCCAGCTTGCCGAAGCCGGTGTTGATGCCGTAGACGACGGCGTCGGCGTCGATGATGTCCTGCACGGTGGCCTGCGCCGCGCGCACGCCGGCCCAGGCCGCGTCCGCCATCACCAGGCGCACTTCGCCCCGGTAGATGCGGCGCAGGTCGGCCAGGGTGACGTGGCCGGGGTCCAGCGTCAGGTCGGGGCGGGAATCGGGAGTGGTCATGTGCTGCATCGTCCTGTTGGATCTTTGGGGATCTTTTGAGAATCGGCTCAACCGCGTTCTAAAATCAGTTGTATGAGCCTGTCTATACAGGTTAGTCGAAAATGGGGGCCGAAGGCCAGTACTAACTGGCCCCAGCTACTCAGTTTTAGCCGAAGGCCGGATTGCCGTCGGCGCGGAAGCGGCTGCCGAGGCGATAGCGGTTGCCCGGATGCAGGCAGCGCACGAACGTGACCGGCACGCCACTCGTCCAGGTGCGCCGCGTCAGGAGCAGGCACGGTTGGGTCGGCGGCATTTCCAGTTGCGCGGCCTGCTCGGGGGTAGCGGCAATCGCATCGACCACGTGTTCCACCTGGTCGTAAGGCACGTTGCGCAGCAGGTATTCGCCCGGCTGCGTATCGCGGAAATCCTGGGTGATGAAGTCCGGCGCCACGCGCGGATTGACGTAGCGGTCTTCCAGCTGCACCGGGACGCCGTCCTCGCGATGCACGCAGACCGAGTGATAGACCGACTCGCCGGTGCGCAGCTCGAGCGCCGCCGCCACCTCGATCGACGCCGAAACGCGCTCCACCAGGATCACATCGCACGCATAGTCATGGCCGCGCATGCGGATCTCGTCCTGCAAGTTGACCACGGAGAGCAGCGTCGATTGCGGCTTGTGCTCCGCCACGAAGGTGCCCACGCCGGCCACGCGCACCACCCTGCCCTGCTCGGACAGCTCGCGCAGCGCCCGGTTGACGGTCATGCGCGACACCGAGAACCGGGTCACCAGCTCCTGCTCCGACGGCACGCGGTCGCCCGGCTGCCATGCGCCGCTCTGGATCTGGCGGGCGATGTACTCCTTCACCTGCTGATAGAGCGCGGAGGGCGCCGAAGGCGTGGAGGGGTTGGTCGGGATGGGGCCGGCAGCGGGGTGATTCATGGCGGTCAGTGCTCGGCCGCGGCCATGGCCTCGGCACGAATTTCCTCGGTCAGCCGCGCCTTCAGCGCGGAGAACTCGGGCGAAGTCTTGATCGTGTAATGGCGCGGATGGGGGAAATCCACCGCGATCTCGCTCTTGATCCGACCCGGTCTGGCGGAAAACACCGCCACGCGGTTGGCCATGAAGATGGCCTCGTCGATATCGTGCGTGACGAATAATACCGTTTTGCGCGCGGACTCCCAGATGCCGAGCAGCAGCTCCTGCATCAGCACGCGGGTCTGGTTGTCCAGCGCGCCGAAGGGCTCGTCGAGCAGCAGGATCTTGGGGTCGTTGGCCAACGCGCGGGCAATCGCCGTGCGCTGCTGCATGCCGCCCGAGAGCTGCTTCGGGTAGTGGTGCTCGAAGCCGCGCAGCCCCACGCGGGCCATGAAATAGTCGCTCCGCTCCTTCTGGTCCGCCGCGCTCATGCCGCGCTCACGCAAGCCGAAGCGCACGTTCTGCTCGATGGTCAGCCACGGAAAGAGCGTGTACGACTGGAACACCATGCCGCGATCGGCGCCCGGCCCGGCCACCGGCTGGCCGTCGAGCAGCACGCGCCCGCCCGAGGGCGTGTCCAGCCCTGCCACGATGCGCAGCAGCGTGGACTTGCCGCAGCCTGACGGGCCAAGGATGGTGACGAAGTCGTTATCGCGCACATCGAAGTCCACCGGCAGCAGCGCCTGGGTGACGCCACCGCGCGGATTCGAAAAAGTACGAGAAACCTGCTGGATCGACAGCGCGCTCATTTGATCGAACTCCACGGAAACAGGCGCTGGTTGGCCAGCTTGAAGACGAGATCGGACACCAGCCCGATGCAGCCGATAACGATGATCCCGAAGATGATCTGCCCGGTGTTGAGCAGCGCCTGGCTGTCCGTGATCATGTGGCCGATGCCGGACGACGAGCCGATCAGCTCCGCCACGATCACATAGGTCCAGGCCCAGCCCAGCACCAGCCGCAGGATTTCGGCAATCTCCGGCGCCGCGCCCGGAATCAGCACGCGCCGCACGATGCCGCGCGGCGTAGCGCCGAGCGTGTAGGCGGCCTCCACCAGATCCTTGCGCGCCCCGCCCACCGTCACCGCCACCATCAGCACAATCTGAAAGAACGAGCCGATGAAGATCACCAGCAGCTTCTGCGTCTCGCCGATGCCGGCCCAGAGGATCAGCAGCGGGATAAAGGCCGAGGCCGGCAGGTAGCGGCAGAACGAGACAAAGGGCTCGAAGAACGCTTCCGCCGCCTTGTACGCGCCCATGAAGATGCCGAGCGGTACGGCCAGCACGGCGGCCAGCAAGAAGCCGCCGACCACGCGCCACACCGTCATGCCGATGTCGCCGAGGAAGTTGTATTGCGTGAACAGGACCACGCCTTCGCGCGCCATGGTCAGCGGGTCGGCCAGGAAGGTGCGCGGCACGAAGCCGCCCAGCGTGACCGCCGCCCACACCGCGAAGAAGACCGCGAAGAACGACAGGCCGAGCAGCCAGCGCGCGTGGCCGCCCACCGGCACCAGCGGCGACAGCCACGGATGGCGGCGGCGCGCGGCGGCGGTGCTGTCATCGCCGCTTGCACCGTTCGCCGGTGCGGGCATGCGCGCCACGGGCGTGGAAACCTGGGAAATCTGGCTCACGGCGGCCTCCGGCTTACTTGAGGAATCGGGCGTCATAGAGCGTGGTCACGTCCGGCGCCTGGCGGATCACGCCGATATCGAGCAGCACGGCCGCGGCCTCCTTGCTGAAGCTGGCCAGCTCGCCCGCGAAGAAGGTGCGATTGGCGTCCTTGTCCTGCCAGCGCAGGTAGGCCGACGACTTGGCGAACTGCTCGCCGGTCTGCTTGACCGCCGCACCCATGATCTCGTTCGACTTGGCCGGATCCTTGCGGATCATCTCAAGCGCCTCGAAGTAGCTGTCCACCAGCGCCTGGGCGGCCTTGGGATTGTCCTTGAGCCATTTCGGCGCGCAGCCGAGGGTGTCGGTGACCATCGGGTAGTCGAGCGTGGTGGCGAGGATCTTGCCCTTGTCCGGATTGGCGCGCACCGTCGACAGATACGGCTCGTAGGTCATCGCGCCATCGTTCTGCCCGGCCACGAAAGCCTGCGCCGCGGCCTGCGGGGACAGCGTGGTCAGCTTCACGTCCTTGAGCGTCATGCCGTTCTTCTTGAGCATCCACGCCAGGCCGAAGTACGGCGCGGTGCCCGGCGCATCCACGCCGATGGTCTTGCCCTTGAGGTCCGCGAAGGACTTCACATCCCCGCGCACGGCCAGGCCGTCCGCGCCATAAGACTTGTCTAATTGCACGATCTGCGTGATCGGCACGCCGTTGGCATTCCAGGCCACGTGGGTCTCCACCGTGGTGGCCGCGCACTGGATCGCGCCCGAGGCCAGCGCCAGGTGACGGTCCTTCTGCGGAATCATCTTGATATCCACGTCCACGCCGTTCTTCTTGAAGATGCCGGCCTTGTCGGCGAGCGTGAGCGGGGCGAAGCCGGTCCAGCCACTCATGCCGAGGGTCACGGGCGTGTTCTGCGCGTGGGCCGGGACGGCGAGCGTGGTGACGAGGGATGCGAGGGCGATGGCGGCGAGCGTTGCGCGGCGATGCAGGGTCATGCTGTCGGCTCCTTTGTGGTCGGGCAATGGTGCAATGCCTGTCTATACAAGTCAACGCGGGGTTTGCACTAGGCGAGGCCCTATAAAAAGCGCCGAATACGCCTTGAATCGCACCGTTATGGGGTGATTGTGCACAGTCCTGTATAGACAGCAGCACCGCGGCGATAGGGATCGCAAGCGGTGTGCCAGGGGAGCCGCAGGCTGGGTCAGAGCCCAGTCAGGCGTCGAAGAAGTCCGTGACGGTGGGATAGCGCAGCCGCAGCCGCAACTCGCGCTTGAGCCGGCCGTTGTCGAGCCGGCGCGATTCGCTCATGAAGCTCAGCAGTGCCGGTTCGATCACCTCGCGCGCTTGCTCGCGGGTGATGCGCGGGGGCCGGGGCAGGCCACGGCGGTCTGCCACGAGGTCGAAGTAATCGGCCATGCGCAGCTCGGTGTCGTCGCTGGCGTGCACCACGCGCTGGGGCCGGCCGCGCCAGAGCGCCGCGATCATGGTGCGGGCGAGGTCGTCGGCGTGGATATGGCTGGTGTAGACGTCGTCCTGCGGCGCCAGCGCCGGCGTGCCCTTGTGCAGGCGGGCTACAGGCAGGCGGTCCGCCGCGTAGATGCCGGGAATGCGGACGATGCTGGCGCGCCAGCCTGCGTCGCGCCCGAACTGGCGCACGGCGGACTCGGCCGCCACGCGGCGGCGCGCCCGGGGCGTCTTCGGCCGCACGGTGTCGAATTCCTGGACGCGGGCGCCGCCCCGATCGCCATAGACGCCAGTCGTGCTGGCATAGACAAAGGCTCCGGCGGACTGATGCCGGGCCGCCGCCTCAAACGCGCGGTGCCAGCCTCGCTCGGGTAGAATGGCGGCCTCGCTGGCGGCGTGGGCAGCCATGCGCCCCGACCGGGCGCGGCGCCATGCCGTACGGCGCAACGCAGCCAGCAAGGCACGTGTGCGCGGATCGCCATTCCCCTGCGCGGGCGGCGGGGCCAGGTCGATGACCCGGTCCGCCAGTCCACGCAGCCTTGCCAGCGTGGCAGGCCGGTCCAGATCGGCCACCAGCGGCACCGCGCCCGCGGCGCGCAACTCGGCCCGCCGGGCAGGCTGCGACGTCACGGCGAACACGCGCATGCGCGTCGCCAGCAGGCGCAGCACCCGCGAACCGACATCACCGCAGCCGACGATCAGCAGGCGCGGACGGCCCAGGCGGCGACCCGCCCGGGAGTAAGACAATGCCGCATGCGGCGACAGAATTTGGCTCATAGACCTGATTATGGCTTATCAAGTAACCGTCATGCCCAGCGGCCACAAGTTCGAGGTGGCTGCCGATGAAACCATCCTCGGCGCGGCCCTGCGCCACAGCATCGGCCTGCCCTACGGCTGCAAGAACGGCGCCTGTGGCTCCTGCAAGGGCCGTGTGGTCGAAGGCAGCTTCGTCCAGGGCGACCATGCCGCCTCGGCCCTGACGGCCCAGGAAAAGACCGAAGGCCGCGCGCTGTTCTGCTGCGCCAACGCCACTTCGGATATCACCATCGAGTGCCGCGAAGTACACGGCGCCGGTGACATCCCCATCAAGAAGATTCCCTGCCGCGTGAGCACGCTGGAGCGCCTGGCGGACGACGTCATCGCCATCCGCCTGCAACTGCCCGCCACCGAGCGCATGCAGTACCTGGCCGGCCAGTACGTGGAATTCCTGCTGCGGGACGGCAAGCGCCGCAGCTACTCCATCGCCACGCCGCCGCACGAGGAAGGCCCGATCGAGCTGCACATCCGCCATATGCCCGGCGGCGCGTTCACCGACTACGTGTTCGGTGCCAAGGAAGGCGCCCCGGCCATGAAGGAGCGCGACATCCTGCGCTTCGAAGGCCCGCTGGGCAGCTTCTTCCTGCGCGAGGACTCGGACAAGCCGATCATCCTGCTGGCCTCCGGCACGGGTTTCGCGCCGATCAAGGCCATCGTCGAGCATGCCGCCTATACCGGCATCGACCGCAAGATGACGCTGTACTGGGGCGGCCGCCGCCCGGCCGACCTCTACATGCACACGCTGTGCGAGCAGTGGGCGCGCGACCTGCCGAACTTCCAGTACGTGCCGGTGATCTCCAACGCCCAGCCCGACGACAACTGGGCTGGCCGCACCGGCTTCGTGCACCAGGCCGTGATCGACGATCATCCGGACCTGTCCGGCCACGAGGTCTACGCCTGCGGCGCCCCGGTGATGGTCAACGCGGCCCGCACGGACTTCACCGCCCAGTGCAAACTGCACGAGGACGCGTTCTTCGCCGATTCGTTCACGTCCGAGGCCGACATGCACCCGGCCGGGGCCGCCTGACCACCCCCAAGCCGTTCCGTCGACACAACAATGCCACCCGGGTCTGCCAGACTTTCCACATTTGGTTTTGACACCCGGGTGCATGCGCCTTATATTGGCCGACATGAACACGATCATGCTCCGACGCCGCGCACGTACGTCGCTCCCTCTCAGGGTGCCTCGCGGCTGACCGTCCATCGCATCTGTTCAGGTCGACAAGCCACGGGCAACCCCCGTGGCTTTTTGTTTTTGCCGGTCTGATCCTCTCACCCCTTACTCGCCGAACCCAGGAGTCCGCCATGGCATTTGCCGATTTTCCCGTCCAATCCCTGATGTACATCACCAACCGCCCCGAGCTGGTCTTCACCGAAGGCAAGGGCTCCTGGCTGACGGACCATAACGGCAAGCGATACCTGGACTTCGTGCAGGGCTGGGCGGTGAACAGCCTGGGCCATTCGAACGAAGGCATGATCGAGGCGCTGGAGAAGCAGGCCCGCAAGCTGCTGAACCCGAGCCCCGCCTTCTACAACGAGCCGATGCTGGTGCTGTCCAAGCAGCTCACCGACAACAGCTGCTTCGACAAGGTCTTCTTCGCCAACAGCGGCGCCGAGGCCAACGAAGGCGCCATCAAGCTGGCCCGCAAGTGGGGGCGCAAGCACAAGAACGGCGCGTACGAGATCATCACCATGGACCACAGCTTCCATGGCCGCACGCTCGCCACCATGAGCGCGTCGGGCAAGGCCGGCTGGGACACCATCTTCGCGCCGCAGGTGCCGGGCTTCCCGAAGGCGGAGCTGAACGACCTGGCTTCCGTGGAGGCCCTGATCACCGACAAGACCGTCGGCATCATGCTGGAGCCGGTGCAGGGCGAAGGCGGCGTGATTCCCGCCACGCGCGAGTTCATGCAGGGCCTGCGCGCGCTGGCGGACAAGCACAAGCTGCTGTTCATCGTCGATGAAGTGCAGACCGGCTGCGGCCGCTGCGGCACGCTGTTCGCCTACGAGCTGTCGGGCGTGGAGCCGGACATCATGACGCTGGGCAAGGGCATCGGCGGCGGCGTGCCGCTCTCCGCCCTGCTCTGCAAGGCCGAGGTGGCCAGCTTCGAGGCCGGCGACCAGGGCGGCACCTACAACGGCAACCCGCTGATGACGGCGGTGGGCAGCAGCGTGATCGCCCAGCTGACCGCGCCGGGCTTCCTGGACGAGGTAAAGGCCAAGGCCGAGTACCTGCGCGAGCAGCTGCTGGCGCTGTCGGCCGAATTCGGCCTGGGCGGCGAGCGTGGCGAAGGTCTGCTGCGCGCGCTCGTGCTGAACAAGGAGATCGGCGCGCAGATCGTCGAAGAAGCGCGCGACATGGGGCCGGAAGGACTGCTGCTGAACGCCCCGCGTCCGGGCCTGCTGCGCTTCATGCCGGCGCTGAACGTCACGCGCGGCGAGATCGACCAGATGATCGGCATGCTGCGCACGCTGCTGAAGAAGCTGGCCTGATCCCCGGCTTCGGTCGATAAAAAAGCCTCGCGATGCGAATCGCGAGGCTTTTTTACTGGCCGGGATGCTGCCGGGCGTTTACTCGCCCAGGTAGGCCGCGCGCACCTTGGGGTCGTCCAGCATCTGCTTGGCGTCGCCGCTCATGGTGATCAGGCCGGACTCCATCACGTAGCCGCGGTGGGCAGCCTGCAGCGCCAGGCGCGCGTTCTGCTCCACCAGCAGTACGGTCACGCCCTGCGCGGACACCGTGCGGACCACCTCGAAGATTTTCTCGACCATGATCGGCGAGAGACCCATCGACGGCTCGTCCAGCAGCAGCAGCTTGGGCTGGCTCATCAGCGCGCGCGCCATGGCCAGCATCTGCTGCTCGCCGCCAGACATCGTGCCGGCCAGCTGGTCCGCCCGCTCCTTCAGGCGCGGGAAGGTCTCGAACATGCGGTCGATATCGCGCTTGATGCCCGCGTCATCGTTGCGCGTGTACGCGCCCATCTGCAGGTTCTCGGTGATGGTCATGCGCGCGAACACGCCGCGGCCTTCCGGCACCATCGCCAGACCCTGCTTCAGCAGCGTGTAGCTGGGCACGCCCTTGATCGACTTGCCCATGTACTCCACGTCGCCGCCGGCCCAGCCCTGCAGGCCGGTGATGGCCTTCATGGTGGTGGTCTTGCCCGCGCCGTTGGCGCCGATCAGCGTCACCAGCTCGCCGTCGTGGATGTCCAGGTCCACGCCCTTGACGGCCTGGATGCCGCCGTAGGCGACCTTCAGGCCGGAAATCTTCAGTACTGTCTGTTTCATTGCGCGTCTCTCCCGCCTTAGTGTGCCGATGCGCCGAGGTAAGCCTCGATCACCGCGGGATTGTTCTGCACGTCTTGCGGCAGGCCCTGGGCGATGACCTTGCCGTAGTCCAGCACGGTCATCTGGTTGCACAGGCCCATCACCAGCTTCACATCGTGCTCGATCAGCAGGATGGTGCGGCCGTCGTTGCGGATCTTGTCGAGCAGGCCGCGCAACTCCACCTTCTCGGTGGCGTTCATGCCGGCCGCGGGCTCGTCCAGCGCCAGCAGCTTGGGCTCGGTGGCCAGCGCGCGGGCAATCTCCAGGCGGCGCTGGTGGCCGTAGGAGAGGTTGCGCGCGGTGAAGTTGGCGTACTTGCCGATGCCGACGTAGTCCAGCAGATCGTGGGCCATGTCCTCGATGCCCTCTTCCTCGCGCCGTACCGAGGGCGGACGGAAGATCGCGCCGAGCACGCCGGCCTTGGTCCGCACGTGGCGGCCCACCATCACGTTCTCCAGCGCGGTCATCTCGCCGAACAGGCGGATGTTCTGGAACGTGCGGGCAATGCCGGTCCGGGCCACTTCATGCACGGCCGTCGGCTGGTAGGCGCTGCCGCCCAGCACGAACTCGCCGGAATCGGGCGTGTACAGGCCGGTGATAACGTTGAAGAACGTGGTCTTGCCGGCGCCGTTGGGGCCGATCAGGCCGTAGATCTCGCCCTTGCGGATCTGCAGGCCCACGTCGGACAGGGCCTGCAGGCCGCCGAAGCGCTTGTTGACCCCCTGTACGGACAGGAGGAATTCGTTGTTGCTCATGATGTCCTCCTGGTCAGAAACGGCCAACGCTGCCCGCCCGGCGCACCACCGGGCGATCTTCCTTGCGCGGCGACGGCCAGATGCCGGCCGGGCGATACAGCATCACCCCCACCAGTGCCAGGCCGAACATCAGCTGGCGCAGCACCTCGGCATCGACGATGACATGGCCGAACAGGCCGGTCTGCATCGGCTCCGCCACCACGCGCAGCAGTTCCTGGAAGCCCACCAGCAGGATGCCGCCCAGGATCACGCCCGGGATATGGCCCATGCCGCCCAGCACCACGATGGCCAGGATGTAGATCGATTCCCACAGCGTGAACGACTCGGGCGAGACAAAGCCCTGGAATGCGCCGAATACAGCACCCGACACACCACCGAACGAGGCGCCCATGGCGAACGCCAGCAGCTTCACGTTACGGGTGTTGATGCCCATCGCCTTGGCGGCAATCTCGTCTTCACGAATCGCCACCCAGGCCCGGCCGATCCGCGAGTTCTGCAGGCGCAGGCAGATGAACACGATCACGATGACCAGGAACACCAGCAGGTAGTAGTACATGAACACCGGCGTGAACTTCAGCCCGAAGATCTCGTGGGATTTCGAGAAGTCGAAGCCGAAGATGTGCACCGGGTCTACCGCCGTGATGCCCTTGGGGCCGTTGGTGATGTTGACCGGGCGGTCCAGGTTGTTCATGAAAATACGAACGATCTCACCGAAGCCCAGCGTCACGATGGCCAGGTAGTCGCCCCGTAGCTTGAGGGTAGGCGCGCCCAGCATGACGCCGAACAGCGCCGCCACCCCAAGTGCAATGGGCAGCACGAACCACATCGACAGATGCAGCCCGTTCGGGAACAGCTGGTGGATCCACTCGAACTGGTTGGCGAGGTGCGGCGAACCGAGCAGCGCCATGAGGTAGGCGCCCACCGCGTAGAACGCGATGTAGCCCAGGTCCAGCAGGCCGGCAAAGCCGACCACGATGTTCAGGCCCAGCGCCAGCATGATGTAGAGCAGCGCGAAGTCGAGCACGCGCACCCAGTAGTTGCCGCCGAAGGTCTGGACGAAGAATGGCGCGCACAGCGCCACGACGAGGAAGCCCAGCAGGGCCGCCAGCGTCTTGGCCGGCACGCGCGACGGTGCCGCGACGGCCGTGGATGGAATCGGAGTATTCATGGATTCGCTCTCCTCAGGCGCGGTCGGCCACGCGTTCGCCCATGATGCCGGACGGACGGAACACAAGTACGGTAATCAGCACGACGAACGCGAACACGTCCTGGTAATTCGAGCCGAACACCCCGTTGGTCAGGTCGCCGATGTAGCCGGCGCCCAGTGCTTCGATCAGGCCCAGCAGCATGCCGCCGACCATCGCCCCGGCCAGGTTGCCGATGCCGCCCAGCACCGCGGCGGTGAACGCCTTCAGCCCGGGGATGAAGCCCATGTAGAAGTGCGCGTTGCCGTAGTTGGTGGCCATCATCACGCCTGCCAGCGCCGCCAGGGCGGCGCCGATCATGAACGTGGCCGAAATCACGAAGTTGGGGTTCACGCCCATCAGGCCCGCCACCTTCTGGTTCTCGGCGGTGGCGCGCATCGCGCGGCCGAGCTTGGTGCGGTTGACCAGGGCCAGCAGGCCAGCCATCACCATCACGGCCATGCCGATGATGACGATTTCCTTGCCGGTGATGGTGGCGCCCGTGGAACCGATGTCGATCGGGCTCGAGGGCAGCAGCTGCGGGAAGGTCAGCGGGTTGCGCGACCAGATCAGCATGCCCATCGTCTGGAGGATGATGGAGACGCCGATGGCGGTGATCAGCGGGGCCAGGCGCGGCGCGTTGCGCAGCGGCCGGTAGGCAATCCGCTCGATCGAAAAGGACAGTACTGCACAGACGGGCATGGCGATCAGCGTGGCGATCACCAGCGTCAGCCACTCGGGCAGGCCGGGCGCGAACTTCTGCAGCCCCATGATGGCCGACAGCGCGGTCAGCGCGCCAATCATCAGCACGTCGCCGTGCGCGAAATTGATGATGCCCAGAATGCCGTAGACCATGGTGTAGCCCAGTGCGATCAGCGCATAGATGCTGCCGAGCACCAGACCGTTCACGATCTGCTGGATAAAGATATCCATGAAAACTCCTGCTTCAGCCCCAGGCCGCGCGGCATGGTGTGGATGCCGTGGGTGGGACGGTAATGTTGGATGGGTCGGGTAGAGAGGTGATGACTTGCTGGTGTGCTGCCCGCCCTGTTCCATCCATGGTAAGGATGCTGTCAACCGTTGGCGAGACTAAAAAGAACGGCACCGCAAAATACTCACGGTGCCGTTCGGATGGGCCGGTAAGCCCGGAATTACATCTTCACGACGTCGAGGACGGACTTCTTCTTGTCCTTGTACTCGTACAGCGTGATGGTGCCTTCCTTCATGTCGCCCTTTTCGTCGAAGGCGATGTTGCCGATCACGCCCTTGTAGTTCGTCTTGGGCATTTCGGCCAGGATGGCGGCCGGCTCGGACGAGTTGGCGCGCTTCATGGCATCGACGACCACCATCACGGCGTCATACGTGAACGGTGCGTAGATCTGCACCGGGGCGTTGAAACGTGCCTGGTAGCGCTTCTGGAAGTCGTCGCCGGCTTCCATCTTCGACAGGGCCAGACCGGCTTCCGAGCAGATGATGTTGGTCACGGCATCGCCGGCCAGCTCAGCCACCTTGTCGGTACACACGCCGTCGCCGCCCACGATCTTCGAGGTGATGCCCAGTTCCTTGGCCTGCTTGGCGAACGGACCGCCGGTGGCATCCATGCCGCCGTACATGATCACGTCCGGCTTCTTGCCCTTGATCTTGGTCAGGATGGCCTTGAAGTCCGTGGCCTTGTCGTTGGTGGCTTCACGTGCCACCACGTTCACGCCCGAAGCCTTGGCGGTCTTCTCGAACTCGTCGGCCAGGCCCTTGCCGTAGGCGGTGGCATCGTCGACGATGGCCACGCTCTTGGCGCCCAGGCTCTTGGCGGCGTAGTTGGCCAGTGCCGGACCCTGCTGGGCGTCGGTAGCCACCACGCGGTACGTGGTCTTGAAGCCTTGCTTGGTGTAGTCGGGGTTGGTCGACGACGGCGAGATCTGGACGATGCCGGCATCGCTGTAGATCTTCGAAGCCGGGATCGAGACGCCCGAGTTCAGGTGACCCACCACGGCGACGACCTTCGCGTCCACCAGCTTCTGGGCCACGGCGGTGCCGGTCTTCGGATCGGCGGCGTCGTCTTCGCCCACCAGTTCCAGCTTGATCTTCTTGCCGCCGATTTCCAGACCGGTCTTGTTGACTTCTTCCACGGCCAGGCGCGCGCCGTTTTCGTTGTCCTTGCCAAGGTGGGCAATGCCGCCCGTCAGCGGAGCCGCGTGGCCGATCTTGACGATGGTTTCACCGCCACCTGCAGCCGGTGCCGCCGCGGCAGGTGCCGATGCTGCCGCATCAGCCGGCTTTTCTTCTTTCTTGCCACATGCAGCGACCAGCGCCACAGCGGCCGCGATCGGCAGAATCTTGGCAAACGTGAATTGCATGAGTGATCTCCTAGGATTCACAAAAACAGGGAAATACTACGCCTCCCGGACGTATTCCCTGGACCGCCCTTTGTTTAGTTTCAATTTGAAACGCGCGCATTGTATCCCCTTTCTTTGCGGATGCAATACGCGACGCAACAACCTGAACCATTTACCCACCAATTGCGCTAGGGAATTTCCCCAATGCACAGATTGGGGCAATCTCCGCCCATTTGGCAGACCCGTCACCTGTGCTTACAAGAATCGTGCCCGAGTCTCGCCGGAGGCGCTTGCGCCACGTCACAAGCCTGCGCCGCGCCACATATAATGGCCAGGTATTAATTAGGTATTTCATTTCAAATACCGGGCCGCCTCTCTAATGTGCAGAATGTAGCGCCGCACCATAATAGGGAAAACCCCATCCTCGGGGATTACCCTGATATTGTCTGGGTGTTAAGACACGTATTGCGGCATTATGGCGCCGGGCGCGGTTTTGTAAGTCCTTAAATGTCTCCGATAGTGCGGCAGCGCACGTCGCGACAAAAATAGCGGACGCAACGATACGCACCAGCGCGGTGCGATGGCAGAACAGCGAAAAACGGGGAAGGAAGAAGAAGCGGCGGGACGGGGAGAACGACGGGCGCGGACACCGACCCGCTTCAGGTCGATGTCCGGCAATCAGGCGGAAACAGGCAGGATCAGGACTGCACGGACACGCTGGCGAGGCCGCGCGGCAGCGGGAAGGACATGTTCTCTTCCACGCCTTCCAGCGCTCGCACGCTGCGCACGCCGAACGTGCGCAGGCGCTCGACGATGGCCTGGGCCAGTGCTTCGGGGGCCGAGGCCCCTGCGGTCAGGCCGATCCGGCGCTTGCCTGCCACCCACTCGGGCTTGAGCTGGTCAGGATCGTCGACCATGTAGGCCGGCACGCCGAGGCGGTCCGCCAGCTCGCGCAGGCGGTTCGAGTTCGAGCTGTTCGGGCTGCCCACCACGATCACCACTTCCACCTGCGGCGCCATGAACTTCACGGCGTCCTGGCGGTTCTGCGTGGCATAGCAGATGTCTTGTTTCTTGGGCTCGCGGATATCCGGGAAGCGCGCCTTCAGCGCCGCCACGATCTCGGCAGTCTCGTCCACCGACAACGTGGTCTGCGTGACGTAGGCCAGTTGCGACGGGTCGGACACGGCCAGACGGTTGACGTCCTCGACCGACTCCACCAGCAGCATGCCGCGCTCGGCCTGGCCCATCGTGCCTTCCACCTCGGGGTGCCCCTTGTGGCCGATCATGATGATCTCGCAGCCTTCGGCGCGCATCTTGCCTACCTCGACGTGCACCTTGGTCACCAGCGGGCAGGTGGCGTCGAACACGGTCAGGCCACGCGCGGTGGCGTCTGCGCGCACTTCCTTCGACACGCCATGCGCGCTGAAGATCACGGTCGAACCGGGTGGCACTTCGTCGAGTTCGTCGACGAACACCGCGCCCTTGTTGCGCAGATCGGCCACCACGTAGGCATTGTGGACAATCTCGTGGCGCACGTAGATCGGCGCGCCGAACAGCGCCAGCGCGCGTTCGACGATCTCGATCGCGCGGTCCACGCCGGCGCAGAAGCCACGCGGCTGCGCCATCAGGATCTCGGCGTCGATGGGGAGGGTGAGCTCGGGCATGCTGGGGTCCGTCACAACGGCTGACATCAGAGAATTCCGATCAATTGGACATCGAACAGGATGGTCTGTCCGGCCAGCGGGTGGTTGAAGTCGAACAGCGCGGCGGTCTCGCCGAATTCCTTTAGCACGCCGGCGTACTTGCCGCCGTTCGGTGCATTGAATTCCACGAGGTCGCCGGGCGAATAGTCTTCCTCGAACGAGCTGTTCTCGCGCAGCGTGGCCAGCGAGACCCACTGCAGCAGTTCGGGGTTGCGCGGGCCGAAGGCATGCTCCGGCGCCAGGCGGTAAGTCATGCGCTGGCCCTCGGGCATGCCGAGCAGCGCCGCCTCGAGGTTGGGCGCGAGCTGGCCCTGGCCAAGCAGCAGCGTGGCGGGTTTTTCCTCGAACGTGCTCACGACTTCGGTGCCGTTCTCGAGGGAGATGCTGTAGTGGAGGGTCAGGAAGGAGTCCGCCAGGACTGTCTTGCGGGCAGCCGCGCCGCCGCCTTCCGCTTCTGACGCAAAAGTTTGCAAATTCATGGGTGATCAACCGGTCAACAACCCGTATTGTATTCGACTGGCCCGTCTGCCGCCGGCCTCCGTCGCAGCCGGCATGACAGTTAGTGTGGCAATTTCTGGAGACGATTCGATGTCGATGCTGCCAATTCCCCGCTGGCCCGCCCAGGAGCGCCCCCGCGAAAAGCTGGCGCTGGGCGGCCCGGGAGCATTGTCCGACGCCGAATTACTCGCTGTTTTCCTACGTGTGGGCAGCCCCGGCAAGAGCGCCGTGGACCTCGCCCGGGAGCTGCTGGGGCGCTTCGGCTCGCTGACGCGGCTGTTTGCCGCAGATACCGATACCCTTGCCACGATCAAGGGCATGGGCGCCGCCAAGCAGGCCCAGCTGCGCGTGGTGCCGGAACTGACCCGGCGCGCGCTGGCCGAGACGCTCAAGGCCCCGCGCGGCCTGGATTCCGAGCGCGCGGTCCGCGCCTACCTGCGGCTGACGCTGTCGCGCCTGCCGCACGAGGTCTTCATCGCCCTCTATCTGGATAGTGCGTACCGCCTGCTCGCCAATGTAGAGCTTGGACGCGGATCCCTGGGTGGCGTCACGGTCTATCCACGAGAAGTGGCGCGCGAAGCGCTTTCATACAACGCCGCCCATGTCATCGTCGCCCACAACCACCCGCACGGCCCCGTAGAACCCAGCTTCGCTGACCTTTCCACCACACGGCACCTCGCCCGGGCGCTCGCCGTGCTGGACATCGGGCTGCTGGACCATTACATTGTCGCCGGCAGCGATATCTATTCGTTCGCCGAGCATGACCGGCTGCCCGCCGTCCCGCCCACGTGAGCGCGTCCACGTGATCCCGGCAGCACGGCAAACCTGCGGCACAACACTAAGTCTTCCCCTCAGCGCGGAAGGCGTTGATTCGCCAGTCGTTTCCGGTCTATAATGTTCGTTTTGCTGAAGTCTCAATCCGCTGCAGTCCGGGCCCGCGCGCCTTTTGTTGATCTGTTGCGAACATTGTCCACGAATAAGATTTAGGAGTGCTTCATGGCACGCGTCTGTCAAGTGACCGGGAAAGCGCCGATGGTCGGCAACAACGTTTCCCACGCAAACAACAAGACCAAGCGCCGTTTTCTGCCCAATCTGCAGAATCGCCGCTTCTTCGTTGAATCGGAAAACCGCTGGGTGAGCCTGCGCGTCTCGAACGCCGGCCTGCGCCTGATCGACAAGAAAGGCATCGACTCCGTGCTCGCCGACCTGCGCGCACGCGGCGAAGTCTAAATAGGAGTACAACATGGCCAGCAAAGGCGGACGCGACAAGATCAAGCTGGAATCGACCGCAGGTACGGGTCATTTCTACACGACCACCAAGAACAAGCGCACCATGCCGGAAAAGATGGAGATCTCGAAGTTCGATCCCGTCGCCCGTAAGCACGTGCCTTACAAGGAAACCAAGATCAAGTAATTGATCCGGTCTCCGATGAAGAACCCCGCCGAGCACCTCGCTTCGCGGGGTTTTTTGTTGCCCGTTTTTATTGACCGCAAACCCTTATGCGGCAAGGGCTGGGGCGTCCGCGAACCGGTATGCGGGTGTACACTTTCCAGCTTTCCCTGACGCGCATTCGCTCCGCGCGAACCCTGCACCATGAACTTCGACGTCGCGATCGTCGGCAGCGGGCTGGCCGGCCTCACCGTCGCGCTGCAACTGGCCGATAGCCACCGGGTTGTCATCCTCAGCAAGCGCGCCATGACGCATGGCGCCAGCGACTGGGCCCAGGGCGGCATCGCCGCAGTGCTCGACTCCGGCGACAGCCACGACGAACACACGCAGGACACGCTGGTCGCCGGCGCCGGCCTGTGCGACGAAGGCGCGACGCGCTACATCGTGGAGCATGGACGCGAGGCCATCCAGTGGCTAATCGACCGGGGCGTGCCCTTCACCCGCGATGCCCAGGCAGAACTGGGCTTCCACCTGACGCGCGAAGGCGGCCACAGCCGGCGCCGCATCATCCACGCGGCGGACGCCACGGGCCACGCCGTGGTCACCACGCTGACCGAGCAGGCACGCCAGCACCCGAACATCACGATCATCGAGGACCACTTCGCGATCGACCTGATCACGGCCACCAAGCTCGGCCTGCCAGGCAACCGCTGCTACGGCCTCTATGTGCTCGACGACACCACGGGCGCCGTGCGTACCATCACGGCCACCCACACGGTGCTGGCCGCCGGCGGCGCGGGCAAGGTCTATCTCTATACGACCAACCCCGACACCGCAACCGGCGACGGCATCGCCATGGCGTGGCGCGCCGGCTGCCGGGTGTCGAACATGGAATTTATCCAGTTCCACCCGACCTGCCTCTACCACCCCTACGCCAAGTCGTTCCTGATTTCCGAGGCGGTACGTGGCGAAGGTGGCCTGCTGAAGTTGCCCGACGGCACCCGCTTCATGCCCGACCACGATCCGCGTGCCGAACTGGCACCGCGCGACGTGGTGGCGCGCGCGATCGACTTCGAGATGAAGAAGCGCGGCCTCGACTGCGTCTACCTCGACATCACGCACCAGCCGGAAGCGTTCCTGAAGGAACATTTCCCGACGATCTACGCACGTTGCCTGGAGTTGGGCATCGATATCACCCGCGAGCCGATTCCCGTGGTACCGGCCGCCCACTACACGTGCGGCGGCGTGGTGACCGACACTGCGGGTCGCACGGACCTGTCGAACCTCTATGCCGTGGGCGAGACCGCCTGCACCGGCCTGCACGGCGCAAACCGGCTGGCCTCCAACTCGCTGCTCGAATGCATGGTGATCGGTCGCGCAGCCGCCGAGGACATCGCCCGGCAGGACAAGGCCGGCGCGCCGGATATCAGCCTGCCCGCCTGGGATGCCAGCCGCGTGGCCGATGCGGACGAGGAAGTGGTGGTGTCCCACAACTGGGACGAACTGCGCCGCATGATGTGGAACTACGTCGGCATCGTCCGCACGGACAAGCGCCTCGAGCGCGCCCAGCACCGGATTGGTCTGTTACGCGAGGAAATTGCCGAGTACTACGCCAACTTCCGCGTCACGCGCGACCTGCTGGAACTGCGCAATCTGGTCGAAGTGGCGGCGCTGATCGTCGACAGCGCGTACTCGCGCCACGAAAGCCGGGGCCTCCACTTCAGCCGCGACTACCCCGACACGCTGCCCAAGGCGTTGCCGACCGTGCTCCAGCCGCTGCTGGGCCGCGCGGCGCAGCATCGACAGAACAAGCAAAAGTCGTAAAACAGACGTGAAAAAGGGGCCGATACGGCCCCTTCCCTTTTGCGATGCGCTTTGCGCGTTACCCAACGATCCGCAGCGAATAGTCGGTCGCGCGCACATCCTTGGTCAGCGCGCCCACCGAGATCCGGTCCACGCCCGTTTCGGCGAATTCCCGAATCGACTCGGCATTGACGCCGCCCGACACCTCCAGCAGCGCCCGACCACGGTTGATTTCCACCGCTTCGCGCATCATCGGCACCGTAAAGTTGTCGATCAGGACCGATTTGGCGCAGGCAGCGAGTGCCTCTTCCAGTTCGGCGATTGACTCCACCTCGATCTGCACCGAGGCGTCCGTGCCCAGCGCCAGCGCAGCCTGCATGGCCGCCGTGATGCTGCCCGCCGCCGCGATATGGTTTTCCTTGATCAGGATGCCGTCATAGAGCGCCAGCCGCTGATTCTCGCCGCCGCCGATGCGCACCGCGTACTTCTGCGCCAGGCGCAGGCCGGGCAGCGTCTTGCGGGTGTCGAGCACGCGGGCCCGCGTGCCGGCAATCAGATCCGCATAGCGCCGGGTGGCCGTGGCCACGCCGGACAGCAGTTGCAGGAAGTTCAGCGATGGCCGCTCCGCCGTCAGCAGCGCACGGGCCGGGCCGGCAATCTCGCACACCACATCATCGGGGGCCATCCGCGCGCCCTCCTCCTTGAGCCAGCGCACCTGGAGCCGCGCATCGACGGCCGCCATACACGCCTCAAACCAGGGCTGGCCGCACAGCACCGCGCTCTCGCGCACGATCACGCGCGCCTGCACGGGTTTGTCGGCCGGAATCAGCAGGCCCGTCAGGTCGCCGGTGCCCACATCCTCGGCAATCGCGGCCTGCACGTTGGCTGCCAGCGCCGCGGGCAGCGCCGGGCCGTAACTATCGAACACGGAATTCACAGTCATGCCGGGCCCACTCCCTGGAACAGCGCGCCCGTCTGGGCCAGATCGCTGGCCGGCCGCACATTGGCCTTCTGCTGCGCGGCGAAGTTGAGCATCCGATCAATGCAGGTAACGGCGCGCTGGCCGATGATCGGGTCCACTTGGATCTCGTTGCGCCCCGTTTCCAGCACTTCGGCCAGATTGGTCAGCGCATTCATGGCCATCCACGGGCAATGCGCGCAGCTCTTGCAGGTGGCGCTGTTGCCGGCCGTGGGAGCCTCGATGAAGTGCTTGCCCGGCGCGGCCATCCGCATCTTGTGCAGGATGCCGTTGTCGGTGGCCACGATGAACTCGTTGGCGTCGAGGTGCTGGGCCGCCGCGATCAGTTGGCTCGTGGAACCCACCACGTCCGCCTGCGCCACCACATTGGCCGGGGATTCCGGGTGCACCAGGATCTTGGCATTCGGATAGTCCTTGCGCAGCAGGTCCAGCTCGATGCCTTTGAACTCGTCATGCACCAGGCAGGAGCCCTGCCACAGCAGCATGTCGGCGCCGGTTTCCTTCTGGATGTAGCCGCCGAGGTGCTTGTCCGGTGCCCAAAGAATTTTCTCGCCGCGCGCGTGTAGATGTTCGACGATTTTCAGGCCGATGCTCGACGTCACCATCCAATCCGCACGGGCCTTCACGGCCGCACTGGTATTGGCATAGACCACCACCGTGCGATCCGGGTGGGCGTCGCAGAATGCCGAGAATTCGTCAGCCGGGCAGCCGAGATCCAGCGAGCACGTGGCGTCGAGGTCCGGCATCAGGATGGTCTTCTCGGGGCTCAGGATCTTGGCGGTCTCGCCCATGAAGCGCACGCCGGCCACGACCAGCGTCTGAGCCGCATGATCGCGGCCGAAGCGCGCCATTTCCAGCGAGTCCGACACGCAGCCGCCGGTTTCCTCGGCCAGGTCCTGCAGGTCGGCATCGACGTAATAGTGCGCCACGAGCACCGCGTTGCGCTCCTTGAGCAGCTTGCGGATGCGGGCCTTGAGTGCCTGGCGCTCGTCGGGGGTCAGCGCGGGCGGTACCTTGGCCCAGGCATGGGCCACGCAACTGCCGCCGGCTGCGCTTTCGGTATCCGTCAGGTTCGGTTTCTCGAACTCGATGGACTTGATCGTTTGTGGGGTCATCTCAGCAGTACTCCTCGGGGCACCCGTGGGCCGCCGCGCTTGGAAGCACGCGGTCTGACCTGGACATGGGGGAGTGTAGCGAAAAGAAAAGCCCCGCCAGGGGCGGGGCTTTTACCATGCGGGCGCGACGAGAATTGTATCAGGCGTACCGGCGCAGGCGCAGCGAAAACTCTTGCAGGGCCTGGATTCCGCTGGCTTCGGCGCGATGGCACCACGCCTGCAGTTGCTGGAGCAGCTGCTCGCGCGTGAGGCTCGAACGACCCCAGATCGCGGCGAGTTCGCGGCGCATTTCCACGAAGGTATGCAGCGCCTTGTTCTGCTCGACGATGCTGGCCAGTTGCTGGCGCTGCGGCGCGGCCAGCTTGCCTTCCTCGCGATGGAACCACTTGCGGGCGAGCTTGAAGTGGCTGTAGTCGGCCGCACGGCCTTCCTTCAGCTTCTCCAGTTCCTCGTTGTATGCGCTCTTCACGGCCTTGGCGTAGCGCGCCATAACGTCGTAGCGGTTGGCGATGATCGCTTCCAGCGTGTTGTGGTCCACCGGGCGGGCATCCACCAGACGCGCCTTGGGCGGGGTCTTCTTGACCTTGGCCAGGCCCACGGACTGCATCGCACGGATGTACCACCAGCCCACATCGATCTCGTACCACTTGATCGAGAACTTGGCCGACGTCGGATACGTGTGGTGGTTGTTGTGCAGCTCTTCGCCGCCGATGATAAAGCCCCACGGCGACACGTTGGTCGAAGCATCCTCGCAATCGTAGTTGCGATAGCCCCACCAGTGGCCCAGGCCGTTGATGATGCCGGCCGCGTGGATCGGGATCCAGAGCATCTGCACGGCCCAGACCGACAGGCCGATCACGCCGAACAGCGCCACGTCGATGATCAGCATCAGGCCAACGCCCTGCCAGGCGAAGCGCGAGTACACGTTGCGCTCGACCCAGTCGTCAGGCGTGCCATGGCCGAACTTGGCGACGGTTTCCTTGTTCTTGGCTTCCTCGCGATACAGCTCCGCGCCTTCCAGCAGCACCTTGCGGATGCCGCGGGTCTGCGGGCTGTGCGGATCGTCCTCGGTCTCGCACTTGGCGTGGTGCTTGCGGTGGATGGCGGTCCATTCCTTGGTCACCATGCCCGTCGTCAGCCAGAGCCAAAAGCGGAAGAAGTGTTGCGCAATTGGGTGCAGGTCCAGCGACCGGTGCGCCATGCAGCGGTGCAGGAAAATGGTCACGCCGGCGATCGTGATATGCGTCACCACGAGGGTGAAGATCACGATCTCCCACCAGGACCAGTTGGCAAGGCCGTTGGCGGCCCAGTCAAGAATTGAGTCGAACAAACTGTTCTCCGTCTGTGAATCGAAGGTCTTGCAGCGCGGCACAATGGTGCGGCACGGCGAACGCGCAGAAAAAAGACTGCGAAATCAGGCGATTGCGATTATTACTGGCGCCTGGCGCAACCTGTCGAAACAGTATGGGAGCCGGGCGAAGGCACGAGCCGCTGCAATCTGGCGGCTGTTTTGTGTGGGGCTGCGGCTTGCTCTGCAAGCGCGCGTCAACCCGGTATTCTACCGGATCGGCGCCACTCGAACATCCGCTTTTTCCCCGACTTTGAGTGCCCCCTATGGCTTTCGTTCCCCTTTCATGCGAGGGGTGGCGCAGGCGCCGCCTGGGATGCCAGCACGCGCATCTCCCGCTGGGGATACGGGATCGCGATGCCATGTTCGCGGAAAGTGCGCCAAATAGCACGATTCATCGCCGATTGCACCCCGAGCTTGCCGTTTTGCGGGTCGGCAATGTTGACCGCCACCTCGTACTCGATGCCGCTGTCCGCAAACATGACAAGAAACGCAGCCGGGGCCGGCTCGGGCAGCACACGCGGCAGGCCGCGCACGCAATCCTGGAGCAGCGTGATCACCGTTTCGGGGTCGGCGGCGTAGTCGGCCTGCACGCGTGTCGCTACGCGCACATTTGTCCCTGAAAACGAATGGTTCTGCACCGATTGGGCGACAAGTTGCTCATTCGGCACCAGCGTCTCGCCGTCACCATTACGCACCACGGTGTAGCGGGTGCGGATCTGCGAGACGATGCCGGTGTACTTGTCCACCGTGATCTGGTCGCCGAGCTTGACCGAGCGGTCCAGCAGAATGATGAAGCCCGAGATGTAGTTGCTGGCAATCTTCTGCAGGCCCAGGCCGAGGCCCACGCCCAGCGCGCCGCCGAATACCGACAGCACGGTCAGATCGATGCCGACCAGCGACAGGCTCAGCAGCAGCGACACCAGCAGCAGCAACGCCTTGGCGATGCGCGTAAGCACCACCTTCAGGTTCGAATCGAGGCTCGGCGCGCGCATCAGCCGCTCCTCGAGCCACGAGCCAAACCACATCGCCGCGAGCACGGTCAGCAGAATCCAGACCACGGCCATCAGCGTGCTGGCCAGGCTGACGTCGTGCTTGCCGCCGATCGAGAAGCGCACCGCATGCATCCACGCCATCACGTCGGACAGCACGCCCAGCACGTACAGCGCCATGCCGAGCCAGACCACCGTGGTCAGCACCTTCTCCACCAGCACCAGCATGCCGTGCAACTGCCCGTTGCCCGACAATACGCGCCGCAGGATATAGAAGCCGACATAAAGCGAGGTGATGCCGAACAGCGGCACCAGCGCCAGCCGCAGCACGCTGATCGACAGGAACGGCGCCAGCGCGAAGCGCGCGGCCAGGACCAGCAGCCAGCCAATCAGCGGAAACATCGCCCGCTCAAGGCTGACGGCGGCCAGCCGGAGCGAGAAACTCGAGGATTCGTAGCGCGCTTCCAGCCGGCGGGTCACATGGCGCGCGAGCGGCCATGCCACCACCAGGCAGGCGGCCAGCACCCCAAGCTGCCAGAAGAAGCCCGGCCCGCCTGCATCGCGGAGCAGGTCGTCCAGCATCTTGCCAAATCCGGAATGCTCCATGGGCGCCGGGGCTTATCGGGTGCGTTCCAACACCGCCGCGAAGAAGCCATCGGTCTGATGGATATGCGGAAACAGCGCCAACATGCCGCCTTCTGCCGGCAACTGGGGCACTTCGATCTTTTGCTCGGCCAGCACTTCAGCCACCGGCACGAGGCGGAAATTCTCGTGGGTTGCCAGGAAATCGCGGACGATTGCCTCGTTTTCAGCTTCCAGCACGCTGCAAGTCGCATATACGACTCGTCCGCCGCCCTTCACCAGGCGGGCCGCCGAGTCAAGGATGGCCGACTGCTTCGCGGTCAGCTCAACCACCGACTCCGGCGACTGGCGCCACTTCAGGTCCGGGTTGCGGCGCAGGGTGCCGAGGCCGCTGCAAGGCGCATCCACCAGTACGCGGTCGATCTTGCCAGCCAGACGCTTGATCTTGGCGTCGCGTTCGGAATCGATCAGCACCGGATGGACGTTCGACAGCCCGCTGCGCGCCAGGCGCGGCTTCAGGTTGGCCAGACGCTTCTCGGAGACGTCGAAGGCGTAGAGCCGGCCGGTCGAGCGCATGGCGGCGCCCAGCGACAGCGTCTTGCCACCCGCGCCGGCGCAGAAATCCACAACCATCTCGCCACGCTTGGGCGCCACGAGGTGGCACAGCAGTTGGCTGCCTTCGTCCTGCACTTCCACGCCGCCGTTGATAAACAGCGGCAACTGGTTCAGCGCGGGCTTGCCCTTGAGGCGGATGCCGGCGGGCGACATCGGGGCGACTTCGGCGGCGATGCCAGCCGTTTCCAGTTCGGCCAGCGCTTCTTCGCGGGAGATCTTGGCCGTGTTCACGCGCAGATCCAGCGGCGCGGGACGCAGCCACGCATCGCCGAGGGCGGTGGTGAAGGCTTCGCCATGGTGCGCGACGAGGTCGTCGTAGAGCCATTCCGGCAGGTTCGCCCGCACGCGCGGCGAGAGGCTGGAGCGCTCGATCGTCGTCAGACGGTCCAGCCACTCGGCTTCATCCGGGTAAAGGAACGGGCTCAGGACATCGCGGCCCAGCGTCGCGGCGAGGCCCAGCAGGCCCAGTCGGCGGGTGGCCGCACCGGTGCCACTTTCGGCGAATTGGCCGAATTCGACGCGTCGGCGCAACACTGCATAGATCGCCTCGGCAATGATGCCGCGATCCCGATGACCGAGTTTCGCGTTCTCGCGGAAGTAGTAGCTGACCACGGCGTCGGCCGGGCGTGCGAACAGCAGCACCTTGCCCAGCAGCCGTTCGATGTGTTGCAGGTGGAAAGCCTGCAGGCTACCCGAGCGTCCATGTGCGCCATCCACCCCTTGCGGGCGCGGCGTGGGGGCCATGCGGATCGGGCTGCCCTTGCCTTTGCTGCCGCGCGAACGCTGGCTTTTGTCCTGAGGTGTTGCGGGATTACGACTCATTGAGAGATGCCTGCCGCCGGAGCGGAGAGGGCCAGGAACCACTGCGGTTCGGCCGGTTGAACTTGAACCACGCCGTCTCGTACCTGCAGACGGTCTTCCACAAACCAGCGGACGGCGCGGGGATACATCACATGCTCGCAGTCGAGCAAACGCGTGGCGAGCGACTCGGGAGTGTCGCCAGGCAGAACATCGAGTGCTGCTTGCAGCACGATCGGACCATGATCGAGCTCCGGAGTGACGAAATGGACTGTCGCCCCGTGAAACTTGACGCCGGCCTCAAGGGCCTGGCGATGGGTATGGAGACCCGGGAAACTGGGCAGCAGCGACGGGTGGATATTCAGCATCCGGCCCGCGTAATGCTCCACGAATTCGGGCGTCAGGATGCGCATGAAGCCCGCCAGCACAACGAGATCGGGCTGGTGCGCGTCGATGGCATCGCGCATCGCCGCATCGAAACCGGCACGATCGGGGTACTGCTTGTGGTCCACCACGCCCGTGGCAATGCCGTGTTCCCCCGCAAACGCCAGACCGCTGGCGTCGGGACGGTTCGATAGCACCGCCGCCACGCGCCCCGGCCACTGCTCCGCGGCGCAGGCCCGGACGATGGCTTCCATGTTGCTGCCACGCCCGGAAATCAGGATCACAATATTTTTCATCGGCGCGATTCTACCAAGCTGTGGTCCAAACGCTTGCAAAGCGAGCACATTAGGTACTTAATTCACGCGAAACCGGCCTCCGGAGCGGGCGCGCGGCGCCCAGTACGATGCATATACCCCTGTGTGATGGATTGTGACGCCTCCCCCGCTCTGATAGAGTGGTCACTACGTCCACGCGCCACTGTGCAAGTAGGTGACAACAAGGACGAGACGGGAAATTAGACGGGAATACGCATGTCGAACGCTGCACCGACTTTGTTGGTGGTCGATGATCATCCTATGGCCCTCTCAGGCACCACCGCATTTCTCGCGGAGGTGATGCCCGATGTCGCCGTCCACGCGGCGGGCAGTGCCAAGGAAGCCCTCCACTCGCTAAACCAGGGATTGCGCCCCGATATCGTGCTGCTCGATATCTGGCTGAACGACGGTACCGGCTTCGATGCCATGCTGGCATTCAAGACCGTGATCCCGAGCGCGCGCTTCATCTTCATGTCCGCCGAGGCCACGCCAGAGATCGTGGGCCGCGCGCGGGCGCTCTCCGCCTGCGGCTTCGTGGGCAAGCACCTCGATGCCAACGCGTTCACGGCCGCCGTGCGCAAAGTGCTGGCCGGCGATACCAGCTTCCCGACCGACGAGGCGCTCTCCGGCCGCTCCCAGTCCTTCGGCCCCGCCCACGGCATTCCCGTGACGCCGGCCGAACTGGGCCTGACGCCGCGCCAGGGCTCGGTGCTCGCGCTGGTGCTGGAAGGACTGCCGAACAAGGTCATCGCCCGCAAGCTGGGCCTCACCGAGAATACGGTCAAGGAGCACGTCTCCGCCATTCTGCAACGGCTGGGCGTGCGCACGCGGATGCAGGTCATGTCGCGCATGGAACGGTTCCGGCTTCGCCAGTAATTCATCGTAGGATCTTCAAGCAATAACGCCACCCCCCTAGCGGTGGCGTTTTGCATTGCAGAACAGCGATCAGGCCGGATGGAGCCAGCGCCGCAGCAGCATGCGCAGGTTGCTCGGGTCCACCGGCTTGGGCAGCACGAAGTAGCCCGCCTCCTCGGCCGCCTGGAGCGCCGCCGATTTCAGGTCGCCGGTCAGCAGCGCGCTGCGCGCCTGGGGCTGCGTGGTCTGCCAGCGTTCGAGCAGGTCCAGCCCGTTTTCGCTGCCGGGCAGGCGCAGGTCGCAGAAGATGATGTCCGGCTTCAGCCCCTTGGCGAACAGCGCGTCGGCCTCGGCGCCATGGGCGGCGCAGGCCACGCGGATGCCCCACGCCTCCATCAGCGCGATCCAGGCCTTGCGGATCTGGCTGTCGTCGTCCACCACGAGCACGGTGCCGCGCAGCCGTTCCGGCTTGGCCTCCTGCGCCTGGACGTTGGCGCGCATGGCGCGCACGGCTTCGATGGTCTCCGCCGGCACCGGCGCCAGCGCGAACCAGAACACCGAGCCCTTGCCCGGCACCGAGCGCACGCCGTAGGTGCCGCGCATCAACCGCACGCATTCCTTGAAGATCGCCAGACCCAGCCCCAGGCCCTGCGAGGGGTCGCGCTGCGGGTTATGGACCTGGTAATACGGCGAGAAAATGTCCGGCAGGTGCTCGGGCGTGATGCCGGCGCCGGTGTCCCAGACTTCGAGCCGGATGTGCTTGCGCCGCTGCCGCGCCGTCACCAGCACGCCGCCGCGCTTGGTATAGCGCAGCGCGTTCTGCACGAGGTTGAACAGCGCGCGGCGCAGCAGCACCGGCTCGGCCATCGCGTACAGCTCGCTCGGCACGCGCGGGCTCAGGGTCAGGCCGCTGTCGCGCGCATCGGCGGCGAACTGGCTCATGACATCGTTGATCAGCGAACTCAGCTCGCAGGGCTCCAGCGTCGGCAGCACCTTGCGGCCTTCGAGCTTGGAGAGGTCGAGCAAGGACCGGAACAGCAGGTCGATGGTCTGCGTGCCGGCCGCCACCTGCTCCACCAGCGGATGGAGCGAGCTCGACTGGTTGCGCGCACGCAACGCTTCCACGAGCATGACCAGCGCATGCACGGGCTGGCGCAGGTCGTGGCTGGCAGCGGCCAGGAAGCGGGATTTCTCCTCGCTGGCGTGGAGCGCGCGCTCCTTTTCCTCCTGGAACTGCTTGGCCAGCCGGCGGCTTTCGCTCTCCAGCTGGATGGCGCGCACCAGCGTCTGCTGCAGGTTCAGCGCGTGCCGCGCCAGCATCAGCGCGTACAGGGCGAGCAGCACCTGCACGTAGCCGCCATGGTTCGGGAAGGCGAAATCGGCCAGCAAGACATTCGGCACGAGGATCGGGACGCCCGCGAAGACAAGGTTCGACGGGATAGGCGACTGCGAGGTGGCGCCGCCCGCCAGCACGCCGAGCGTGAGCAGGTACAGCACGCTCGAGAACACCACGGAGCTGGAATACAGATGGAGCAGCGCGGAGCTGCCCCAGGTCAGGCCGGTGAGGAAGGCAATCGCGCGCATGTGGTTCCACCACTTGCGCGTGTGCGCCGAACGGCTCATTTTGCCGGCGTCGCGCTGGTAGCCAAGGTAGAACCAGGTGCCGCCGGCGGTCAGGACCGCCATGATCGCGCACCAGGCCAGCAGGGCGAAGTGGTTGGCCTCGCTCCAGAAGGCAGCGGCGGTCAGCCACGGTAGCAGGACCGACGCGGCGATGCCGGTGGGCGAAACGCGGTGCACCGTGGCAAGCAGCTTGGCCCGCGTCTCGGTGTCCAGTTGTGGCCCGGGCGGGGGCAAGATCTTGTTGAGCAGCGCGTTCAAAGGGGGCCGTGGCATGTCGGAGTCGCGCATATCATGCCGCCTTTTGCCTGAGGGCGCCACGCCTGGCGGGCCGGATGACGCACAAAGTCAACGCTTGCGGGCAAGGCGCCGCCCTGCCCGCCCCGGTCCGCCCCCAAAGCGGGGCAAGCCGCCCCATTCGCCTTATAATGCCCCCTTTCCCCAAAACGCTTAGTCCGCCGTCCTCGTGAAAGTCTTCCGCGGCCTGCCCAACGCCGAAAGCCGGGCGCCCTGCGCGCTCACCATCGGCAATTTCGACGGTGTGCATCGCGGCCACCAGTCGTTGCTCGCGCGCGCGCGCGCCGCCGCGGATGCCCGCGGCCTGCCGCTCTGTGTAATGACGTTCGAGCCGCATCCGCGCGAATTCTTCACACCCGAGCGCGCGCCCACGCGCATCGCGCTGTTGCGCGACAAGCTCGACGCCCTGCGCCGCAACGGGGTGGACCGCGTGGTGGTGGAACACTTCAACGCCCATTTCGCCGCCCAGTCTCCGCAAGCCTTCGTCGAGAACGTGCTCTGGCACGGGCTGCACGCGCGCTGGGTGCTGGTGGGCGATGATTTCCGCTTCGGCGCCCGCCGCGCCGGCGACTTTGCCTATCTTGAGGAAGCGGGCCGCCAGTTCGGCGTCGACGTCGAACAAATGGGCTCCGTCTCCGAAGGCGGTATCCGCATCTCCAGCTCGGCCGTGCGCCAGGCGCTGGCCGATGGCGACCTCGAACACGCCCGACGCCTGCTGGGCCATGGCTACGCCATCAGCGGCCACGTGATCCACGGCCGCAAGCTCGGCCGCGACCTCGGTTTCCCGACGCTGAACCTCAAGATCTCGCACAAGCGGCCCGCCGTGAACGGCATCTTCGTGGTGCAGGTGCACGGGCTGGCCGATCATCCGCTGCCCGGCGTGGCCAGCATCGGCGTGCGCCCCACCGTCGAGGATGCCGGCCGCGTGCTGCTGGAAGTGCATCTGTTCGACTTCAACGAGAACCTTTACGGCAAGCTGGTCCGCGTGGAATTCATGAAGAAGCTGCGCGATGAAGCGCGCTTCGACACGCTCGAGGCCCTGACGGCGGCCATCGCCCAGGACACCCTCGACGCCCGCGCCTTCTTCGGCCTGGCCGCCCCCGGCGGCACCGAGGCCGGCCCGGGCCGGCGCGACTTCGCCACCTCCGCCACCGACCGAATTAGCTAGCGGCCGGCCGCTGCCGAAGGTGCAGCAGCCGGGACCCGCCCCGCCATACCCCATGACCAGCGCGCCGGCCATTCCACCCGCCGCGCCCCACTGAATTGCCCCGAGAATCGAACATGTCCGACGAGAAACGCGCCAAGCCCGAGAAAAGCAAGTATCCGGTGAACCTGCTGGATACCCCCTTCCCCATGCGTGGCGACCTGCCCAAGCGCGAGCCGCAATGGGTGAAGCAGTGGCAGGACAAGCAGCTCTACAAGAAGATTCGCGCCGCGCGCAAGGGCGCGAAGAAGTTCGTGCTGCACGATGGCCCCCCGTATGCCAACGGCGACATCCACATTGGCCACGCCGTGAACAAGGTCCTCAAGGACATGATCATCAAGGCGCGCGGGCTGACAGGGCTGGACGCCGTGTATGTGCCGGGCTGGGACTGCCACGGCATGCCGATCGAGATCCAGATCGAGAAGAAATTCGGCAAGGGCCTGCCGGTGCAGGAAGTGCAGGCCAAGGCCCGCGCCTACGCCACCGAACAGATCGCCCGCCAGAAGGTGGACTTCGAGCGCCTGGGCGTGCTGGGCGACTGGGACCACCCCTACCTGACCATGAACTTCAGCAACGAAGCCGATGAGCTGCGTGCGCTGGGCAAGATCATGGAGAAGGGTTACGTGTTCCGCGGCCTGAAGCCCGTGAACTGGTGTTTCGACTGCGGTTCGGCGCTGGCCGAAGCTGAGGTCGAGTACAAGGACAAGACCGACCTGTCGATCGACGTGGGCTTCCCGTTCGCGGAAGTCGACAAGCTCGCGCGCGCCTTCCACGTGCCGGTGGCGCAGCTCGAAGGCAAGCCCGGCTGGGTGGTGATCTGGACCACCACGCCGTGGACCATCCCGAGCAACCAGGCGCTGAACATGCACCCGGAAGTGGAATACGCGCTGGTGGACACGCCGCGCGGCTTCCTGATCCTGGCCAAGGACCGCGTCGAGGAACAGCTCAAGACCTACGCGCTGGAAGGCAGCGTGGTGGCCACCGCGCGCGGCGACGCGCTGTCGGAAATCCGCTTCCACCACCCGCTGGCCAAGATCGATGCCGGCTACGCGCGCACCTCGCCGGTCTACCTCGGCGACTACGTGACCACCGATACCGGTACCGGCATCGTCCACTCGGCGCCGGCCTATGGCGTGGAAGACTTCCAGTCGTGCAAGGCGCACGGCATGCCCGACGCGGACATCATCAGCCCGGTGATGGGCGATGGCGTCTACGCCAGCACGCTGCCGCTGTTCGGCGGGCTGTCGATCTGGGCCGCGAACCCCAAGATCGTGGAGGTGCTGCGCGAGTCTGGAAACCTGTTCAACTCGCATAAGTACGAGCACAGCTACATGCACTGCTGGCGTCACAAGACGCCGATCATCTACCGCGCCACCTCGCAGTGGTTCGCGGGGATGGACGTGAACCCGGTCGACAACGGCCCCACGCTGCGCGCAACCGCGCTGGCCGGCATCGAGGCCACCGAGTTCTTCCCCGCCTGGGGCAAGCAGCGGCTGCACAATATGATCGCCAACCGCCCGGACTGGACGCTCTCGCGCCAGCGCCAATGGGGCGTGCCGATGGCGTTCTTCGTCCACAAGGAAACGGGCGCCCTGCATCCGCGCACGCCGGAGCTGCTGGAGCAGATCGCCCAGCGCGTGGAGCAGCACGGCATCGAGGCCTGGCAGGCGCTCGATCCGAAGGAATTGCTAAGCGATGAGGCCGCCGTCTACGAGAAGAACCGCGACACGCTCGACGTCTGGTTCGACTCCGGCACCACGCACTGGACCGTGATCCGTGGCTCGCACCGTGACGACCTCTACGATCCGTCCGCCGATACCCCCGATGGCCGTCTGGCAGACCTGTACCTCGAAGGCTCGGACCAGCACCGCGGCTGGTTCCACTCGTCGCTGCTGACCGCCTCGATGCTGTACGGCAAGCCGCCCTACAAGGCGCTGCTGACCCACGGCTTCACCGTGGACGGCGAAGGTCGCAAGATGTCCAAATCGGTCGGCAACACCGTGTCGCCGCAGGACATCTCCAATAAGATGGGTGCCGAGATCATCCGCCTGTGGGTGGCTTCCACGGACTACTCCGGCGAACTGTCGATCTCGGACGAAATCCTGAAGCGCGTGGTGGAAGGCTATCGCCGGATTCGTAATACGCTGCGATTCCTGCTGTCGAACCTGACCGACTACGATCACGCCAAGCATGCGCTGCCGGCCTCGGAATGGCTCGAGATCGACCGCTACGCCGTGGCCCTGACGGACCGCCTGCAGAAGGAAGTGCTGTCGCACTACCAGGCGTACGAGTTCCACCCGGTGGTGGCCAAGCTCCAGACCTTCTGCTCGGAAGACCTGGGCGGCTTCTACCTGGACGTGCTCAAGGACCGCCTGTACACCACGGCGCCCGACTCGCAGGCCCGCCGCGCCGCCCAGAACGCGCTGTATCACATCACCCAGGCCATGCTGCACTGGATGGCGCCGTTCCTGTCGTTCACGGCCGAGGAAGCATGGCAGATCTTCGCCCACGGCACCGCGCACACGGACACCATCTTCACGAGCACGTACTACGCGGTGCCCGCCGTCGACAACGCCGACGATCTCCTGCAAAAGTGGCACGAAATCCGCGCCGTGCGCGCGGAAGTGACCAAGCAGCTGGAGTCGGTGCGTGTGGAAGGCGAGATCGGCTCGTCGCTGCAGGCCGAAGTCACGATCGCGGCCGGCGGCCCGGTGCTGGAGGCCCTGCAAAGCCTGCACGACGACCTGCGCTTCGTGCTGCTGACCTCTGCGGCCAAGGTCACGGCCGCGCCGGAAGGCGGCGACCTGCTCGTCACAGTCACGCCGTCGGCGCACGCAAAGTGCGAGCGTTGCTGGCATTACCGCGCCGATGTGGGCCATAACCCCGAACATCCGACCCTTTGCGGCCGCTGCGACAGCAACCTGTTCGGCGCCGGTGAACACAGGAGCCACGCCTGATGGCATCGTCCTCCACCCGATCGACGCGCGCCACGCCGGCCCGCAAAACCTCCAAGAGCCGTGGCAGTGCCAACGTCACGCCGTGGCTCTGGATGGCCTTCGCGCTGCTGGTGGTCCTGATCGACCAGTTCTTCAAGATCCTGATCACGCGGTCGTTCCAGTACGGCGAGTCGCGCCCGGTCACGCGCTTCTTCAACCTCGTGCTGGTCTATAACAAGGGCGCGGCGTTCAGCTTCCTGGCCGATGCCGGCGGCTGGCAGCGCTGGTTCTTCACGCTGCTGGGCGTGGTGGTGGGCGGGTTCATCGTCTGGCTGCTGTACCGCCATACGGGACAGAAGCTGTTCTGCCTGGCGGTGTCCCTGATCCTGGGCGGCGCCATCGGCAACGTCGTGGATCGCGTGCTGTACGGCCATGTGATCGACTTCCTCGACTTCCACTGGCGCAACATGCATTTCCCGGCGTTCAACGTGGCCGATTGCGCCATCACGGTCGGCGCGGTGCTGCTGATTCTGGACGAACTGCGACGCGTTCGTCGTCACTGACTGGAACCCTGAGAGCCTACCCATGGATCTGCGAGGCAAGCACATCGTCCTTGGCCTGACCGGCGGCATCGCCTGCTACAAGTCGGCCGAGCTGGTCCGCCTGCTGACCAAGGCCGGGGCCACCGTGCAGGTGGCGATGACCGAGGCGGCAACGCACTTCATCACGCCCGTGACCATGCAGGCGCTCTCGGGGCGACCCGTGTTCCTGTCGCAGTGGGACGCGCGCATCGATAACAACATGGCCCACATCGACCTCTCGCGCGAGGCCGATGCCATCCTGATCGCCCCAGCCTCCACCGATTTCCTGGCCAAGGTGGCCAACGGCCTGTGCGACGATCTGCTGACAACGCTCTGCATCGCGCGTGAATGCCCGCTACTGGTGGCGCCGGCGATGAACCGCCAGATGTGGGCCGCCGCGCCCACGCAGCGCAACGCCGCGCAACTGCGCGCGGACGGCGTGGCGATCCTCGGCCCGGGCACCGGCGACCAGGCGTGCGGCGAGATTGGCGACGGTCGGATGCTGGACCCGGCGGAGATCGTCGAGGATCTCGTCGCCTTCTTCCAGCCCAAGCCGCTCGCCGGCAAGCGCGTGCTGATCACGGCTGGGCCGACTTTCGAGGCGATCGATCCTGTGCGCGGCATCACCAACCTGTCGTCGGGCAAGATGGGCTTCTCGATTGCCCGCGCCGCTCGCGAGGCCGGCGCCGATGTCCTGCTCGTGGCCGGCCCCACCGCGCTGGACACGCCGCGCGGCGTGGTGCGCACCGACGTGCGCAGCGCCCAGCAGATGCACGACACGGTGATGGCGCAGTTGCGTGATGTCGACGTCTTCGTCGCCGTGGCAGCGGTGGCCGACTGGCGCCCCGCCGAGGTCTCCCGGCAGAAGATCAAGAAGGCCAACGACACCGACACGCCAACGCTGCAGTTCATCCAGAATCCGGACATCCTGGCCGCCGTGGCCGCGCGCGCCGATGCGCCCTATTGCGTGGGGTTCGCCGCCGAAAGCGAGAACCTGGAGCAGTACGGCGAGCAGAAGCGCCAGCGCAAGGGCGTGCCGCTGCTGGTGGGCAACATCGGCCACCACACCTTCGGTATGGACGACAACGAGATCGTGCTGTTCGATGCGGGCGGCATGACCCGGCTGCCGCGCGCGGACAAGCTCTCGCTCGCACGCGACCTCGTGGCCGCCATCGGCCAACGCCTGCCGCGCAAACCCGTCTGAGCCTTCGTAAGCATGACTGCTGTGAATCGTCCCAAATTGCGCCTGTCCGTGCTCGACCAGAGCCCGGTGATTGCCGGCTACAGCGCGCGCGACGCGCTGGCCGCCACCGTCGAACTGGCCCAACTCGCCGACGACCTCGGCTACACCCGCTACTGGTGCGCCGAGCACCATGGCCTGCAGGGCGTGTGCAACCCGGCGCCCGAGGTCATGCTGGCGCGGCTCGGCAGTGTGACAAACCGTATCCGGCTCGGCTCGGGCGGCGTGATGCTGCCCTACTACAGCCCCTTCAAGGTGGCCGAGCAGTTCCGCATGCTCGAAGGCCTGTTCCCGAACCGGATCGATCTGGGCGTGGGCCGCGCGCCCGGCGGCGACATGCGCACGGCGCAGGCCGTGTCCATGGGCCAGTACAACCGGGGCGACCAGTTTCCCCAGCAGGTGCAGGACCTGGCCTGGCTGCTGCGCGGCGAGGTGCCGCCCGGCCACGTGGCCGAAGGCGTGCTGCTGCAGCCGGCCATCGACACCCGGCCCGAACTCTGGGTGCTCGGCTCAAGCGATTTCGGCGGCGCGCTGGCCGCCAAGCTCGGCCTCCGCTTTGCCTTCGCCCACTTCATCAATGCCCATGGCGGGCACGCCGTGGCGCAGCAGTACCGGGCCGGCTTCGAACCCGGCTATGAGGATGCCCCCTACAGCGCGGCGGCGGTCTTCGTGATCTGCGCCGATACCGAGGCGGAAGCGGCAGAACTGGAGCGCGCCGTGGACATCCGCCGCCTGCAGATGGCGTATGGCGTCAACGCGCCGATCCCCTCGCTGGCCCAGGCGGCCGATTTCACGCCGAGCGAGCGCGATCGCATGATCATCGAGCGCGAACGTCCGCGCACCATCTGCGGCACGCCCGAGGTGGTGGCCGAGCGCATGCTGGCGCTGCGCGAGCGCTTCGCGGCCGATGAGCTGGTGGTGCTGAGCGTGACGGCTTCGTACGCGGCGCGGCTGCGCACCTACCAGTTGCTCGCCGAGGCGTTCGACCTCTCCGGCGCGTCGGCCGGCTGAGCCGCGCACGCGCGGTATCATCCCATCCCGCCTTCTTCAGATACTTTCCTGGCTCTTTCCTGAGCCAACTACCCGGATTTGCACATGACCGCACCCCTGAACCCCGCCGTCGAAATCAAGGTCCTGGACACCCGCCTCAATGACTGGGGCCTGCCGGCCTACCAGAGCGACATGGCCGCCGCCATCGACCTGCATGCTTGCGTGGACGGCCCGGTCAGCATCGCCCCCGGCACCGCCGCGCAACTGGTGCCGGCCGGCATCGCCGTGCACATGGGCAATCCGTACATGGCCGCCACCATCGTGCCGCGTTCGGGCCTGGGACATAAGAAAGGTCTCGTGCTCGGCAATACGATCGGGGTGATCGACGCCGATTACCAAGGCCAAATCATGGTGAGTGTGTGGAATCGCAATGCGCCCGGCACCGAGCCGATCGTGATCCAGCCCGGCGAGCGCATCGCCCAGATGATGTTCGTGCCGGTGCTGCGGCCCGTATTCACGACCGTGACCGAGTTCTCGGCGGACACCGCCCGCGGCGCGGGCGGCTTCGGCTCGACCGGCGTGCATCACGCCAAGGCCGGCTGAGCGCCGAACCTGTAAGGCTCGATCAGGCCTGCGCGAAGATCAGCGCCACGCCGTTGGCGCTGGCCGCCGGGATCAGTGTGGCCTGCGGGCCAAGGTCCACGGTGGCAATCGACTGCGTGCCCCAGTAAGTGCGCGCTTTCGCCAGATCCGAGGTCCTGAGCCGGATCGCGGCATAGCCCGTCGATTCGGCGGTGATTTGTAGCGTACCCGTCACCTCGGCGAGCGCGTCGGCCGTCGAGATAACCAGTTCGGCGCCATCCACCGCGATGCGCGCGACGCGATCATCGGCGGCAATCAGCTTGCCGGCCGTGATCTCCACATAGGCGGCAGCCGCCGCCCCCACCTGCCCCGCTTCCACAACCAAGTAGGCTGCCTCGATGGCGGTGGCGCCGTTTGCGTGCGCCAGCCATTCCGGACGCCACAGCAGCTCGGGCGTGCGGTGCTCGCAGACGAAGTAACGCGCGCCGGGGGCGTCGTCGAGGGCCGTCACGCGGAAGGTGGCCGGATGCTCCGAACCATTGTCCAGCCGCACCGGCCGAGAGAATTCGATCGGATCGGATGTCTTGTAGCCCGCCGCACGCAGTCGTGCCGCCGTGGCAAACGCATCGCGGCTCTTGCAGGACATCGCCGCGCAACCGTCGCCGCGCTGCTGGGCGTCCCAGTAATACTGGCGGCTCGGGCTCGGCGCGGTCACGTGGAGCAGCTCGAGATAATCGCGCGCCAGCATGATGCAGTGGTTCTGCGAACCAAGCGTGTGATAGCCGCGCGGGGTCAATGTGAAGCCGAGTGCACGCCAATTGGCGGCGGCGGCATCAAGATCGCCGCAGACCACCACGGCGTGATCGAACGGTTCGGAGACAGCCGTCATCGCTTATTCGAACTGGATATTGGCCTTGCGGGCCACGGCCTGCCATTTGTCGTGCTCGTGCCGCACCAGGTTGCCGAGGTCCGCCGGCGTACCCACGGCGATCTCGAACCCCTGTGCCGACAGCGCCTCGACCACCTTGGGCTGACGGATCGATTCCGCCAACGCGTCGTGCAGTCGCATCACCGTGGCGGGCTGCATGCCGGCCGGGCCGAACACGCCGATCCACGAATAGGCCTCGAAGCCCTTGAAGCCCTGCTCGGCCACGGTCGGCACCTGCGGCAACTGGCGGATGCGGCTCGTGCCAGTCACGCCAAGCACCTTGATGGTCTTGGCCGCGACGTGCGCCTGCACTGCCGCGAAGCTGCTGAAGAACACGTCCACCTCGCCCGCCAGCACGGCCTGCACGGCAGGGCCGCCGCCCTTGTAGGGCACGTGGAGGAACTGCACGCCCGCCTCGGTGGCCAGCGCCTCGGCGGCAAGCTGATTCAGGCTGCCGATGCCCGACGAGGCGTAGCGGATGCCGCCCGGCTTGGCCTTGGCCAGCTCGATCAATTCCTTGACGTTCGATGCACCCACGCCCGGGTTCGCGGCAATGACCAGCGGAAAACGCACCAACTGGGTAATCGGCGTGAAGTCTTTGAAGGTGTCGTACGGGAGGTTCTTGTACGCAAATGGGTTGATCGCGTGCGTATCGAACGCCATCAGCAGCGTCGTGCCGTCCGGCTTGGCGCGCGCCACGGTGCTGCTGGCGATCAGGCCGCCCGCGCCGGGCTTGTTGTCGACCACGACGGTCTGGCCGAGGCCAGTCTTCAGCCCCGGTTGCAGCTGGCGCGCGACGATGTCCACGCTGCCACCCGGTGGGAACGGCAACACCATCGCAATCGGCCGGTTGCCGATACCGGTGTCGGCATGGGTCACGGCAGCGAAGGACGCCAGGGACGCGGGCATGGCCCCCATCGGCAGCGTCTTGAGCAGCAGGCGGCGGAGCCGCGCGCGTTCGGGAGAAGACATCGATAACTCAGGCTGGGCGGTCAACCGACCGCGTACAAAAAAGAAAGGGCGGCACGCCGCCACCCTCTATTTTGCCCGATGATCGCCCACGTTGCTGGCGCGGGCATCGTTGATCGCCCAGAAATGGAACAATCCAGGAACAAACGGGCCGGCACTGAGGCCGGCCCGCAACGCCTCGTCAGGTTCAGGCCTCGGCGCGCTGTTCGCTTTCCGGTGCCTCCGGCGGTTCCGGATCGGCCTCGGAGAACGTCAGCTTGATCTGATCGCCCTCGTCCAGGTCCACGACCACCTTGCCGCCGGTCACCAGCTTGCCGAACAGCAGTTCGTCGGCAAGTGCCTTGCGGATCATGTCCTGGATCAGGCGCTGCATCGGCCGCGCACCCATCAGCGGATCGAAGCCCTTCTTGGCCAGGAACTTGCGCAGGGTCTCGGTGAAGCTCGCTTCCACCTTCTTCTCGTGCAACTGCTCTTCCAGTTGCATCAGGAACTTGTCCACCACGCGCAGGATGATTTCCTCATCCAGCGAACGGAAGCTGATGGTCGCGTCCAGGCGGTTGCGGAACTCCGGCGTGAACATACGCTTGATGTCCGCCATTTCGTCGCCCTGCTCGCGCGCGCTCGTGAAGCCGATCGTGGCGCGGTTCATGGTCTCCGCCCCCGCGTTCGTGGTCATGATGATGATCACGTTGCGGAAGTCAGCGCGCCGGCCGTTGTTATCGGTCAGCGCCCCATGGTCCATCACCTGCAGCAGGATATTGAAAATATCCGGATGCGCCTTTTCGATCTCATCGAGCAGCAGCACGCAGTGCGGCTTCTTCGTCACCGCCTCGGTCAGCAAACCACCCTGATCGAAGCCGACATAGCCCGGAGGCGCACCGATCAGGCGGCTGACCGCGTGGCGCTCCATGTATTCGGACATGTCGAAGCGGAGCAACTCGATGCCCATGATGAAGGCGAGCTGCTTGGCGACTTCGGTCTTGCCGACACCGGTCGGGCCCGAGAACAGGAACGAGCCGATCGGCTTGTCCGTCTTGCCCAGGCCAGCCCGCGACATCTTGATGGCCGACGACAGCGCCTCGATGGCCGGGTCTTGCCCGAACACCACCGACTTCAGGTCGCGATCCAGCGTCTGCAGCTTGCTGCGATCGTCCTGGTTCACGCTCTGCGGCGGGATCCGCGCGATGCGCGAGACGATGTCCTCGATCTCGCCCTTGCCAATGGTCTTCTTCTGCTTCGACTTCGGCAGGATGCGCTGCGCAGCACCTGCCTCATCGATCACATCAATCGCCTTGTCCGGCAGATGACGGTCGGTGATGAAGCGCGCCGACAGTTCGGCTGCAGCAGTCAGTGCCGCGGCGGCGTACTTGACGCCGTGGTGCTCCTCGAACCGCGACTTCAGGCCACGCAGGATCTGCACGGTCTGGTCTACCGAGGGCTCGACCACGTCGATCTTCTGGAAACGCCGCGACAAGGCCGCATCTTTCTCGAAAATGCCGCGATATTCGGTGAACGTGGTCGCACCGACGCACTTGAGCGCCCCAGACGACAGCGCCGGCTTGAGCAGGTTGCTGGCGTCCAGCGTGCCGCCCGAGGCGGCGCCTGCGCCGATCAGCGTGTGGATTTCGTCGATGAACAGGATCGCGTTCGGATTGTCCTTGAGCGACTTCAGCACGCCCTTCAGGCGTTGTTCGAAATCGCCCCGATACTTGGTGCCGGCCAGCAGCGCGCCCATGTCGAGCGAGTACACGACAGCCTTTTCCAGGATGTCAGGCACCTCGTTCTTGGTGATGCGCCACGCCAGACCCTCGGCGATGGCGGTCTTGCCCACGCCAGCCTCGCCCACCAGCAGCGGGTTGTTCTTGCGTCGGCGGCACAGCACCTGCACCACGCGCTCCACCTCGGAATCCCGGCCAATCAGTGGATCGATCTTGCCGGCCTTGGCCAGGGCGTTCAGGTTCTGGGTGTACTGCTCGAGCGGACTTTCCTTGCCGTCGCCACCCTCGCCCTCGGCATTACCCTCGCCGTGCTTGGCCGGCTCGGACTGGTCCTTGCGGATGCCGTGGCTGATGAAATTGACGACATCGAGGCGCGTCACTCCCTGCTGTTGCAGGTAGTAGACCGCATGTGAGTCCTTTTCGCCGAAGATAGCCACCAGAACATTGGCGCCAGTGACTTCCTTCTTGCCGTTGGACGTGGACTGCACGTGCATGATGGCGCGCTGGATCACCCGCTGGAAGCCCAGCGTGGGTTGCGTGTCCACCTCGTCCGACCCCGGTACGACTGGGGTGTTATCGGCAATGAAGTTCTTCAGGCTGGTGCGCAAGTCCTCGATATTGGCTGCGCACGCGCGCAGCACTTCGGCTGCCGTCGGGTTGTCGAGCAACGCCAGCAGCAGGTGTTCCACGGTAATGAACTCGTGGCGCGCCTGGCGGGCTTCGACAAAAGCCATGTGCAGGCTTACTTCCAATTCTTGCGCAATCATGCTTCCTCCATCACGCACTGCAACGGGTGGCCCGCCTGCCGCGCATGGGTTGATACAAGCTCGACCTTGGTCGCCGCGATATCCCGCGTGTAGATACCGCAAACGCCCTTGCCTTCCCGGTGGACGGTGAGCATGATCTGCGTCGCCGTTTCCCGGTCCCTGCTGAAATACTGCTGCAGGATCATCACGACGAACTCCATCGGTGTGTAGTCGTCGTTGAGCAGGACCACCTTGTACATCGCCGGGGGTTTGAGCTGTTGCTCCTTCCGTTCGATGACGGTGCCTGTCTCGCGTTGTGGGGTATTCGCCAGCCGTGTCGCCATGGCTTTATTCTAACCCTTACTCACAAGTCTGCAATTTGGGGAAATGGCCACGTATTCAAGGGCCACACCTTCGGAAAGTTCCAACGTGTCCGAACGCACGGAAATGCCGCAAACGACTTACGCCGCACGTCCGTGGTGCACGGCGCGCCCGGCCTTCGGGCAGGCTGCACGCCTGTCGCAAAGGTACCATTCCGCGCCGTTTCAATCCCGCCACACCCTACGCCGAGTGGGGAATCTGCCAGCTTGACAGTATGGTGGTTTGCCAGAAAAATCGGTCGCACATCCAGGCCCGACCGGCGAGCCAAACGTACAAGGCCGGCCCGGATGATTCCGTGAGCAGGGAGGCCCACGACCGGCGTCGGCACGACGTTTTCCACCTGATTATCAGGCGGATCGCAATGTCTTGCCACGCGCTCCACAAGACCCGGCGATTCCACCGGCCGAATCCGACAAGGATCGGCCCGGCGGGCGCGCCGGCGTCATGCGGCTGGCCACAGGTTTCCCCGCTTGAAAATCTGTTTTTTCGTTGGGGGAGTTTATGGCTAGCGGTATCGTCAAATGGTTCAATGACGCCAAGGGTTTCGGTTTTATCAAGCCGGACGATGGCGAGGAAGAACTGTTTGCGCACTTTTCGGCAATCCAGATGGCGGGTTTCAAGACGCTGAAGGAAGGCCAGCGCGTGGAGTTCGAGGTGGTGCAGGGCCCTAAGGGCAAGCAGGCCACGAATATCCAGGACGCGCAGTAAAAGTCGCGCCGCGACCGTACGGGCCTCAGAGCCGCGGCGGTCAAACGGATGCGGGGGGACGCGCTCCCCCGGAACGGGATCCTGTGCCACGCTGGTCCGCCAGCGCGGCACGCTGCAGTAGCGGTTCACAAGCGACACGCCACGCATCCAACAAGAAGCCCGGTGAAAACCGGGCTTCTTGTTTTGCACGGTCGGCGCGGCATGCGTCAGCCAGTCCACCCCTCGATATTCAGCCCGCTGGACAGCTCGGCCGCCTCGCGGCTGACCTTGCGCACCGACTGCCCGAAACTCCAGACATGGCCCTCCGGGTCGCGCGCCGAATAGACGCGATCGCCGTAGAACTGGTCTTCCGGCTCGCGCACGATCACCGCGCCGGCGGCGCGCGCCCGCTCGCAATGGTCGTCGAGACCGTCCGGCATGTGCACGTGCACCGCCTGCGTGTTCTTGCCGCCAACCGACGCCGGGCTGGCCGTGTAGTCGGCCCACTCGCTCCCCACCATCAGGTAACTGTCGCGATAGCGCATCTCCGAATGCACGAGATGGCCCTCCTTGTCGGTAATCACCATCACGCGCTCGAAGCCAAACGCGCGTTCGAGCCAGTCGAGCGCGGTCAGCGGATCCTTGTAGAAGAGCGCCGCCCCGAGCGCGCGTCTTCCAAACGGGTCATCCATGAAGGTCTCCTCGTAAAACACTGAGTTCTGATGTTGTAGCGGATGGCGAGGTCAATCGCCAGAAGGGTCCATGTCGCGGTGCAATGCATATGGCGCGGCGGCATGCACATCGTGCATTTCTGAAAATACCGTCTTGACGTTCTGGTCCGGCACGCGAGCCGGTAGACTGCGCGCCGCGCCCCTCAGAAACGGAATTTCACATGAAACAGTTGCTGTCCGCCGCCCTCTTATCCACGTGCGCCTTGAGCGCGATTGCGGCAGCGCCGCATCACGCACCGTGGACCTACGAAAGCCCCGCCTGGGGCGACCTGGACGCCGAATACGCGACTTGCAAGCTCGGCAAGGAACAATCGCCGATTGACATCCGCGGTGCCGTGCCCGGCGGGTTCAAGCCGATCCGCTTCGCGTACGCCGCCGGCAGTGCCAAGGTGCTCAACAACGGCCACACCATCGCCGTCCGGCCAGAGAGCGGCAGCAAGGCGCACCTGCCTTCGGGCGACTACGAACTCATCCAGTTCCACTTCCATACCCCGAGCGAAGAGGTCATCGACGGCAAGACCTATCCGATGGTCGCGCACATGGTCCATATGAACAGTACCGGGCAACTCGCCGTCGTGGCCGTGCTATTCGAGGAGGGCGGCGCCAATCCAATCATCGAACAGGTTTTCTCGTCCATGCCGGCCCACGGCGCCGAGCCGGTGAAACTGGCTGGCACGTTGAACCCGGAGGCATTGCTGCCGAAGGATCGCACCTATTTTGCCTACACCGGCAGCTTGACCACGCCGCCATGCAGCGAGGGCGTGCTGTGGCACGTGATAAAGCAGCCGGTAGGAATCTCGGCGGCGCAGATCGCGGCATTCAAGGCGCTTTATCCAATGAACGCCCGGCCGGTACAGCCGTTGAATGGGCGGACGATTGGATTGAGTCAGTAAGGGGTACCCGCAATCCAACAAAAAACCCCGGCGGCCTTTCAGCCACCGGGGTTTTGTCTTCGACTTCGGCCAGTGAGGCCGGAACCGCCCTTACATATTGTCGATCATCACCTGTCCGAACCCCGAGCAGGACACCTGCGTGGCGCCTTCCAGCAGCCGCGCGAAGTCGTAGGTCACCTTTTTCGACTGGATCGATTTTTCCATCGACCGGATGATCAGGTCGGCCGCTTCGGTCCAGCCCATGTGGCGCAGCATCATTTCTGCCGAGAGGATTTCCGAGCCTGGATTCACATAATCCTTGCCGGCATATTTCGGCGCAGTGCCGTGGGTGGCTTCGAACATGGCCACGGTGTCGGACATATTCGCGCCCGGCGCAATGCCGATGCCGCCCACCTGGGCCGCCAGCGCGTCAGAGACATAATCGCCGTTCAGGTTCAGCGTGGCGATGACCGAATACTCGGCCGGACGCAGCAGGATCTGCTGCAGGAAGGCATCGGCAATCGCGTCCTTGATGACGATATCGCGGCCCGTCTTCGGATTCTTCAGCTTGCACCACGGGCCGCCGTCGACCAGCTCCGCGCCGAATTCCTGCAGCGCCAGCTCATAGCCCCAGTCACGGAAGCCACCCTCGGTGAACTTCATGATGTTGCCCTTGTGCACCAGCGTGACCGACGGCTTGTCGTTGTCGATTGCATACTGGATCGCCTTGCGCACCAGCCGCTGCGTGCCCTCGCGCGAAACCGGCTTCACGCCGATGCCCGACGTCTCCGGGAATCGGATTTTCTTGACGCCCATCTCGTCCTGCAGGAACTTGATCAGCTTCTTGGCGCCTTCGCTGCCAGCCTCCCACTCGATGCCGGCATAGATATCTTCCGAATTCTCGCGGAAGATCACCATGTCGATCTTCTCCGGCTCGCGCACCGGCGAGGGCACGCCCTTGAAGTAGCGTACCGGGCGCAGGCAGAGGTAAAGGTCGAGCTGCTGGCGCAGCGCCACGTTCAGGGAGCGGATGCCGCCGCCCACCGGCGTGGTCAGCGGACCCTTGATCGACACCACGTAGTCCTTCACCACCTGCAACGTCTCGTCCGGCAGCCACACGTCCGGGCCGTAGAGGCGCGTGGACTTCTCGCCGGCGTAGATCTCCATCCAGGCCAGCTTGCGCTTGCCGCCGTAGGCCTTTTCCACGGCTGCGTCCACCACCTTGAGCATCACCGGGGTGATATCCACACCCGTGCCGTCGCCCTCGATATACGGAATGATGGGATTGTCCGGCACGTTGAGCGAGGAGTCGGCGTTGACCGTGATCTTCTCGCCTGCCGGGACCTTGATGTGCTGGTACATGAACGTCTCCACTTGCGGGTTGTGTCCGCTGCCCGGCCGGTGCCCGGCAACGCCAATGCGTGACTGATGCGAGGCATTGTAGAGGGGAAGCCCGCCTCGCTGCTCGGTTCGCATGGATATTGTCAAATGAGTCTTATATAAGACATAAGACTAGTCTTATTATTATGCAACATGGATTTGGGATTCGCCAAATCGGGCCGCTGTCCGCAGTCCGCCCGCGCTGGCATACTTCGCGCCCATGACCTTGATTGCCCTGAACAAGCCGTTCAACACGATGAGCCAGTTCTCCGCGCACCCTACGCGGCCGACGCTGGCCGACTGCGTGCGCGTGCCCGGCGTCTATCCGGCCGGCCGGCTGGATGCCGACAGCGAGGGCCTGCTGCTGCTGACCGATGATGGCGCGCTCCAGGCCCGCATCGCGGACCCGCACCACAAGCTGGCCAAGACCTACCTGGCGCAGGTCGAAGGGGTGCCGGATGCCGCCGCGCTGGCCACGCTGCGCGCCGGCGTCGATCTTGGCGATTTCCGCACGCTGCCCGCCTCGGCGCGCATCGTCGACGAACCCAACTGGCTCTGGACCCGCGATCCGCCAATCCGGTTCCGCGCGGCCATCCCCACCACCTGGGTGGAATTGCAGATCCGCGAGGGCAAGAATCGCCAGGTCAGGCGGATGACCGCCGCCGTGGGGTTTCCCACGCTGCGGCTGGTGCGCGTGGGCATCGGCGCGCTGGCCTTGCCCGAGCTGGGACTGGCGCCTGGCGCCTGGTGCGAGATCGACCCGGCCGTGCTCGGCCTGCCGCAGTCGTCGCCAAGGCCATCCCCTCGCCCGCAGGCTCGTCCACCGGTAAGGCGCCGTTACAAATAGTGACAAGCGCGACGTCAACGGCGCGATTGCGCGCGCCGTTTCAGAGGGCAGACGGGACAGCCACGGTCCCGTCGATTTCCCTACGCAGAACCCACTTTGAGGTACTCGCAATGAAAAAACTGATCGCTGCCCTGGTTGTCGGACTGTTCGCCACTGGCGCGTTTGCCCAGGCTCCGGCCGCTCCCGCCACGGACGCTGCACCGGCCGCCAAGGAAGCCACCAAGCCCGCGAAGACCAGCAAGAAAAAGCACACGAAGCACGCCTCCACCAAGAAGGCAGCTTCGGCAACCACCACCCAGTAAGGGCGGTGCTGCGGCGGCCCGGCGCAAGCCCGGCGCGCCACCCCTCGGAAAGGCAGGCGCGCATCGGCGGCCTGCCTTTTTTCTTGCGCCGATGTGTCCGCGCAAGCGCGGTGGCGCCGGGCTGCGCTATGCTCTCGGCGGTCGAACATCCAAATCCTCTCCCAAGCCATGCAACTCGTGCCCAAGATTCTGCTGGCCGCCGGCGCCGCCGCGCTGACGTCCTTCGCCAGCCTCGCCCAGGCGCAGGCCGCGCTGCCCGTGATCCCGCTGACGGCCGGCATGTATGCCATCCAGGCCGAAGTGGCCGCCTCCCCGGAGGCGCGCGAGCGTGGCCTGATGTATCGCAAGACCATGCCCGCCAACGCCGGCATGCTGTTCGTCTTCGATGAGAAGGCGGGTCACTGCTTCTGGATGAAGAACACGAACCTGCCGCTCTCGATCGCCTTCCTGGCCGACGACGGCAGCATCGTGAACATCGAGGACATGGCCCCGCAGAGCGAAGACAACCACTGCCCGCGCGCGGCGGTGCGCTATGCGCTCGAGATGAACAAGGGATGGTTCGCGCAGAAGGGCATCAAGCCGGGCGCGAAGATTGGCGGCCTGCCGCAGCAGGCGCGGCAGGCGCAATAAGACAGGTCTCGGCGCGGCGCATGCCGCCGCGCCGGCGGGCGCTTAGTCGCGGAAGTTGTTGAAGTCCAGCGGCGCGTCGGAAACATCCTTGCGCAGCAGCGCGATCACCGACTGCAGGTCGTCGCGCTTGGTGCCGGAGACGCGCACGGCGTCGCCCTGGATGCTGGCCTGCACCTTGATCTTGCTGTCCTTGATCATGCGGACGATCTTCTTGGCCAGGTCGCCAGTCACGCCCTTCTTGATCGTGATGACCTGCTTGAGCTTGTCGCCGCTCATCTTCTCGGTCTTGCCGTAGTCGAGGAAGCGCACGTCCACGTTGCGCTTGGCCATCTTGTTGATGAGTACGTCCTTGACCTGGCCGAGCTTGAAGTCATCGTCGGCAAACGCGGTCAGCTCGCCTTCCTTCTGCTCCACACGGGCGTCGGAGCCCTTGAAGTCGAAGCGCGTGGAGATTTCCTTGTTGGACTGCTCCACGGCGTTCTTCACTTCCACCATATTGGCTTCACACACTACGTCGAACGACGGCATTTTCGATTCTCCTACGTATAATCGGGCCTACCCCGCAGTCCGGGTCGCCCGCCGCGGCGGCCGCAAACCCTTCCCTTGATGGCAGATTTCCACGAATTCTATCCCCTGCGCCGGCACAATACATTCGGTTTCGATGTCCGGGCGCGCCTCGCGGCCCACATTCGCTCCGAAGCCGACCTGCTGGCCGCGCTGGCCGACCCGCGCGCGCAGGGCCTGCCGCTGGTGGTGCTGGGCGGCGGCAGCAACGTGGTGCTGACTGGCGACCTCGACGCGCTGGTGCTGCTGATGGAAATTCCCGGCTACGCGGTGGCGGAAGACGGCGACGACTGGCTGGTCACCGCCGGCGCCGGCGAGAACTGGCACGGGCTGGTGGGCCGCACCATCGCGGACGGCCACCCCGGGCTGGAAAACCTCGCCCTGATCCCCGGCACGGCCGGCGCGGCGCCGATCCAGAACATCGGCGCCTATGGCGTGGAGTTGCGCGAGCGCTTCGCCAGCCTGCGCGCCTATGACCGCCAGACTGGCGTCTTCGTCACCCTGGATCGCGAACAGTGCGCATTCGGCTACCGGGACAGCCTGTTCAAGCGCGAGGGGCGCGAGCGCTACCTGATCACCGCCGTCACGCTGCGCCTGCCGAAGGCATGGGTGCCGGTGCTCAACTATGGCGAACTGGCGCGCGAGTTGGACCCCGTGGCGGCGCCCGATGCGGCCCGGGTCCGCGATGCCGTGGTGGCCATTCGCTCGCGCAAGCTGCCGGACCCGGCCAAGATCGGCAACGCTGGCAGTTTCTTCAAGAATCCTGTGGTCGATGCCGCGCTGCGCAACGCGCTGCTGGCCGCGCACCCGTCGCTGGTCAGTTATCCACAGCCCGATGGCGGCTACAAGCTCGCGGCGGGCTGGCTGATCGATCAGTGCGGGTTCAAGGGGTTGGACGACGGCCCGGTGGGCGTCTACGGTAAACAGGCGCTGGTGCTGGTACACCACGGCGGCGGCACGGGTGCCGCGCTGCTGAAGCTGGCGGACCGCATCGTCGATACGGTCCAGGCGCGCTTCGGCGTGCGGATCGAGCCGGAGCCGGTGATCCTCTGAGGCCGCTGCGCGGCCCCCTCACCCCGGCAAATCAGCCAAATTGGCAGACGTAGTCCAGCGTCTCGGTCACTTCGATATCGAAATTGCTGTTGCCTGGCACGTCGAACTGCTGGCCCGCAGCATAGGTCTTCCATTCCTCCGAACCGGCCAGACGCACGCGGCAGCTACCGCCGTTGATCTCCATGATCTCCGGCGCGCCGGTATTGAAGTTCAGCGTGGCCGGGAAGATCACGCCCAGCGTCTTGCGCGTGCCATCGGGAAACACCACCGTGTGGCTCACGCACTTGCCGTCGAAGTACAGGTTGGCCTTCTTGACGACGGAAACATTGTCGAACTGACTCATTTGTTCATTCTCCTCAGGGATTTGGACGTAAAAACGGGGCCCTTGCAGGCCCCATTTCGTCGGGTGTGGCGCGGTGTTCAGTAGCGGCCGCAGAGCAGGAATTCCATCAGCGCCTTCTGCACGTGGAGGCGGTTCTCGGCTTCCTCCCAGACCACGCTGCGCGGGCCGTCGATGACCGCCGCTTCCACTTCCTCGCCACGGTGGGCGGGCAGGCAGTGCATGAACAGCGCGTCATCGGTGGCGCGGTCCATCATCGCCGTGGTCACCATCCAGTCCTGGAACGCGCGCTTGCGCACGTCGTTCTCGGCCTCGAAGCCCATGCTGGTCCAGACATCGGTGGTCACCAGGTGCGCGCCCTGGCAGGCATCGAGCGGATTATCGAACACCTTGACGAGGTGTGCGGCCGTGGCCGGCACCATGGCCGGATCGAGCTGGTATCCCGGCGGCGCCGAGAAATGGAACGTGAAACCCAGGCGCTCGGCGGCCTGGATCCAGGTGTACGCCATGTTGTTGGCATCGCCGATCCACGCCACCGTCTTGCCGGCAATGCTGCCGCGCTGCTCGATGTAGGTGAAGATATCGGCCAGCACCTGGCACGGGTGGTATTCGTTGGTGAGCCCGTTGATGACCGGCACGCGCGAATGCGCGGCAAAACGCTCCAGGATCTCCTGGCCGAACGTGCGGATCATGATGATGTCGACCATGCGCGAGATCACCTGCGCGGCGTCCTCGATCGGCTCGCCGCGGCCCAGCTGGGAGTCACGCGTGTTCAGGAACACCGCATGGCCGCCGAGCTGGTGGATGCCGGCTTCGAACGACAGGCGCGTGCGCGTGGAATTCTTCTCGAAGATCATGGCCAGCGTGCGGTCGTGCAGCGGGTGCCATGTCTCGTAGTTCTTGAACTTGGCCTTGAGGATCCGCGCGCGGTCCAGCAGGTATTCGTACTCTTCGGGTCCGAAATCGCTGAACTGGAGGTAATGCTTGATCGGGGTTGGGCTCATAAAACAAAGAAGGCGGCTCGATCAGGACACGCAACCCGGAAGCCGGTACTGGCTGTCCCTGAGGGTCGGAGCGTGTCGCGGAGCCGCCTTTCGCGTCGCTTACGCAATGTAATTGCAAGAATCATAAGGGATTATTCCAGCTTTGGCGAGCCCGGGCAGATCGGCCCGCATGCTCGCGCTGACAGCTTCCCGACAGGATTCGCCCCTATGCGCAGGTCTTATATAAGATATAATACTCGCTGATTCACGCGGGGCCCCGGCATACCCATGCCACCGCCCGCCGTCGGCATCAAAAGTGCCCCCGCAGACAAAGCGCCCCGCTCTCCCATCCGGATGCGTGCGAACCAATCGCCGGCCGGACACGTCAAACGGGCGCCCGTCCAGCGGGTTTACCGTCGAGTCACCGTCTTATCCCCGCAGTCCCATGACCACCCCCAACGTTCGCGAATACTTCATCCAAGGCGTCACCAAGGAAGGCAAGACCTTTCGACCGAGCGATTGGGCGGAGCGGCTGTGTGGCGTGATGGCGCAATTTCGCCCCGAGGGCGACACTGGCGATCCCCGCCTGACCTACTCGCCCTATGTGCGGCCCGTGATCGTGGCCGGCGTGAAGAACGTGGTGGTCGACACCCGCCTGCGCGACATCGAGCCGAAGGCGCTCGACTTCGTCCTCAACTTCGCCCGCGACAACAACCTCCAGGTGGTGGAAGCCTGCTTCCTGAACGACTGAAGATCCCTGCCCGGCCCGGACACCCGGGCCAAGCTGGCGTCAGAACGCAAAAAAGCTCGTCGCATTGACGAGCTTTTTTCATGCCGGACCGATGCCGATCCGGCGCACTGCGGTACCACTCGGACTGCTACAGGACCGCCGAAGCGGCCCGTGCGGCAATCAGGCAGCCATCGACTTGATGGCAGCCGACAGGCGCGACTTGTGACGTGCAGCCTTGTTCTTGTGCACGATCTTCTTGTCGGCGATGCTGTCGATCACGGTCTGCGACTGCTTGAAGATCTCGGCAGCGGCGGCCTTGTCACCAGCGTTGATTGCCTTGCGAACGGCCTTGACGGCGGTGCGCAGACGCGAACGCAGGCTCGAGTTGTGAGCGTTCTGGGCGACGGCCTGGCGCGCGCGCTTGCGGGCTTGTGCGGAATTTGCCATGTAATTTCTTCCTGAATTCAGAATGCGCGCCCGGGGCGACGCAATAATTTGGGACGCAACAATTAAGTCACATCGTGCGACCCGGGATGCTCTGACACACGAATCCGGAACGCGACTGTCCTTTGCGAATCGGCGATTATACACACATGCCGGCACGGTGGGCAAGACCGATACGCACCTGCCGCATCCTGAGCGTGCCGCGCGGCCCGATCCGTATAATAGCCGCCACATTCCCAGCCGGCCCCCGCCTCATACGTGGCGCCGCAGCAACTTTCACGGCCCATCTTGAACCTGCTCAAAGCGCTCGCCACCATCAGCAGCCTGACCATGCTCTCCCGCATCACGGGGCTGGTGCGCGAAATCCTGATTGCCCGGGCGTTCGGCGCCTCGGACATGACCGACGCCTTCAATGTGGCGTTTCGCATACCTAACCTGCTGCGCCGGGTCTTTGCCGAGGGCGCATTCTCGCAGGCTTTCGTCCCGATCCTGAACGAATACCACGGCAAGCGCGGGCCGGACGAGACCCACCACCTGATCGACGCGGTGGCCACGGTGATGTCCTGGGTGCTCGTGGCGGTGTCCGTGCTGGGCGTGATCGGCGCCCCGGTGGTGATGACGGTGGTGGCCACCGGCTTCCGGGGCGACTCCGAGACCTACAACTCGGCAGTGTTCATGACGCGCGTCATGTTCCCGTACATCGGCCTGATCTCGATGGTGGCGCTGGCGTCGGGCATCCTCAATACCTGGCGCAACTTCGCCGTGCCGGCCTTCACGCCGGTGCTGCTGAACCTTTGCCTGATCGTGGCGGCGCTGTTCGTCGGCCCGCACATGAGCCAGCCGATCTATGCCCAGGCCTGGGGCGTGCTGGCGGGCGGCGTGCTCCAGCTAGTCATCCAGGTGCCGGCGCTGCGCCGGCTCGGCGTGATGCCGCGGCTCTCGTTCAACCTGCGCGCGGCCTGGTCGGACGCCGGCGTGCGGCGCGTGATCCGTCAGATGCTGCCGGCGCTGCTGGCCGTGTCGGTGGCGCAGATCAGCCTGATCATCAACACGAATATCGCCTCGCACCTGGCCGCCGGCAGCGTCTCGTACCTGACCTATGCGGACCGCCTGATGGAATTCCCGACCGCGCTGCTGGGCGTGGCGCTGGGCACCATCCTGCTGCCGAGCCTCTCGCGCGCCAGCGCCACGGACGACCGCGAGGAGTACTCGGGCCTGCTCGACTGGGGCCTGCGCCTGACCTTCCTGCTGGCCGTGCCCGCCGCTGTGGGCCTGTTCGTGTTCGGCACGCCGCTGACGGCCGTGCTGTTCCACTACGGCAAGTTCGACGCCCACGCGGTGGAAATGACGCGCCAGGCGCTGGTGTCGTACGGCACCGGCCTGGTGGCGCTGATCCTGATCAAGATCCTGACGCCGGGCTTCTACGCGCGGCAGGACATCCGCACGCCGGTGAAGATCGCGCTGCTGGTGCTGGTCATCACGCAGGCGTCGAACTACGTCTTCGTGCCGCTGCTGGGCCACGCCGGGCTGGCGCTGTCGATCAGCTTCGGCGCCACCGTCAACGCCCTGCTGCTGTTCTTCGGCCTGCGCCGGCGCGGCTTCTACCGGCCGGCCCCGGGCTGGGGCCTGTTTCTCGCCCGGCTGCTCGCGGCGGTGCTGATCCTGGCGGGCATGCTGCTGTGGTTCGCCCGGAACTTCGACTGGGTGGCGATGGGCGCCACGCCGCTTGCGCGCATCGCGCTGATGGCGTCGTGCCTGGTACTTGCGGCGGTGGTCTACTTCGGTACACTGTGGATCATGGGGCTGCGTTACGCCGCCTTCCGGCGCCGCGCCGGCTAGTCAGGAACCCGCAATGACATCCACGAAAGTCCTGGATTACTTCGCCAGCCTCGTGGCCGACGAAAACGGCATCCCGCTGACGGAAACCGCGCTCTCCATCGCCCAGGACGCGTACCCGGACCTCGACCTCCAAGCCGAACTGGCCTCCCTCGACGTACTCGCGCTGCGGCTCAAGCGGCGGATTGCCGAGGGCACGCCCGCCATCCAGCGCCTGCGCCTGCTCAATCATTTCTTCTACCGCGATCTCGGTTTCGGCGCCAACGCCAACGACTACTACGATCCGGACAATTCCTACCTGAACGTGGTGCTGCGCCAGCGGCGCGGCATTCCGATCACGCTGGCCGTGCTCTATATGGAGTTGGGGCAGCAGATCGGGCTGCCGCTCAAGGGCGTGTCGTTCCCGAATCATTTCCTCGTGCGCATGACCATCCCCGCCGGCGAGGTGGTGCTGGACCCGCTCACCGGGGAGACGCTGTCGAAGGAGCAACTGCAGGAGATGCTGGACCCCTACCTCGAACGGGAGGGGATTTCGGACCCGAACCAGGTGCCGCTGGGGCTGTTTCTGCAGGTGGCGAGCCACCGCGAGATCGTCGCCCGCCTGCTGCGCAACCTGAAGGCGATCTACCTGCAGGAATCGCGCTGGCAACGGCTGCTGGCGGTGCAGAACCGCCTGGTGATCCTGTTGCCGAATTCGATCGAGGAAGTGCGCGATCGGGGGCTGGCGTACGCCAACCTGGAGTGCTTCCGGCCGGCGCTGGAGGACCTGGAAGCCTACGTCCAGGCCCGTCCCGATGCGGCCGATACGACCCAGATCCGCGACCGCATGCCGGCGCTGCGGATGATGAGCCGGAGCCTCAGCTAATCGCTGGGCTCATCCCCATCAGTCCTTGAGATCCGCACGGGTGCGCGGCTTGCCGCGTACCAGCTTCCACAGCCCGCCCAGCACCAGCGGCACCACCGCCGCACCAATGCCCGCCAGCACGATCAGGTTCAGGTACTGCTTGATGAAGGGCAAATTGCCGAAGAAGTAGCCGGCGAACACCAGTCCGCAGACCCAGGCCACCGCGCCAAGCACGTTGAACATCTGGAAGCGCGCGAACGTCATCTGCGACACCCCCGCCACGAACGGCGCGAAAGTCCGCACGATCGGGATGAAACGCGCCATCACCAGCGTCTTGCCACCGTGGCGCTCGTAGAAGTCGTGCGTCTTGCGCAGCGCCTTCTGGTCCAGGAAGCGCCATTGGTGGTCGAACACCTTCGGCCCGATCCAGCTCCCCACGAAGTAGTTGACCGTGTTGCCCGTGATCGCGGCCACCAACAGCAGGCCGCAAAGCACCCACTCGTTCATCGCGCCGGTGGCGCACATGGCGCCGGCAATGAACAGCAGGGAGTCGCCGGGCAGGAACGGCAGCACCACCAGGCCGGTCTCGGCGAAGACGATGGCGAACAGGATGCCGTACACCCAGACGCCATAGTCCTGAACGAACTGGCCGAGGAATTTGTCGATGTGCAGGACCATGTCCAGCAGTTGCAATACGGTGTCCAAACTGATCCCCTAGAAGAAGGTCCCCATGATACAAGAGCCGCCGGGCGCGTCCGTCACCCGGGCGGCCCAAGTGTGCCGAAAAGGTGTCCGGCCGCACGTATAATCGCCGCATGCCTGCCGACGCCCTCCGCACCACCCAGCCCAGCCGCCCCATCCGCGCCCTGCCGGACCAGTTGATCAGCCAGATCGCCGCCGGCGAGGTGGTGGAACGGCCCGCCTCGGTGGTCAAGGAATTGCTCGAAAATGCACTCGATGCCGGCGCCACGCAGCTGGCCATCCGGCTCGAAGAAGGCGGCGTGCGGCGCATGGTCATCACGGACAACGGCTGCGGCATTCCCGCCGACGAACTGCCCGTCGCGCTGACGCGCCACGCCACCAGCAAGATCGCCTCGCTCGACGAACTGGAGTCGGTGCTCACGCTGGGCTTCCGGGGCGAGGCGCTCGCGTCCATCGCCTCGGTCTCGCACCTCGTGCTGACCAGCCGCACCGCCGATGCCGCCCATGCCACCCAGGTCAGCGCCGACACCGGCCATCTCCAGCCCGCCTCGGGCGGGGTCGGCACGATGGTCGATGTGCAGCACCTGTACTTCAACACGCCAGCGCGCCGAAAGTTCCTTAAAACGGAACAAACCGAGCTGGGACACTGCCTGGAGATGATCCGGCGGGCGGCGCTGGCGCGGCCCGATGTCACAATTTCGGTCCATCACAACGGCAAGCCGCTCGAGCACTGGAACGGCGGCGACGTGGCCACGCGCACCGCGCAGGTGCTCGGCACCGACTTCGCACGCGCCCGACTCGCGCTGGACGAGGAAGCCGGCACGCTGCACCTCTATGGCTTCGCGGGGCTGCCCACGGCGTCCCGGGGGCGGCCGGACCAGCAGTACTTCTTCGTCAACGGCCGTTTTGTGCGCGACAAGCTGCTCAACCACGCCGTGCGTAGCGCCTATCAGGACGTCCTGCATGGCGACCGCTTCCCGTCGTACGTGCTGTGCCTGGACCTGCCGCCGGAAATGGTCGATGTGAACGTGCATCCGTCGAAGATCGAGGTGCGCTTCCGCGAATCCCGCGCGGTGCACCAGTTCGTCTACCACGCCGTGCAGCGCTGCCTGGCGCGGCAGGCCGGCGAACAGGGCGACAGCCTGCATACCGATGCAGCGGATGGCGCCATGATGCCGAACGCAAGCCCGATCGGGGGCAGCGGCATGGCCGGCGGCGTACCCGGCGCGGCGCCGCAGTGGGTTAACTACTCCGCAGGCCGCCAGACCGAACTCGGCATCGCTCAGCCGCGTCAGGCCTATCTCGGCATGGTGCGCGAGGCCACCGGCGATGGCGCCGGCCGCGCCTGGCAGCCGTCCGCGCAGCCGCCCGCCTGGCTGGCCGATGCCCAGGCCGCCCGGGCCGACGAACCGCCCAGCCTGCTCGATCGCCTGCCGATGGGCACCTCCTCGCCCTTCGTCCAGCACGATACGGACGGCGCCGAGGCCGATCACCCGCTCGGCTACGCGGTGGCCCAGCTCCACGGCATCTACGTGCTGGCGCAGAACGCGCGCGGGCTGGTGCTGGTGGACATGCATGCCGCGCACGAACGCATCCTGTACGAGCAGATCAAGATGGCACTCGAAGCGCGTGAACTGGCCGTACAGCCGCTGCTGATCCCGGTCACGCTGCCGGCCAGCCCGGTCGAGATCGGCGCGGCCGAGGAACATCAGGAAACGCTGACCCTGCTCGGTTTCGACATCGCCCCGGTCTCCCCGACCACGCTGGCCGTGCGTGCCATTCCCGCACTGCTCAAGCAGGCCGATGCCGAGGCGCTCGCGCGCGACGTGCTGCGCGACCTCCAGTCCTATGGAGGCTCGCGCGTGCTGGCCGAGCGCCAGAACGAGCTGCTCGCCACGCTGGCCTGCCACAGCGCCGTGCGCGCCAATCGCAAGCTCACGCTGGAAGAGATGAACGCGCTGCTGCGCCAGATGGAGCAGACCGAGCGCGCCGACCAATGCAACCACGGGCGCCCCACCTGGGTGCAGCTCACTGTGGCCGAGCTGGACCGGCTGTTCCTGCGTGGCCAGTAACAGTTTGTCGATGTCTGCGCTGTCTTCCGCTCCGCTGTCTTCCGCCCTGCCGCCGGTCGTCTGCCTGCTCGGCCCCACCGCCTCCGGCAAGACCGCCGCCGCGCTGGCGCTGGCCGCGCACACGCCGGTGGAGATCATCAGCCTCGACTCCGCGCTGGTCTATCGCGAGATGGACATCGGCACCGCCAAACCCACGCGCGACGAACTGGCCAGCGTGCCGCACCATCTGATCGACATCATCGATCCAGTCGACAGCTACTCCGCCGCGCAGTTCGTGACCGATGCCGAGCGGCTGATCGCCGAGATCCGCGCGCGCGGCCGGGCGCCGCTGATCGTGGGCGGGACCATGCTCTATTACAAGGCGCTGACGCAGGGCCTGAACGACCTGCCGCAGGCCGACGCCACGCTGCGCGCCGAACTCGACGCCCGGGCGGCCGAACGCGGCTGGCCGGCGCTGCACGCGATGCTGGCCGAGGTAGACCCGGTGACCGCCGCCCGGCTGGCGCCCAACGATGCGCAGCGCATCCAGCGCGCGCTGGAGATTTTCCGACTAAGCGGACAGCCGATGTCCGCGCTGCTGGCCCGCCAGGCTGATGCCCGCACCTTCACCGGCGCGGCCGATGCGCGCTACCGCGTGATCGCGCTGGAGCCGTCGGATCGCGCAGTGCTGCACGCGCGGATCTCGGAAAGATTCGATGCGATGCTGGCCGGCGGCCTGATCGACGAGGTGCAACGGCTGCGCGCGCGCGGCGACCTGCATCTCGGCCTGCCGTCGATGCGCTGCGTCGGCTACCGGCAGGTGTGGGAGTTCCTCGACGGCGCCTGCGATGCCTCGACCATGCGCGAACGCGGCATCGCCGCCACGCGCCAGCTCTGCAAGCGCCAGCTCACCTGGCTGCGCAGCACGCCCGAGCGCGTCAGCGTGGACTGCCTCGCCCCGGACTACGTGGCCCAGGTGGCCCGGCTGGCTGGGATGTTGGAGTAGCATTCCCGACTCATTCCCGCATTCGCCGCTTACTACCGTTCCCATGACCGCCTTCGCCATCCGCCCTGCCGAGCCCGCAGACAGCACCACGCTATTTCGCCTGATCGCCGCGCTGGCCGAGTATGAAAAGCTCACCCATCTCGTCGAAGCCACGCCGGAAAAAATCCAGACCGCGCTGTTCGGCGACCGCCCACATGCCGAGGCGGTGCTGGTGGAAGTGGAGACGGACGAAGGCCGGCAGGCGGTCGGCTTCGCGCTGTTCTTTCACAGTTTCTCGACCTTTCTGGCCAAGCCGGGGCTGTACCTCGAAGACCTGTTCGTGGAGCCCGCGTGGCGCGGCCACGGACTGGGCAAGGCGCTGCTGCGCCATCTGGCCGGCATCGCCGTGGCGCGCGGCTGCGGGCGCTTCGAATGGTCGGTGCTGGACTGGAACCAGCCGTCGATCGATTTCTATCAGGCGATGGGCGCCGACGTGATGCCGGACTGGCGCATCTGCCGCGTGACCGGGGATGCGCTGACCAAGCTCGGCGGCCAGCCCTGAGGCCCTGCGCCCCTGCATCGAGCAAGCCCAAAAACAAAAACGCCCGATGTTGTGAACTGACCCCCAGAAGTTGGACGGTTGATGGCTAGGCCGGAAAGGGCTGAGTCCTGTATTGCACAGGACTCAGCCCTTTTAGTTTGAGCTTGATGCGGTCATGATTGTAGTAGTGAATGTATTGGCGCAGTCCATCCTGCAGTTGCTCGATGCTGGTGAACTTGTTCAGGTAGAAGAATTCGGACTTTAGGATGCCGAAGAAGCTCTCCATGGCAGCGTTGTCGAGGCAGTTACCTTTGCGCGACATACTGGGACGGACACTGTGCTGCTTGAGCATCGATCGATAGGACGCCATTTGGTATTGCCAGCCCTGATCCGAATGCAGGATCGGTCGGTCCTTGGGGCCGAGTCGA